>CAYUQT010000088.1:0-28959 GCA_964446835.1 uncultured Planctomycetales bacterium | reverse complement strand
CTCCGATCTCCATTCTCTGTGGCAGAGCCGAAGGCCCATGACCAACGGCCCCCTGCCCCCATCTACTCACAGAAGGACGCAGGCATCGACCGGCAGAATGGTGCAGGTGCGGGAGTCAGAGACACAACTCGCACCCCTCGGTCGGACATCTTGGGGGGGCGGCGTGCGATGCGAGTCGGGACGCGACTTCACGCGGCCGAAATGCTCCATCAGGCATGAAATGATGAACTCGCCTCCTTCCGAGCCGGGGCGTCTCGCCCCGGATATCCGGACCGGGACGGTCCGTCACTTGGCGCTTGACCGAGCACTACGGCCTTTTCGTCGACACATTGACCATCGGCACCCCGCTCGGGAAGTGCGATTCGTAGAATTGCTTCATGGGGCCCGCGTACATCGCCACGCGGACGGTGCCATAGTTCGTTGAGATTGGTGTTCATGCCCAAGGGGGACAGGGGGTGGTGTTGACGATGAGGCAGGGGTGGGGTGTGGGTCGCCGGTTTTGTTGCGATGGGGTCACCCGGACGGTAGGCCGGCGGGTGGGTGGCCAGGAGTTGTGGGCGCCGTATCAGCACCTTTGTCAGCGTGGTAGAATTGAACATGCCTTGTGAGGTGCAGCTCAATGAGCATTCAATTCACATTACCTGAACGGATTGAGAAGCAGTTGGAGGCGGAGATGGGTCCGAACCTTGGCGCGGCCGCCAGGGAAGCTCTGGCCGTGGAGCTTTACCGAAAGGGCAAGCTCAGCATTGGGCAAGTGGCTGAGATGCTTGAGTTGTCGGTGGATCAAGCGGATGGTTTGCTCAAGCAGCGTGGCGTGGAACTCCCCTACACAATCGAGGATTTTGAGCACGATCGGGCCGCACTCGACAGGGCCTTGTCCGAATGATCGTCATCTCCGACACGTCGCCTATCAACTACCTCGTGTTGATCGAGCAGATCGATCTGCTGCCGAGGCTTTTTGGGCGAGTGATCATTCCGCCTGCCGTTCTCAGGGAATTGGGGCAGCGCGGATCGCCTGAAGAGGTTCGGGTCTGGCTATCGTCCCGTCCTGCTTGGCTGGAAGTGCGCGAGCCGTCGCGGATTGACAGTGAAATTCACTTGGGACGAGGCGAAGTCGAAGCGATTTCACTGGCTTGCGAGCTTGGCGCAGGCGAAGTGCTGATCGATGACATGGAAGCAAGGAAGGCCGCCTTGGCACGGGGATTGAGCGTAGCCGGCACGCTGCTTGTACTGGACCGCGCGGCAGGGCATGGGCTGATCGATTTGCCAGAGACGCTGCATCGCCTCCTGCACACGAACTTCCGCGTTCCAGTGGCCCTTATCGCACATCTTCTGGATAACGACGCACGTCGCAGACGACCTGGGGGGTAGCCTGGACCGGCACGCTCGGCGTTCTGTAGTCCCTCCGGGACCTGAGGGGTGTGTGGGGTACAGATCCCAGCGATGAATCGCTGGGCTGTTTTCGAGTGTGCCTGCGGCACGAACAAGTGCCAGGCATGACTGTACGATCTGCAGCGGGTGCGACGATGCTCCAGCGAGTTGTGTAACTCCGCTCGTCGGTCGGTTCGGCGCCCGAGAACATCACAGGATGGGCATGGTGGTCGCGATGAGACAAGCTTCTCCACGTTACGGTGGATCGGAGCGATCGCCTCGCTCAAACGGCGTTCAGCATGCCCATTCACCACATGCTATACGGTGGCTACGGCCTTTTCGTCGACACCTTGACCATCGGCACCCCGCTCGGGAAGTGCGATTCGTAGAATTGCTTCATGGGGCCCGCGTACATCGCCACGCGGACGGTGCCCCACGTCTGCTGATCGCCCGTCGCATAAAAGAGGTACGTCTTGCCCTGCCACTCGAACAGGTCGACGTCGGAGTTGTTGACGCCCTCGCCCACACCGGCCTCCAGAATCGGGTTGAACGGGCTCAGCTCCCACGTTGCCAGGTCCTGCGACCTTGCGAGGAAGGTGATCCATCCATTGTGTCCCGGGATCGCCGCATGCAGGTAGATCACATAGTAGTACGGCGCGAAATAGCGAATCACCGGGCACGCGCTGTACTCGTTGTTCACGCCGGTGAAGATCAGGCCCGGCACCTTCTCCCATTTCGACAGGTCCTTCGACCGGGCGAACTTGAAGCAGAAGCCCACGGGCTTGTTCGACTCGTAGGCCATGAGGTAGCCCTGGTCGTCACGACAGACGGAGCAGTTGAACAGGTGCTCGTCACCCTCGAGGGGGATGGCGAGTTCCCGCTTCCAGTTCTTCAGGTCGGTCGTCGTGAAGTGGTAGATACTCTTGAACCAGTCGCGGTTGGTGCCTTCGGTGGCGAAGACGTGAAGTTCGTCGCCGCTGGCGAGTGCATTGGCGAAGGAATGCCCCTCGGCAAACCGGCCGATCTCGTTGCCCGTACACAGGTCCTTGATATACAGATACATGCTCTTGGTGTAGAAGTCGGTGTTGTTCTTCGTATCGTCGCGATAGTTCATGACGATGATCGGTCGCCCCTTGTAGACGACCGGCGTGTTCTCCATGGCCGGTCCCATCGCCAGGGGGATCTTGGTCAGCTCGGGCCGGCCCGTCGACGACTTGCCGGTTTGCGCCAAGGCGGCGAGCTGCGGAGGCATGATCGAGCTGAAGACCTCCACTGGCCACTCGCCGACCCGCACGAAGCCCGTCGGCACCGACTGCTGAAACTGGACGTACGCCTTGCAGATGCCCTGGGTCGTATACGGAATCGGCCCGCCGTCCGGCCGGGGGTCTGTCATGCCAAACTGGCGCCCGCCGCTGCCGAACAGTTTGTATCCCATGAGAAAACAGTCTTCGAGGTCCACTCGAAGGTGCTCGCCCTTCATCGTGCTGTAGATGACACCCGTGGAGGGCTGGCCATGGGGCTGAGAGAAGTTCAACGAGATCAGCCGGCAGTTCTTCAGGTCGACGTGCGAGTATCCGTCGAAACCGGGGTTGCCGGCCTGAAGGGCGTTGTCGGGGCCGACCAGCGTGCAGTCTTCGAGCACGACATCCGGGGTGTCGGGCATCTTCTTGTTCTCGGCACGGACGTACATGCCGCCGGCGTCACCCCACCAGTCGAGGGCCCACGAATGGGTCCGCCGAAAGATCACCGGCTCATTGGGGCGGCCGGTGAAGGCACCGATGCAGTATCCCGAGAACCGTCCAACGGCGAAGCAGTCTTCGACCACGACCGAGAATGGGGCGCCCTTTTCGCACGTCAGGTCCCACCCGGCCCCTTCGGCCCCGCAGGTGTAAAGGCGCCGATAGAGCCAGCGGTCCCAGCCGATGCACGAGAACTTCGGATCGCACTTGGTGGTGCCCCACCAGTCCACGCTCTTGTGGCCTTTCTGGGGGTCGCCCGAGTCGATGATCGCATGGCCGGTCGCACCGGAACCGAGCTTGCCGTCGAAGTCGGCCTCCAGCACGTTGTAGGCGCCCGGCGATCCCTTGTGGGCCGGGTTCAGAAGGGCTTCCATGTAGTGATCCGGCCGGATCACCACGCGATGCCCGCCCTGGTTGTCCGGTACGGCCGACAGGGCGGCCTGGATCGTCTTGAAGGCCGTCTTCCACGTCCTGCCGTCGGTGCCGTCACCAAGCTTGGAGACGTAGATCGTCACACCCTTCCTGCCGCCTTCGACGGGGGGTGTTGCCTCCGCCGCGACGGCGGCGATGCCCGTGGCCGTCAGGGTCAACAGACACATCAATGCATTCATCCGATTGGGCTTCATCATGGGGTGCTCTCCTGTCTATCGCAGGTACTGTCCCTTGCGGGCGTCAAACGTCGTCGTTGGTACGTTCGGAGGGAAGTGTGCCTCCAGCATCTCCTTCAGCGGACCCGCATACATCGCCACCCGAACGCTGCCCCAGGTGGCCTGATCGCCGGTGGCATAATAGATGTACGTGTTGCCCTTGTACTCGAAGAGGTCCAGGTCGGAACAGTTCGGGCCTTCGCCTTCGCAGGGCTCGAGCACGGGGTAGCGCGTCGGGCTCAGCGCCCACGTGACCAGGTCCTTCGATCGGGCCACCACGGGCACCCACTTGGACTGCAGCGAGGCGTACTCATAGATCGCCCCCGCGCCTTTGCCTCGCTCGGCCGTGTAGATCACGTAGTAGTAGGGGGCGACATACCGGATCACCGGGCAGGCGCACATGCTCTGGCCTTGCCGATCGGCGAAGGTGATGTCGGGAACTTTGGTCCAGGTGTTCAGGTCCTTCGAACGGGCAAATCGGAAGCTCCACTGGACCGGCTTGTTCGATTCGTAGGCCATCAGATAGCCCTGATCGTCGCGGCAGACCGAGCAGTTGAACAGGTGTTCGTCGCCTTCAAGCGCGACCGCGGGCGAACGCTGCCATGTCTTGAGGTCTGTCGAGCGGAACCGGTAGATGCTCTTGAACCAGTCGCGGTCGGAGCCTTCGGAGGCGAAGACATTGAACTCCTCGCCATTGACGAAACCGTTGACGAACGAATGGCCTTCGCCGAACCGGGCGAGTTCCTGGCCGGTAGCCAGGTCCTTGATGTAGAGGTGCATCTTCTTGGTGTAGGGGTCGGTGTTGTTCTTGCTGTCATCACGATGGTTGAGCACGAGCAGCGGCTGACCCTTGAATACGACGGGAGTATTCTCCATGGCGGTCCCGAAGGTTACGGGGATCCTCGACAGCTTTGGATTCTCCGGGCGAGCGCCGCCCGCGGCCCGGCCCGGCGACGGGATCGCGATGGCGCTGAAGACGTCCACGGGCCAGTACGCCAGTCGCTCGAACCCCTTAGGCGTCGGCTGCTGGAACTGCACATAGGCCCGCACGTTGCCCTTGACGGTGTAGCTGACCTCGCCCTTCTCACAGCCGAAGACCTTGAAACCCATCAGCGTGCAATCCTCGAGATCGACATGGAGCTGCTTGCCCTCGGCGGCGGTGTGGATGATGCCGCCCGAGGGGGTCCCGTGGGGCTGCGAGAAGTTCAGGACGATCAGCCGGCAGTCCTTGAATTTGACGCGGGTGTAGCCGGGATAGCCCTTCCAGCTTTCTTCGTAGGCGTTGTCCGGCGAGACGAGCGTGCAGTCCTCGAAAATGGCGTCGGGGGTGCCCGGCATCTTCGTGTGCGAGCCTCGCACATACACCGCGCCGGCATCGCCCCACCAGTCGAGGTTCATGAAGTAGCACCGTCGGAACAGCACGGGTTCGGCCGGCCGGTTCACATGGGCCATCACCGCCGCCCCGGCGAAACGGCCGATGCCGACGCAGTCCTCAACAATCGCCGAGAACTCGCAACCGTCTTGGGTCGTCATGTCCCAGCCGATGCCGCCCTCGGAGCCCGTGCAGTAGAGGTGCCGAAAGACCCAGCGGTCCCAGATGGCGCCGGAGAACTCGGGGTCGCATCGCCACGGACCCCACCAGTCGATGCACTTGAAGCCTCTTTCGGGACCGCCGGTGGGCAGGACGATGAAGCCTGGGTTGCCCGCGCCGCCCTTGGGATTCGTCCGGACCACCTTGTCCGGACAACTGGTGTCGATGACCACCCAACCCGTGGCGCCGGAGCCCGCCCGGCCGTCGACGTCGCCCTCGATCACGTTGTAGGCACCCGGCGCACCCTTGAACGACGGATACAGGTTTGCCTCGACGTACGTGTCGGGCCGGATGATCACGCGGTGTCCGCCTCGGTCGTCTGGGACCTTCAGCAGAGCCGCCTGGATGGTGTGAAAGGCCTTGGCCCACGAGGACCCATCGGAGTTATCCCCCAGCTTCGAGACGTGAATCGTTATGCCCTTGCGAACCGTATCCGGTGGGGTCGAAGTTGTCTCTGCCATTGCCGCCTGAACGGCGAGCGTTGCGATGACCAGACACCACAGAATCCAATTGCCGCGAGAAGACATTGTCGGATCTCCGGGTTTCCCGATACTCTTGCCGGTATCATACGGTCTGTTTACCACGGTCGTATGGGTACCGGCTGCATTCCTGGAGTGACGCCTATGCAAACCGCCGCCGTCGTCTTCGTTCAGACTGAACAAGTCGATGTTCTCACGATCGAGATGCCCGCACCGGAACCCGGTCAGGTTCTGGTCCGAACGAGCATCTCGACCATCAGCGTCGGGACCGAGGGCTGGGCGTTTCGCAACCTGTACTCCTGGGCGACCATTCCCTTTCCCTGCGTGCCCGGTTACCAACGAGTAGGCACCATAGCGGCCCTGGGCGCCGGTGTCACGAGTTGGAAGGTGGGCGATCGGGTCATGGCGACCAGCGGCCAGTGGGAGGGCGAGGTCAAGCCGTTCTGGGGCTCTCACGTGGCGCTGGCCAACACCTCGGCGGATGAACTGTATCGCATTCCCGACGGGGTGGACGACGTGGACGCTTCGGGTGCCGTGGTAGCCCAGGTGGGCTACAACGCCGCCAGCCGCCCGACGATTCGGCCGGGCGACTGGGTTCTGGTCTACGGCGACGGGCTGATCGGGCAATGCGCCGCTCAGGCTATTCGGGCCCGTGGCGCGAAGGTGATTCTGGCGGGTCATCGCGAGGATCGCCTGACTCTGGCGGCCCGGTACAGCGCGGACTTCGCGGTGGACAGTAGCGTAGACGGCTTCGAACAGGCAGTTCGGCGTCAGACGGGGAACAAGCCCGTGACGGCGGTGTTGGACACGGTTCACACGGAGGAGTCCGAGCGGCAGTACGTCCCCTTGCTCGAACCCGCTCGCGGCCAGGTGGTCTATTCCGGCTTCACACCGGAGAAGGTCTGGGCGGACATGTCGCTCCTCCAGAAGAATGAACTGACCACGCATTACATTGCCGGCTGGACGCGGCAACGGATGGAGAGGACGTTTGCCCTGATGGCAGCAGGCAAGATGAGGATGAAGCCGCTCATCACGCATCTTGTGCCCTACACGCGAGGCGCCGAAATGTATCGGATGATCCTGAGCAAGTCCGAGCCGTTTCTGGGAATCGCCATCGATTGGACGGCGGTGCGGTGAGGGGGGCAGGGGGATCAGGGCGGGCCTTGGTTCTCGACTCGCGATCAGCACCCAGATAGAATCGAATCGGTTTACAGGGCAGTTGTCATGATGTCACGTCTTCAGGAATCGCTGATGGAAGCCGACCGGCAAACCGAGCACCAAGGCAGTGTCTGGCAGACGCTGCGGCGTGTTGCGGGCGAACTCGACCGGTTGCATGTTCCCTACGCGATCGTCGGCGGTATTGCTTTGCAGCATTATGGGATTCAGCGATCGACTCAGGATATCGATATCCTGATCGGTTCGGCGCAGGAATTGGACCGCGTGCATGCGGGGCTCGTCGGACACGGATTCAACCGCAAGGGCCCACAGAGCAGGCACCTTCGCGATGAGGTGACGCGCGTTCGCGTAGAGTTTCTGGTTGCCGGCGAGTATCCGGGTGACGGCAAGCCTAAGTCCGTTCGATTTCCGGCGCCGATCGATGTGGCCGAGGTCTCTGCCGAGGGACTGCAGTTCGTCAACCTCAAGACACTGATCGAACTGAAACTGGCCAGTGCACGTTCTGCCCCGCACCGCATCAGAGATCGTGCCGATGTGTTGGAGCTGATCCACCTCCTTTCGCTTCCCGCCGATTTCGCCCACCGGTTGGATTCGTACGTCCAGCAGGACTTTCGGGATCTGGCCGCCCTGCCACCGCCGAGCGAACGAGATTAACGCTTCCCGAGTATCACAGTGGTGCGCATATGAGGTCGTCTGGGGCTTTTCCGAACGCTCGTACTCAGGCGTGGTGTCCCTCGTGGTTCGTCGTCGGTGTGTGGTCATGCATGTGGCCGGCCTGATGCAGTCGGTTGTGAATATCGCGATAGGCCTGGGTCAGGATCATGCGCATTCGCTTGTAGGCAGCGGTTTCGGCCCGCGTGCCGAGCACGTCCAGGTACACGAGGGCTCCTTCGATCTGTTCAAGGATCGTCAGGGCATCGGCGGCGGCGAAGAACGGCGAGCCTTCGACCTCGACCATGACCGGCGAGGAGTGGGCGGCGATGATCTCCGGGCGGTCTTTGTAGTGCCCCCGGACCAGCAGGGCGATCCAGCAGCTCTTGTCGACCTTAAGCGACCAGTGGCCTTCGTCCTGTCGGACGTTCGCGCGGCGACCTTCACGGACCTCGCCGTTGACGACGAGTTCGACGCGGCTCATCGGGATGGTGACGCTGGCTACCTGCCACTCAACGGCCACGGTGCCGCCCGTTCGTTTCATCTTGATGCGCGAGCCCGCGGGCTTGCCTTCGACGGCGAACTCCATGAGCGGACCGTAGGTGGCAAAGGTGTTGCCGGCGCGAACAGCCTCTTTCCATGCCTGGTAGTCGAAGGGGTGATCCTTGGCGAGCTTGGCGTAGGTGCGCACGGCGCCCACAGCGGTGGTGGCGGCCATCTTGTCGGTGCCGCCCACGGCCGCGACGAAGTGCCCATTGTTCAGATATCGATACCAGTCCGACAGCGAGTACGGATTGATACCGGCGTAGAGGTTGTCCCACGAGGTCATCTCGACGCCGTCGACGTCGCCACCGATGATCGCGGCGGCATGTTCGGCCCGCGGGTTCGGGAAGTGCGGCACGATGACCAGCCCCTTCTGTTTGCGGCACTGGCGAGCCCATTCGGTCAACAGAGCGTCCACCGGATCACCGAGGGCGGCTTCATCGGGGCCGCCGGTGGTCATGGGCGCTATGATCCGTCCCTCGTATCCCAGAAGCGAGATGTGTCCGAGGACGTGTTGGCGATTCTCCGTGCCGACCCGAACCAGGTACTCGCCGTCGCCGCCGGCCTCTTTCGAACCCCACGTTGTCTTGCCGTCGAAGTCGCCAACGTTGGTCATCAACTCGCCCCATTGGCTGGCCAGCAGGTTGACGACGTTGACGCCTTCGCCGGCGCCTTCCAGATGGGCACTGGGGGGCGAGAGGAAGTGGACATGGGTATCGGCCGTCACCCAGCCGCGCCGGCGCCAGTCGAGGACTCGCTCGATCTCGAAGACGAGTTCAGTCGTCGCACCGGTGACCTTGACCACCCTGCGGATCGGGGCGATCTCGAAGCCCTTGCTGATCTCGACGTAGACCTTTCCGAGGGGCACATCGATGATCGTCTCGCCGGCAATGTAGGTGCAGTCGTGTGCGGGGGGATTCACATAGTCGACGGACCAGTCTTCATACCAGAACTTGTTGGGGATCCGATGCCGATCCGCCGGTGCCAGGTATTCGCCAGCCTCGCCGTGGACGTGCAGCTTGACGGCCACCGACCTGTTCGTACCTTTCTCAACGGCCCGCAACAGAACCCGCTGAGTCGCCCCTGTCACGGGTGTGAGCGGTGCGGCGGGGCCTTGGCCGAGTGCGGCAACGGGAACGGTCTTGCCGCCGGGCAGGTGAAACAGGGCTTCCGGATGGGCCGTATACTCCACGAGGACCTCGCCCGTGGAGACCTCGGGCGGGCGATTGTTGTACGTTCTGTCCCACCCCTCGTTGGGGTACAGGGTCCGGGGCTGTGCCGAGATGACCTGGCCGAGATCGAGCTGCAAGGCCTTCCAGACGCCCTTGTCGGTCAGGGTGGGGTCGAAGGTGTCCCCGGCGGGCAGTTTAAGGATGGCCTTCCGGCGCGTCTCCCAGCGAATGGGCAACGAGGTGGTGCTACCGGCTGTCAGGGCGGACAGAATCAGGCCGCCAGCCTTGGACTCGATGCGCAGGCCCACGACGGTGCGATCGGGATGAGGGTTCTCCCATGCCCACAGCCAATTCGTCCACGGCAGCAGGTCGGGCTGAGTGACCCGCGTTTGAGAGGGGCCCCAGCCGACGCCGGAGCGAGGCTGTTCCGAGAGCGTACGGGTCGTGCACGGCTTGCGATGCGCGACCGCTTCGAAACAGGGTGCACCCCAGCCGCGATACATGGTGCCGACCTGGTGCTGGCGGAGGATGGGAACGCGGACCTCGGTCTTGTCTGAGTAGAGGAACACGTAGTCCGCCACGTGTTCACGGAGAAGGGCCTGACCTCTTGCTGGCCTGGTGAAGCCATGTGAATTGGGCTTCGGCGAGAGGACATCCGTCGTGTGCATCACGATGAGCCAACGCGATTTCATCGCCGGCCATCGGGTCTCCAGAGGGGCATTCTGGGCCAGGAATACCTTGTCGACGCGAAACGGGATACCCCAGCACACGCAATTACCTGTGGGGGCGTGTATCACCCGATCTCGCAACACCTGAGAGAGGTTCGATTTCGGCAGATCCGCCAGGCGGATACCGCCGGAGATCGGAATGGGGGTGAACAGCGGAGAGGCCGGACCGTCGCAGCCCTTCGGGTTCTGCTGATCGGTCGTGCCATCAGTCCTTGTCTTGCCTTTGGGCATTTCGCCCTCCTTCGCGTGAACCGCGCCGGCCGCACCGATAGCGGCACCCAGGAAATGCCTGCGCGACATTCGCGGTGTCTTGCCGCTCATGAGGAGACTCCTTTGAGGATGACAGCATGATAACGATAATGGTGAGGGTTATGCATCCGGAAACAGGCATGCGGTTCAGCCCCGCTGTTTGCATGTGGGGGCTTGCCACTGGACCACTCTATTCCCCCGCCGTTCTGCCCTCCGGCTATCGTCGATAGGTGGCTGTTCCGCAGTCCTCGATTTCGGGAGTTGCGAACCATTTTTCGAAGAACTCGCCCATCGGGCCGGCATAGGAGGCCCTCTTGATGTTCATCCACGTGAGCTGGTCGCCTACGGCGTAGTACACATGGGTCTTGCCGCCGAATTCGATGATGTCGGGGTCGGAGGCATTGATTCCCTCGTCCAGGCTGTCGGGGGCCAGCACGGGGTTGGCCGAGCTGAGCCACCACTTCTTGAGGTCCCTCGAGCGGGCGATATACGTTTCGAACCGCCAGAGCGGCACGCGGTGCTCCAGGTACATCATATAGTAGTAGCCGTTGGAGTATCGGATGCACGGACAGGCCGTATAGCGGTTCGTGCCGAAGATGGCGTCGGGCAGTTTGGTCCAGTTCTCGATGTCCTTCGACGTGGCGAACTTGACTGTAAACGCCGGATACTTCGAATCGTTCGTCTCGTAGGCCATCACGAAACCATCCGGTCCACGGCAGACGCTGCTGTTGAACAGATGCTCCTTCTCCTGGGTGATGACGACCTTCTTGTCCCACGTCTTGAGATCGGCGGACTTGAACATGGTCACATCGTTCCAGTCGTTGTTTTCGAATCGAGCGGCGAAGGCATACATCGTGTTCTCGTGGACGTAGGCGCAGGCGAGACTATACCCTTCGGCGAACCGGGTCAGCTCCTGCTGAGTCTCGGCGTCCTTGAGGACCAGGTAGTAGTCCTTGGCAGTGCCGCCGGTTGCAGGCCGGACGCACTCAAGATGGCACAACCGCTCTTGCCAGACGACCGGCGCCAGCTCGCACATGTCCTTTCGGATGAGTCGTTCATCGTCGAGCACCACGGCAAACCGGCGAGGTTCCGGCGGGATGATGTGGCTGAAGACTTCGACGGGCCAGTGGTTGAGTCGGTGGAAACCCTTCGGGACTTCCTGCTGGAACTGGACGTAGGCGAGGCAGGATCCCCGGGTGTTGTATTGGATGTCCTTGGCCGTGGCCTTGTCGACCTTCACGCCGAAGACCCGGTAGCCCATCAGCGTGCAGTCCTCGAAATCCACCTTGAGGTACTTGCCGTTCTGAACGCTCTGGACGATGCCGTCGGTCGGCGTGCCCGCCGGTTGCGAGAAGTTGAGTGCGACCATTCGGCATCGTTTCATGCTGACCCACATGGAGGTCTTGAACCCGTAGTTGCCGCCCTTGAGCGCGCACTGCGGGCTGACGAGGGAGCAATCCTCAAAGTAGATGTCCGGCCTGTTGGGCATCGACGGGTTTTCAACACGGACATACCCTCCGGCTGTGTCGCCCCACTCGTCCAATGACCAGAGATGACATCGGCGGAAGACCATGGGCTCTTCGGTGCGTGAGAGGACGCTCGCCACGCCGCCACCGAATGCTCGTCCGATGCTGATACAATCCTCGAGGATGACGGTGAACGGTTCGACCTTGTTCGTTCCGTCGAAGAAGAGGCCGGCATCGGAGCCGGTGGCATAGAGCCTGCGGAAGACCCAACGGTCCCAGACGATGCTCGAGAACGTTTCCTCCTTGTGATCCTTGGACCATCCTTTGGCGTAGGCGCGAATGGTGCTCCACCAGTCATAGCTCTTGAAGCCCTTCTGGGGGTCCCCCGAGTCGATGACCACCCATCCGGTTGTTCCGGAGCCCAGCTTGCCATCGAAGTCGCCGACGAGTTCGTTGTAGGCGCCGGCGGCCCCCTTGTGTGACGGGTAGAGGTTGGCCTCGACATAGATATCCGGCCGGACCACGATCCGGTGTCCGCCTTGGTTGTCGGGTATGGCCAGCAAGGCCTGCTGGATCGTCTTGAAGGCCTTCTGCCAGGTGCGACCGTCGGAGTTGTCGCCGAGCTTGGAGACGTAGAAGGTCACACCCGTGCGTTTGCCCTCCTGGGCCTGGGTCATGGGGGCGGCTATCACCGCACCCATCATCAGCGCAACCAGGAAGAGGCCGGATCGTTTCGGCTTGTCATGCTGAAGGATGCGGTGTCGACTCAGGACAGGGCGGGGCATCGGTCTACCGTTTGTCGGCATGTGGTCTCTCCTTAGGTCATGACGCGCCTTCGGCGCGACCGCATCTCATCATCAGAGTCGTTCGGCGGGTTCGCACCACGCCCACAGTGGCAAACCCGCGCGAGGCCGGCTTATCCCTCTCCACGAGTCGGTGTGCTCAGGTCTCGAGCCGAAATCCCCAGGTCTTCAGGGTGTGTGCCAGCGTGGCCGACGCGCCCTGGAGGGCGATCTGGGTGTTGTGGAATTCCCTACGAACGGGGTAATCCTTGCGAAGCTGATCGAAGTACGTCGGCTGCTGTTCCGACGGCAGTGCGATCAGTCTGCGGAGGCGGGCGTCATCGGCCTCGATGTCGTAGAGCCTTCGTGCGACTCGGCGCATCACCGCCTGGTCACCTTGTCCCCGGGCGTCCACCTCGATGGTTGGGGTTTCGGTGGCCGGCATGCACGTTTGCGGGTCCCACGTCACCTGGAGATCGAACGTTCGGCGGACGGCCTCAAAGAGCATCCACGTGCCCGCCACCTTTCCGTCGAAGCTGTAGCCTGCGATGTGGGGGGTGCCCACGTCCACCTTCCGGAGCAATTCGGGGTTGATGGCCGGCTCGGGTTCCCATACATCGAGCACGCAAGCCTGCAACTGTCCGCCAATCAGGCGTTCGAGCAGAGCCGTGTTATCCACAACGGCCCCTCGGCTCGAGTTGATCAGAACCGTTTCCGGGCGGAGCCTCGCCAGCCTTTCGCGGTCGAACAGGTGAAACGTTCGGTCGGGCCCCTCTTTGTTCAGTGGGACGTGGCACGTGATGACATCCGCTTCGCGGCAGATCGTGTCCAGATCGACAAAGCCCGTCGATCCCTCTGCCCGCTGGCGAGGTGGGTCGTTCTGGAGCACGCGCATGCCCATCGCGGCGGCATCGCGGGCGACCAGTCTGCCGATGTTGCCGACGCCGACGACGCCGATCGTCTTTCCGGCCCAGGTGAGACCTTTTCGTTCGCCCAGCGTCAGCAGGGCGGCCATGACGTATTCGGCCACACTGTTGGCATTGCTGCCGGCCGCCGTGACGAACGGGATTCCCCGACGCGTGAGGTACTCGGTATCGACGTGGTCGAACCCGATGGTGGCGGTACCGATGAAGCGGACGTTGCAGCCGTCGAGCAGACGCTCGTCTACTCGCGTGACCGATCGGACGAGCAGGACTTCAGCATCACTTACATCTTTGGCACTCAACGACCTCCCCTTGAGGGTAACGACTTGGCCAAGGCACCCAAAAGCTTCTCGGACGTACGGGATGTTCTCATCGGCGACGATTCGCATAGAAGGTTCTGCTCCCAGATCGATCGGGCGTGTGCGACGTCAAGATCGCCCACCCGGACTGAGATTATCGGTACCTTCGCATTCCGTCCAGCCCTGCGGGGTTCGGCAGTGAATTCATCCCGTTGCGATGTCGAAACGCATCGCAGCAGGGGATGGGCCGTCCCCGCGTGGAGGTACGTCCACTGTTGGGGTGACCGGTCCGTGGCAGGTGGCTGAGTGTGGCTGTGAGGTGTGGTTCATGAGAAGCGTCATCGGATGTGTCGTGGGTATTTCGGTCAGTCTGGCGGTGTTGCGGGCGGTGGTGGCTGCAGAGCTTACGTCGCAGGACATGGAGCAGCTTCGCAGTCGCGCTCGGGCGGAGAAATGGACCTTTACTGTTGGTGAGACACCGGCGACGCGCCGTCCGCGTGAACAACTCTGTGGTTTGCGTGTTCCTCCGAACTGGAAACAGAAGGGGGGGGTTCGCTCGCCCCTGTTGAAGTCAGCGGCGGCTGGCAGTCTGCCGAGTGCCTTTGACTGGCGCGCTCAGAACGGCTGCACGCCGATCCGCGATCAGGGTTATTGCGGAAGCTGCTGGGCTTTCGGCACCGTCGGGGCGCTGGAGTGCGCGATCAAAATTCGGGACGGTGTGGACGTCGATCTCTCAGAGCAGTGGCTGGTGAGCTGCAACAGGGAGTCCTATGGTTGCGATGGCGGTTACTACGTTCATGAATATCACCAGAACACTCCGGGTAAATGCGGTGGATTCGGTGCCGTGCTGGAATCCGCCTTTCCGTATCAGGCACTCGATACGGCCTGCGGCGGCCCGTACGCTCATCACTACGTGATCGATTCGTGGGGCTATGTGGGTGCGAACGCCGAGACTCCGACCGTCCAGGAGATCAAACAGGCGATCTACACGTACGGACCGGTGGCGGTGTGTGTGACCGCCGGCTCGTACGCCTTCGGTGCATACACGGGGGGTGTGTTCAACTTCCACGATACGGATCCCACTGATCACATCGTCTGTCTGGTCGGCTGGGATGACAGCCAGGGTAGTGCGGGCGTTTGGATTCTCCGCAATTCATGGGACACCACCTGGGGAGAAGGCGGATACATGCGGATTGAGTATGGTCGCTGCACGGTCGGCGAATACGCCACGTACGTGGTCTATTCGGGCAGCAGCAACCTGACGGTCAGTCCGACGACAGACCTCACGACGATGGGGCCTGACGGCGGTCCGTTCGAGCCCAACTCGAAGACGTATACGCTGACCAACGGGGGGAGCTCATCCTTGAGCTGGACCGCCTCGCACACTCAGTCATGGTGCAGCATTACACCCGCCTCGGGTACTTTGGCGGCGGGTCAGTCGGTCGGCCTTGTCGTTTCGATCAACTCGTCTGCCGATGTGCTTTCACCGGGCGACTATCAAGACAATATCACCGTGACGGACACGACCAGCGGTAAGACTACCGCGCTGCGCGCCGTGCTGACCATCGGGTCGCAGGAGGGTTTCGAGACCGGTGATTTCAGCAGCCTGCCTTGGGTCAACCGCGGTCTATCGTTGTGGGAAGTCTCATCGGATGACAGACACTCGGGGACCTATGCCGCGCGCACGAACATCCAGGGCAGCGGGCGACGCGCGATCCTTGAAGTGACGCTCAACTGCGTCGCTGGGACAGCGTCGTTCTGGCACAAGATCATTCCGGGGGCGGACAATACCACGTTTGTGTTCTGCATCGACGGAGAGCCACAACTGGCGGTGGATTCGCCCAATTCGACCTGGATGTCCTGCTCATGTTCGATTTCGCCGGGCTGTCACACATTCTCGTGGGCGTTTGACAGCACTCCGACGAACGGAACCGGTCTCGGCGTCGCTTGGCTCGACGATATCCAGATACCGGTGGGAAGTGCTTCGCCGCCTCATGCGATCAACCGCTCGGTGTCGGTTCCGATGGGCACGGCGTGGAGGATCAGCCTGCCGGCGATCGATGATGTCCGATCTTCCTCGGGTTCGCCGATGGATTATGTCATCACCGCCCTGCCCACACACGGCCGATTGAGCGATCCGAATGGGGGCACGATCAAGACGGTTCCGTATACCCTTCTCTACTCGGGGCGTGTTGTGGCGTACACGCCGACGGCAGCCTACTTTGGATCGGACAGTTTCCGTTTCAAGGCGAACGACGGGGCTAGTTTACCTCTGGGAGGGTACTCCAATGAGGCGACCGTGGCGGTGACCGTTCTCGACGGGCGGCCGCCCGTGCCCACAGGTCCGTCTCCGTCGAGCGGGTCGACGGGCCGTCCCTTAACGGTCGGACTCTCCTGGAGCGATACGAGCGGGAGCGGCAGGCCCACTTCTCTGGCGATCGGCGTTCTCGACGGCATTCCATCGGTAGTCGATTTCTCGATGAGTCATCCGAATGATCTCCGGTCGGTCGTGTCCTGCAGCAGGGTGGAGTATGGGGCGGTTGAGTTCGCCGCGGGTGGTGACAGGACGGGTGTGGTTGCTCTGGGGCGCTATGTTCCGGTTCTGGATTGGATTGACGTGGCGACCGGTGATACGACGACGATCGGGTCTCCGACACCGGCATCGGGGGAGCGATGGTGCGGTATGGCGACGGATCCGACGACGGGGACGACGTACGCGATCGGCACGAATGTGAGCACGGGCGTCTCGTCCCTCTACACGATTGACCTAAACGGCGGGACTGCGACCCGCGTGGCCGGTGTGTTGGGTGCCGGAAACGTCCATGACATTGCTATCGACGCCAAGGGCCAGATATTTGCGGTGGCCGGCAGTGGTAGCGTGCTGGTCCGTATCCATCGAACCGGTGGTGTTGCCACGGTGGTCGGCTCATTGGAATACACGTTGCTCAATGGTGAGGGCGAACTCGACTTTGACGAGGATACGGGTGTGCTCTACCTGGCGGGTGAAAGCATATACCCCGATGGCACTTACCTGTGCACGGTGAATTCTGTTACAGGAGCGGCTTCTTGGTATGGAGAGATGGGGACCCTCTCGCCGGGCAGAGCGGTTCATGGCAAGGGGCTGGTCATCGCCTCCACAAGCGGCCAGACCGTCTACGACGTCTATCTTGGATCGACGAATCCGCCGGCCACTCTGGTCGGACAGGGGCTGTCCGAACCGAACTTTGCACCTTCAGGACTCGGAGCGAACAAGACCTACTACTGGCGGGTGGTAGCCCGAAATGATGTCGGGCAGGCGATCGGACCGGTATGGTCGTTCAAGACGGTGACATCTCCGCCTTCGGCCGTTATCACGCCGAGCCCGGCAGCGGTTCTGGCCGGGACGACGGCAACCCTAACGGTCGGCGTGACGGGGGGAATGCCGCCGTATTCCTATGCCTGGTCTTCGGGCCAGATGGGATCATCGCTTTCCACCGTCCTCTATCAGAGCACGTGGTTTCGCGTTGTGGTGACGGATGCGGTTGGTCAGACGACGACGGCGGATATTACGGTTCCGGCGGTCGGCCGGCTTTCGGTATTGGCCTCGGCGCAGCCGGCGACGGTTGTTGGCGGCGGGAGCACGACCCTTGCGGCTGCCCCCTCAGGTGGGGCCGGTCCGTACAGCTACTCCTGGAACACAGGACAGACAACCCAGAGCTTCGGTATCCACCCTTCACAGACTGCTACCTACTCCGTGACCGTTGCCGATGCGTCGAACCAACGGGCATCGGCGGAGGTAACGGTTACGGTTGTCGGCACGCCTTCACTGACAGTATCGGCCGAACCAAACGCCATTCCGGCAGGTCAGACGGCCATCCTCACGGCCGTGCCCTCGGGTGGCATAAGTCCCTATCTGATTTCGTGGAGCAGTGGGCAGGCCGGTGCGAGCATCTCGGTTCAACCTGCGATAACGACGACCTATCAGGCCACCCTCGTGGACGCCCTGAGCCAGAGAACGACTGCCGAAGTCACGGTGGAGGTGGCGGCTGAATTACTCGCCACGGCTCAGGCCAATCCTCCTTCGATTCCATTGGGCAACAGTACTCAGCTCAGTGCGGTCGTTTCGGGGGGCAGGCCGCCGTACGTCTACAGTT
The DNA here is from genome assembly GCA_964446835.1 of uncultured Planctomycetales bacterium. Classification (GTDB taxonomy): domain Bacteria; phylum Planctomycetota; class Phycisphaerae; order UBA1845; family JAFGLZ01; genus CAYUQT01. The sequence goes on along the minus strand of CAYUQT010000088.1, from coordinate 11,010 downwards.
GGAGCACGGGCAGCAATGAAGCCACGACAACCGTCCAGCCGACCGAGAAGAAGACCTACAGCGTGATGGTCCGCGATTCCGTCAACCAGATGGCTTATGCGGAGGTCACGGTTGATGTGACCGTTACGGCCGGCGCCTTTGTGCCCGGCACGTTCTCACCGCTCTGCCTGACGTCGGCGATGGTTCCGTGGATGCTCTTGGGCGTGCTCGGGGCAATCCTCATGCGACCGTACAGAGGAAGGCCCTAAGACCGTGGCACAGACGACACTTCGTTGAGAGGTTCCTCGGTGGCTTGGCCGACGGGATCTTGGCGGTCGAAGGGACGTCAGAACCCGATCGATTTTCGCACGGCCTCGCGGCTGAGCTTGAGGCTGTCGCGAAGCGGACGGGTCGTCCTGAACTTCTGCTCGTGCGCCAGTTCGATTACTGCACAACCACGGAATTGGATTTCGCGCAGCGCCTTGCCGATCTCGACATAGTCCATGTTGCCTTCGCCCATGGCCTCGGACCACTGGCCGTCGGTCCTCTGGTCCCGCAGGTGCAGAAATACGATCTGCTTGCCATACTGACGAATGAACTTGGCTGGATCGACCCCTCCTCGAATCAGCCAATTGAGGTCCGGGCCGAGCTTGACATTGGGGATCCGCTCCAGGGTACCTCGCAGATCGTGCATGTCGTCGACGACTTCGTACGTATGGTTGTGCAGATTGAGCGTGACGCCATGGGCGTCGCACAGCGAGATGATCTTGCGCAGCAGTTCGGCCTGGGCGTCCAGTTGCTCGGGGGTCTTCTTCTTCGGGGCACCGCCGACGGACGTGCCGAGTGTCTTTCCGCCCAACTTGGCCAATTGGGTGACAACCTTCTCGGCATCGGTCAGGACCTCGGCATGTTGAGCCCGGTCCCACATCGTTCCGCCAAATGATGTGCCGATGACCGGGAGTTGGTACGTGTCGATGAGGGCCCGAATTCGCGGGACGGCATCATCGGGTCGCAGGGCAGTGTGCATCAGCTCGATTCCATCGAGGCAGGCGTAGCGCATGTCAGCGAAGATGTCGGGCAGTCGGGGGGTAATGTCATAGTCCTGCAGAGTTGCTGCATACACCCACGGATGGGCTCCAACAATGACCTTGCCCGCGGCAGCGCTTTCCTCGGCCCAACCCAAATGGGTCAGGCTCGCACTAAGGCCCACGCCCGCCGTCATGCCAAGAAAACCTCGTCGTGTGGGACCCTGGTCGTGGGGTCGTCGGGAGGCCAGGTCTTGGGCCATACCGTTTGATTCGTGCGGCATTCGTGTGTCTCCTTCGGGCAGGAAGGCTCTGACCTTCGTGTTGCGGGCAGCCTTTGCCGGACTGAGCTTCAGGCAAACAAGGGCGCCAGTTCGGCAATACCGAGCTTCTGCAGACGCTCCAGAGAGGGCCGGCCGGTGGGGTCCCAGCCCATATCCTGGAAGTACTCTGCGATGAGCTTGTCCATCTCTACCGTCATGCCCGCTGTCGGGCCGGCCGGCAGCGGCGGACGCCCGATGGCTCGTTCGGAAATCTCCACATCGAGCGGGTGGATGCCGTGCTTCCAGTTGAACGCCTGGCGGACGTTCTCGATGCGTTCACCGGTCTCGACCAACTCGTCGAAGCTCCACTCCTTGCCCGTGATGGCACTGAGCTGCTCGATGAGGAAGTTCATCTCCGTCGAGAGGTATGCGAAGAGGCACGATCCCACGCAGTTGAAGATGTGGGCCATGGCCGTGGACACTCGAATGAACTTGCCTCGTCCCTCCTGTATTCGGGTGCCCTGGCCGAACATAGGCATATTCTTGACGGGGTGGTTCGGGGCCAGAAGGTACTGGCAGGCCTGCGTGTGCCGGCCGGGGGTGGCGTTTGTTTTGTAGATGACGCCCAAGGTGGGCTCAAACCGCGGATCGTGCATCGGCAGCGGTGATCCACCGGCGTGGATCGCGAAGGCCTCGCTGCCTTTGCCGAGCTTCTTGGCCGCCAGAACGGGTCCTTCGGCAAGGAGGTCGCCGATCGCCCGGCGTTCGGCGATCATCTCGGTCAGCTTCACGATCGATTCGTGGTTGCCCCAATCGAGGCGGACCCCCTCTGTGTCGATTTCGGAGATGATACCCGCCTCAAAGCACTCGATGGCGAAGGCCACCGTGGCCCCTGCCGAGATGGTATCCAGCCCCTGCCGGTTGCACAGATCGTTGGCCTTGACGACCGAACGGAAGTCATAGTTCACCACATTGCTGGCATAGGCGCTCTGGGTTTCGTATTCGGGGATGAGTCCGCCCGCGCCGGCATAGGCACCCTCTTTGATCTTGACCGTGTGGCCGCACGCAATCGGGCAGCGGTAGCATACGTACTTCTTCTCGACGAAGGCTTCCTGGGCCTCGTACGTAAACTCTTTGGGATATTCGTAGTCGACGGTTGCCGCACCTTTCCAGTTCTTGACGGGCGAGTCGCCGCTCTCGGCGCCGATGACGGTGTAGCCGGGCGTTCCGGTGTCGGTGTAGAACTTGGAGAATCCGGTGCCGTCACGGATCTGCTTCATGCCCTGGCTGCGAAGCTGTTTGAGGCGATCTGGATCCGCTACGGGCACCTTGGCCTTGCCGCGAACCACGACGGCCTTGAGCTTCTTGGAGCCCATGACCGCCCCGAGTCCGGATCGGGCGGCCGCCCGGTATAGATCATTCATAATGGCCGCGATGCGCGACAGCTTTTCCCCTGCCGGTCCGATGCAGGCGATGCGGATGTCGCTGCCCAGCTCGGCCTTCAGGCGATCTTCGGTCTCATTGACATCCAGCCCCCAGAGGTGGGAGGCATCGGCGATACGGACGCCACTTTCTTCCATGAGCACGTAGACGGGCTTGTCGGAGATGCCGGTGAAGAACACACCATCCACACCCGTGTGCTTGAGTGTCGGTCCGAAGAATCCGCCGGAGTTCGCGTCGCCCCACCCACCGGTCAGAGGAGACTTGCCGACGACGGTGTAGCGCGACGCAACGATAGCGTCTGTGGCAGTGTATGGACCAGTGATAATTCCGAGCACGTTGTCCGAGCCCATGGGGTCGGCGCCGGCTGGGATGCGATCCACAAGGATTCTGGCGCCGATCCCATAGCCGCCGATGAACTTCTCGCAAAGATCGTCCGCCAGAGGTTGCGACTCAATCGTGCGGCTGGTCAGGTCCACCCAGAGAATACGTCCCATGTATCCCTTCATGGATCAGGCTCCTTCTGTGAGAATCCCGGGACATTAGACCACTTCCGATGGCTTGGGTCCAAGGGAAAAGTGAGTCGATTCGATTCGGCGTCCTCGGAGTTCGGCAATGGTGACACTACGACATCAGGTCGTTGCCGTTGGGGGGGGCGTCTGGATACGTGCGACGCTCGGCTCGTAGAGACGGGGGACTCGCAAGAGTGTTTGGTGGGGAGGCCCTTCTCCTGTCAACGCATTCCGAATACCATGCAGACCCCGTGGTGAGCGGCACGGGTGGAATCTCTGCACTTCGACCGAGGAGGCATCGTGAACATCGCCGGTTCGCTGAAAGCGTTGGATTTCGTCGTCATCGCCGTCTATCTGGTCGGCGTACTCTCGTTGGGGTTCTGGGTCAGCTTCCGACGGAAGAATTCGGAAGACCTCTTTCTGGCGGGGCGAAGTCTGCGATGGCCCTATATCGGCTTCTCGATCATGGGGACCAACATCAACCCCTCGATGATGCTGGCCGCGTGCGCCGTGGCCTACTCGTCGGGCATGGTGGCAGCCAACTTCGAATGGCTCGCATGGTGGTTCCTCCTGCTGTTGGCGATGGTCTTCGTTCCGCACTACATGAACACCCGGATCAGCACGATGCCGGAATTCCTCGAACGCCGGTTCAGCCGGTCGTGCCGGGACTTTCTGGCCTGGTACGCACTGTTCACCACGGTCGTGCTTTGGCTGGGCGGAACGTTGTACGCCGGGGGGCTGCTACTCAGCCAGTTGATGAACTGGCCTCTCTGGGTGTGCGTGCTGCTTCTGACGGCTGTGTCGGCCAGTTTCACCGTCACCGGAGGTTTGTTGGCCGTGGCCGTCACCGATGCCTTCCAAGTGGTTCTGATGGTGATCGGGTCGGTCGTGCTGCTGGTCATTGCCCTGGTGAAGGCAGGGGGGGTCTACGCGCTGGCCCACAAAGTTCCTCCGGACTACTGGCGGTTGTTTCGGGATGCCAATGACGTTCACTATCCGTGGCCGGCCATCATCCTGGGCTACCCCGTTCTGGGCGTGTGGTTCTGGTGTACCGATCAGACGATCGTCCAACGCGTGCTGGGTGCTCGGGACACCCGCGAGGGGCAATTGGGGGCGATATTCGCTGCCTTTCTCAAGGTGATTACGCCGATCCTGTTCTATCTGCCGGGTATCCTGTGTTTCCTGCTGTATCCCGGCCTGAAGAACCCCGACGAGGCGTACATGACGATGGTGGTCAATCTGCTGCCGCCCGGGATGGTGGGGCTTATCATCTCGGTTCTCATCGCGGCCCTGGTTAGTACGGTGGACGCCGGGCTTAACTCATTCGGCACCGTCTTCACGCTGGACGTCTACTGCAAGAAGATCCGGCCGAACGCCGGGAACGGCGAGATTCGCTGGGTCGGCAGGCTGACGACACTGGGTGCGGCGATCATCGCCATCATCTGTGCATTGGCCATGCATCTTGCAGGCAGGAACCTCTTTGACCTGCTGCAATCGATCATCGCCTACTTCGCCCCGCCCATGGCTGCCGTCTTCCTGGTAGGAACATTGTGGCGGAGGGCGACGGCTCCGGCAGCACTGATCACGCTGGTGATCGGCTCGATCGTCAGCTTGGGGGTCGGTGGGTGCCAGTTGGCCGATTACCCCAGCAAGGAGTTCTGGCCGCATTACCTGATGGTCTCCTTCTACCTGTTCGCGGTGCTCACCGTTCTGATGATCTTTGTGTCGCTGGTTACGCCGCCTCCGCCTCCGGAGAAGGCATTGCCCAGATTGCGTGATGCCCATGTGGGAGAGAGAAGCTCGAAGCTCGTGTGGTCGCTCTGGGCCATCCTGGGCGTCGTCATGGGGTTGATCTACTGGTTCTTCAATTGACTATGTCCACACATAGTGCTCACGAAATGGGTCGTCGGGAATTCCTTGCCAAGGGGTCGGCGGTTGCTGTCGGGGCTCTTTCGGCGGGATCGCTGGGCGGAAGCGCAGGGTTGGCGGCGGAGGCGTGCGGGACACCCAGTCCATCGCCGATGAGGGTGGCGGACGCTTCGTTTTCCGATATGCGCCTGGGGCTGTTCGTGCATTACCTGCACCCTGTCTGCGAACACCCCGGTGGCGGCACAACATGGTCGGACGGTAAGGCCCCCGCCGGCCTCGACGAACTCGCAGACAACCTCGACGTTGCCGATCTTGTGGGCGTAGCGCAGTCCATGCGTGCACAGTACCTGCAATTCACTACATGGCACGCCACGATGGCGGCCCTGTATCCCAGCAAGGTCCTGACGAGACGACTGCCCGGACACTGCTCGAAACGCGATGTCATCCGTGACCTTATCGATGCCCTGCGGCCGACGGGCATCCGCTTGATCCTCTACATTCATCCCAGCGACGGGCATGACTTCTCCAAGGAAGACCAACAGCGGGCCGGGTGGACCGACGGACCACCGTTTGCCCGCTGGAACGACCTTGTGAGCGAGACCGTGGCCGAGGTGGTCGATCGCTACGGTAAGGACGTGGCCGGCTACTGGATCGACGGCGGCCTGCCCGAGCAAGTCGATCAACCCCGCCTGAGAAGGACGATTCTGAGCCGCCAGCCGAAGGCGTGGCTGATTCAGAATTCGGGTTTGAGCCGGGCGTGCGTGGATTACGGCGCCCATGAGGAGTTCAGCGATCCCTATCCGGCCACCACCTGGCAGATGAATGCCGTCATCACGCACGATTGGATCCCACGGCAGGGCTTCGTCCGCATCTGCCCCGAGTTTGCCTTTCAGTACACGGTGTTCCTGGCGGGGACGAAGGGCAATGCGGGTGGTGTCGCGTGGGCCTGCGGTCCGTACGTCGGCGGTCGCTGGGAACCGGGCGTTCGGGAGTTTGCCCAACAGTTCGGGACATGCCTCGATCGCGTCCGGCCGGCGGTCTTCGGCACCCGACCGAGCGCGGCCTATGTCACAGCCGAGAAGACGCCGTTCAAGGCGGTGCGGTTCGTTGCGACCGAATCGCCTGACGGCAAGATCACGTATGTCCACGTTCTGCAGCCGCCGCAGACGCGGCAGAGGCAGGGTGAACGTTCCGGCGAACCGATCTTCGATCTTCCTGCCCCTGCGAACGGTCGTCGGTTTACGTCGGCGAGGCGGCTCGGCAATGGTCATGCCGTGAGACTGTCGGTCGATGCCCAAGGCGTACATCTCCGGCTTGGTTCGAGCGACGCATGGGACGCACTGGACACGGTGATCGTATTGGAGTAGATAGGATTAAGGTTCAAGGTGTATCCACGGACGCACCTCTTCATCTCTTTCTTTGGGGACAGATCATGAGCAGCGAACTGAACAGGCGGGAGTTTATCGGCGCCACTGCCGGTGGCATTCTGTTGGCCAGCCAGCTCGGGGCAAAGACCGCGATGGGTGCTCAGGGCGAGGATTGGCCTAAGATGCCGCCCGTGAAGATCTACAAGGTGTTCGCCGGTCGAACCGGTGGGATTTACCTCTCTAGGCCTACGGCGGAAATCGAGAAGCTCGAGAAGTACCTCGCTGAATTGGCCAAGAAGCTCGGGGACGTCGAGTTCGTCGGCGGCGACTTCATTCCTCCCGCCAATGTCGACGAGGTGGTACCCAAAATGAAGGGCGCCGACGGTGTCCTGCTGTTTCACCTTTCTGGCCACGGCGGCGAGGCGCCGATGCTGAACAAGATCATGGACGTCGGCGTACAGGCCGCCATTTTCTCACAACCCTACAGCGGTCATGGCTGGATGGACTTTCCGCAGTATCAGAAGGCCGGCAAGAAGGTCGTTCTGCTGCCAACCAGCGATTGGAGCGAACTGGAACAGATTGTCCGGCTGATGCGGGTCGCACCCCGAATGCGGCAGACGCGGATGATCGTGATTCGCGGTCCTGTCGGAACCAAGGCGGCCTGTTCCTACGAGCAGATTAAGAAGAAGCTCGGTACAGAGATCATCCCGATCACGGTCGAGCAGACGCAAAAACTCTATGATGCGGTGGACCCGAAGGCGGCTGAGGCGGAGGCCGAACAGTATTGGATCAGCCAGGCCAAGAAGATCGTCGAACCCACCCGGCAGGAGATCATCGAATCGGCGAGGTTCTTCCTGGCGATGAAGGGCCTCATGATTCGCGAGCGGGCACAGGCGATTACCAGTTCAAACTGCATGGGTGCGCCTGCCAAGGGGTGTTTCACGTTCAGCAAGCTCAACGACATGGGCTATGTGGGTGCGTGCGAAGGCGACATGGACTCGGCGCTGACCATGTTGATGTTCAACTACGCGTTCAACGTGCCCGGCTTCATCACCGATCCTGTGTTCGACACGGCCCGCAACGCGTTGATCCATTTCCATTGCACGTCGGCCACCAAGATGGACGGACCGAGCGGCACACGGTTCCCCTTCAGCATTCGGACACAAACCGACAGCGGCCGCGGCGTGGCGCTCGAGGTTGAGAATCGTGTCGGTCAGGTCGTGACGTGCGCCAAGTTCGTCAACCTCAATGCGATGCTGATCTCAACCGGGAAGATCATTGAGGTGACGCACAACGATCTGGGCTGCCGCACGCAGTTCGTCACGCAAGTTGCCGATGCCCGCAAGATGTTCATGAACTGGGGAGGTGGTCTCCTCGACGGCGACGACACGATGACACGCCTGCATCGCGCGGTCTTCTACGGCGATCGCATGCGAGATATCTGCCATCTGGGCACGCTTATGGGCTTCAAGGTAGTGGAGGAGGCGTAACGGCGGTTCGGTTCAGAGATTATTTCCCGGCAGACCTCGCAGTGTTGCGTAGGTCTGCCGGGAGCTGTCCAGTCGCTGGTTTCGTCTGCTGATACTACATCGCTGATGGACGCACGGAGCGGCGTCGGATCGCCGCCACACCGGCCAGCAGGCCGAACAACGCGATGGACGCGGGTTCGGGAATGTAGGTGACCTCTACGTACGGGCGACTGCCTTCCGCTCCTTCGTGGCTGGTGAGTGTCACGCGAGGCTGGTTTCCGGCACCGGGGTTCGACTCGTCGTTCATCCTCAGCAGGGCACCATACGTTCGGAGATTCGAGTTCGTCCAGAGGGTGGTAATGTCCCAGGTGAACCAGTTCGTGGACTCGTCCGCAGTGACGAACGTGCCTTGGTCGTAGTCTCCGCCTCCACTCGACCACGTGTGGACCCCGTCATACGTCAGCCACGTTGCCCCGTCACCGGAAAGGGTTCCATCGCCGCTGCCCTCGATGAAGGCACCCGTCAGTGGGTGGAGTTGTACGGAGCGGTCGCCGGTGTTGTTCTGCCAGGTGTAGAAGTAGATCTTGGCGCTCAGCAGGGTCTGACCGGCCGGTATGGACCACATCTCCTGGGGCAGTCCAACGAGCGATCTGACCAGGGACCCGTCGTTTCCGTTGACGATCGCCCGGACGCTGGTAGACACTCCGTAGTTGTAGGTCGATGAGCGGCTGTCGATGCGTGTCTCGTCATCGATCATGTACGTCTGGGTGACCGCGCCGGCTGCCGTCACGGTGTTGAGGCAAAGCACTCCACATGAGATCACAACTGTCCAGATGACGCATCTGCGCAGGGCCATTTCATCCTCCTGTTAAGTAGTGAACAACGATGCCAGTGTTCGACCGATGACATAACATGCTTGATGGAAAGGCATTACGTCACTATCGGCCTTAACTCGGGGTACTCGGCGCGCCAATGCACCGCATGAGGCGGGCACGTCCCGCATGAAGTGGTAGGCGGACAACCCCCTTGGGGTCAAGGATCTTTTGCTAGAACGGTCTCTTGGGACTTCGATCTTGATGCGGGCCGGGTTGCTCAGAGACGCCAATTTATAGTGGGCGAGAACATCAGGATGATTGGAAGGTATTGGCTTTAATATTACCGTAATTGCACCGTGGTTTCGCTTGGGGGGGCCTTGGCTCCGTTCTCTGGCCGGCGGATGCTAATTCACCGAGTGCGCCGAGGGTTCAACATGCACCGCCGGAAGATCGGAAACATTTTTTGAGAAAGTCATGGACTCGCAGTGTTGGCGAGGCCTATCTATAAGTGAAGAGAAAAGAAAAAAGACCCTTTCCCAAGCAGTGAAGTAAAACCTCCTACTCCCTCTAAGGGCCGGTTCCCTCCCGGCCCTTGACTTTTTTTACGGCATCGGCTGAAGGCACACATAGGCCAGCATTCAGGATGCGATCGAGAGTCTCGTGTCCACCGGATTTCCACCCTATTTTCAGACATAGTGAGCCTTGAGTGTTTTTACGGGAGAAAGCTGACGCTGAGGATAGGGACGGGGCCGGCAGGTGCGGGCAACCCGCACATCGCAATCAACGTGGTAGGACCCTGCTGCCGAATTGGGTCGGTCGCCAAAAGCCCTCTCACCGACGCGTTACTTCACGAGCTTGCACATGAGGCGGTCGCCGGTGCGTTCCTGGATCTCGATCTTGGCTCCGCCGTCGAGTTCGAGCTCTCCCAGACGGGAGGCGAGGTTGTCGATCTTGTACTTCCAGTCGACCTCGATATCTGCGATGCCCTGAGTAACCTCGCGGAGACGGGCCTCGACGGTGCCGTCCATGGCGTTGATCTTTTCAATCAGTTTGACTGCCTGGACGTAGTCTATTGGACGCAGGCTGACCTGAATGGTTCGGTGGTCGAAGGCTCGTTTGCGCCATGCCTCGCCGATGTCGCGCAGGATATCGCCCTTCTTCTCCTTCACCAGCTCCTCAAGAGCCATGACTCCGCCTCCGGTGCTTCCGGTGGTGTTCTTGAGCTGCGTGTACTGGCGGGACATGAGGATCTGCGCGGAATCCGTCTGGACCGCGCGCAGGGTCATCACAGCTTGCCACTTGTAGAGTGTGATACCTCCGATCTCGGTGGTACCGGCGGGGGTGGCTTCGGCACGCCCCATGATCACCATCTCGGCCTTGAAGGCCGCTCCTGCCGATGCGATCTTGTTCACGTCATTGTTGATGGCTGCCAACTTCAGATCGCGGTCGCGGACGTCTTCTCCTCGCGGCTGATCCATCATCTGGATGCCTTTGCTGATGAAGAATCCCTCTAGTTCGGATTGAACGGTGCCGTTGGTCCTCGCTCGTTTGTTGTCCGTCGTGTCGTCGTCTTCTACGATGATCATGACACACCGGGGCTTGCCCTCGGCCTGATACTTCATGGCGAGTTCTTCCCACTTCCGCTTGAAGCGGGCCGGGAAGACTTCGATCTCGGCCTTGACGTACGTGACGCCCTCGGCTCGATCGACCTGGATCACCTTGGCCAGCCGGGCAAACCCGCTCGACTGGGCGATGACCTTGTCGAAGCTCAGCTCATATTCCTTCACCCGACTCATGGAGTTGATGTGCGTTCCGCAGGCCTGTTCCACGGCCCTGCGCATCGCGTTGAGGCGTGCCTCTTCCTCGGACTTCAGAGTTGTTCCCGCCGCCTGGCCGATCACGGTTAGCATCGTAGATTCGGCTACGGGTGCAGGTTCCGCGCCCGTCAGGAGGGCGGGACAGGCCAGGATGATCGTGAGCATGGAAACCGACAGGTTCGCGCGTTCGCTCATCTTGGATACTCCCATATAGAAATCAGGACACGGGAAAAACGCCGACGTTGGTCGGAAAGGTGAAAACCCGCCGTCACTGCACTGCCGACATTCTAGTCAAGTTGGAGATGAGGTCAACGAATCATCCTCGCGTCCGGTCCGGAAGAGGGGCGCACTCAATCCTGTTCGGCACTCCAGATGCTAGGATGCGCCAAAGGCGGGGGTTTGAGTAGCGTTTGGGTGGCCGACGCCGGGGGGCGACGTCGAGTCGGCTGAGACG
>CAYUQT010000087.1:0-29023 GCA_964446835.1 uncultured Planctomycetales bacterium | reverse complement strand
GCTACAAGACGCCCGGCGCCTCACCGCAGACCCTGACGGTCTACGACTTCCGCGCCCGATTCTACGACCCCACCCACGGCCGTTTCCTCCAACGCGACCCCGCCGAATATGCAGATAGCTACAACCTGTATCTGGCGATGGGCGCCAATCCCTCAATTGGAGCTGACCCATCGGGTAGGAACTGGCTGAGTGTGACCCTCTCGGTCGCCGGGAACGCAATGCTAGCATACTCTGCCTATAGGACGGTAGAGGTGGGACATCGCTTAGCTTACGACATTGCCTACGCCTACGAGATGCGCAACATTTCCCTGAGCAGCGTTGTTGACATAGCTTGGGAGGCGGGCGCTGCCGGTCTTGCCTTGGACTACCTGACCGGTGCTGGCTTTAAGATGCTATCGAAATTCACTGGGGCGAGTGCCAAGGCGCTCCGAGCCTTTGGTCGGCACCGGATTGAAATGAGGAGAATCGCGGAGGCTTCCAGGGCTGCAGAGCAGGCGGGACAACAAGTGACAAAGAAGTGGCACCACATGGTCCCGGGTGAGATGCTCAGGGTGCTAAGAAGGGAAAGGCCCGAGGTATATAGGGAGGTGATTGGGAAGCCAGGCGAGCCCAATATCTATCACATCTCAGACGAGTTGCACACATATCTCCATGCCCCCTGGGGCCATGGTGGGGGCTGGTGGAACGAGACTTGGAGAGAAGCAATTTACGATATGCTGAACGACGGCATGAGTAGTGAGCAAATGATTGGACAGATCAAATTGCTCAGATCGCACGTTCTCGGCGAGTTGGGGATGGGGAGGTAGAATGAGTCTTCGGACTTTGTTCAGGAGAACGGCAGCGATGGATCTATTCGACTTAGTACCGGTTGACAGAAGGGGGCAGGAGTTCGCATCAGTTGACCGGGCGGAACCGATTCCCTTCCGGGACCCACATGAGGAGTGCCCGAGGTGCTTTCTGCCGGTGCATAGGCGCAGAACGGGCCCCTTCACTGTTGTATGGCAGCCGGGTTCCGACGTGATTCCCGACTTCCTGTTTGGATACCACGGCGAGTTTGCGGTGACGGAACGCGTCAAGGTGGCCTTTGAGGCCGAAAGTCTGAAGGGATACGTTGCGTGGCCCCTGCAGATGCGCGAGCCACCTGAAAGAGTGAAACGGAAGCGCCCAATCGTCCCGTGGCCGTACACGGGCCCCCCTTTTTGGGATCTCCATGTCATCGAGGACGTTGATCTTGTTCCCGAAAAGAGCACTGTTGAGTTCCGGCCTCCTTGTGTGAAGTGCGGTCGGCGAGTTGGCGAACCTGTGGGTGGGCCATCGAGGTGGCGTCTCGTGGTCGACAGGGAGTTCTGGAATAACGCCGATTTCATGAATCCGCGAGGGGTCAATACTATACTCGTGACGGAGAGAGTTGCCGATATCATCCGCGAAAACAAGTTTAGCAATGTGGATTTCAGAAAGGTCGGACGAATCCAATGATGAATTACCATGCTCTTGCCGCACAAGGAACGTTCACATGAATCCGGAAAACGACGTTCCCGAGACGCGTGAAGACTTGGCCAGGATGAAGGTAGAGTTTCGCACACTCAACGAAGCAGAAACGGAGAGGCATTGGAGTTTCCTGGACGAGTTGGTGGAGTATCTCTCTTTGGAGGCGGACGCGGACTTGCGCGCGGAAGACTTGACGTTTCTACGCTCGGCCCAGGTAGGTGACCATCGGTATTGGATCTGGCAGTTCAAGGGGACGAGCCTTGAACCCTGGTACGCCACGGTATCCGAGAGTCCGAATGGGAGTATCTGCCTCGGGTGCGACTCGGCGGAGGGGTTGACACCCGAGCAGTTCATGCTGGCAGGCCACAACAACTGGCTCTAGCCCCGAACTTGGCATCGATGCGGTAGGTATGGGTGGGACCAAGCGAAGGGGTGGCATTACAACTGCTGGAGAAGGTATAACCGCCAGTACCCAGCTCTGGGAGGTCTTTCGATGACACGGAATACAGGTGTTCTTATAGCAGTGGCAGTGATCCTCCTGTCCGCCTGGTGCGGCAGTGCCTGGGGCAACTCGGTTACCGTCTCATTGGTCAACCCCGGCTCGGCGACGGTAACGTCCGGCACACCGTTCGAGCTGTGGGTGGTGGCGAACATCACGGATGCCCGTCTGTCGGCCACCGCCTACACGCTGAGCGTCACCACGAGCAGCGGCGACGCCCGGGCCTGGCTCAATCGTCGCTCGGCCGATCCGAACGAGGCCAACGGCCTGACGTACATCTCGCAGACGGTCCAGTTCCCCTTCGAGAACAACCTGGCCCACAACTTCCGCGCCGGGGGACAGGCCGAGGTGATGGCGGATATGGACTACGGCGACGAGCCGGGCGGAGAGCTCGACGGCATCGAGCCGAACACGGGCGTGGTTCTCGAACGCATCGCGATCACTCCTACCGGCACAGGCTCGCTGACGATCTCGCTATCGAACTTCACCGCCGTCACGACCGAAACCGACCCCAACGGTCAGTTCTTCGACACGATGACGATCGACGGAAACCAGGTGTTCGTAACGGTCGGTGGCACGGCGCATTACTGGCTGCAGACGCGCGTGGACCCGGAAGAAAGTGGTGAGATCGTTCTGACACCACCTACGGATCCGTGCGTGCCCGTGTATTCCGATCAGACGGACGTGACTCTGAATGGAGACAAGACGACCCACAAGCCGTTCAGGCACTGGACCATCTTCGACCCGAACTACCCAGGTGACGCGAACGTCGCCACGCAAGACTCGAACAATCCCATCGTCCTCCGCATGGCTTCTGACCAGGAGGTGGAGGCGTACTTCGATTGCTCCAGCGGTCTGGGCCCGATGCTTCCGGCGATGACGGGGCTGCTGTGCATGGTATGGACCCGTCGGCGGCGGAGATGACCCCTCCGGCCACGGCATCCCGACCGGAGGCCCCGCCCGCCGCGAGCGCCAAGATCGCCACGAGAGGGCTCGGGCGGCAGCACGAAGGAATTCGGGTGGCACTGCACCTTGCCAGGCAGGACGGTCGGGCCACACGGGTGACGGCTCGAGTACCGGCGTTCATCACCACGCCGTCGATTCGACACTCGCCAGGCGGCTCCTCCAGAACTCTCCATCAGTCCCCGTCCCCTTTCTCTTGTCTGGAGAAGCAGAAGAGTCTCAAGTCGGCCTGTACTCGACCACCTCCTGAAAGTTGCTCACGACGTAATACGTGTGTACGTCGATTCGGACCACCGCCGAGTCGGGGGCGTCGATGAACGGGCGTAGTTGGGGGTGCCGGGCCAAGAAGAGGTCGACGAGGTGTTGTCGCTCGGGGCCATGCGTTTCACAGGCCGCTCCAAGGGCCGTGATGGCCACAGAGGATCGAAAATCCGTGTCCTGCGTCGATCGGTTGTCCATGAGCATCGCCACACCGGGGGTGGTGATCAGATTGTGGTGTTTTCGCGTGTTCCTGGTCGTGGCGAAGATCAGCGATCGGAGGTCATCGGTGGCGGCGAAAGCGACGAGACTCGTGTAAGGTTGGCCTCGGTCCTCAGTGGCCAGCACACCGAGACGCTGGGTAGAGAAGACCGATGCGATCACAGACTTGGCCTCAGCGGCGTCCATGCGAAGCCTCCTATGTGGGTTGGGTTCGACGGGTGTGATGGTAAGGGTACTCGAAGCATCCCGGGCGATCCAGCAGGCGGTCTGGTGTAGGGGCGGTCGGCAGGGTGGGATTGTCCGGCACCCCTTCGGCACTCGCCAATGCCCATGAATCAGCGGCTTGTTCCTTCGGCAACATTGGCAAGACCGAGCTCGACGAACATCTTCTGTCGTGTGACGGTGAGCCTTCCCGCTGAGGAATTGTCCACGGCGGCTTGCGTCGGGGGTGGGGTGCCGAGTATTCTATTTTGAAATTGTTCGGAGCGGTAGCCGTAAGCTCGTTGACGTGGGGATGAGGGGGCCGCAGAGACCGAATCCGGCGACCCACCCTTAGGAAACCATACCAGGGATTAGTTCGCGCGAGTCTGCTACCCATGATTCGACTGATGATCAGGGCCGGGGAGTACCATCCCAATAGGTCTTAACGCAACTGTTTTTCTTGCCGGCGGATTCTTTCCAATATGAAATAGTCGCCGGGGTTTGAGGAGATTGAGGAATGTCGGACTGTTCGTCGAAGTCGAAACTGGATGCCATCTTCTATCCCAAGTCCATCGCGGTGGTAGGGGCGACCAACCGGCCGGGCACGGTCGGAAGCGACATCTTCAGGAACCTGCTGATGTCCGGGTACCAGGGATGTGTGTATCCGGTCAATCCGAAGAGTTCTCAGATCATGGCGGTCCATGCGTATCCGTCGCTGAGCGCGATCCCGGGACCGGTGGACCTGGCGGTGCTGATCATCCCGGCCAAGACGGTTCTGACCGTAGTGGACGAGGCGGTGGCCAAAGGGGTCAAAGGCTTCGTGGTCATCTCTGCTGGATTCAAAGAGGTGGGGGCACAGGGCGCCGAGTTGGAGATCATTCTTCGAGACAAGGTTCAGAAGGCGGGCGTGCCGCTGATCGGGCCGAATTGCCTCGGTGTGATCAACACCGATCCGGTCGTACGGATGAACGCGGCCTTCGGACGGAAGATGCCGGCGCCGGGTAATCTGGCCTTCATCTCGCAGAGCGGTGCGTTGTGCGCCTCAGTGTTGGACTACGCCGAGGAACGGCGGATGGGGTTCAGCAAGTTCATCAGCTTCGGCAACAAGGCCGACGTCAGTGAGACGGACCTGCTCGAGTACCTGGCCAACGATGAGAAGACGACCGTGATCGCGATGTATCTGGAAGACGTGACCAACGGCCGGAAGTTCATCGAAACGGCCCGTGAGGTCTTCTGGAAGACAGGTAAGCCAATGTTGTGTCTGAAGTCGGGGCGTTCTCCGGAAGGGGCCAAGGCGGTCAGCAGTCACACGGGATCACTGGCCGGCTCGGATTCGATCTACGATGCATTGCTCATCCAGGGCGGCGTGGGGCGGGTGGACACCATCGCCGAGCTGTTCGACTATGCGACGCTGTTCAGCACGCACAAGCTTCCCAAGGGCAATCGCGTCGCGATCATCACAAATGCCGGTGGTCCGGGCATCATGGCGACCGATGCCGCAGTACGGCATGGGTTGAAGCTGGCCGAACTCACCGAGGAGACCCGGGCGTCTCTGAAACCGTCACTGCCCGACTCGGCATCGCTTCGAAATCCGGTGGATGTCATCGGAGACGCGCGGGCCGACCGCTATCAGGTCGCGATTCAGAAGGTCATGAGCGATCCCAATGTGGACCTGGGAATGATCATTCTCACGCCGCAGTCGACGACCGAGGTGGAGGCGACGGCGGCCGTCGTCCCCGAGGCGCTCACGGGAATCGACAAGCCCGTGGTCTGCTCGTTCATGGGCGCCCGAGACGTCGCTGCCGGTGTTGAGTTCTTGCGGAAGGCCGGGATTCCCAACTATGCATTCCCCGAAGACGGCATCAAGAGCCTGGCGGCGGCGGTGAGGCTGGTGTCGATGATGGACATGCCGCGTCGCGAGATGCCACAGTTCAACGATCTCCAAGCGGACAAGGCCGCCAAGCTGATCGCCCAGTCTTTCAACGGGACCCCCGAGCGCTATCTGACCCAGTCGGAATGCCGCCCGATTCTGGAATGTTACGGGTTGCCGCTGCTCCGCAGTGGCATCGCCCACACCGGCGAGGAGGCCGCCAAGATTGCCGGGGCGATCGGCGTGCCCGTCGTGATGAAGGTGATGTCCCCCGATGTCGTTCATAAGTTTGACGCGGGGGGTGTGATTCTGAACGTCGACGGTCCCTCCGAGGCCAAGCTGGCCTACAAGCGGATCCACGACAACGTTGAGAAGGCGGTGCCGGGCGCACGGATCCAGGGGATCCTGATCGAAGAGATGGCTCGCAAGGGGGTTGAGGTCATCCTCGGGGCCAGCCGCGACGCCAGATTCGGACCGCTCATGATGTTCGGTCTGGGTGGAACCATGGTTGAGGTTCTGAAGGACGTGTCGTTCCGCCTGGCGCCGATGTGGAAGATATCGGCTGAGCGTATGGTTCGCGAGATCCGGGCCTTCAAGGTACTGGATGGCTTCCGCGGCCAGCCGCCGTCGGACATCAAGTCGCTCGTCGACATTCTCCTGCGGCTCTCGACCATGGTGTGCAACCACCCGGAAATCTCCGAACTCGACATCAACCCGCTGATCGTTCATGCAGACGGCCAGGGGGTGTCGGTGGCCGACAGCCGAATCATGCTGCGAAAGACGGTCTGACAGAGGGCATGTTCAGACGCACGACGTAGCCTTCCGGCAGAGACGGCCGGCAGGCTTTTTCATGCGGGTGGGGGGGCGGAGGGCGATCGTCATCGGTCGTGTGATTCGACGGACGGCTGGCCCTTCGATTCGAATCGCCCGACGGGAAACCCCTGGGTGTACGAAATCACCCACACGCCCGCAGGCGTCGCATAGCGCACCTTCTCCTCACGCAGTTCGAAGTCGCACGGGGTGGAACGGCGCCGCATCACCGGAGATGAGGGGGAAAGGTACTTGCCGGCCAGGCGGTCCACGATCAGCGTGCGATTGCCCACGGCATGGCCCGTGTCCTTGAAGACCGTCCCATCGAGATCGGCTCGGGTGATGAAATGGGGTTCGACATCGATGCCGGCGGCCTGCATGTTGGCCACCATCTCCCGAGCGTCCTGAACCGGACAGACATTGTCCGTGCTGCCATGGCTGACGATCACCTTGCAGGTGTTTCCAAGTCGTTTGAGGGCTGCCAGGTGTTCCGGGTGGCCTATGAACCGGATGTCCTGGGCGTCACGGCTCAGGTAGGCTGGGCTGGCGGGATCGCGGCTGTATCCCGCATTCAGACGACTCCCGCCGTCCAGGTTGAAGGCAATATCATCGCTGAGTTGGACCATTCCCGACATGTCGATGACGGCGGCAAACGTCCGGGGCGCGAGCTTGTTGACCATCAGGGCTACGTTGCCGCCACCGGACCCGCCGACGGCGTAGATTCGCCCGCGATCAAACGCGTGTCTCTCGCGGACAAGTCCGTCGAAAACCCACCATAGCGCTCGCAGGGAATCGAGTGATTGCAGGTATCCAAAGTCGTACGGGGCGTTGGGTTCGTATTTGCCACTTTGGAGGTAGTCCACACAGATGGCCACCACATCATAGCGCTGGGTCAGGAAGGACGGGTCGGCCGTTCCGACAGACCCTGTGCCTCCCCAGTTGTGTAATGAGAGCATTAAGCCTGTGGTGGCCTTTATGTTCTGTATGGTTCCACCCGGATAGGCGAGAACGACTCTAACTTGCCTGTCGCCGGGCTTCTGAGGCCAGGGTTGGGCGGGGATGCTCGAAGCACCATCGACGGTCGGCAGGGGGGGCCATGTCATCGCGTGTGATAACGCTGTTGTGGAAAGGCAAATGAGAACGGCACAGAAGGTCTTGCGCTGTACACTCATTATAGCACCTCAATGTGATAATACTTTATAGCACTGTCAGTGGTGTGTAAGAAAACTGGTCATTCTGTGTTGTGCGATGTGTGGAAACACGGGATACGGGTCCTACTATACTGTAAGTGCGGGGGTTATCGTGTGCAAAAATCGTTGGGCGCGATTTTACTTTGTGTTTCGGTGTGCATATAGTCGATCAAAGGGGTGAGTACGCCCTGAGCGAGGGGTGTTCTCTCCCATTCTATCTAGAGCGGGAGACTAGAGTTATCTTTGTTCTTGAGCGAGGTTCCAAGGTTTTGCCTGCACGGGCCATTCCTTTACGCGCATTGGGCCTGTAGTGCCCATAGGCTGCGCACAGGTGGGAGGTCGTCTCATGGCTTTTAGGAAGGACGGCGCCAAGCGCAAGAAGCGTCTTTCGATCGAACCCCTTGAGCCGAGAAGATTGCTGGATGTATCGGGTGTTTGGCAGGAGCTGGGCTTCCGATCTGCCAGCGGTGGTGGGGTTACATATAATCCGTTCTACTTCGATGACAACTTCCTGAAGGTAGATAGCGACGAGCGGGGCAGCCGCACGATGGCGGTCGATCAGGATGGCCTGCCGATCGTCGTCACGCTTCGTACTCAGTGGCTCGCTCCCAGCACTATCTATGTTCCACCGGCCATCGTCGTCGAGAAGTTCAATGGCTTCCGGTGGTATGCGCTGGGCGGGGCCGAGGGAATCTACGGTCAGGTGGGTGCGGGGTACAATCCGGCGATCGATCTGGATTCTAGCGGCAAACCCTATGTCATCTGGGAGGTGGGAGACAACATCTACCTCCGCTACTTCGATGGGAACATCTGGCGGCCGATGAGTGTGTCAGACCCGCTCGGGCAGGTCGACAACGACTCGGTCAAGAATCGCGAGCCGGATATCGTTATTGGGGCAGACGATCAGCCCATCGTCACCTATACGGCATACGATGAGTCCGGACAGGACATGGAAGTCGTCGTCAAGAAGTGGGACGGCGAACGATGGGTCGAACTGACCAACGGGATTGAGTTTGGCAAGACCGACGGTGTCCTGGCCAACCTCTATGGCGGCGGCGTCAGTGACGACATCTATGACTCCAAGAATCCGAGCATCACAGTAGACCAGAACGGCTATCCGATCGTGGCCTGGACCTCCGAGTCATTCCAGTACAACAACGAAATCTACATTCGGCAGTGGAATGGCAGCGAGTGGCGGGAGATTGGCACCGATTCGGCCAGTGGTCCTATAGGAAAGTATGGCGCCGACGACACTCATCCAAGCCGAGGCATCAGCAACGACGATACCATGTCACTCGAACCGGTGGTTCGTGTTGACAACAACAATACGATCATCGTCGCGTGGATTGACTATCAAGACTACGCCAACCTGAACAACGCAGGCATCTATGTCAAGAAGTATGAGCAGGCCGCGACGAGCCCGAGTTGGGTGCCTTATAGCACCAGCTCGGCCAGTGGTCGAGGTATCACCCCCTATCCGGTCAGTTCCGTAGGCCTTACGTTTCAGAATCTCTCCATGGACATCGGTCCTCATTCTGCGGATCCGACAGGCACCTGGACACCGGTTCTGGGGTGGTCGAGCGTCTCGACAGGACTTCAGCCGATCGTAGCGAGGTTCAATCCGACGAGCGACCAGTGGGAGTATCTGGTCGGTGACGGCGAAGACCCCATGATCACCAACCCGCTCGACGGTCCGCACTCCTGGTACGACTTCATCCTCAATGGTTCGCTTCCCGATGCGACGGGGTGGCGTCAGTACACCTCCTATCTGCCTGCCGTGGCGATTGACCCCAGCACCGGACACGAACTGCTGACCTATTCAAACCAGAGCCAGTGGTTCCCGGACTGGGAAGTTTATGTCCAGCAGTATCGTAACAATGTGGACTACTTTGAAGTCAGAGACTTGGATGAGTTGATCACGGAAAACATCACGGTGACGGTGGCATGGGCGGATGCACCCAGCTCTCCCGTCACGGATCTGACCGTCAAGATCCTCGACCAAAACGGCGCGCCAATCCGCGTCTCAGAGGGTGGCGTGATCCAGAACGCACCCGTCGAAAGCTACACAGACCCTGTGGTCGGCAACCAGCGAGGGCTGATTCGATTGAAGGTTGAAGGTGCCTCCTGGGGTGAGCGCAACTACATCGTTACGGTCAACCAGGGTGGATCTACTCAGACCGTAGCCGAAGCCGAACCCAACGACACCTTCCTGTCCCGCCAGGTCATCAGTAGCGCCAGCGGCAACCAGGAAGCTCGAACCGTCCAGATCGGCACGACCTTTGGTCCGGAATTGGCCGGAACGAACAATCAGTGGGTCGAGATGGGGCGAGGTTCCATGAGCTTCGGCGGCGTCGACGATTCGCCGACCCGTTCTACCACCCCTCGCATGGCGACGTCTCAAGATGGCCGTGCGATCATGGCTTACATCGAGAGCAACCGGCGCGGGGATGCATGGCTCGAGGTCAAGATCTACGATCCGGAAGGTAAGGACGAATACGGGCAGCCTGGTGCATGGGTCAATCTGACCGACAATGCACCCCTGTTCTCATCCCTCTTCAACAGTGCCCTTCAATACTCCCCCGAAACCTTCGACGGATCGCTCGTCAAGATCATGGACATTTCCTGCGATCCGTGGATCATCAACGATTTGAACGGTCGTCTCTACATCGCCATCACCGACGGCGACGCTATCGATGTGTACAAGTCCGAGTACATGAACGGCAGCTACACCGATCTGGAATTGGTGGGTGGGACCCATGCGGCCATAGCGCCGACGGGTGGCAAGATCGTTTGGTTGAGCATCCAGTCCGGGCCGAACGGCGAGGCTGCCTTGGCTTGGGAGTGGCTGAATCAGGATGGAATGCCGGTCAGGGAACTGGACGGTCTTCGGGCGGATAATTTCGACTACTTCGAGGTCCGCGACCTTCCCCAGGCGCTTCCGGTAAATATTACGTTCTCCTGGGATGCCCCGTACAATACAGGCCAGCCTCCCAGGGTGATCGATGTATACACCTGGGACGGCAAAGACTGGGTCTACTTCGACACGTCCGACACCGGTACCTATACGGGTTTGGTGGCGAGCAATATCGCTGGCAAGGATGAACCTCCGAACTACGCGGTCTGTGTCAGCCTCAAACCCTATGATCCGCCCACCGGAGACGAAGGCGGCGAATACACACTGTTGATTAGCCCTCTGGGCGCGACGGCGATACAGACGACGGCCGAACGTGAGCCCAACAATGAGATGGGGCAACGACAGATCATCGATCTCGGAATTCCGGGCTTGCTCCGAAGCAGAAAGGTCAGTATTGCCGGAGCCGAGGATTACCCAAGATTGGGTTCAAGCGACATCTATGTCCAATTGCTCGATCCGGCGACGGATCTCTGGCAGGACATGCAGAGTGGATCCAGGACGGCTCCGGACATCTACGGGGTAGGGGGGCTGACGGGGCAGCTCGGATACCTGAACGCGGGCATGAACCGATATCCCGACCTGACGTTTGTTCCCACTCCGGCCGATGCCCCGGGCACTGGACAGAACGTGAAGGGGTCGTACGTCCTCGCCTGGTCCTATGGCGACTGGTACTCCTCGGGGCTTTCGTCCGGTGAGTCGGGGGATGGCAACACCGACGGACGCTTTGACACGGGGTTCCAGAGTTTTGGCATCAAGGCGGCATGGTACGACAAGAACACCAACAAGTGGACGCAGGAAAAGGATGGCAGCCTTACGCTTCTCGGCACGATCGTCGACGAGGCCGATCTCTGCATCGTCTATGCGGCGGGTAACCACGATCCCGCACAAGCCGTGATCAGCTTGGCATCTCGCAAGTGGCCCAGCGTGACCATCGGTGACACGGGACATCCATTCATCAGCTTCACCACGGAGTTTTACGGGAATCTCAGTGATAACGCCGCACCCTACAATCTCAGTGGGTCCATGATCGATGGGTATCAATGGGACGGCACAGACTGGGGCCCGAAGATTCTGAACAATTCTCCGGCATTGAGTGACAGCCACCATCACGTGGGGACTTCCATCAGCCATGCCGGAGGTGAGAAGGAACGAGTCGGCGGCGCTGAGGTGACCGACGACGTATGGATGTCGACCGCCCTTGGGAATGCCGGCCAAGAGCCGATTGTCGTGTGGCAATCCCTTGATCTGGATGCGAGCGCTACAACAGACAGCCCCTCCCGAACCATAATGGTTCATGATCGGCAGTACTCGGTTGCAGATGTGGCGGGCGAAGCCACCGCCTACAAGGTGTACAGGCCCAACAATGAGGCCGGCTGGTGGTACGATGCGGGCGAGCAGCGGCAGGTATTCATCCGACGTTACAACGAGAGCGGACGGACGTGGGAGCAGATGAACTCGGCCAGCGGCGTCTCCAGCCCAACGGAGTTCACCTCGGCCTCGTCCACTGCCGAGGGCTTCCACGGTGTCGATCAATGGTGGTCCTCCGCCTTCTGGCCGGACTTCGCGCTCACAACAAATCCTGAGAGTGGGAACACGGTCAATGAGGTGACCGTTGCATGGCTGAACGACTCCGAGCAGACGGTCTACGTTCGAGGCTGGCACCACGAGTCGAACATGGCGATGCTCTCAGTGGTCGAAACCAGCGGCACGGCCAATGACCGGGCTCTCCAGTTTGGTGCGGTTCACATAGGAGCCACCTCCAACCTGATTCCGATCACGATTGCCAACAACGGTAACGCCGATCTGGACATCCTGGCATTCAAGATCAACGCTCCCTTCGAGGTCGTCCTGACGGACGAACAGCGACAGCAGCTCGCCCAGGGCGCCATACGGCTGGGACGCGGCCAGGAAATCGTCGTGCAACTTCGCTTTGCCCCAGGGCTCGAAGACTACGGGCCTCAGTTGGATATCATGGAGATCGTCTCCACCGATCCCGTTCAGAGCTCTTATGTTATGCTGCTCCAGGGTATCGGGATGACGGGGGCGGTTGGCTCCATCGATGAGAAGGTCGGTGTCAGCAACGACAATGTTCTGCCCTTTGGCTTCATCGACGTGGGGCAGACCAAGACCGTTGAGCTCCTGATCAAGAACGTGTCGCCCACAGACGTTCTCAACGCCAGTCTCCTTTCGAGTCTGCCCGACATCTATCGCCTGTCGACGACGCAGAACGCCACCTGGGATACATCCTTGCCCAAGGTGGAATTCGACGTACAGCCGACCAGTTCTGTAACCGTCTATGTCACATTCAAACCGAAGTCAGACCTTCCGGTGATTGGTACTGTCACGCTTGAGACCAATACCGTGGATCCCACCGATCCGTTCGCGGGCCGCAAGTTCCTGCGCCTGCTCGGAAACTCGCCGGCGATAGCCGATGTGCATCAGATCACGAGTGCAACCGCGGGAAGCGAAATCGCTCCCACGACCGGTGGCGATTATGTGGTCTACGTCGCCTCCAGCGGTTACCCGCAGGACCCGGACATCGACGGAGACATCTATCTCTACAACCGTGTCTCGGGTAGCACTCCCCTGAAGATCGGGTACGGACGAGATGCGGAGATCTGGGACAACTGGGTGGCCTACTCCGGCGGGCTGTACAACATGACCACCGGCAAGACGTACGCCTATACGGGGCTGTCGGGCCTGATCCAGGATTCCACGGGCAAGCCAATAACCATTACCTCGGTCAGTCATGTGTCCGCGGACGGTGATCGTCTGGCTTTGGCGGCGACAACGAGCGCCGGACAGGGCATTGTGGTCGTCGAACTCGACCGGACAGTCCTTCAGGCCTCCAGCGGGTGGACGTCGGGCGCGCTGAAGAAGAGCTGGGTGGTGCCAGAACCGGTGACGGGTGCCGTTGACGACTATCCCGCACTGTATGGTGACTGGGTGGCTTGGCGTGTGGCGCCGACCTCCGGGGCTCGTGAGGCCACCGACAAGAATATCTACCTCTACAACTACGGCGCCATAAATCCAACACTTCCTCTTCGCCTGACTCCCGTCGAGGGCGCAGCGGGCTACATGATTCCACAGTTTGAGAATTCCCGCGTGATCTGGATGGATGACCGGTGGGGTACCAGCACACCACAATTCTTCATGTTCGATGTGGACAAGCAGAAGGGCTATCAGCTCACGGACTCGTTCAGCCAGAAGGGACAAGTGTACAGTTTCAACGGGAACCTGTTGGTCTGGAGCGACAGCCGATCGGGGAACTGGGACCTGTATGCCTTTGACGTGGAGCAATGGGCGAAGAATCCATTTGCCGCCGCTGAAGTCCGACTCACCTACGACCAGTACAACCAGACGAGTCCGGGCATGGGTGGGGCCTGGATCGCCTATCAGGACGATCGGCCCACGAAGAATCAGTGGGACGTCTACTATGCGATCTTCCTGAGTCCGCCGAACATCAGTATTCGAGAAACCAGCGGGATCCCCGGTGACAAGGTGCTCGATCTGGGCGATGTGAATGTCGGCAAGTCCAGGGGCATCGGATTTGAAGTCCAGAACATCGGCTACGATCCGCTGAGAGTCTCGGGCTACCAGCTCAATAACCTGGCCGGCTACGACATCGTGTTGAAGCGATACGATGACGCCAACCACAACATGCGCCTGGACACCGGAGAGACGGTCTGGGACGACAGTTGGGCACCGGGCGAACCTTTGCCCGACCTGGGTGTGGGCGGGTATCACTCGATTTGGATGGAGTGGACGCCGACCACGCAGGGAGCGTTGCCGACGGGTTCGAGCATCGCTATCAACAGCAACGCCAAGATGGATCCGGTCTACACCTCGCAGATCACTGGCGTGGGCGTCGTATCGCCCGACATCACCGTGACGCCCGATCCTCTGAAGTTCGAGTACAGCCAGTTCGGGGATGTGCCACTGGGCTCGTCTGTTCGCCAGACCGTCTGGATTCGGAACACGGGAAACCAGCCGCTGAAGGTTACTGAAATTCGGTCGACAGAGGCACCACCCTTCGTGGTGGTCGAAGCAGCCAATGCCTCTGACTCCTCCGATGGCTTGGTTCATGCACTGCCCGATCCGAGCAATGGATCGACGGCGTGGGTGATTCCTGTGGGCGAATCCTGGGCCTTCGACGTGGTCTTCGCCGCCCCGATGGCAGGCTCCTATAGCGCCAACATCCAGGTCTACAACAATACGCCCAGGTATATCAACACGGGCGGGTACTATGAACTCGCAGTTGCAGGAACTGTTCGTACCGTGCCCGACATCGACGTGCGGAACACCGCGGGCACTTCGATAACAAGCCTCGACTTCGGCCAGGTGGAGATAGGCAAGTACAAGGACATCGTCGTACGGATCGCCAATACGGGGTCCGCCACGCTGCTGTTCCAGGGCACGGGCTGGGTGTCCAGCGATCCCTCCGTCCTGACTGTGATCGGCTCGTTGCCGACGAGTGGGATCGCTGCGGGGAGTTCCGCCCTCGTCACGGTTCGCTACAAGCCGACTCAGACCGGCAGTCTATCGAGCGCCACCATCAAGTTCCTGACCAACGATCCGGATCAGGCAGGGGCTCCCTGGCTGCATAGCAATCCGGTTGAGAATCCGATGACGCTGACCGTTCAGGGGCAGGGGATTGTTCTGCCTCACCTGTCCGTTATTGAGTCGGCGGGCGTTCCCAACGACAACAAGATCGACTTCGGCACGTTTGCCGCATCCGTGGGGAGCCAGACACGCACCTTCACCATCAAGAACACCGGTACGGACGTCCTTCGAATTACCGGGTGGAGTTACACGGGCGATTCGGAATTCCAGTTCATCGACCTGCCCGACTCCGGCTCCGGACTCGTGCGTGAACTCCAGCCGGGCGAGACGATGACGGTGACGACCCAGTTCAACGTCACAGGACGTGGCGATTTCAGCGGCACACTGACACTGTTCAGTAACGACACGACCTATCCGGCGCCCGCCGGGTACGGGCTGAGCATGATCGCCAAGGTTCGGGCCGGTGAGGTTTCGGTCTCTCCGAACACGCTGAACTTCGGCAACGTGGAAATCGGCCAGTCGTCCACGGTGGGGCAATTCTCAATCCGCAACACCGGGGCGTCCGCTCTGAGAGTCACGCTGGTCGAGAGCGACAATCCGGAGGTGTTCGCCATCACGGTCCCCGACGGCTTCGATGGCCTGCTGGATCCGGGCGAGGTCAGCCCTGTATACACCGTGGTCTTCAAACCGCCGACCACCGGTGACTACACGGCTACCGTCAAGATCCACAGTGATGATCCCGACCGTCCCATCGTCACCGTTCCGACGATGAGTGGTCGCGGTGTTGCGATACCGAATCTGACGGTTCTGGAGTCGTCCGGTGCAGAGAACGATGCGGCCATCGAGTTCGGCGATCTGATCGTGGGCGAGTTCGGCCAGATTCAGATCACACTGAGGAACGACGGCACCGGGCCGCTGCACTTCAGTAGTTGGAGCATCAACAACTCGGTGTATACGATGACGGCACTGGGCGATCAGAAGACTCTGGAGCCCGGTGCATCGAGAACGATCACCGTCACGTTCAGTCCGACGGCGGCGCTGAATTATCCGGCAACGATCACCATTCTGAGCGACGATCCGGACGAGAGTCCGTTCACCATAGCCGTCACAGGCCGTGGCCGATCGGCCGACGTGGTCGCGGACTTCAACGGCAATGGTCAGGTGGACGTCGGCGACTACACGATGTTCCGCGAGGCCTTCGGCACCTACAAGGGGAGCTCCGGTTACGACGTCAAGTACGACATGAACAAGGATGACGTCATCGACTACGGCGATCTGGGCATCTTCCTCGGCTACTACAGCCAGAGCGTTCAGGCCGCCGGCGGCTCGATACCGACGGCGAGTCCGTCACAGACGGGCTCGTCAAAGCTGATCATAGCCGCCAAGGCGATCCAACCCTCAACGGACAATTCAGAGGGGGTCCTGTTGCGGAATCTCGGGATTGCCCAGGAGATGGGAGCCCTGTCTGAGGCGTTGAATCAGGCCCCGTTGGTATCGACGGGTATCGGCACATCGACTTCAACGTTGGGGCCTGTCGAGTCGATGGCGAAGGACGACACCAAGGGAACCCTCACGGATCAGGCCTTCGCCTCCACCGGTGGGCCGATGGGGCAGGTCGTGATCGCACCGATCGTCACGGAGTCGACCAGCGGAGGTCTGGGGCTGGATGAACTCTTGAAGTCGGATCCGGTGGTGGCTCCGTATGCCGGGGCTCTGCTGCCGCTGAGTTGAAATTGAGTCGCACGGATTTACCCCGCGGTCCCTGGCGGGAAAGAATACAAGGGGAGTCTGAGCTATGGCACGTTTGGGCATCGTCAGTGTGCTGTTGGGATGCATCGCGGGATCGACCTACGCCGACCCGTCGGTTCGGATCGAGGGTTCGGTGGTTCGGGCCGGTACGACCACACCTTTGAGCGAGGTTGAGCTCAATCAGCCGATCTGGCTCGTCATCAGGGTGCAGGACACCAGTCCGAATCCGCAGGGCGTGGCCGGCGGGAGAGTGGACATCACCTGGGATGGGGCTGTGCTGCAGTTGCTCGATGCGATTGACGACACCGAGGCAACGGTGTCTGACGTATCCGTTCTGTTCGACTCCCTCTGGACCGATACGGAGTTGATGGGCGGCGTGCGAGTGGGCACGTCGGCGGCCCTGTCGGGCATTCGAGCCGGTCAGTCTGCACAGTCGCTCCAACTGACGCTCGGAAACTCGGTGCCCTTCTTCAGACTGACCTTCCTGCCGATCGCGGCGGGCGATGCCAAGATCACCGTCAGAGGATACGGGTTTGGCATCATCGCCAAAGGACTCGTGTCCGAGAGCAATCACGTGTCCGTCGCCCCAACGTTCAAGGTGGTCGAACCCGCATCGCCTTCGCCTCCTTCTCCGCAGCCGGGTTGCGGTTTCTTCCCGGCGGCGATGCTGACGGGCGGGCTCTTCCTGATAGGCGGTGGTCGTCTCTTCACCAGGCGGCGCAGATAATCCCCGGTCTTCGACAATAGCGGTGGATGGTCTCGGGGCGGCGGCGATCTGCGGTGGGTCTATCCCCGCTCGTTGGTCTCGATGATCCGGTCGATGATCCGCGTTGTGCTAAGACCTTCAACCTTCTCCAGCGTCAAGACACGCCCCCCGTAGCCCTCGACGAGTCTACGGCCGACGATTTCCTTCGTCGTACCTCCCTTGACCAGGATGTCGGGACGAGTTGCCTCGAGCAGCGCTTCCGGTGTCTCCTCATCGAAGACCGTGACATAGTCGACACACTCGAGCGCCCCGAGCATTTCAGACCGTTCGGCGTGACCGATAATGGGGCGTTTGTCGCCCTTCAGCCGTTTCACTCCATGATCGGAGTTGATGGCCACGATGAGACACGACCCCAGCTCGCGAGCCTGACGGAGATGTCGAATGTGACCCATGTGAAGTAGGTCGAAGCATCCGTTGGTGAAGACGATCGTCTGGCCTTCATGGCGGCGGCGGGCAACCTCCTCGATCAGTCGTTTGCGCGACACAACCTTTCCACCCCGTAGACCGATCATGTGCCGCAGTTCGTCAAGGACCTCTTCGCGACTGATGGCCACCACACCCAGCCGCTCAACCTCGAGTCCGCCGGCGACGTTGGCCAGGGCCACCGCGTGGTCCCAATCGCATCCTTCGCCCAGCGACACCGCCAGCATCGCCAGAACGGCGTCGCCGGCACCACTGACGTCGTAAACGGATCGGACTCTCGTTGGAATGCGTCGACCGGGCCCGTTGCCGTCATAGAGATAGGCGCCTTCCTTGTCGAGCGTAATGACGACACCCTTGGCCTGGGCAATCTGGACAATCTGGCGCGAGGCACGTTCGAGCGATGCGTCATCGGTAATGGTCACGCCGCTGGCAAGTTCAGCCTCGTATCGATTCGGTGTCAGAAGTGTGGCGCCGCGATAGCGTGCGTAGCTTCGGATCCTGGCGGGGTCGACCACGACGGGGCAGCCGGCCTGTCGGGCATCGGCGATAACCAGCGGTGTGCGCTCGTCTGTCAGAACGCCTTTGTTGTAGTCCTGCAGTACAAGAAGCTTTACGCTTCTGAGATGAGATCGCACCGCTCCGTGCAGTGAGCCCCAGGCGCTGTCCGACAGCGCTTCGTCCATTTCGGCGTCCACTCGAAACATCTGCTGGGCGTGGCGATGCTGGGCCAATCCCACGAATCGCGATTTGACCGTGGTCTGTCGTCCAGGAGCACGAAGCAGGGCGGAAGTCTCCGCTCCGGCATTCCCCAGCAGACGGTGCAACTCTTCGCCATGCGTGTCCTGTCCGACAATGCCGATGCAGACGACTTTGCCGCCCTGACTGAGAATGTTCATGGCCACATTGGCGGCACCGCCGGCACGGGTTTCGGTGCGGACCGTCTTCAATACGGGCACGGGGGCCTCGGGGCTGATCCGGTCGGCATCGCCGTACACGTATCGATCCAGCATGAAGTCGCCGATCAGGGCGATCCGGGGCGAGCCGAAGCGTTCGACGCTCTCGATAAGTGCATGCATGTGGCGGGATCTTACGCTGTTGTCGACGGCACTGCAACGGGAAACGTCGGGCGATGCGCACGCAACGCCCGGGGACGATAAGCCGGAAGGTCGAATCTGGGGCCAACAATGCGTCTTCCAATCCATGCCCAGGCGGAAAGACGACAGAAGGATGGAAATGCAGCACCTGTAACTCCTTCACTCGCAGAGTGTTGAATCCGGTGCTCGGGCAGACTGTCTGAGCACGCCAAGTTCTCTTTCTTTGGGGCTTCGGACCGCCATGCGGCAGAAAGAGCGGATCGAATAGGGCCACCAGACGATTCTTCTTGACAGCGATCGAGTTATATGTGAGGTTTCCCACGGAGATCGCCGTGGGAGACAGCCCTCTTGCCCAGGTTGTACCTTGCCCTCATGGCACTATGCGCATCGGGCTGTCAGCACCCTGCGGTCAGAGTGTCGCGATGTCCGAGAGCCGAGACGCGGGCCGAGGCGTTGGCCGGTCAACGGGCCTCCGTGTTGCTGGAAGATCAATACGACGGGGTCGTGCCAAACGCAGAGGCTGAGGCCCGGATGGCACGCATCGCCATTCGGCTTACGGGCCAGGCCCAGTCCGTCGAAGGCTATCATTTTCGCATCCTCGGCAGTCTCCGGATCAATGCCTTCTCGTTGCCGGGTGGGTTCATCTACGTCACACAGGGGCTATATGGCTACCTTTCAGACGATGGTGCCCTGGCCGCAGTGGTTGCGCACGAACTGGGTCATCTGAACCGCGGCGATAGCTTCAAGCCTCCGTGCAGAACGGGTGATGAAGCGCTGGATCGCGAGAGCATGGCGGATAGAGATGCCGTGTCCTATCTGGCGAGTGCCGGGTATGACCCGGGCCTGTTGGAGGACGTCCTCAGTCGAATTCTTGATGCCCAGCCACCTGGATGGGCAAGCCGCCGGATTGAGAAGCTGCGGCGTGTAACCGCTTCACAGCTCGTCAGTGCGACACAGGCCAGGTGAGCAGCCACCGAGCCCACATCACATCCCGCGGATGGCGCCTATCCATTCATGGACAACCTGCCGGGCCGCTTCGCTCTTGGCGGCCCAATCAGGGTAGGCATTGTCGATGAGTGCATAGCGGGGGTGTTCCGCCCAGACGCCGGCGATGTATGCATCCACTTCGGCCGCCTCATCGGGGGATTCGCGGCGAATGGCCTGGGGCCAGCGGGTGTAGTCGCAGACGCGGCCGATGGCGGTGGTTTGCAGGTGGATTACTCCATAGTAGCGTTCGTAATGCTGTCTGAGCGTCATGCCGGTGAAATCGAAGAACTCCTGCTCATCCCAACGGTTCAGTCGCCAATAGGCCAGGCAGTCGAGCGTGCCTCGATCGCACAGAATGGCCCGGCCCGTGCCTGCCACTTCGGCGAATACGTCCTCCATCGCCATCTGCAGGCGCAGGACCGCTTTCTGGAAGGGCTTGTTTCCGGCCGTCAGCCCGGATAGCAGCAAGAGAGATGCAGCCTCCGGAACACCAATCCATCGTTCGATGCTGGGGTCCAGTTCGTGCAGTTCCTTGAGGAGAGTCGATTTTCCGCCGCACGGTCCGCCGGTCAGCACGATACAGTGTGATGATCGCATCGGGTGTGGTTACCTCAGAGGTGGTCGCTTCTCCATAACACGTCGAACAGATTGTGGGCCCTCGCTCGGCCGAGGTCAATTGGTGCGTCTCCTGCCTCTTGTGAACGTGGGGGCGGGTTCAGATCGGGGGGTGTGGCCTTCGGTGTGGCGAGTTCTGATCGCTCGATCTCTGAAGGGACGGGGGCGGGGTCTTGGCCGTTTCTGCCTCTGCGCGACGCAGAACGGTGACCACGCCATAGACGTGTCCCCGAAGATCGACCACCCGGGTCATGGTTGCGCGAAGCACCTGTGGCTGAGCTGTGTCGCTGTTGAGGACGATTCGGACCACACGCTGATTCGGCTCTTCCGGTCGACGCATGGCTTTGATCAGTCCCACGAAGGCCGGATTCTGAATCACCAGGTGGATAGGTTGGCGATAGGCCGAATCCAGGGCGAAGCCGAAGATCTCTTTGGCGGCATGGTTGACCAGCAGCACCTCGTCGAAAGCGTCGGTGATGAGGACGGCCTCCCCGATACGTTCGACGACCGTCTCGATGCAGCGCTTCTGGGCTTCGGCGATGCGTGTCTGGATGTCCAGTTCCTTCTTTTGGAGCCGAAGCCGGGCATCGGTGTTCTTGAGGTGGGCGATATAGACATTCAGACATGCTACGACGCTGGTCAGATCTCCCTCGGTGGGTGGAGCGAGCATCTCGATCCGGCCGGTCTGGACGAGGTGGTCGATTTGCCTCTGAAGCGTCACCACATGCCATCGTCCCGTGTACCAGTTGAGAATCATGGCAACGGTGGCCAGGGCCGACGACAACATGGCCAGTGTCCAGAGGAGCTGTTGCACCTCCAGGCCATGGAGTCTGGCGGACATGACGGCTCCATAGGTGGAGACTGCCGCCGAGACAATCAGGGGTGGCAGGGTGAGTGGCAGGAGCTTGCCCACCCGAAGCCATCGCTGCGAGCCCAACTCGGCGAGGTCTTTGGCAATGACCTCTGGAGCGGGGTTTGGGGGGATGGTGGAGGTACTGCTCAAGTGCCGTGTTCTCCGAGTATCGGATCCTCTCCCAGGGGCTGGATCCGTCCCGTCGATTCGTCGAAGAGCCAATCGGCGTCCTCTTCCGGGCTCGTTGCGATCCGATTGCCTCCGGTGAAGGGGTTGACGGGAATGTCTTCCATATACGGGCCATACCAGAGGGTTCGCGGCTGACCCTTGAAGAGGGTTCCGTCGACGAGCGTGGGACGGGTCATCTGTTGGGAGAAAGCATCGGCCGTGGGCAAGCGACCCTTGTGATCGGTCCGATAATGCTCGACTTGTCGCTGGAGGGCGTGCCGGTCGCGATCGAGCGATCCGACTCGGGCGTCATAGGCCGCCTGACCGAACTGTGGTGTCACCAGGCATGCCAGCGAGAAGAGGAGGACGCCGACCGCCACGAGCTCGGCCATCAGGATTCCAGACGATGATTTGTCATTCCGTCCCATGGTCTGTCCGATGAGGGTCCTTCAGTATCCTTCCAGTGGTATCGGACCTTGGGGCACTCGACTTGACTCTCGATCGGAGGGGTCAAGCCGGGGTGTCGAGTGTTTCCTTGACGCTATCCGCGTCTGGTGGATCGGCCACTACGGCGTCAGCAGGGGTGGTCTGACGGCCCTGGGGCGGGAGGAAGGCTCCAGGGGTCTCCAGTCGGACGTTTGGCCGACGTAATGTATAAGCTCCAGCCCGCTACCCCTTCGCCGATCGGACAGAAAGAGGGTTGGGCTTCGCAGACTGTTGGGCGCGACATTGTGGGCCAGCTTCAGGAGCGTGCGGACGTGTCCGATCCGCTGAAGCCCCTCTTGCGCCGCTGCCTCTACGTCCCAGACGGGCCGCTGGGTCGTTGAACCCAGAAGGATCAGGACGGGATCGCTGTCCGGACCGTGCAGCGCGGCACGCGTGAATCCCGGCAGGGCTTGTGAAAAGGTGGCGGTGATGATTGCGATTTCGTCCCGTTCGAAATCGGCCGGTCGAATGAGGGCGGCCACCGTGCCTTTAGGGGCTAGTTTGGCGACGGCCCGTCCGATGGTCTCCAGCGTCCAGATGATGGCATTGGCCTCATGTCCACCGCTGGGGGCCTGGATGATGATCAGATCGTAGCGTGTGTGTCCGGTCCTGAGCTGCCAGAGGGCGGGGGCCGATGACTCCAGGCCTTCGGTGTCCGGCATCGGATTCGGCTGGAACAATCTGGAGACGACGGGATCGTAGGCGAACACGGTTGCGAGCGGGCAAAGGGCCTTGTCCCTCTCCGACACGCGGATGTCCCCCGTGGTCAGGATCAACCGGTGGCGGGCAGGACCGTGGAGCCTTGTGACGGCATGCGTCGCCTGCTGCATATCGCGTGGCCTTGGAGCGGCGGCTTCACGCCGAGAGGGTTCCAACACAACCTCTCGACCGGAATCGCGATTGCAGACCGAGGCGGTGAGCCATTGGCCTTCGAGCAACGCCACCGTGTTCGGATGTGTCCTGAGCCATCGTTGAGCAGCAATCGGCAAGCCCATCATCATGAACAGCAGTGTGGCGAAGACGGCCAGCAGTCGTCGACCGCGTCGTCCGGCAGGACGGCCGATTTCGAAGATGATCAACAGTCCCCCCGTGAGCAAGGCCAGCAGCACCGTGATGCTCAGCGAGACAAGAGTGCCGGCCGCGGGGGTGACCCAACAGAGCGTCAGGACCACGCCCAGGATCGTCCCGAAGATCGCAGCACTGAGGACCTGGGCCGAGGCAATGGCCGGACTTCCGGATTGCACGACAATGGCCCTTCTGAGATACGGGAATGCCGTGCCGAGTCCAATGCCTGACATAGCCAGAAGCGAGATTGAAAGTACCGTTCGCCAGCCGGTCAGAGAGTTCCCGGCCGCTCGGGCATCGCTGAACAGGAGGGCACAGCCGATGATGGCCAGGCCCGTAGTGGCCCCGACCAGGACGAGCATAGGTCCACAGGCCCCGGCAGGTTCAGCGGCCTTTCTGGCGCGCCGGCCGCCGATCAGTGATCCGACAGCGATGGCGAGAATCAATCCACCGCCGGCGGTCGCATCGAGTCTGGGCAGCGGCATCGCGATGTGGAGGGCCCGAGGCCAGACCGACAGGACGGTTCCCAGCACGATGCCCCAGACGACGAGGGCCCCCAGCAGCACGTAGGCCCCCTCGGAGGTCCATTCGGGCAAGAGGGGGAAGGCCGGCTCCGAGTTTTCATCGCTCGGGCGCTTCCGACCGGCCCGCAGAACGGCGATGACGGCGGCGAAAAACAGGGGGATGGTACCAATCAGGATGGTCCTGCCGGGCGACGTCTGCATGGTCTCGGTCTGGGCAAGCAGGGCTCCAACGGCGGCCCCGATGAGAATCGACGCCATGAGTCCCCCGCCTTGACGGGCGGGGGGCTCTTGAGCGGCGGCCAGGTGATGAAGGCACGTCGTCAGGAGTCCCAGAATCAGCCATGGGATCGTCGTGGCACCGGCAATAACGAACAGATCGAGGATGCTCAACTCGATCGCACTGATGATCGAGTGATCGACGAACCACTGGTGCAGACGCTCCAGGGGACCGGTCATCCAGGTGCCGATGATGGCTGTGGCGCCGGCCGTCACGGAGAGAATAGCGACAAGGACCCATAGGAGCCCTCGCTGCTGAGGAGAAAACGAGGTTGGGAAGAGGGTCAGGCTCGCCTCGGTGGGCCCGCGCCGTTCGTCGCGTGCGATCAGGCGCAACTGATGGGCGATGATCTGCTGTGGGATCCACGGGCCGATGGCCGCGGCGAGCAGCACAAGGGCGACCACCATGGCGGTTGTCTGAGGGAGGGGGTCGAGGATCGCATGGAACAGCCCGACCGATCCCACGAGGAGCAGCCCGCCGGCCACACCAGTGCAGATGGCCGAGGCACAGAGCCAGAGGCCGTCTCGCGGTTCAGTCGCTATGGTCGTGTTCCTATTGCTCATGTCACCGTCGGCGGCACATTCGGGCCGGCTTGCTGCTCAAGACTCCCGGCGGGTGGTCATGCACGTTCGTGACGGTCACCCTTGGGGTTGAGAGGATGGGGCACCAGCAACGTGCTTGTTGCGGGGTCGAAAACGCGTCGCCCGCCCACATCCAGTTCGACACTCAGCCCGGCGGTCGGATCGATGTCGACGGTCGTTCCCGCGAACACCTCTCCTGCCTGGCGAATATGGATATGCTGGCCGAGGGGCTCCGCACGGTCAAGCCACGCGTGCCGGACCTTCTGGGTATCCATCGGAGCTGCCAGCCACCGGTCGAGTTCGACGAGGAGCTGTCTGGCGACGTCGAGGCGATGGATGACGTCGTGCGACGCTGCCTCGAGACTGGTCGCCTGCCGGCGGATGTCGTCGCTGAAGTGGCGGTCGTGCTGGAGACAGTTGATCCCGATTCCAACGACATACGCCCGTCCTCTCGACGTCGTTCGAGATTCGATGAGGACTCCGGCCACCTTGCGCCCTCGAATGAGGATGTCGTTGGGCCATCGAATAGCGGGCTCGACATCGCTGGCCGTTGCAGCAATTGTGTCGCACGCGGCGATACCGGCGGCCAGGGTGAGTGTTCCCGGATCGACGGGGCTGCGATGACCTTCGGTGTGTTCGATCAGGAGGACACTGCAAAGAACGGAGGCGCCGCGAGGAGAAAGCCAGCGTCGGCCCTGGCGTCCGCGGCCCTGGGTCTGATGATCGGCGAAGACGGCCAGCCCGTCGGCGTCTTGTTCCTGGGCGGCCGCGAAGGCCGCGTCGTTGGTGCTGGTGGTCTCGGCCAGCACGACAATACGACGTCCGATCCGGCGCAATTTGAGATTCGCGCCGACTTGAGAAGGAGTGAAGATACCGTCGTATTGGTTCACAGGAACGGGCCGTTCAGTCTTCAGGGGATTTCCCACAGTGCCAACACAGTAGCGTCGTCGGGGAGGCCAGGCAAGGTGTGGACCGCGGCTTCAAGTAACAGTGTCAATACGATTCCTCCGCAGCCTCATGCATCATTGAGTCGTCCGTTCCTGGCCGCCCTCTGTGAGGAGATGGGGGGTGGGGATCTGCGGGGTGAGCGGGTTGGGTGGCCGAAGGAGAACAGCCGGGAGCTACGTCCTCAGGATCCAACCGGCTTGGTCAAGGGATCGATCATCTACTGACCATACTGCACCTGGACCTTGTCGCCTTCGATGGTCAGGTGATGGCGACGGCCTTTGTAGAGCACGTCGGCCTCGGCCCGCGGCCAGTCGGGCGGAAGCCGGGGTATCACATCGAGGCGGTTCCAGGTCGGCGTGAATCCGAGGATTCCATGGACCACGGCGGCCGTGGTGACGACCATGTCGGCCAGATAGGGTTCGCCATCGCCGTTGGCCATTTCACCCGAGATGTTGGCCGCGTTGTCACCGGCCCAAAAGGTCTCGCCGGCGCGGCGGGCGAAGAGCTTCAGCCGGCGCGCCGCACCTTCCCCGTCGTTTGCTCGTGCCCTCGCTACGATCTCCCAGTAGGTCTGGCACAGCAGACTGCCGCCGTTCATATACCGACCGAACGTCTGCCACTTGTGGGGATTCAACGAAGCCGGCACCGGCCACAGCGCCGAGAGCCCGGCAAAGCCCTGGTAACCGTGTTCTCGCTCCAGTTCTCGGATTCGGGCGTCGGCCGTGGCTACGATCTTGCGCGCCTGCTCTGGAGAAGCGATTCCCACGGCAATCGGCGGCCACTGGCAAAGGTCGCAGAAGTAGGCCACCTCGTTGCCCTTGGCATCAACCCAGTCAAGGTAGCGGGGGCCGCCGGGCACGTTGTCGCGCCAAAGCACCCGATTGAAGGCCGTGCGGATCTCCTCGGCCAGACGTCGATACTCAGCTTCCTTCTCCGGATGGCCGGCGGCGGACTCCATCTCCGCCAGGTCGCAGGCCGCCTTGAAGAAGAAGGCGTTGTAATACCCGTTGATGCCGCCCGTGGTGATGGCATCGTAGTACCAGTGGGCGCCGACGGTATCCAGCTTGAACAGTCCCTGAGCGTCCCGCCGCTGGATGAAATAGGCCAGCATATGCTCCATGGCCGGCAGGTGGCGGCGAACGAAGGCCAGGTCGCCGGAATGCAGCAGGTAGGCACGGGTTCCCAGGATCGTGTGAAGGTTGTCGTCAACCCATTCGCCGGACTGATTGTAGCCGAAGTGCGCCCGTCCCTTGTCGTCCAGCGTGGCGAAGACGTGACTCAGGTGTTCTCGAAACGCAGTTGAGGCGTCGTAGGGATGAGCGGACAATGCCCCGCTGGCCGGCACGCCCGCTGACAGTGCCATGCCGTACATCCAGCAAGACCCCGCGTAGTACCAGCCGTCGGTCTCGTTGCCGAAGTCGTAGTTCTTCTGATCGTTGACGGCGCCGCCGTTGAACACCGAGGCGTAGAAGTCCTTGAGGGAGGCCTCCGTCTTCTTGTCCGGCAGGCGGATCGCCAGTTGGTAACCCGTCGCGTACTTGTCCGTTGGGCTTAGCTTGAGGGTGATTTCCTCGACCTGCCCCTCGCGATGGTTGACGGTCGCGCCGTCGGTCGAGACTGCGCCGGCCTCGCTCAGCAAGGCATAGTTGCCGCGATGGTAGAGGTGGCCGCCCAGGACGTCCAACCGGAGATCACACGGCTCACGCCAGTTGGTCCACAGCTTGTAGATCGCCCAGGTGTCGCGGTCGCGAACGGTGACTATATGGTTCTCGGAGATCCGACCGGGCATACGTTGGAGCCGGTACAGATCATCCGACCGGGCGTCCAGACGAGAGGGGTCATACCAGATCGTGCTGGTGACCGAGTTGGTTGCCTGGCGAGCATTGAAGCTGAAGAATAACCCCGGGCTGCCGGCGCAGGCTGAGGTGAAATCCCGTTGCCATCGTCGGGTGATCTGCCAGACGAGTTGCGAGCCGTCGTCGGGCGCGGCAAGCGTCCAGTCTTCCATCGCAATAGCATCTCCTTTGACGCTGGACAGCTTGATGCCGCTGAGTCGCAGCCTTCGCGACTCGACCTCGACCTTCTCCGCTGCCACGAACCGGCTTTCATAGCGAGCGCCGTCCCGCCCGACAACGTAGGTGTAAGCTCCCTGGGCCCAGGGCTTGGCGCCTCGACACGCCAGAAGCGATTGGGTACCCATCCCTTCTGGGTTACGGAGGTACAGGCGGACTATACTCGACCGATTGACGTCGACGTCCGCCTTGCCGAACCGGCCCTCGATAGACACGATTCGCGGGGCCAGTTCGGGCGCCGACACCTGGACCTCTCCCAAACACAGGTAGCCGGGGTATTTCGCTCGGGTCTGGCCTCCGTCTGGAAACAACAGCCGAATGGAGCGGGCCTGCGCGGGTGTCGTTGACACGTAACGCCACGATGGTTGGGCGGGGTAGGCGTCACCATCGCAAGGTATCTCTTCGGGACCGATCACCCTTGCATTGATCCAGGGTCCTTCGGGTCCTGTTGTGCTGAGCTGTACCATCGCCCGTGCGGGTGGACAGTGAACCTTGTCCTGATACCGCGCCCAGGCAATCACAACGCCCTGCACCGACACGGGTCCTGCAAAGTTCTGCTGCCACCAGGCGCCTTTGTCCCTTCCCTGAGCGGTCTGCCAGTAGTTGCTGTTCTCACCCGCGACGCCGTCGGCGGCCTGCTCGGCTCCGTAAGCCGGGCTCCACTCGCTGGAAGCTGCGACGATCGGGCATGCCGCCGACGAGTACGAAGGACAGGTGGCGACAAGTAAGAATAGGGTGGTGGCCGTGACGGTGACCGTCCACCCGTTCAAGCGGTTACCCCATGATCCGGGCAAGATTCCATGCTCGCGCGCGGGCACATGGTCTGAAATCATCCTCGATCCTCCCTGATAACACCTTTCGAGTATATCGGGATGCTCTCGAAGTTGAGACAGGCTTCCCATGATGTATGGCCGCTTGCTGTGTCCGGTGGTGTGTTGGGTCGATAGGTGTCCTCCTGTGGTTGGGGCCATGGTGGAGAGTCGGGGGCTTTTTCCTCCGTCACGTTGAGCAGGGCTTGGGACTGGGCGTGTGACTTCGGGTGTCCGGGCGGGATGGGGGCGACCAGGGAAGGGGTTCGAAGCGCATTTTCGAAGTGCCCTTGGCTTTGGATGTCTCACTTTGTCCCAGTATGTCACGGAAATTGGACGGCAGGGGATCGGGGATCGGGTGTGGGGAATGCAGCGTGTTGGGGCGTCTGTTGGGGATGGGCGTTTCGCGTCGGGTGTCCGGGCGGTTCGGAGCGGGGGATGTCTCACTTTCGACACGTTTTTCACGCGTTTTCGGGGGAGGGGCTTGGTGGGGCGGGGAGGTAGAAGCTAGGAGTTGGGAGTTAGAAGTCGGGAGTTGGAAGTCAGAATTCGGTCGGTGGGCGGGCGAGGCGAGCGTATTCGGATTGGGCGAGTCGGCGAATGTCTCACTTTGCCCCAGTGTGTCACG
>CAYUQT010000086.1:0-29409 GCA_964446835.1 uncultured Planctomycetales bacterium | reverse complement strand
GGCGTCGGGCCGCGCCGCCGCCAGCTTGCGGCGGATATCCAGCGCCTCGTTTGCCACCGCCAAGGCCTCCTCACGGCGCCCCAGATCGCCGAGGCTTACGCAGAGGATGTTCAGGCTCCTGGCCAGATCGGGCAGGAAGGCGTCGGGCCGCGCCGCCGCCAGCTTGCGGCGGATATCCAGCGCCTCGTTTGCCGCCGCCAAGGCCTCCTCACGGCGCCCCAGATCGCGGAGCCGGACGCTCAGGTTGCTAAGTAGCCTCGCTTGCTCCGGCTGGTCAGGCTGGGCGTCCAGAAGTCTCTGCGTGGCCCATACGGCGAGTTCGCGAAGCGATACGGTCTGGTGGGGGATCAGGGGATCGAGTTCGGCCTCGAGGGCGGTTGTGCCGGCTCGCTCAAGGGCCTGTGTCATGATCGTTCCGAGCGGCGCGAAGGCGCTGACCTCACCCAACGACATCGCCGCATCAAATGCGGGACGGGCGCGGGCGGCGACATCGGTAGTGAGAATCTCGGCGAGTCTCTCGCGAACAAGGGGTTCGTCCCTCAACGAGATCCGCCCGAGGACGACGAAGCCGCTTCGCACGGCCTCGATGGGTGCCTCTCTGAAGACCTCTACCAAGTATTTCTGTGGCGTGTCCCCGTCGTTCAGGACCGTGGTCACCAGGGACTCGCCGATCAGGTCGGGCTCCAGGGCGCTGGCGTATTGATTGTGGGTGTTGCGGCCCCGACCCGGATACAGTTCGTGCAGGAAGGTGGCGAATCTCTCGGCTGGGCTCGGGCCGCCGGCACGCGAGCAGAGGGCGACGGCATCCTCCATTGAGGGCGCACCGCCCCAGAGTGTGATGGCCGCGACCGTCCGCGAGGCCGCCTTGAGAAACGCCTTATTTGCCGACAGATCCTGGCCGATCCGGTCGCCGAAGGCGCGGAGCCAGAAGTGCTCCTCATGCGTGACGATCTCATCGAGCAGTGTGTCGGCGTGCGAGGGGAGCCCCTCGACCGAAGCCAGTGCGGCCATGTGGATGTACAGCATCCGTCCGAAGTGGATGTCGGTCAGGTCGGGCGTGGTGTCGGGGGCCTGTTTGTTGCGGGCCTTGGCGAATGCCTCGCGGGCCCGCGCAAAGGCCTGCCGGCGCAACGGGCCCTCCAGCGGCATCTCGGCAAGCGGCATCGCATCGTGCTCCGTCAGCATGTCGCGAACGCCAGCGTCCAGTTTAAGCAATGATTCCCACCAGTCCCCCGTGTTCCTTGCGACGAGGGCCACGCGAAGGGGGATCCCATTCTCTGTCCGCGCGGCGACGCGTCTGAGCATTCCCAGCAGTCCCGGGCGGACTTCGGCGTAGTCGATTATGGCGAATGTCGGTTGAGTGGAGGCAAGAATGGGCTCGATCTCACCCTCAGTCACACTGTCGCGCAGGAACCCGGCCTTCCATGCATGCTTCTCGCGCAAGCGTTTCGCCCACTCAATGAACAGCCGTGTCTTGCCCGTTCCGCCCGGTCCGTAGAACAATCGGACACTCGTCGACTTTGGATCCTTGCACCACGCATCCAGGATGCGGAGTTCTATCTGCCGGGCCTCTTCGAAGAAGGGCACAACATGGTAGCGGGCGTTGAGCAGTGCGGCGGGGCTCTCCGGTGTGCCGTCCCATGTGTTCGGTTCGAGCAGCGGAGTAGTATCGGGGGGGCGAGTCGGCGTTGCCCGTGGAGCTTCGCCGATGACCACTTGATCCGCATGGCCTATCTTGACGATGTCGCGCCCGGCTTGATCACCGCCAATGCTGGTTGATGTTGCCGACACGGGGGCGTTGACATCGCCCTGGATTGCGACAGATCCTGGCCCCTGAGTGTTCTGGGGTAGGGGATTGGACGGGGGTGAGGGACGGATGGGCGATGGGTGATCGTGTTTGTAGGCGAGCCACCCGAAGAACCCAGCAAGAATCACGAGTCCGATCAGAACGATAGGAGGGGGACCGTCCAACATCAGGGCACCGAAGCTGCCGGGCTTGAATTGCACATATACATTGAGGGTGGGGATGGCCAGTGAGTTGGCGATCATAGTCAGGACAGTGGTGGTCAGAACGATGTATCGGTATCGCGCTTTTGCATAGGTGACCATGACGACAAGGAAGGAGAGTGCTCCTGCCAGAAGGACTCCGCGGAATTTCCAGGACGTGACGAGCAGCAGGAGCGTTACCAGTACCATGGCGATCAGCGCGGTTAAGAGCGCGACCCGCCATTCCGGCCACGGTTTTGCTTCTCTGCGGGGCTCCTGGGCTGTAACCCCCATTCGCATCTCCTCCGGACTGTGGGGACTCGGCACAGTATAGGCCCTGCCTGCGGGAACCCGATGACTGGTCCCGCGAACTGGCCGTATTCTTCTAACCTCCGTGTGGATATTCCCTACGCTCAATCCTAAGTCTAGCTGGCGGTGCGCCTGCCAGCAAGCGAGTAAGTCGCTTCTCATCGTATCCCGAAACAATGGGCATAATGGGAATCGCCTGTCCCCAACATGGGTGCGTGGTACGGCCTCTGCGACACTTGGGTCTCGCCCGCTCTGGAACGAGGCGTCAGCATGGGTGACCCGGCTGGGGCGGGAACGCTCGGCGGGCGGTGTTGACCGAGGGGGCCAGTACCCTGGGGCTGTGTCTCCTGGGGGCTGCGACCTTGTCCGTCGAAAACGAAGCCAGTTCTCTGGGAGTGGAGTGGCCACGGTGGCCTTCTCCCGACCTCGTTGGAGAGAGTGGGGGCGGGGACTGGTGTCTGGTTCTGGGAGACAGTCCGGAGTGGCTGGAGCTGTAATCGTTTTGGAGGTATTGGGGTTATTTGAGTCCTCCTTTACGTTGAACGAGGTTCTAGACTGGGGGCATGGATTCGAGGTTCCTGGCCGGGGGCCGAGCGGCTCGGGGCGGCGGATGTCCCACTTTCGACACGTTTTTCACGTGTTGCGAGGGGGGACGGGCGGGATGAGGGCGACAAGGGAAGGGGTTCGAAGCGCATCTTCTGAGTGGGCGTCAGGGTTCGGGTTTCCGGGCGGAGGACCGCCCGGCTCGGGGCGGCGAATGTCTCGGTTTGTCCCGGTTTGTCACGTGTTCGGCGGGGCGGGGAGGCAGAAGCTAGGAGTTGGGAGTCAGAAGCCGGTAGGTGGGTGGGCGAGGCGGGCGTATTCGGATTGGGCGAGTCGGCGAATGTCTCACTTTGTCCCTTATTGTCGCATGTTCGGCGGGGCAGGGAGGTAGAAGTCAGGAGTTGGGAGTTAGAAGTTAGGAGTTGGACGTCAGAAGCCGGTCGGTGGGCGGGCGTATTCGGATTGGGTGTGTCGGCGAATGTCTCACTTTGTCCCAGTGTGTCACGGAAATTGGACGGCAGAGGATCGGGGGTCGGGTGTGGGGAATGGAGCTTGTTGGGGATGGGCGTCTCGCGTCGGGTGTCCGGGCGGTTCGGGGCGGCGGATGTCTCACTCTGTCCCGTATTGTCGCATGTTCGGCGGGGCGGGGAGGTAGAAGTTGGGAGTTGGGAGTTAGAAGTCAGGAGTTGGACGTCAGAAGCCGGTAGGTGGGTGGGCGTATTCCGATTGGGCGAGTCGGCGGATGTCTCACTTTGTCCCGTATTGTCACAGATCT
Source organism: uncultured Planctomycetales bacterium (assembly GCA_964446835.1). GTDB lineage: Bacteria > Planctomycetota > Phycisphaerae > UBA1845 > JAFGLZ01 > CAYUQT01. Next base: position 25,796 of record CAYUQT010000086.1, on the reverse strand, counting down.
TGGACGGCAGGGTATCGGGGATCGGGTGTGGGGAATGGAGGTTGTTGGGGCGTCTGTTGGGGATGGGCGTCTCAGGTCGGGTGTCCGGGCGGTACGGGGCGGCGGATGTCTCACTTTCGACACGTTCTTCACGCGTTTCGAGGTGGGGGGGCCCGGCGTGAACGCCGACCTTGCCTGCGGTGTCGGTGATGGTGGAGCCGGTGAGCAGGATGTCGACAGCGGCGTTTTGGAGTGATGTGAGGTTCCCGAGTTCGGGATGTCTTTGGTCGGGTTGCATGGTTGGGTGTCTCCCTGTGGAATCGCATACCGAGGGGGACAGGCACCCATTCCGATCGCTCCGGTCTGACGACCTGAGCGATCGGAATTGGAGCCAGTCCCCTGGGGGCGGAGCGGCCACGTTGGCCTTCTCCCGGCTTCGTTGGAGAGAGTGGGGGCGGTGACTGGTGTGTGGTTCTGGGGGACAGGGCAGGGAGGCAATTCGCTTTTGGAGGAAGCGTAAGGCAGTTCACGATTGCCAGTGGCGACGACCCTTATGGGAGGACGAACGTTCGGGCGAGCCGTTTCGCGGAAAGAGGCCCAATCCCGGTTTTCGGCTCGCGAGTACGCTCGCCCTCTCAGTAGAGGGGTGCGTCATGACGCACCCCACGTGGTTTGTGCAGCCTCGGTCTGATGCCGATGCTGGGCGGCGCGGGGGCTATCGGTTCACTACGTTGCGCACGGGCTCATCGAGCAGGGCGTGGCGGATGGCGGTTGAGGCCTTCACGCGGATCTCCATCAGGCCGTCCTCAGAGTAGAAGGCGGCGTGGGGATTGATCAGGACGCGGTGGTGTGCCGGGTGATTCGGGTTTCGCCAGGCGACGATCAGGGGATCGTTGTCGGCGGGGGGTTCGGCGGCGAGGACGTCGATGGCGGCGCCGGCTAGCTGGCCGGAGCGAATGGCTTCGGGGATGGCGGCGGTGTCGACGATGGCGCCGCGGGCGGTGTTGACGAGGAAGGAACCGCGGGGCATCTGTTCGATGGTCTTGCTGTTGATCATGTGCCGCGTTTCGTCGGTGTGGGGGCAATGCAGGCTGAGGACGTAGGCCTGCTCGAGAAGCTGGTCGAGGCGTTCGACCTGGCGGACGCCGAGGGATTTATCGCGGCCGTCAGGGATGTAGGGGTCGTAGAAGACGACGTTCATGCCCATTGCCTTTGCTCGAAGGGCGGCGGCGGTTCCGATGCGGCCGAGGCCGACGATGCCGAAGACGCTTCCGCGGAGTCGCTGGAGCGGGGCAGCCTGCGAGTAGAACCAGGGTCCCTCGTTGGCCCGGAGTCGCGAGTTGAGGTAGGTGATTCCGCGGGTCATGGCGAGCATCATGCCGACGGCGGTGTCGGCGACTTCTTCGGCGCCGTAGTCGGGGACGTTGGCGACGGAGATGTCCCGGGTTCGGGCGAAGGCGTGATCGACGTTGTCGAAGCCGACGCCGCAACGGACGATGAGCTTGCAGTGTTCGAGGCGTTCGATCGTTCGGCGTCGGATGGAGATGTTGTGGTAGACCATGAGGGCGTCGGCGTCTTCGACCTTGCCGACGAGCTGATCTTCGTTATGGGCGTCGTGTGTGATGATGTCGGCGATGTCGGACAAGAGCCGTCGTTCGGGTTCCAGGGCATCGGCGATGAAGTCCGTGATGACCACCTTGAATCGTTTGCTCATCTAGGGTTCTCTCTGTATGGGGGAATCTGTCTTCTTTCCGGGCCCGGGGCCATGATCACCATGCCAGTGGGGCTCGCCAGGCCTTCTCCAGATCGGCGACGGGCAGATCGATGACGGTCTTGCCGCTGCGGATGATCTGCAATCGGGGTGACGCCTCGACGCGGCCGATGACGACGGCGCGATGGACCGGGTCTTTGAGGCTGCGGGCGAACGAGGGGCTTTGTCCGACGGCCGCGTCGCTCTTCTTGAGTTCCAGGACATAGCTGCACGAGCTTTCGCGCCAGACGGCGTCCTGGGGTTCGAGGGAATCGAGGTCGATCCGGGCGCCGAGTCCCGAGGCGATGCACATTTCGGCCAGCGTGACGAGCAGTCCGCCGTCGCTGATGTCGTGGGCGGCGGCGACGTTTCCGCCGCGGATCTCGCGTGAGACCAGGGCATGGAGGGCGTGACTGGCGGGCAGTCCGGATTCTTCGACCGGGCATTGCACCCACACCAGGGTGTGTCCGGCCTCCTTGAAGTTCATGGTGACGCATCGGGTGACGTCGTCGATCAGGCTGATGCCGCTGATGAGGAACGTGGCCGGGATGGCGATGCGTCCGGTGGAGGTCAGGTGCTCTCGGAGCGTGGTAGTGAGTCGCGGGGCGTCGGCGGGGTCGATGGCGAACTCGTTGTTCAGGGAGTCCTTTCCGCTGATGAAGGGGAGACCGTAGGCGAGGGCGGCGTCGTGGGCGCCCTGGCAGGCTCGGACGAGCGACCCCATCTGTCGGGGGTTGTCGGTTCTGCCCCAGCAGAAGTTGTCGAGGATGGCGGTTCGTTCGGGATCGGCGCCGACACAGATGAGGTTTCTCAGGGCCTCGTCGACGGCGGCGATGGCCATCCAGTAGGGGTCGGTGTCGGAGAGGTGGGGACACATGCCGCAGGCGAGTGCAACACCGCGATCGCTGCTGAGGCGCGGTCGGAGGACGGCGGCATCGCTGGGACCGGAACCCGGTCCGGTGAGGGGTTTGACGGCGCTGCCGCCCTGGACCTCGTGATCGTATTGATGAATGACCCATTCCTTGCTGGCGACGTTGAGGTGGCCGAGCCGGCGTATGAGTTCATCGGCGGTGATGGGCGGCAACTCTCGGACGGTGCCGGTGGAGGTGCGGATGGCGGCCTTCTCCGGGGGGTACCATTCGGCCGCCCGGGTGGTTTTGGGCAGCCCGTCGTGGAGAAAGGCCATTTCAATCTGTCCGACGATGCTACCCTGATAACGGACGGTCAGCTTTCCGTCGCCGGTGAATCGTCCGATGACGGTCGTCTCGACATCCTCGGCGTGGAAGATGGACAGGATGGTCTGGATGTTCGCCGGTGGCACGGCCAGGACCATTCGCTCCTGGGCCTCGCTGATCCAGATCTCGTGATATCGAAGACCGGCGTACTTGAGGGGGACGTCTTCGAGGTTCACCTCGGCACCGGTTTCCTGCCCCATTTCGCCGACGGCACTGCTGAGGCCGCCTGCTCCGCAGTCGGTGATGGCGGAATAGAGGCAGCCACCCGGATAGTCGCGGGCCTGGAGGATGGTATCGAGGACGGTCTTTTCGGTGATGGCGTTTCCGATCTGGACGGCGTGGCTGAACTCTTCGGCGTGGGAATCGGTCAGTTCGGCGGAGCTGAACGTGGCCCCGTGGATGCCGTCACGGCCGGTGCGACCACCGACGACGAGGATGAGGTCTCCCGGGCGGGTCTGTTTGGCGATCAGTCGCCGGGGAATCAGTCCGAGGGTTCCGCAGTAGACGAGGGGGTTGCCGAGATAGCGTTCGTCGAAGTAGATCGCCCCGTTGACGGTGGGGATGCCCATTCGGTTGCCATAGTCGCGGACGCCTGCCACCACGCCCTTCATGACGCGGCTGGGGTGGAGAATACCTCGCGGGAGGTTGGCCAGGGGGTAGTCGGGCGGAGCGAAGCAGAAGATGTCGGTATTGGCGATGGGTTTGGCGGCCAGGCCGCAGCCGATGATGTCTCGAATGACGCCACCGATTCCCGTGGCGGCACCGCCGTAGGGTTCGATGGCCGAGGGATGGTTGTGGGTTTCGACCTTGAAGGCGACGCCATACTCGTCGTCGAACTCGATGATGCCGGCGTTGTCGACGAAGACAGAGAGGCACCAGGGGCGGTTGAGTTTGCGTGTGGCCGCGGCGATGGTGTCCTTGAGCAGGTTTTCGTATCGCTTTTCGACGGTCTGTGTTCTGGGCGCGGGGGAGATGCCGCCTTTGTTGGCGTCGGGGATGGGGGCGCCGCGATAGAGGACTTCGCTCTTAAGGGTCTTGTGGACGCAGTGTTCGCTCCAGGTCTGGGCCAGGGTTTCCAGTTCGAGGTCGGTGGGTTCTCGATCGACGCGCCGGTAGTAGTTCTGGATGGCCTTCATCTCGTCCAGAGAGAGGAAAAGGTGTCCCTCACGGCTCAGGCGGTTCAGCTCGTCGTCGCTCAGGTTGCGGATGTTCACATGGCGGAGCTGGAGTGCATAGGGCTTTGTCTGGGGGGCCGGCATCACGGGTCGGGCACCGAGGACGATCTCTTCGATGCAGTCGTTGGCCAGAACGCCGGAAGCGACGTCGTGCAGGATTCGCTCATCCACGGACGGGGCGAAGACGTAGCGGCGTGCGGTTCGGACCTCTTCGGCGGACAGGCCCATGTCGCGAATTGCCAGACGGGTGGAGGCGGCGACGGGGTCCATGACGCCCGGTTTGAGGTGTACTTCGACCGAGGATCCCTGGCTGTCCGAGGGGATGTTCTGCCCCTGTTGGGTCAGGGCAAATCGCTCGGAGACGGGGTCGGTGAGCAGTTCGGTGGCGATTCGTTCGACCTTGGGACGATCGAGGGGGCCTTCGATGAAGAAGAGCCGGGAACTGAGGATAGATTGGACGTTCAGTTTCCTCAGTTCGGAGACGGTCTGGAGGACCTGATGCCCATGGCTATCGAGGTCGGGACGTCGGGGCATGACTTCAACGCGCCATACGGTGTTCATGGTTCTATCTCGCGTTCGGCGTAACGGTGTTGGATCCAACGGTCACGTGCCTGCTTGGTTCGCGTCAGGAAGTCCAGGATTCCTTCGGCATCGCCGGATCTGAGCTGTTTCCGGACGGTTTGGAGCCTGCGGATGAGTTCACCGATGGCCTGATCCAGCCTTCGGTTATTGGTCATGAGGATATCGAGCCACATGGAGGGCAGGCCCGAGGCCACCCGTGTGGTGTCCTGAAAGCCGGTGGCGGCCAGGTCCATCGATCCCTCGTCGGAGGCGAGTTCAACGAGTGCCGAGGCCACGACATGCGGTAGGTGACTGATCTGGGCCACCCACTGATCGTGGCGCTGGGCGGTGATGCGGAGGGTTCGCATGCCGAGGCGTTGCCAGAAGTCTTCGACCCGTGCTATCGCGACGGGATCGGCGGATTGGGGGGGGACAATCAGACAGAGGGCTCGCTGGAAGAGGTCGGCCCTTGCGAATTCGACGCCGGCGTTCTCAGAGCCGGCCATGGGGTGCGATCCGACGAAGTGGATTCGAGGGGGCAAGACGCGTTCGGCGAGCTCCATCACAACCTGCTTGGTGCTGCCGACGTCGGTGACGACGGCCCCGTCGGGGAGGTGATCTGCAAGCTGACGGAACACCGCCTCGAAGTGTCCAATGGGGGTGGCAACGAAGACCATATCTGCGTTTTGCAGTGCTTTGCGGGGTATTGTGGTGCCCGTGTCGATGGCTCCGAACTGAAGGGCCTTCATGATGGAAGACCGTCTTCTGCCCAGTCCCAGGCGTTTTGCCTGGCCTCCGATGGACCTGTAGGCCAGCCCGATCGACCCTCCCAGGAGTCCGATGCCGGCAATCGTTATTGACCGTAAGTCGTTGAATTGATTTAGGTTAGCCACCACAGTTGTCCAGTGATATGGACGCTAATCTAGCCTGTCGGGGCGTGGCCGTCAATTTTTTTCCTTGTCAGATGGCGGGGTCGTGCTAAGCTAGTAGTGGGAGCGGAGTGATGTAAACTGGCTTGGGATACCGATTTCAGTAAAGAGCGGTGGTTTTTTCTGGGACCACAAATGGGAACATTCGATGAGTGAGACACCCCACGCGCGGCAAGCAGCGGGCGGTAACGGTCATATGGTATTGGAGTTTGAAAGGCCCCTAGCGCGAATTGAACGGCAGATCGAGGAACTCGAGGCGAGCCAGGTTCAAACGGGTCGCGACTACAGCGACACCATTCGCGCGATGCGTGCCGAGTTGATCAACGCGCTGAAGAAGACGTATTCCCGTCTAACCCCCTGGGAAATAGTGATGGTGGCCCGTCATCCGCGTCGTCCGTTGGTAACGGACTACCTGGCGATGTTGGGCAAGGATTTCTGCGAGTTGCACGGGGATCGGGGGTATCGGGACGACAAGGCGATCATCACGGGTCTGGTCCGTATGATGGGTCGCAAGGTCATGTTGATCGGGAACCGGAAGGGGCGGGACACCAAAGAGAAGATCGAGTGTTGTTTCGGGTGTGCGCATCCGGAGGGGTATCGCAAGGCGCTTCGGGCGGCGCAGTTGGCGGCGAAGTTCAAGCTGCCGATTGTCACGATTATCGACACGTCGGGGGCGTATCCGGGCGTGGGTGCGGAGGAGCGGGGACAGGCGCACGCGATTGCCAAGTGCATGTTTGAGCTGTCTCGTCTGCCGGTGCCTGTGGTGGGAGCGGTGATTGGCGAAGGGGGCAGCGGTGGGGCTCTGGCGATCGGGGTGACGGATCGTCTGGGGATGATGGAGTTCTCGTACTACTCGGTGATTCCGCCGGAGGGGTGTGCGGCGATTTTGTGGCGTTCGGGCGAGTACGCGGCGGAGGCGGCGGCTGCCCTGAAGCCCACGGCGCGGGAGTTGAAGCGGCTGGGGATCATCGATGAGATCATTCGTGAGCCGCTGGGCGGAGCACATCGGGATCCGCAGCTAGCGGCAGCGAATCTGGACAAGTTTCTGACGAACGCACTGACGGAACTGGTGAGGATGCCGGTCGATCGGATGCTGAAACGTCGATGGCAGCGGATGCGGGAGATGTGTTGCTGTTTCGAGGTTTCGGAGAACGGTTCCCGCAGCAACGGCAAGAAGCCGGCCCGTTCTGCGGCGGAAGCCAGGCCTCGCGTGTCGGCGGAGGAGACGCAGGCGGCGGCCGGTGGTCCGGGCAGTTGAGACGGCGGCCGTTTCTTCGGTTGGAGCCTTGCACCTCACGTAGAACAAGGTTTTTGTGATATCGATCCTTCCCTGCGGAAGCCTTTTTCCCTGGCGTGGTCGAAAAATGTCATGGAATAGGCTTGACGCCAACATTGCCAGACTGTTTAATAATGGGTCTTGACACAGAGGGGTATTGTCTACACATAGCATTGGTGTTCAATGAGTAAGAAGGCCAAGCAACTGGTAACGGACGAGTACAAGCGCTGGTATGCCGGCGTGGAGAATGTCTGCATCGTCGACCTGACGGGTTTGGACGCGATCGCGACGCATCGTTTTCGCGGGCGTTTGCGTCAGAAGCAGGTCGGATTGCGTGTTCTTCGGAATTCACTGGCTCGTCGGGCGTTCGCAGGGACTCCGATGGAGGCGGTTGCCAAGGCGATGACCGGGCCTTGTGCGCTGGTTACAGGCGGCGATTCGATCGTCGAGGTCAGCAAGTTGCTGGTCGACCTGTCCGGTGAATTCAAGGCGGTCAAGCTTCGGTTCGGCATGCTCGAGGGCGATCCGGAACTGATTTCGGTGGATCAGCTCGCGAAGATGAAGAGCCGTCGCGATCTTCAGGGCGAGGTATTGATGTTGGTCCTGTCGCCGTGGCGTCGTGTTTGTGGTCAGATCACGAGCCCGTGGGCGAAGGTGGCCGGTTGCCTCAAGACGCTTGCCGACAAGGGCGAGACGGTTGTTGAGGCGGCCTGACCCGGCGGTGGCCCCTCACCGGTGGGCCGCGGGCGCAGGACTCGTCGAGTCGCTAGAGAAACAGACGTCGACTGCAGATTGCCCCGGAATACGGCAGCACGCCGTCTCGGGTTAAATGGCCTCAAGGGGAGGCCGGCTATCAGGTCGGCGGTAGGTTTTTTTTGAACGGAAGTTGGAGTGTGTTAACCATGTCGGATGCACCGCGTGAATTTTCGGCGGCGACCAAGGAACTGGGCGACAAGATCGTGGAGTTGACGGCGAAGCAGGCCCAGGAACTGGCAGACTATCTGAAGGAAGTGCACGGGATCGAGCCCGCGGGTGGGGCTGTGGCGATTGCGATGCCAGGCGCCGGCGCGGCTGCGGATGCCGCTCCTGCGGGTCCGACGTCGTTCGACGTGATTCTGAAGGCCGCCGGCGACAAGAAGATCGGCGTGATCAAAGAGGTGCGTGCGGCGACGGGTCTGGGTCTGAAAGAGGCCAAGGATCTGGTGGACGGCGCTCCGAAGCCGGTGAAGGAAGGTTTGAGCAAGGAAGAGGCCGAGGCTCTGGCCAAGAAGCTGGAAGAGGCTGGTGCTACGGTCGAGGTGAAGGGCAAGTAGGCCCTGCCCATCGACCGGCGAGCGAAGGATAGCGTGGGGAAATCGCTGCCGATCGACGTGGGTCTGATGATTAGAAACGAGCATCTGCTTGTGATGCGAATCGAGGCTCAAGGCCGATCGATGAGGGTTGTATCGGGAGACGTGTGTCCTGATAGGCCGCGGGGTTGGCCTTTGGCTTTGAATCGTCCTGCATCGGTGATTGCGGGATAGGTTGGTGCGAGGTGAGACGGGCTTGTAAAGAGCCGCCTTGCTCGGGACAGCCGACCGAACGGATGGCAATCGCCGAACTCTACGTATCGTCCCTCCAGGAACAATCTCACGGAGAGCCTGGGGCTATCGCGCCCCGGGCCGCCGTCTTTGCCCGTGCCGTTAGGGTGCGGTGCCGGACGAGTCTGGTAGACCGTAACGAAAGGGACTGCCCATGATGACCGGTACGACAGTTCGGAATTTCGCCAAGGCGGGTGATGCACTGCCCGTACCCAACCTGATCGAGATTCAGACGGAAGGGTACCGGCGGTTTCTCCAGACGGAGGTGGCACCGGACAAGCGGAAGAGCATGGGTCTGGAGGCGTTGCTTCGTGAAGTGTTTCCGATCGAGAGCTACGACGGCAACATGAAGCTGGAGTACATCAGCTATGAACTGGGCAAGCCCCGGCACGATCCGGACGAGTGCCGTCAGCTTCGTTTGACCTACGGGATGCCGTTCCGCATCAAGGTGCGGCTGGTGCGCAAGGAGAAGGAGGAGATCCTCGAGGATCTGATCTACCTGGGCGAGATCCCGATCATGATCGGCGGGGGCGAGTTCATCATCAACGGTGCCGAGCGGGTGATTGTTTCGCAGCTTCACCGTTCGCCGGGCGTTGATTTCGTGAAGGAATCGGCGGAAGGCGACCGGGCACTGCACACCTGTCGGATCATTCCGGAACGGGGAAGCTGGGTTGAGGTGAACGTCACCCGGAAGGACGACCTGTCGGTTCGCATCGATCAGTCGAGCAAGATTCCGGCGACGACGTTCCTTCGGGCGATGGACGAGAAGTACGGCACGGACGAGGCGATCATCAAGCAGTTCTACGGGGATGTCGTCAAGTCGTTGAAGATTCAGAACTTGAAGCCCGACATGTATTCGGCCGCGACGCTGATCGACGAGGAGTCGGGCGAAGAGATCATCCGGGCAGGCCGTCAGTTGGGCGATTTGATTGAATCGTTCAAGTCGAAGGGTTTCAAGCAACTCGACGTGATCGACAGCGTTCAGGACCCGTTGATTCTGAACACGATGGCGCAGGATACCAGTCGCAACCACGAGGAGGCGCTGCTGAAGATCTACGCCCGGTTGCGTCCGGGCAACCCGGCCCAGCTCGACCGGGCCCGCAAGCTGTTCGACGAGAAGTTCTTCGACGACAGCCGGTACCGCCTGGGCAAGGTGGGTCGTTTCCGTCTGAACCGCAAGTTCGACCAGAACATCCCGGAGACGGTGATGACGCTTCGGGCGGAGGATCTGGTCAATTCGCTGAGATACCTGTTGCTGCTGCGAACGGGCGACACGCAGTATGACGTGGACGACATTGACCACCTGGGGAACCGTCGTCTGCGTACGATCGATGAACTCGCTTCGGATGAGCTTCGAAAAGGATTCCTGAAGCTTCGCCGGACGGTTCAGGAGCGGATGAGCCTGAAGGATCCGGACCAGATGGAGCGGCTGGCCGAGCTGGTCAACAGCAAGAGCATCAGCAGCAGCATCGATTTCTTCTTCGGTCGGGGCGAGTTGAGCCAGGTGGTCGACCAGACGAATCCGTTGGCGCAGCTCACGCACGAACGGCGGTTGTCGGCGTTGGGTCCCGGCGGTCTGAATCGCAAGCGTGCGGGCTTTGAGGTTCGCGACGTTCACATCAGTCACTACGGCCGAATCTGTCCGATCGAGACCCCGGAAGGGACGAACATCGGTCTGATCGCGTCGTTGAGCATCTATTCGGGTGTAGATGCGTACGGGTTCCTCGTGACTCCATATCGCAAGGCCGGCAAGGGCAAGGTTTTCGATGAGACCGCATACCTGCGGGCCGACGAGGAGATGCGGAAGATCCTGGCACCGCCGGACAGCGTGGGGCCGGACGGGCGCATTCTGGGCGAGACCGTTCTGGCGCGGCGGCACGGCGATCTGGCCTCGGTGATCTCGAAGGATGTGGAGTACATCGACATCTCGCCGAAGCAGACGGTGGGGGTGTCGGCGTCTCTGATTCCGTTCTTGGAGCACGACGACGCCAACCGAGCCCTGATGGGATCGAACATGCAGCGGCAGGCTGTGCCCCTGCTGGTGACGGAGCCGCCGATCATCGGGACGGGCATGGAACGTCCGGTGGCCGAGAACAGCGGCATGGTGGTGAAGGCCAAGCGGGCCGGCACGGTGACGTTCGTGGATGCCGCGCGGATCATCATCGACAACACCGACGAGTACGTTTTGAGGAAGTTCGTCGGGCTGAATGACAACACGTGTCTGAACCAGAAGCCGGTGGTCAAGCCGGGCCAGAAGATCAAGAAGGACCAGATCATTGCCGACGGCGCCGCGACGAGCAAGGGCGAGCTGGCGCTGGGGAAGAACGTGCTCGTGGCGTTCATGACGTTCGACGGGCACAACTTTGAGGACGCCATCGTAATCAGCGAGCGGCTGGTCAAGAAGGACGTCTTCACGAGCATTCACGTCGAGGAATTCGAGATTGAGATTCGTGAGACGAAGCTCGGTCGCGAGGAGTTCACCCGGGACATCCCCAACGTCAGCGAGCGGGCGCTGCGAAACCTCGACGAAGGGGGTGTGGTCCGGATAGGGACCAAGGTGGGTCCCGGCGACATCCTGGTGGGCAAGGTCAGTCCGAAGAGCAAGAGCGAGCTGACGCCCGAAGAGAAGCTGCTGCACGCGATCTTCGGCCGGGCGGGCGAGGATGTGAAGAACGACTCGCTGGAGGTTCCCGCCGGCAAAGAAGGGGTCGTGATCGACACGAAGCGTTTCAGTCGTCGCATGCACATGTCGGAGGATCAGAAGAAGGCCCTGAGCCGCCAGATGCGGGAGTTCGAGCGGAACAACAACGAGAAGATCGCCGTGGTGTTCCGCCAGATGTGCGACGAGATCAACCTGGCTATCGGGCAGGAGATGGTCGACCCGAACACCCGCCAGAAGGTGGGGCGCAGCGAGATTCTGGACGTGCTGATGGAGCAGGTCGACACGTTCAATACCGACTGGATCAAGCCGGCTTCCGAGCGTGAGAAGGGCGTGAAGATCTTCGACCGTTACTGGGTGCGCATCACGGATATGAAGGAAGAGCGCGACCGCAAGCTCCAGCAGATGAAGCGGGGCGACGAACTGCCCAGCGGCGTTCTGGAGATGGTGAAGGTGTACCTGGCGACGAAGCGGCGTCTGTCGGTGGGCGACAAGATGGCCGGGCGGCACGGGAACAAGGGCGTGATCGCCCGGATCGTTCCTGAGGAAGACATGCCGTTCCTCGAAGACGGGACGCCGGTGGACATTCTGCTGAATCCTCTGGGTGTGCCGTCTCGTATGAACGTCGGCCAGATTCTGGAGACGCACTTGGGATGGGCGGCGGCGATTCTGGGCTTCCAGGCGATTACGCCGGTGTTCGACGGGGCCAAAGAAGAGGAGATTCGCACCTGTCTGGCGGAGGCGGCGGATCACGTGCGGACTCGCAAGAAGGACCTGGTGGCGGTTCAGAACATCGGGAGCACGGGCGAACTGCTGGTTGATGCTCCGTCCACGGGAAAGATGCGGCTCCACGACGGTCGTACGGGCGAGGCGTTCGATCAGGACGTGACGGTGGGCTTCATCTACATGATGAAGCTGCACCATCTGGTGGACGACAAGATTCACGCTCGCGCGACGGGTCCGTACAGCCTGATCACCCAACAGCCGTTGGGCGGCAAGGCCCGGACGGGCGGACAGCGGTTCGGGGAGATGGAAGTGTGGGGCCTGGAGGCCTACGGGGCGGCCTACGTTCTGCAGGAACTCCTGACGGTCAAGAGCGACGACGTCGAAGGGCGGACGAAGATTTACGAGTCGATGGTCAAGGGGACCAATACTCTGGAGGCGGGAACCCCCGTCAGCTTCGACGTGCTTTGTAACGAGATTCGCGGGCTGGGCCTGAACATCCAGCTCGAGAAGAAGAAGGTTATCTGATCGAGCGAGGGTCTCGGGCATCCATCGCCGACGGACGAGCGGCGAAGAATCGCAGCCACAGGCCCGAACGAGTGCGGGCCGGGCACCCAACCAAGGGAGCGAAATCATGGCTGAAAGCGTCTATGACCGGATCAACGACTATGGCAGCGTAAAGATCACGCTGGCCAGTCCAAACGACATCCGAAGCTGGTCGTTCGGTGAGGTGAAGAAACCCGAAACGATCAACTACCGTACGTATCGTGCTGAGAAGGACGGTCTGTTCTGCGAGCGGATTTTCGGTCCGGAGCGTGACTGGGAGTGTTTCTGCGGCAAGTACAAAGGCACGAAGCACAAGGGGATGATCTGCGATCGCTGCGGCGTGAAGGTGACGCACAGCCGCGTTCGCCGGAAGCGGATGGGGCATATCAACCTAGCCGCTCCGATCGTGCATATCTGGTTCTTCAAGGCCATGCCGAGCCGTCTGGGCAACCTGCTGGACATGAAGACCTCGGATATGGAAAAGATCATCTACTTCCAGGACTACGTTGTGGTGGATGTGACGGACTCGGAGTGTCCGCTGAAGGTTCGGCAGGTTCTCAGCGAGGACGAGTACCGCGCGAACGCCGAGCGTTATTCGGGGCAGTTCCGGGCGATGATGGGCGCCGAGGCGGTCAAGGAGTTGCTTTCCAAGCTGAATCTGGAGGAGCTGAGTGGGTATCTTCGCGAGGCGCTGGATCGGACGAACAGCCGGCAGAAGATCAAGGAGTTGAGCAAGCGTCTGAAGATCGTCGAATCGCTGAAGCAGTCTGAGAATCGTCCGGAATGGATGGTGATGGATGCCATTCCGGTGATTCCGCCGGACCTTCGTCCGCTGGTGTTGCTGGAGAGCGGGAATTTCGCCACGAGCGATCTGAACGATCTCTACCGCCGGATCATCAACCGGAACAACCGGCTCAAGAAGCTGGTGGATCTGAACGCCCCCGAGGTCATCATTCGCAACGAGAAGCGTATGCTTCAGCAGGCGGTGGATGCCCTCTTCGACAACGGTCGGTGCCGCCGGCCGGTTCTGGGTTCTTCGAACCGTCCGCTGAAATCGCTGACGGACATGATCAAGGGCAAGCAGGGCCGGTTCCGCGAGAACCTGCTGGGCAAGCGTGTGGACTATTCCGCGCGGTCGGTCATCGTCGTAGGACCGGAGTTGAAGCTTCACCAGTGCGGTTTGCCCAAGAAGATCGCCCTGGAGCTGTACCAGCCGTTCATTATCCGCAAGTTGAAGGAGCACGGTCTGGCCGACACGATCAAGTCGGCCAAGAAGATGCTCGAGCGTCGCGATCAGGAGATCTGGGACATTCTGGAAGAGGTGATCTTCCAGCATCCGGTGCTGTTGAACCGTGCCCCGACGCTGCATCGGATGGGTATCCAGGCCTTCGAGCCGGTGCTTGTCGAAGGGAATGCGATCAAGATTCACCCGCTGGTGTGCCGCGGCTTCAACGCCGACTTCGACGGGGATCAGATGGCGGTTCACCTGCCGCTGAGCATCGAGGCCCAGGCCGAGGCCCACGTGCTGATGCTGAGCACGAACAACATCTTCAGTCCTTCGGACGGCCGGCCGATCATGTCGCCGTCGCAGGATATCGTTCTTGGGATATTCTATCTGACGATGCTTCACCCGAACGAGCCGGGAGCCCGGGAGGCCGGGAAGGAGTGGTGTTTCGGGACGCCGGCCGAAGCGATGCTGGCCTACGATCGGGGTCGGCTGGGTTTGCACTCGAAGATCCGCGTTCGGGTCCCCCGCACGCGGGTGGTGGACGCCACGAAGGAACAGATCAAGCCGCTCAAGGCCGGCGATCGGGTGGTGACGACGGTGGGGCGGTTGATCTTCAACGATCTGCTTCCCAAGGAGATGCCCTACTATAATTTCCCGTTGGACGGCAAGGGGGCCAGTCGGATCATCGCAGATTGCCACGCGATGCTGGGTCGTGGGGCGACGATCGATCTGCTGGACCAGATCAAGGAAATCGGCTTCAAGTGGGCGACGTTGGCCGGTCTGTCGTTTGGCGTGACCGATCTTCGGGTTCCAGCGGCCAAGCCGAAGATTCTGGATGCGGCTCAGAAGCAGGTGGATCGGATCGAACGTGACCACCGGAAGGGTGCGATTACGGATCAGGAGCGTCTGCACCAGATCATCGATACATGGATTCATGCCCGGGAGCGTGTGACCGAGGCGATGCGAGCCGAGCTTCAGTACGACATGCGGGACGACAACAACAACTACCTTCCGTACGACGGGGGCAAGGGTCGGCTTCATCTGAACCCGGTGTATCTGATGACGCACTCGGGAGCCCGGGGTTCGATCGATCAGATCCGTCAGCTTGCCGGCATGCGTGCCCTGATGGCCAAGCCGTCGGGCGATATCATCGAGACGCCGATCAAGGCGAACTTCCGCGAAGGCCTGACGGTGTTGGAGTACTTCAGTTCGACGCACGGTGCGCGAAAGGGGTTGGCGGATACCGCCCTCAAGACGGCGGATTCGGGCTACCTGACGCGCAAGCTGGCCGACGTGGCTCAGAACGTCATCATCAATCAGATCGACTGCGGCACGATCAACGGGGTTACCAAGCGGGCGGTGTTCGAGGGCGAGAACGTCAGCGTATCGCTGAGCGAGCAGATCATCGGCCGCGTGGCTCGGGATCCCATCCGCCACCCGGTAACGGACGAACTGATCGTGGATCGGAACCAGGTGATCACGCCGGAGATCGCGCGTCGGATCGAGGCTTCTCCGCCGGATGGCCTGGGTCTTGAGTCGATTCGTGTTCGCAGTCCGCTGACGTGCGAGAGCCCTCTGGGCATCTGTGCGCGATGCTACGGCAACGATCTTTCGACGGGGCATCTGGTTGAGGAAGGGATGGCGGTGGGGATCATCGCGGCCCAATCGATCGGCGAGCCGGGTACACAGCTTACGATGCGTACGTTCCACACGGGTGGTGTTGCGGCTCACCGAGTGACAGATCGCGCCTTGCGATGCACGCAGAACGGCGTGGTGGCCTATCACAACCTGAACGCGGTTCAGGTGGTGGACAAGGAGACCGGCGAGAAGCGTACGGTGGCTCTGAAGCGACGCGGCGAGGTGATCGTCAACGACACGAAGGGCCGCGAGCTCGAGCGGTTCGTGGTTCCGTACGGTGCTACACTGATGGTGAAGGACGGGGCGTCGGTGAAGGCCGGCGAATCGGTGGTGACGTGGGATCCGTTCCTGACGCCGATCCTGGCGGAAGCGGCGGGACGCGTTCGGCTGCAGGACGTGGTGGAGGGTGACACAGCCCGTCGGGAGTCGGAGCGTCAGGACGCCAAGCTGGTCGTCGTCGAGCACAAGGGCGACAAGACGCCGCAGATCGTCATTGAAGATCGTGAAGGCAAGATCCTGGAGTATTGGTACCTGCCGCCTCGTGCCCGTATCGAAGTGGAAGAGGGACAGGATATCGGTCCGGGTACGCTGTTGGCTCGTCGTCCACGTCAACTGTCCGGTACGCAGGACATTACGGGCGGTCTGCCTCGTGTGACGGAGATCTTCGAGGCCCGGAAGCCGAAGGAGCCTGCGGTGATGGCGGAGATTTCGGGGACGGTCGAGCTTCGTTCAGACCGCCGTCGCGGGAAGATGACGATTATCGTCCGCAGTCAGAACATGGAGAAGGAACACCACGTGCCGCAGGACAAGCCGCTGCTGGTTCACGCGGGCGACTATGTGGAGGCGGGGCATCCGCTGGTGGAAGGCCCGCTGGTTCCGCACGACATTCTGCGGATCAAGGGCGAGGAGGCCCTTCAGACGTATCTGCTGGAAGGCGTTCAGAGCGTCTACCGGAGTCAGAACGTGAGCATCAACGACAAGCACATTGAGGTGATGCTCACGCAGATGCTTCGCAAGGTGAAGGTGGACAACCCGAACGATTCCAAGTTCCTTCCGGGTGAGGTGATCGACAAGTTCCGGTTCCGTGCGGAGAACGAACGGCTCCGCAAGAGCGTGAAGATCACGGAGCCGGGGGACAGTGAATTGCAGACAGACCAGGTGGTCAGTCGCAACGTGATCACCGAGGCTAACGAGCGGATCGAAGAGAGTGGCGGGGCGGTGGCCAAGGGCAAACGTCCGAAGGAAGCCACGGGCAAGACGCTGTTGCTGGGTATCACGAAAGCGAGCTTGCAGAGCGAATCCTTCATATCCGCCGCCTCGTTCCAGGAGACGACCAAGGTGCTTACGGAAGCGGCCATGGGCGGAGCCGTTGATAGACTGATCGGTTTGAAGGAGAATGTGATTCTCGGTCACCTGATTCCGGCGGGGACGGCGTTCAAGCCGCACCTGTACCTCCGCCTGCGGAAGGTGGGGGAGCCGGTGCCGATGAAAGAGGTACCACAGGTGACGGAACTGGAGGAGCTTCACCGCGACTTGGCCGCCGCGGGTGAGGTGACACCGGGGAGTGGTGGGCCGGGTGGGCAGTAGCCGGCCGGGTCGGTAGTGGGCCGGTGCGATGAACCGGCGGCTTTTTTGAAGAACTGAGACAAGACGATGCCAACGATCAACCAACTGATCAAACGTTCGCGACAGGACGAGGTGAAGAAGTCGAAGGTGCGCGATCTGGACCAGTGCCCCCAGAAGCGTGGGGTCTGTCTTCTGGTCAAGACGATGCCACCGAAGAAGCCGAACTCGGCTCTGCGGAAGGTCGCGAGAGTGCGGCTGACGAACGGCCGCGAGATTACGGCTTACATTCCTGGCGTGGACCATAACCTTCAGGAGCACAGTATCGTGCTGGTCCGCGGGGGAAGAGTTCGGGACCTGCCGGGTATTCGTTACCACATCATCCGAGGGACGTTGGACTGTGCCGGCGTTCAGGGTGACAAGGCGGGACGTGGCCGGAATCAGGGACGCAGCAAGTACGGCGTTCGGAAGAAGAAGTAGTTCTCCATTGTTGGGCGGAGGTGGGGGGTTGCTCGCCACCGTCCGGGCGATGAATCGAGAGTGCCCGCCGCGGGTGTGCCGTGTCGGGTGCAGGGAGGGCGTAGAAGGGGAGGGTCCCCTCTACGGTTCCCGCTCCGGCGTTTTGCCGGTGAGTATGGTGAGCGGCGAGTGATTCGCCGCCGATGTGGCCTGGTAAACGAATGACCGGCCGCGCCAGAAAAGAAGGAGCAAGCGAATATGGCGATCAAGGCACGAACCAAGTCAGAGAGTCAACTTCGTTCCGATCCGAAGTGCAACAGCCGACTGGCGGCCAAGTTCATCAACTGCCTGATGTGGAACGGCAAGAAGGCCGTGGCCAGTCGTATTTTCTACGATGCGATGGACATCATAGCCCAGCGGATCAAGGACAAGCCGCCGATCGAGGTGTTCGAGACGGCCGTTGACAACGTGAAGCCTGCGATGGAAGTTCGCAGCAAGCGCGTGGGCGGCTCGAACTATCAGGTTCCGATGCAGGTCAACAAGAAGCGTCAGCAGTCGTTGGCTATTCGATGGATTCTCGCGGCATCTCGTGACAAGAAGGGCAAGCCGATGTGCACTCGTCTGGCACAGGAGCTTCTCGACGCGTACAACCGAGAAGGTACCGCGATGACGACGCGCGAGAACATCCATCGTATGGCCGAAGCCAACCGCGCGTTCGCACACTTCGCCTGGTAAGCGAGGTTCATCCCGATTGGACTCAATGTGCCGGTGAGGGCGATCCTCTCCACGTACTCCGCTGGAGGTGCGCTTCGGATGAGGCGTGCCTGTGCCGGAGGCAGGGGACTGCTCAGGGGCACTCGTGCCTTGAGGGTTTCGGCTTGCGCATCGGACCGGGGGTTGGGAAACCGGACCGGGCGGGGCCTCCTTAGAAGGGTGTGGGGTCAGCGGGGGGCGGGATGCATGATGTCCATGCGTGCAGGATGAGGATTCCGTGTGGATTGTTCACCGTCGCAGAATGCATGAGGAGAGCCGATGACTCTGGAGATGCTGACGGACATTCTGAGTGCGGCGGGTGGGGAGCATCACGTCATTCGGCGGGGCGGGGGGGCCTATGTCGTGATTCCGCAGGGTGCCCGAATCCTGGGGGTGTATCCGTCATCCGACGGATCGAACCTTTTCTGGGGTGGTGAGCCCTGCGGTACCTCCGAATCGTTCAAGGCTGCGGTGGCGGGGGAGTTGTGGAACTTCGGCGGCGATCGGCTGTGGTTTTCGCCGGAGATGCACCTTTTCGTTCGGACGTCTCAGGCGACGATGCCGGAGTATGTGCCTGCGGCGATGGATCCCGGCCGGTATTCGCTGGAGGTTTGTGGCGATCGTGTCGTGATGAGGCAGTCCGGTTCGTTGGCCGACGGCCGGACGGGCCAGTTGGTGCGTTTCGAGGTCGAGCGGTCGGTTCGGCCGATCGAGCCGCCGTTGCAGGACGTGGATGGGGCCATTCAGTACATCGGCTATGAAACGATTTCGAGGATGGAGGCCACGACGGACGAGCCACCTGCGCCGCGGATCAATCTCTGGCAGTTGTTTCAGGTTCCGTCTTCCGGGCAGATCGTGATCTCGACTCGGGGGCCTGGCCGTCCGTATGACTTCTTCGGCACGGGGACCGATCGTTGGTGCCGTGTCACCGAAGAAGGGGTCGTCTTTCCCGTTACGGGGCAGTGCTTCCACAAGATCGGCGTGAGCGGTGCAGAGGTCAGCGGCCGGGTCGGCTATTTCCGGAGGCTTTCGGCGGATCACGCGTCGCTGCTGGTTCGGAACTTTCTGGCGGTTCCCGGGGCTTACTATCCGGACTTCCCGGTGGGTGATCCGAGTCGGCGGTGTTTTGCGGTGCAGTGTTACAACGATGGCGGACAGTTCGGTGGTTTTGGCGAGGTCGAACATCACAGTCCGTCGGTTGCTTCGGGTCCGACCGGATGCACCAGTATGGACATCGCACAACTGTGGTGTTTCTCGGGTCCATCGGCGTCGATTCGCCGGATCGGCGAGGCCCTGCTGGGACCGGTCGCGTCTGGGGTGTGCCGGTGAGATCGGCTTGACGACTCTGAGAGAAGTCCCGCCGGGCCGGGGTTGAAGCAAACACCCCCCGCCAGAGGACCTGAGTCGTGGATTTCCACGGATCAGGGGCCCCTGGCGGGGCTTTGTTGTTGGGTCAGGCGGTCCTGTCGACCGCCCGGTTGCCGACTACTATCGGCCAGTCGTTCGCTTCGACCGTCTCACGTAACGGGCGGAGACGAACCATACGCCGAATACCATCAGCAGCGGCGGCAACATCTGATCGAGGCCGCTGCCGCACTTGAATTTGGCCTCAACGTCATAGTCATTGTTCATCGTCAGTTGGATATGCGAGTTCGCGTCCGTTCGAGAGTGGGCCGGGTCACCCGGGAAGTTTGGATCATAGATGGTCCAACCTTCGAAGATGCGGCTGGAATCGGGGACGGCCGTCAAGTCTACGAGGGTTCCGAACGCGTACAGACGGCCCGGCGGGTCGGGCAGGACGGTCACGGTTCCATAGGACGAATTGGTGATCGTCAGGTTGAGATGGCAGAGGCTGCTCTGCGTTGAGGAGACGACGTTGGACCACTCACTGTAGACGTCGTGGTTTGAAGCACTTCGGGCCATGACCCGATAGTAGTGCTTCGTACCGATCGTCAGGCCGGTGAACTTGAAGGAGGTTCCTGTGACCCAGTTGCTGTCGACAGGGCTTCCGAAGTTGGGGTCGTCGTCACACTGGGCTCGGTATTCACCCGCATTGGGTACGCTGCTCCAGAAGATTGTATTGGTGGTGCCGTAAGTGGTATTGGGCTCCGCGCTGAGGACGGGCGGGGTGAGCACTGTGGCGACCGACACCCAGTCCAGCATTGGGAATATGGTCGGAGCGGGATTGTTCGGGTCGTAGTTGGTCAGGCGGACGGTGAGTTCCAGGTATCGTCTTGCGGGGGTATTGGCGAGCGGCTCTCCACTGACCGCCGTTTCGGCGATCGACCAGATCCTCGGATTGTTCGGGTCTTCGGAGGTTCTGGCGCGCACTACGGTGTATCCGTAGGGGCCACCCAGGAAGGAGTCATAGCTGAGCCAACTGATCCTTCCCCATTGGCATCCGGCGATCAGACCGTCGATGACGACGGTCCAGGTTCCGGTGCGGGTGGTGATGCTTCGGGAGACGACGCCGGTCATGTCGCTGTAGGAATAGTGTCCGCCGCTGCCCCAGGTTTTGAAGGACTTCTCGATGGTGTTTGTGGCGGGGTTGATGCGGTGGACCCACGCATTGTTGCCGTTGAAGGTCCAGACCTTGCCGGCGCGATCCACGGCGACGCCGCAGGGGTTGGAATTCGGATCCGTGTAGTTAGGATCGGCCGGGACGGTAATAAGGGCCTTGTAGACGCCGTTGGGATCGAATCGGGATATCCAGTTGGCAGAGGTTCTGCACGCGGCCCAGAGGTCGTTGTCGGGTGTGCAGGCCACGCCGGTGCCGTTGAACATGGCGATACTGGTCTTGCTCCAGAGAGAGGTTCCATTCGTGGTATTGATGCACCCGTATTTCTGGCTTGTGTTCACACCTCCGGACCACAGCAGGTGTCCCTGCCAGTCGAGGCAGATTCCGTAGACGGGGTTCTGGGTGATGCTGTAAACGACATTGGGTGTGGTGGGTTTGAGGTCCAGAGCGAGAATACTGTTCTTGGCCGGTGAGGAGGACCAGAGCATGCCGTTCTTGTCAATCACGGCACCGTAGGCGTTGTGTATCGAGTCGACGGTCTTGGTGCGGTTGGCATCGATGTCGCCGGTTTCGCCATCGATGTAGTAGTACCTGGACGGGGCGTATGTGCCTGCCCAGAGGTCGTTCTTCACATCGACCGCCAGACCGCGGGGTGCGGTGCCCCAGTAGTTGGCATCGTAGGGGCCCGGGTATTCGTTGGGTTCATGGGTTCCCAGGTGGCCGTCGATCAGGACAACCTGGTACATGACGCATTCGTCCTGGCCCCACGGCAGGACTTCGTTGGCGTCGTTGGCGTCGATGATGGTGTCGCCGTTCCTATCATAGGAGGTATCGCACACACCGTTACCGTTTCGATCGACCCAGATGCCCGATTCCAGCGATCCGATCTTCACGACCGTGCCCGCTTGACGATTGCCCACATAGCAACTGCCGTCGAGGTCGACGGAAGTTCGAGAGGGGCTGCAACTGTTGTTTGGATCGACCCGATATCGGGCGACCTCCTGCGCGATGTCTGTTCTCACCTTCGAGACGGTTCCACCGTTGTTGGGAATCCAGATGAAGGGAAAGGTGTCAGCCGCTCCGCTGGGATGTATGAAGCTGGCCATGGAATTCGGATCCATCCCTATGCAGGTTCCGCTTGCGAAGTCGGACTGAGTGTCAAACGTTCGACTGACCACTTGTCCCCAGGCCGTTCCTCCTCCGGCCACCACGCCCATGACGGCAAGGGCAACGACAGGCAGACAACATTTCGAGGCTCTCATGATTTTCAATCTCCTGTCTGAAGACCTGACACGACCATCGTCCGACGCACTCACGTCGGGATACGAGGGTCGGCTTTTCCCTGAATCAGGACTCTAGAAGGGACAACTCTTTGCCCGCCTCCGAATCTGTGGGGGCATATGACGATACGAACAATAACCTCGTTCATTGTGTTCGGCAAGCCCCCGTTGTGCATTGGATTATCGGTTGGTTTCGGGGTGACGTGATGACGGTTGCGGAATGCCTGGTTCTGTGGTAAGGGCATCTGTCGGGGCGGGCTCCCGCGTTGGGGCGGCGGACGCATTGCAGTGTCTTTGAGTGAGAGACGGGCTTGGGGGGATCTGAGGACATCTATGCAACACGTACGATCCTGTCGACGGGTTCCTTTGATGACGACCGTTGTGCTGATGGGCACGGGGGTTTGGGGGATCGCGGGTGAGCCGGCGGGGCGTGCGTTGTCCGGCCGGAATCTCGGTACGATTTTCAACAACGACATCAACAACATCCTGTACGCGCTGAACGGCAAGAAGTCCTCGCCGCAGGAGTATCAGCGGGTCGTGAACGTTCTGCTCGATCTGAAGCCCGGTGTGCTGGCGCAGAATGTGGGTCTGCCCGATCCGGTGATCTATCGCACGAAAGTGGCGACCACTTTTGACAAGTATCTTCTGGAGGTTTCGAAGGCGACATGGCCCAAGGACAGCGATGAGGGGACGGTTCGCCAGCGCGATCTGATGGCTCGAATGCTCCAGGAGGGAACGGATCCGCTGACGGTCACCATCGAGGCGTGCCGCAAGCGAGGCATTCCGATCGTGGCCAGCTACCGCATGAATGCGGAGGACTGGTATGCGAACACATACCTGCTGTCGGATTTCGGCCGGGCCCATCCGGAGTACCGCATCCCCGGCAAGGGCAATCTGGACCCGGCGATTCCGCAGGTATTCGAACACCGCATGAAGATCTTTGCCGAGGTGGCGACGGAGCACGACATCGACGGGATCGAGTTCGACTTCCGCCGATGGTACCACATGGTCTCGGACCCGCTGAAGAACCACACGGTTCTGACGCGGATGGTTCGCGACACCCGGAAGATGCTCGACGATGTGGCCCGGCGAAAGGGGCGAGCGAAGCTGCTGCTGGGTGTTCGCGTCGGTCCGTCTCTGGACAGCGAGCCGAGTCCGTTTCTGTTTCCGGGCATCTTCTATCCCGACAAGCCGGTCAACGCCTCGTGCAGGGAACTAGGCTTGGACGTCAAGACGTGGATTGCCGAGGGGTTGGTTGACTACGTGTGTCCGTCGCTGTTTCTGGCTTCGCTGCCGGGGATGCCTCTGACACGGGAGTTTGTCGCGTTGGCCAAGGGCACCTCGGTGGGCATCTATCCGACGCTTTGGCCTCTGGCGGCCTGGATGCATGGTGTGTGCGAGCGATCGGTGCCGCTGGATCCGAAGGATCAGCGGCCGCTGGCACTCTATCGGTATGATCTGTGTCGGACGGCACTGAAGATGTACGAAGACGGGGCTGACGGGATCAGCACGTTCAACTGGTTCTGTCACTTGCGCAACGCCCTGGCGCCTTCGTCGCTGACCGACGGCGAGGCTTCGTCCGGCTCCGGCGCCGAGGCGGTGCAGACCTACGTCTATCCGATTCTGGGCGATCCCAATGCGATTCGCGACTATCTCGGCAAGCCATGGGCCGTGCCGCCGAAATGAGGGGGTGGATCAGGGACCATTGTCGAAAGGGACGACATGGGACGATGGATGTCGGCGTTTCTGGCGATGTGTTGCGGAATGGGAGGAGATCAGAGGCGGCCGGCCTTCGCGGCATCGGGTGTGACGCTCCACGTATCGCCGGGCGGCAGTGATGTGGGGAGCGGCTCTGAGGGGCAACCCCTGGCCACTCTGGAAAGGGCTCGGGACGTCGCTCGCAAGGCGGAATCTGGCAAGCCTCGCCGCATCGTCGTGCATTCGGGTTCGTATTACCTGGCGTCACCGCTGGTCTTGGATTCGTCAGACGCGGGCCTAGTCGTCGAAGCGGCAACGGGGGACCGGGCGGTCTTGTACGGCGGTCGCAGGATATCGGGCTGGCAGCCCGACGGGGAGCGGTTCTGGGCGGCCCGCTTGCTGGAGGGGGGGACCCAGGCATGGGACTTCCGCATGCTGGTGGTCAACGGCCGGTTCTGCCGCCGGGCGAGGCTTCCCAAGAAGGGCCATTTCACCCATCTCAGTGAGTTCAACGTTCCTTGGATGAGCACGACGGGCGGCGGATGGAAACGGAAGCCGACCACGCAAGAAGTCACATCGATGAGGTACCGTCCGGAGTCGCTGGGCGCCTGGCTCGACGTTCGGAACGCCGAATTGACGGTGTATCACATGTGGGACGAATCCGTGGTGGGGCTGGCGAGCCACGATCCGAACGGACATGTGCTGACCTTTTCGAACCCGGCGGGGCATCCGCCCGGCGCCTTCGGTGTCCGGAAGTACGTGGTGTGGAACGTTCGTGAAGGCATGAACGAGCCGGGTCAATGGTACCTGGATCGCACCGGTGGCCGGGTGGTCTACTGGCCGCTGCCCGGCGAAGACATGACGCGGGCCGAGGTCGTTGCGCCGACGATCGAGTCGATCATCGAGTTGCGGGGGACCTCCGGTCCGGTGCGAGGTATCACACTCGACGGGCTGACATTGTCGGTGACCCACACGCCGTTGAAGAGCGGAGGGTTCGGCGCCGGGGCGTTTGCGGGGGCGCTTCAGATCGGCCGGTCTGAGAACTGTCGAGTGGTCAATCTGGCGATTGAGAACGTCGGGGGGCAGGGCATTCGGGAATGGGGCAGCAAGGGGCTTCGGATCGAGCGATGCCGTATCCACCACACGGGGGCGTGCGGCGTGAAGGTTGGCGGCGGCGATGCGGTGGTTTCAGATTGCCGTATCCATGACGTGGGGATCACGTATCCCAGCGCTATCGGGCTGTGGGGTGAAGGCCACTCCCCGCGGGGGGTGCATTTCGTTCACAATGAGATCTTCAATACGCCCTACACCGCGGTGGCCTGTGGGGGCAACAACAACACGGTCGAGGCGAATCTCATCCACGACGCCATGCGGGAACTGCACGACGGGGCGGGCATCTACATTACGTTCTGCAAGGGGAACACTGTCCGCGGCAATTTCATCCGGGACATCATCGATACGGGCGGATACGGCGCCTCGGCCTACTACCTCGACGAGCAGGCCGAAGGCTGCCTGGTGGAGGGGAACCTGTCTCTTCGGGTGGCTCATCCGTCGCACAACCATATGGCCAGGAAGAATACGATTGCCAACAATGTTTTCGTCGCCGAGGGCGATGCCAAGATCACGTTTCCCAAGTCCTCGGGTTTTTGTTTCGAGAGGAATGTGGTGGTCGCTCAGGGCCGGATTGTCTTGACGAACCCCGAGGCGCTGACGGGGTTCTCGGACAACGTCCTCTTCAGCCGCATTGGCAAGGTAGAGGGGCAGGCACTGGCCGGCTATACGCCGGCGACGACCTCGACTCGAATTACAGGACGGGCATTCGAGTCTTCGGATCCCAAACTTGCGGAGTTCGAGAAGGGACGTGTCCGTTTCGAGCCCGATTCACCGGCCATACGTCTGGGGATCCGCCCGATCGATGTGAGTGGGGCCGGACCGAGATGATATGGAGCCGATGCTATGAGTGCGGGTGTTTGGATCCGCATTCGGCTTCACAGATGAATCCCTCCAAGCAGAGGTCGCCGACGAGGCTATCCGTCGACAGGACCTCACTGGTCCACTCGCGACAGGCAGGCTGCAAGACAACCGTTGCTGCCATTAGAGCCCAGAAGAAGATAGGCCGGCAATCGCGTAGTGACATAGTGAGGTTCCACGCTATTCAGATGCTCATCCACCCATCGTGACGGTGCGAAGACTAGAGCATTTCACGATTGACTGTAGCGATACCCGCAATGTTGAAACCACCCTTG
>CAYUQT010000085.1:0-30872 GCA_964446835.1 uncultured Planctomycetales bacterium | reverse complement strand
CCCCGATCCCTTGCCGTCCAATTTCCGTGACACACTGGGACAAAGTGAGACATCCGCCCCTCCGAGCCGGGCGGTCCTCCGCCCGGAAACCCGAACCCAGACGCCCACCCAGAAAATGCAGTTCGAGCCCCTTCCATTGTCACCCGCCACCCGTCCGTCCCCCCTCGCAACACGTGAAAAACGTGTCGAAAGTGTGACATCTGCCGCCCCGAACCGGTCAATCCCCCGCCCGGAAACCCGAGGCCAGACGCCCAGTCCCAGGCCCTGCACAACGTGACGGAGGAGGCGACCGCCGAGTTTCCACGAAGGCCCCAACCCCAGGAGGACACGAATCGACCCAACACCACGGCCGACGCGCCGAAGCAACAGTCAGAACCGGAGCCACAGCAGAAATCGGGAGACGCGCTACCATCGCCACAGGCAATGCGAGCGGCCTTCGCCTTGCGCGTACGCTGGACCTCTCGCACTCGGTATCGTTGTATCCAGACCCGACGTAAAGATGTATCAGTGGTTGCGTCCCGGCGGTCCTTCAGCTCAGCATGTCGCCGCTTTGCAGCGGTTCGGCAGTGATGCGAAGGGCCTTCTGGGTCGAGCGGCGGAGTCGGACCCGCTCGTCGATGCGATGGCCGATGATCCACACCGGGCCCAACTGGTCGCACAGAATGGCCGTGTGCACTCGCTCGTCGGGCGGGATCTTGGCGTCGATGAAGTAGTCGCTGAGTTTCTTGTTGCCAGGTGCCCCCAACGGCCAGAACCGGTCCCCCGGACGTCGCGACCTCACAACAAGTGGCAGACGGATTTGCTCGAAATCCAATAGTTCCTGGTTCCGGGGCTTGCTCGGGCGAATGCTCGCCCACTCCTGGAAACTCAGCCCCAGGATCTCAGTGACAAGCCCAAGTCTCCGCAGCGGCAGGACCGTCCGCCCCGGGCACGTCACCGTTATCTCGGCGGCCGAGGCCTCGCGAGCCTGACGCCCAGGCAACGCGAACACCAGACGGTGATACTGTCGCGTAACGGTCATGTCGCCCGGCAGACTGAGCTTGCGACCGCTCTGCTTGTCGGCGGCCAGTTCGACGACGGCCCGTAGATTGTGGAAGCCGAGTTCTTTGATCTCGCGATCGAGCCATTCGCCACGATGCACCGACTCGCTCCAGAACGTCATGATGGCCCGTCGGATCAGCTCCGTCTGAATGATCGGGCTCTTCCGCAAAAGCGTGTCCACATTCAGAACGAGTTCCTGGTCCGTCTGGCTGACCACGAGGGTCTCGAAAGTCCGTGCCGCCGTCGCATCCAGGTATTCCTCGAACCACTGAGCCTGCTCGGCCAGTCGGAGCAGGGCCTCGTCAACCTGAGGGTTGAATCCCTCGCGGAGCATCGGCAGAAGCCGGTTCCGCAGTCGGTTGCGAGTGTGTTCATCGGATTCATTCGTGCAGTCAGTGCGATAGGACAGCCCGCGATCCCGAAGGTACTCCAGCAGCTCGCTGCGGCGGAACCCCAGCAGTGGCCGGATCAGTCGGACGTTGCTGCCAAGGTTCAGCGGACGCAAAACCGGCATGCCGGACAAGCCTCTCAGACCCGTGCCGCGAACAATGTGATGGAGCACCGTCTCGACGTTGTCGTCGGCGTGATGCGCCACCGCCACCAGCTCAGACTCAGCCCGAAGGCACACGCGCTCAAGAAAGGCATAGCGTCGGGCCCGACCCGTTTCCTCGACAGAACGCTTGGTCTCGACCGCAATAGCAGGGACGTCCTCACGCTCAATCGTGCAGGGCAATCCCAGCGTCTTCGCCATGTCCGAGACGAATTCGGTGTCGGCGTCGGCCTCGTCACCACGGATCTGGTGATTCAGGTGGGCCACATGGAGTTTCAAGGCGAGATTCTCGGCAGCGTTCAACTCGACCATCAGGTGGAGCAACGCGACAGAATCGGGTCCACCGGACACGCCTACCACCACGCGCTGACCGGCTTGCACCAACCGATTCTTGTCAATATCAAGCTTAAGACGCTTTACTATCTGAGAATAACTCATATCAGATCCCGAGTCATGAATCATCGTAAGCATCGGCGGATGGAGACATCATGCTTAAGCAATTCCCTTACTCTAAGACGTCCGAGAGATGGGTTGCGTTGCCAGGAAACCCACAAACCTATAGGCTGGCGGCCAGACTGCTGGGAGAACAATGATGGCATCTTGCGATCGTTTCGACAGGGCGTGGGTGGTTGTGATTGTGGGCCTTCTGGCCGGACAACTCGCCGGACAGTCCACTCCGCCCGATCAGGGCATCTACGTGGTCCCGCAGTCGCACATCGATGTGGCTTGGTTCTGGCGCTACGATCCCGAGACGCTGGAGGTCTGCATTCCCATGACCTTCGGTCGGGCGATCGATGTCCTCGATCGGTGCAAGGACTATGTGTTCGTTGCCAGTCAGGTGCCTCTCTACGAGGGGTTGCGTCGGCATTACCCAGAGCTGGCCGCAAAGGTGGCCTCTCAGATCCGCCAGGGCCGATGGGAGGTCGTCGGTGGACACTTCGTCGAGTTCGAGGGCACCGGTCCGTCGGGCGAGTCGATGGTCCGCCAGTGCGTCTACGGCAAACGATACTTCCGCGAGGTCTGGGGCGTTGATGTTCGCAGTGCCTGGCAGGTTGACTCATGGACGCACACGTGGACGGTGCCGCAGATCCTCGTCAAGAGCGAGATGGACAGCTACTGCTTCCTTCGCGGGTTCCGCGGCGAGAACGCCTTCTGGTGGGAGTCGCCCGACGGGTCGCGCGTGCTGGCGTACCGGCCGACCTGGACCCGCGAGGACCTCAAGCCGGCGCAGGAGCTTCTCAAGACGACGAAGTCCAAACACGGCGTCGGCCTGTGCATGGGAATCGTCGGTGAAGGGGATCACGGCGGCGGGATCACCCCGGCGGTCGCCGAACAGTTGCGCCGGAACATGGCCTCGGCCGGTGTGCCGACGCGGTTCTCACGATACGACACCTTCCTGGCGGCCTTGCTGAAGGCCAAGAAGGATTGGCCGGTGCTGCGAGACGAACTGGGGTTCGAGCTCGAAGGGTGCCAGAGCAACGCCGGCCCCCTCAAGGCGGCCAATCGACGTTGCGAGAACCTGCTGATCGAGGCCGAGAAGACGGCGGCAATCTCCGCCGCACTCTTCGGCACTCCCTATCCGAAGTCCGACCTGAAGGCCCGATGGTTCGACGTTCTGCACAACCAGTTTCACGACACAATCAGCGGCTGCGTCGTGCCGGCAGGCTACCAGGACGCCCTGGAACTGTACGCCGGCGCAGAGGGGACGGCTCGTCGAGTTCGCCGCGAGGCCACGGATCGATTGAGCGGTGCGATCGACACACGGGGCCAGGGCATCCCTGTCGTGGTCTTCAATTCGCTGTCATGGCAGCGAACCGGGCCCGTCGAGGTCGAACTGCAAATGCCGTCCAGGCCCGAGGCGTTGACATTCGTGGACGCCCAGGGACATTCGACGCCGGGGCAGATCCTGGGCGAGGCCGCGCAGGACAAGGGGGTTCAAATTCGGTGTCTGTTCGTGGCTCGCCAAGTGCCCGGGGTCGGCTACAAGACCTTCTGGGCTCAGTCGGCCGCACCAGGGGCGGGGGCCTCGGGCGGCCCCGTGGTCGCCGACCGGCGAATCGAGAACGAGGCCTTCCTTCTCGAAACCGACCCCAAGAGCGGCGATGTGGTTCGCCTGTTCGACAAGCGGAACTCCCGCGAGCTGCTTCCTCCCGGCGGACACGCCAATCGGATCGACATCATCGAGGAAACCGGCGATTCCGAAGGCCGCCTGAAGTGGGGAACCAAGACCTGGGCACTGGAGCCTCTAGCCACCCTGAACGGCTGGCGAGTCGTCGAACGTGGTCCGGTGCGCGTCACTGTCCGCGTCCGGAACACCCTGAAGCAATACCACACGGCCTTCGATCGCTTCATCTCGCTGACGGCGGGGATGCCGTGGGTCGAGTTTCGAACCCACGCCGAGTGGAACAGCACCGGCAAGTACGTGAAACTGGCCTTCCCAACGCCCTATCGCCAGGCCAAGCCCACCTTCGAGATCCCCTACGGCAGCATTACCCGCGAGGCCGACGGCGCCCAGCGCCCGGCGCTCAACTGGGTCGACCTGGGCGATGCCGCTCACGGTCTTAGCCTGATCAACGACTGCCGTAACGGCCACGACGTTCGCGACGGCGTGATCCGAATCGACATGATCCGCAGCCCCATCGAGCCCGCTCACAATACCGACTGCGGCCACCAGGAGATGACCTACGCCCTGTATCCTCATTCGGGCGACTGGCGGTCGAGCGGCACGGTCCGTCGCGGTCACGAGTTCAACACGCCCCTCCTGGCCCTGCCCACCGTGCCTCATGAGGGGCGGTTGCCGTCACAGGCCTCCCTGGTGACGATCGATCGCGCCAACGTCATCGTCTCGGTCATCAAGGAGGCCGAGGATTCCAAGGCGATGGTCCTGCGGCTCTACGAGACCGACGGCCAGCGATGCACAGCGGCAGTCCGGCTCGATCGCATCGCCACCAGGACCGCTCGATTGACCAATCTCCTCGAGCGCCCGCTATCGGATCTGAAGGTAAACGCCGAATCCGGCGATGCTCGTACGATCGAGGTCCCAATGGGCCCCTTCGAGATCAATACAGTGATCATCGACTGACAAGGGAGTGGGAACCCGATCGCCGCGCCTGGGAGTTGGATCGACCCCACCCGGCGCGGTATCATCGCCCCGTCGTTTGACACGCGAGCTTATGGGATCGGTGGGGCGGGTTGAACGCCTCGTGCCCGCCGTTGTGATGCGATGAGAACTATGCGGCCTATGTCTTCCACAGGATGTTCTTGGGCGGTGGTCGGTTGTGCGCTGGCGATGCTCGGCTGGGGCGGCTGCGCACTGGAAGGGCAGTATCGCGTAAAAACATGCCAGCCTTGGCCCGATGAGTGGGCCAGCGGGCCTCGTATCCCCTACGACCGGATGATCCTGTTCACCGCGCCGACGGTTGAATGGCATCGAAAGGCCAACTGGACCAGCATCTCGACCGAGATCACGCGGATGCTCCTGCCGCGTCGCGACCTGTACGGCTTCTCGCGAACGGGCGTCGCCCAGCCCATGACCGCAGGGGCCAACGAGCAGGCGCTGTACTACTTCGAGGTCAAGGTGGGACCGTGCTTCTTCGATTTCGCCCAACAGCCGCCCCGGGTTACCATCGACTATCAGGACAAGCCGTTCGCCCTGGCCATGGCCGATCTCATGCAACGCGCCAACCGCAGCTACCTGATCAGCTCAGATGTGGGCGAGCGCAAGACCGTCACAGCTCGCATGACCGACGTCGATTGGCGCGAGGCCGCCGTCCGCGTCATGCTCGATGCCAACGTCTTTGTCGAGCCGGTCTGGTACAACCCCGTGTCGGTTCGGTCGTATGAATATGCCTCCCAGGCAGAGTTTCTCGCTGCGGTCCGACAGGCCGTCGACAACATGAAGAATCCCACACCCGACGGACCGCTGACCATCGTCCCGTGGGATCAGTGGGTGCGGCACAACCGCGCCTACCAGGTCCACTACGATCTCGATCTGCGGTCGCGGTCCGCCGTTCAGCAGTTCGGTCCGCCTCCCGGAACCGCCATACTGAGCAGTGATCTGGCCATCGCCAAGAAACAGGTCCTCTATGCCCTGCCGCACCAGCTCAAGGCGCAGGAATACACAACGACCGCTCCGGCGGCCGGCGGAAAGAAACCATGACCATGCGGCGGTCCGACAATGACGGTCATGCCGTCGATGACGTTCGTTCTCCCGAGAGCGAGATGATCCCTCCGGAACGGACAGCCGAACCCCGCATCGATTTCGCCTGTCCACAGTGTCGTACGCGACTCGCCAGCTACCACGAGACATGCCCTTCGTGCGGTCTGCCCCTGGGGGACTACTTCAGCGGCCAGTTCCACCTGCGTCGAGGGCCCGTCACAAAGGTCGTTACCTGGGTGATCCTCGTCCTGTTCGGCCTCTGTCTGATTGGACTGGTGGCGGCCCTGATCGGAAGTCTGGCCAAGTAGTATTTCACGCCCCACGCATCGAACCACCCATACGATGCCAACCCTGGGCTACCACGGAGTGGTGCTTTGAGTATTGAAGTGAGAGAATGAGTGATCGGTTTTCCCCCAATATATTGTGGCAAGATGTTGGACAGCCTCCGTATGTCGTGGTAGATTATGTTCAGGAGTGTGTGCCCCTGGGTCTGGGGCGTGAGAGGCCGCTCATCTCTGATTCCAGCGGCCTTGGTTGATCATCACCTTGGAGAGACAGGGTATGATCTGGCGACGATGGATCGTCACCTGGGTACTGACCATTGGCTTGGTCTACGCGATCTGGCTGATGCGTTAGTGGGGTTGTCCGGCTCGCAATCGATCGCTGATCTCGACGGGGTACGTTGTCGACGCGGTCAGTGAGCGGATGTTCGCGGGCAGCGTGTCGAGTTCCTTCTTGACGCGGTCGTTGATCATTGGCATCGTCGGCAATTCGCGAATCACATTCCCCCCACGGATCAAAGGTTCGATCAGCGGTGTGCCCTCGGCTTGTTCCGCCGCGCAGGTCAACATGTCGCCGATGGCAGTGCCTTCCCTGTACCGCCTCCAAACCTGCTTGGCCCTGCCCAGCGTGGTCTTCCCCTCCGACGTCTTGCACCGAGGTCGCATCTCCCCACGGTCATCGGCCAGTTCCACAAGCTTGTAGACGATCGACAGGTTCGGGGCATCCGGAGATGTGACGAGCTCTGTCCCAACTCCGAATACGTCGATAGGGGCTCCACATTCCAACAACTCCGCGATCCGGTATTCGTTCAGATCGCCACTGGCCACGATCTTCGTCTGCCTCAGCCCCGCATCGTCCAGAATCGCGCGGACCTCTCTGGAGAGGCTTAACAAGTCGCCACTGTCCAGACGTACACCCTTGAGATTCGCCCCGACCGCAGTGGCCTTCCTGGCACCGGCCAGAGTATCGTACGTATCGATCAGGCAGATCGTGTGCGGGCCGAAGATCTCGGCATAACGCAGAAACGCCTCCTGTTCTTCCTCGAAACTCATGATCCAACTGTGAGCCTGTGTGCCCACCGCCGGCACACAGAGCCGCCGAGCTGCCTCGACGTTGCTCGTCCCTGCGCATCCCGCGATCATTGCAGCCCGTGCGGCCAGAAGCCCCGCTTGCGGACCATACGCCCGGCGCATCCCGAACTCCAGAACAGGACGCCCCTGTGCCGCCTGCACGATTCGAACCGCCTTGGAAGCAACAATCGTTTGGGCGGCGATACACGTCTCCACATAGGTCTCGGCCAACTGCACCTGCAAGAGATCGCCGGTGATCCGCAAGACAGGCTCGCCGGGGAAGAATACGGTTCCTTCCAACATCGTATCTAGGTCGCCACTGAAGTGGAGTCGACGGAGGTAGTCAAAGAACTCAGTCGGCACGCCTCTGAACGACGGCAGACCTGCAAGCCATCGGACCTGTGGCTCGGTAAAGCGCAGGTGCGTCAGATACTGAACCACCTGCTCCAAACCGGCTGCGATCAGATAGTTTCTGTGGGGCGGCATCGATCGAACAAAGGCCTCGAAGGAGGCCCTTCGTGTATGAAGACCCTGGCAGAAGTATCCGGCCGCCATGGTTAGTTCATACAAGTCGGTTATGAGCCCCAACCCGTCGTCGTTTGGGATCATGGCGTCAGCATTTTTGAGTGAATTGGCCATGAGTGAAATCTATTGGGAAAGGCGGTTCAAGAGAGACACAATTTGATGCACACGATCCGTCTCGGCCTTGGGGATGATAAGTCGTTCACGGTCGGATTGCCAGTGCCGGGGTTTGAGCAACCACGAAGCATGTTGACTATGTGGAATCCCAGGCCTAACACAATACGGACGAACGCATGTGTCGGTGGCGAATACCGGGCACTCGAGCATCGGCCGATAACATTAAGTTCGCTCGGGTTCAGATTGTAGTGATGCACTCCTTGATTTCCCCAACCGGACAACCATGTCCCCATTCTCCCCGAGGGACAGACGAAGAGACAGACATCCGGGAAGAAGCCTGACGCCTTCCCGGTTCGCGATTTTCGGATGTGATCAGGAGTTAGATCGATCGTGCCGGCTACCAAGTGTAATCTCGATAGGTTCAAGCAGACCCGCTGGAGTGGTGGCCGATCGAGCGATGTTTTGACTGGCAGTTTGCCAGGGGGGAAAGACAATGAAATGGACTCAAATTGCTGTTCTGTTATCCATCGTCGGGCTGGGTAGTTCCCAGGCCGGCGCAACGATGATCGGCGTCGACTACATGAGGGTATACGACAGCGGAGGATTGATATTCGCGGATGAGTTCGACAACGGCGTGTTCGACACCCCGGTTCCCTGGTACGTGGGCAGGGGCTCCCCGGGTCCTGAGTCAGGCAGCACGCTGATCCTGAATAATCAGGACATCATCGTTGCGGCCATTTATCCAACCAGTGGGAGTCCCGTCAGTCTCTCAGCCCATTTCGATCTGACCGAATTCCCGCTGGGTGCTGCCGCTGCGATCGTTCTGGGTGGCGAAGGCCAAGACAAGATCACGCTGGTTGTAGGTTCCCCTGGCATCGTGTCGATGGGCGATGAGTCGAGTGCCCTCGGCGCTCTCGACTTAGGCGCCATACAATCCGTCGATCTGACGCTTGTCTGGAACGGTGATGGTACCGTCAAGGGCATCGCCAACGGCCTGACTATCTACGAGGGCGAGAACTCGCTGACGACTCCCCAGGGCATCGCTGCCCTCGTCGTACCCGAACCCGTCAGCGTGGGACTCATGGTCGTCGGTTCGCTTGGATATGCCGTGTCCAGGCGGCGCAAGTAAGCCAAAGCATTCTACTGCAGGTAGTTGAGGTAGGGTGTGGCTCCTGTTCTCTACAAGAGCCGCACCCTGCCTGCTGCGCCGCAAGTGGTGTTTAGCCATGTGGTTCCGGACCATCCCCCGTCCTTGTCTGCCGCTTCGTGGACGATTGTTGCTTCCATTCAGAGGTCGCCCAACCGCACAATCGACCTGACTGATATCGATCATAATATTTCATATTCAATCGCAATGCCGCCTGTTTATGCTCTTGCATGATCGATAACCAGTCGATAGAATAGCTGAGGGTGCGTGGAAATGATCAGTGACGAACGACGCCAACGACTGATTGAGCTGATCGCAGAGCGAGGCTTTGTCGATTTGGCCACCCTTGTTCAGCGGTTGGACGTCTCGGAGTCGACGATCCGTCGCGACCTGGCCCAGCTCGATGAGGAAGGGCTGGTCAAGCGGACGCACGGCGGGGCGGTGTGCGTGTCTGATCGGTGGGGCGCGCTCAACTACTCGGCCCGCGAGTCGACGGCTCAGGCGGAGAAGAGCGCAATCGGTAGAGTGGCCGCCGAGCTGATCGGTGACGACGACGTCGTGCTGATCAATGGGGGAACGACGGCCTACGAGGTGGCTCGACAACTTCTGGGGCGTCCCTTGCGGGTCGTGACGAACTCGTTGCCCATCGCTAATATGTTTGCTTCGGCGGCCGAGGTCGAGCTGATGGTCATCGGGGGATACCTCTATCCCCGGACCGGCGTCATGATGGGGCCGGCGGCTCGCGAGGCGCTGAAATCGGTCCATGCCAACAAGGCGATTCTGGGCTGTGCGGGCATTACCCCGCAAGGCCTCTTCAATGCGAACGCCCTGATGGTCGAGGCCGAGCAGTACATGATGCAGTGTGCCGACGAGGTCATCTTCGTCGTCGACCATACCAAGTTTGGCCGGGCAGCCCTGGCGCGGATCTGCAGCCTGGAGGAGCCAGACTACCTGGTGTGCGACGACGGGTTGGATCCCCAGCACCAGGAGATGATTCGATCGGCGGGCGTCAAGTTGTTGTTGGCGCCGACGGGTCCCAAGGGAAAAACCTCCGCGGAGTCTCAGGCATGAGTGCCCCTGCGTCTGGAATCAATCGCAGTGATGTCGAACGGATCGTCCGCAGCATCATTACGCAGCGGCTTGGAGCCATGGCCGGTCAGGCGGGGGCGCCCAAGCTCGTGGTCAACATCTCCGCTCGGCACATGCACATCACCCAGCAGCACCTGGAGGTGCTCTTCGGTCCCGGAGCAAAGCTGACGGTGATGAAGCCGTTGTACCAGGCCGGCGAGTTTGCCAGCGAGCAGACGGTCACGCTGATCGGGCCGCGGCATCGCATGCTCCCGAACCTGCGGATCCTCGGACCTTGCCGGAAGGACACGCAGGTCGAACTGTCGTTCACCGACGCGATTGCCGTGGGCATCGATGCCCCGGTTCGGATGAGTGGAGAGGTCAAGGGGGCGCCGGGCTGCCTGATTCTGGGACCCAAGGGCCATCTGGCCCTCGAATACGGGGTGATCCGGGCTCAGCGTCACGTCCATCTCGATACTGCCGAGGCGGCGTACTACGGCGTTAAGAACGGCGACCCGATGCGGCTGGTCGTGCATCATCCGACCTGCGGCACCTCGATCGACGGGGTGATCGCCCGCATCAAGGAAGGGCTCAAGTGCGAGGTTCACCTGGATACCGATGAGGGTAATGCCTGCGATCTACCCCACGCGGCCAAGGTGGAACTGATGCGTCTGTGAGTGGTAAGAGCGGTGTCGGAGGTTCGTGATCAGTCTTCAGTCATTGGTTGTTGGCCATCCGAGGAGTTTCGCGATCGATGGGGGCCGACAGCCGTCGACTGACAACTGACAACTCAAACGACGATTCCAGCGGCGGATCGTTGGCCGGAACAAGCCGGTACTTGTGGTGCCGCAAACGCAGTGGAGGCATCTATGGCAACTTTGGAAGCGTTGGGCATGATCGAAACCCGCGGTCTGGTGGGTGCGATCGAGGCGAGCGACGCCATGCTCAAGGCCGCGAACGTACGCCTGATCGGTTACGAGAGGGTGGGGCGCGGCTATGTGACGTGCTACGTCAAGGGTGACGTGGCGGCGGTGAAGGCCGCGATCGACGCCGGTGCAAATTCGGCCGGCAAGGTCGGCGAGGTGGTGGCGGTGCACGTCATCCCCAGGCCTCATGAGGAACTGGAGAACCTTCTGCCCGCCGAGGCCAAGACCGGCAAGGGCAACAAGGGCTAACGAGCGAGCGGAGGTATCACAATGAACGATGCAGTTGGAATGATCGAGACGATGGGCTATGTCGGCCTGGTCGAGGCCTCCGACGCCATGTGCAAGGCGGCCAATGTGGAGCTGGTCAAGAGCGTCCAGATCGGCGGCGGCTACGTGACGACGATTGTCCGCGGCGACGTGGGCAGCGTCCGGGCAGCGGTCGATGCCGGGGCCGAGGCGGCCAATCGCGTCGGCGAACTGGTCAGCGCCCACGTGATCCCTAGGCCCCACGAAGGCCTCAAGGGCATCTTCCTCTAAACCCCGAACGGTTCGCCTTGCCGTCATGGGACAGACATCCCGTCCCCATGGACAGCGGCGTGCGGACCGATGCGGATGGTTTGGGCAGTTGATGCAGGATCCGGCCTTTCGCCTCGTGACGGGGCAGGCCGGCCAATGAGGTGGATGGCACGGGCCAGAGGTGTTCGAAGCGCACCGTGCCCTTGGGACGTCAGGCGATGAAGATTCTCGTCTGCAATATCGGTAGCACCTCGTTCAAGTTCAAGCTGTACGACATGAACGGCGAACAGGTGTTGGCCCGCGGCGGCTGCGAACGGATCGGGTCGGAAGGCTCGAACTGGTCGGCCCAGCTCGCCTCGGGTCACAAGGCCTCAGGCGCGACCCCCATGAAGGATCACGCCGAGGCCATCGAGGTGTGTCTGGCGGTGCTCACGCATCCGTCCGACGGCTGCCTCAAGTCGCTCGACGAGCTGACGGCCATTGGATACAAGGCGGTTCACGGCGGGGACATCGCCGATCCGGTGCGGATCGACGATCGCGTCCTGGCCGAGATGCAGCGGTTCGCCGACGTCGCACCGGCGCACAACCCTGCCTACATCGCCGCGATGAAGGCCTTCGCCGCCAAGACGCCCGGCAAGCCCCAGGTTGCCGCGTTCGAGACGGGCTTCCACCAGACGATTCCCCGCAGTCGCCTCATCTACGCGATCCCCTGGGAGTGGACGAACGATCTGGGCGTCCGCCGTTATGGCTTCCACGGAGCCAGCCACCGCTACATCGCCGTCCGGACGGCCGAACTGCTCGGGCGGAGCGATCTGAGACTCATCTCGTGCCACTTGGGCGGTAGCAGCAGCATCAGCGCCATCCAGGGCGGCCGGAGCGTCGGCAACAGTTTCGGCATGACGCCTCAGACGGGGCTCCCACACAACAATCGCATGGGCGATTTTGACACCTTTGCACTGCTCAAACTGTTGGACAAGACACCGCACGACTTCAAGACCCTCCTGGGCATGATGAGCAAACAGGGGGGGCTTTTGGGCATCAGCGGTGTCAGCAACGACATGCGGGATATTCAGGCAGCCGCTGCCTCGGGAAACGAACGGGCGAAGCTCGCCGTCGAAGCCTTCGCCGAAGCCGTCCGACACTACATCGGCTCCTACCTCGTGGCCATGAACGGGGCCGACGCGATCGTCTTCACGGGTGGGATCGGCGAGAACGATACCGCCTTTCGCGCCCGCGTCTGTGAGAACCTCGACTGGTTCGGCATCGAGCTGGATTCCGAGCGGAACCGCTCTCGCGGCCAGGAGGCAACAATCAGCAGCGACCGGTCGCGCGTGCGGCTGATGATCGTTCCGACCAACGAGGAACTGATCGTCGCCAGACAGACTCAGGCCGTGCTGGACGGACGGAAGTACTGATTCACAGGGTGGGCCGTGTCCCACCCCTTACCAGGAGTATCCTCCCCGAGAAGGGGTGTGAGTAATCGGAGAAACCTAAGATGGGTCAACAGGCAATCGGATTGATCGAGACGCGTGGGATGGTGGCGCTGGTCGAGGCCACCGATGCGGCCCTCAAGGCGGCGAACGTGACGTTCAAGCGGTGGGAGCGGGTCGGCAGCGGCCTGGTCACCGTGGTGCTCGAGGGCGACGTGGCGGCGGTCAAGGCCGCGACCGACGCCGGCAGCGCCGCCGGCTCGAGGGTGGGTGAGGTCGTCAGTGTGGACGTGATCCCGCGGCCACATAACGAACTCGACAAGATGCACCCGATGGCGAAGTAAGCAGGCTGTCGGCTATCGGTCATCAGCGGTCGGCCCGCAGGCGGGACCGATCTCTCAGCGGTGAGAAGCTGATAGCCGATGTCTGACGGAGGATCTCGCCATGCTCATTGGGCGAGTCAAGGGTAATGTGGTGGCGACCCAGAAGGTCTCTCGGGTCGGCGGGCAGAAGCTGCTCGTCGTCGAGCCCTATTCCGTGGACACCGCCGTCCAGCCTCCGGAACTCAAGCCGGGCGGACGCGTGATGATCGCTGTGGATACGGTAGGGGCCGGTGACGATGAGCTCGTCCTGGTCACCCAGGGCAGCAGCGCCCGTCTGACCGACTTCACCGGAGACATGCCCGTCGATGCGGTCATCGTGGGCATCATCGACCGCGTGACGGTTCTGGGTGACACCATCTACAAGGACCGTCAGCAGGATTGAGGCGGTGCCCCCGGGGGCCTTTGCTCTGCGGGGTCCGGTTCTCTGCGGGAACTCGGTATGGGTTCCGGCGTCATCGTGATCGAAAGGCTTAGCCATGAGTCAGTCGACGATCAATGAAGGTCTGATCCGTGATGTGGTCAAGGACGTGCTTGACCAGTTGCGTGGCGGCGGAAACTCCAGACCCGCCTCGGCGGCATCGCCGGCGCCCTCCGCGGGCGCTCCGGCCAGCTCCGCCGGTCGCCGGGGGATTTTCGGCTGTGTGAACGAAGCCGTCGCGGCGGCCAAGATCGCGCAGGAATGGCTGGTCCAGCAGACCATCGCCGTTCGCGCCGAAATTGTACAGATCATCCGCGAAACCGTGCTCTCCCGTGTCGACGAACTGGGGCGCATGGAACTGGATGAGACGATGATCGGACGCCTCGATCACAAGTTCGATAAGCTCCGGCTCATCGCGCACAACGTCAGCGGCACAGAGTTCCTTCGCAGCGAGGCGTTCAGCGGTGACCAGGGACTGACCGTCGTCGAGCACGCTCCCTACGGCGTCATCGGGGCTGTCACGCCCGTCACGCACGTGATTCCCACGATCACCTGCAACGCGCTTCAGATGATGGCGGCCGGAAACACCGTCGTGATCAACCCGCACCCCAATGGCGCCAAGACGGCCGTCCATATCGTGCGGCTGTTCAACGAGGCGATCAGCGCCAAGCTGGGTTGCGACAACCTGGTCTGCGTGATGGAGAAGCCGACGCTCGAAACGGCCAACGCCCTGTTCACGCATCCCGACGTCCGCATGCTGTGCGTCACGGGTGGAGCGGCGGTCGCTCGCGCTGCCCTGGGCAGCAAGAAGAAGGCCGTCGTCGCGGGGCCGGGCAATCCTCCGGTCGTCGTCGACGAGACGGCCGACATCGACCGGGCAGCCGAGAAGATCATTAAGGGTGCCGCGTACGACAACAACCTGCTCTGCGTCGCCGAAAAGCAGATCTTCGCGGTCTGCGGCATCTTCGACAGATTGATGGATGCGATGAGCCGTCACGGCGGCTATCGCCTGACCCGCGAGCAGATGGACGCCCTCGGTCGCAAGGCCTTCGCCAACGAAGAGGGCCCCCACGGCGCCCATCTGGTGCTGAATCGGGATATGGTCGGGCGCGATCCGCAGGTGCTGGCTTCGATGATCGGCCTGACGGTCCCGGCCGGAACGCAGGTGCTTTATGGCGAGACCGATGCCAACCATGTGTTCGTCCAGCACGAGCAGATGATGCCGGTCCTGCCCTTCGTGCGATGCCGCGACGTCGACGAGGGAATCGAACTGGCGAGGCAGTCGGAGCACGGCTTCGGGCACACCGCGATCATGCACAGCACCAATGTGGCCAATCTCACCAAGATGGGGCGTGTCATGAACACGACCCTGTTCTTCAAGAATGGCGCCACGAACGAAGGCGAAGGGTTCGTCAGCTACAGCATCGCCACGCCGACGGGTGAAGGCCCGACCAGCCCGCTGACGTTCACGCGGGTGCGGCGATGCATCATGATCGGGCATTTGCGGATCATCTGATTCGCTGAGGAAATGCGATGTATCTCGGGCGGGTCGTGGGCAAGGCGATTTCGACGATCAAGCACCACTCCTTGACGGGATGGCGGCTGCTGGTGGTTGAACCGATCCGGGCCGATCGGAACGATCCGCTGCTGGTGGTCGACTCGCTGGGTGCGGGTATCGGCGACATGGTGGTTATTACCAACGACGGCAAAGGCGCCCGCGATCTGGTGGGCGACGAGCAGTCTCCCGCCCGGTGGACGGTGCTGGGCCTCGTCGACGACGAGACGCAAACGCGGTTGTAACCCGTGTCGAGGCGATATGTGATATGCCACGTGAACTGATCACAGCCAACATGCTCGAGCAGTGGGCCGCGGGTGGCAAGGAAATCGTCATTCCGCGCGATGCCCTGATCACGCCGGCGGCTCAGGACTGGCTGCGCCATGCCAAGGTCCCCGTGCGACGGGCATCCGAGGACAAGCCCGCAGCCACCTACGGGCTGGCTGCCGAGTTCGATCAGGCGATGATCCGTTCCACCGCGGCGGCCATCGAAGATGCCGCCGGTCCCTATCGGCGGTTCGAAATGACCTCCGGTAAGGGACGCGATGCCCTGGTGGCCGCCATCGAGCTCTGCGCGGCGGTTGCCACGAAGGAAATCGATCGGGGCATTGTCCTGAGCAATCATCCGGATTCGATCTGCGTCCTGGCCAACAAGCTGCCCGACGTCCGGGCGATGGTGGGCACGAGTTGGCAGAGCGTCGAGTCGGCCACGCAGGCTGTGGGTATCAACGTGCTGATACTTCCGCCGGCGGCTCGGTCGTATCACGAGATTCGGCAAATCGCCGGCAGATTCCTGCGGTGCCAGAGGCGACTCACGCCGTCGCTGGAGAAGGCGATTGCCGCGGCGGAAAGGAAGCGACTCGGTGCGGATCGGTAGGGTCATCGGCCAGATTACGCTGAACCGCTCCTACGGCAAGATGCGGGGCAGCCGGCTGCTGATTGTCAAACCGCACACCATGGAGGTGTTGCGGGGTGAACAACCCGAACCGCTGGAGACGATCGTCGTCTGGGACGAGATCGGCGCGACCGACCAAGACACCGTCGGCATCAGCGAAGGACGCGAAGGGGCCTGCCCCTTTCATCCGGACAAGGTGCCGGTGGATGCCTATCTGGCGTGCATCCTGGACGATGTGAACATCGCGGAGCGGTATCTCCGCAAGACGACGAGGTGAGATCATGGTCAACGAATACCAGATCAAGCAGGATATCTGCGAGATCGGCCGACGCATCTATGCCAAGGGCTTCGCGGCCGCCAACGACGGCAACATCACCGTCCGCCTGAACGAGCGGGAAGTGCTCTGCACGCCGACGATGGTGAGCAAGGGGTTCATGAAGCCCGAGGATGTCTGCAAGGTCGATATGAACGGCAACCAGATCGAGGGGCGCAAGAAGCGGACCAGCGAAATCCTGCTGCACCTGGAGCTGTTCAAGGACGATCCGACGATGAACGCCGTCGTTCACTGCCATCCCCCCTATGCCACCGCATTCAGTATCGCCGGCATCCAGGTCCCCACCTGCGTCCTGCCGGAGGTCGAGATCTTCCTGGGCCCGGTGCCCACCGCCGTCTACGAGAACCCCGGCGGACAGGAGTTCGCCGATACGATCCGTCCATTCGTTAAGACCGCCAACACGATCCTCCTGAAGAACCACGGCACGATCAGTTGGGGCCGCTCGCTGGAAGAAGCCTACTTCCGGACCGAGATCCTCGATGCCTATTGCCGCATGCTCTACCTGGCCTATGGGCTGGGACGCATCGAACGGATCAGCGAAGGCCACGTGAAGGGCCTGCTCGAACTGAAACAGAAGCTCGGTTATGAGGGCGACCCTCGCAAGATGGAGAACGCCGACCTCTGCGTGAACACGGAGTTCGGCCGCGGCTTCAGTGAACCGGGCTCGTGTGGGCGTCCCGAGCAGGTGGTGACCGGCACCACACGGCAGCCGCCGGAATCGATTGCCGCCGGCTCGCCGGCGAACATGGAGGCCCTGGTGCAGCTTATCACCAATCAGGTGATGGCTGCCTTGCGATAGAGAAAGCAAGCCCCTCCGGCGGACGTCGAGGGGTGCATTCAAACGGAGGCAACGACGTGCAAAAGTCGATGGATATCAAACTGGCGAAGATCAAGGCCGACCCCAAGAGCCGCGAGTTCATCCTCGCCGACGCCAAAGACCCGGACATGGCCTATGGCGTGGCCGCCCCCGGACGGTCGCCCGAGCATTACGCTCAGGAAGGCAAGTTTCGCACACTGGCAGAGTTCCGCCAGTGCATCCGAGAGGTGGTTCATCAGGGGCTGGTCGATATCATGCTGATGTCGGCCCACACCAATGCCCTTCTGACGATCGACGAACGGCTCTTTGAGAACTCCCATGTAACGCCGGCTGCACGCTGCAACGACACCACCGACATCCACTTCGTCCGCGGCGGATCGTACTACACGCAGCCGTCCATGCCCTTCCGGACGGCGACGCTGGACCATATCCAGTGCGGGCATATCGACTGCGCCGCCTCCGAGCGCACCCAGGGTGCCGATCTCGGGCTCTACAGCGTGACCTTCAACAACGATGCAGAGGCCGATCGCCGCACCATCGAGGCCTATCGCGAGTTTCGCATCGAGGCAGAGCGCAAGGGCTTCAGGCACTTCCTCGAGGTGTTCGATCCCAACACGCCGCTGAAGCCCGTTCCGCCGGATAAGCTCGGTGCATTCGTCAACGACAATATCGTCCGAACCCTGGCGGGCGTGCCCGAAGCGGCCCGTCCGATCTTCCTGAAGATGGTCTACCACGGTCCCAAATTCACCGAGGAACTGGCGCACTACGACCCGACCTTGGTCATTGGTATCCTCGGCGGAGCCAGCGGCACGACCTACGATGCCTTCAAGCTCCTGGCCGAGTCGCAGAAATATGGCGCCCGCGTCGCCCTGTTCGGCCGCAAGATCAACAACGCCGAAAACCAGCTCGCCTTCGTGCAGATGCTGAGGCGCATCGTCGACGGACAAATCAGTCCGGAAGAGGCCGTGGCGGCCTATCACGGCATCCTGCAGGGGCTGGGGCTCAAGCCCTATCGTTCCCTCGAAGAGGACAGCCAACTGACCAACCCCGTTATGAGCTATGCCGCACCGGCGTCGTCGCCGGTCAAGGTGAGCATGGGCGGGGCGGCGAGCAAACCGGCCGGCAAGCCTCGGACACCATCCACGGCAGCCGTTCAGACGCCCAAGTCGCCCGTCGACTTCGCGAAGATGACCAAGCAGGAGCGGCTGGCGTACCACAAGAAACGCCTGGGCGGGATCCTGGGCTAGAGGCCCATCCCGCGTGGGAGCAGGGGGCATCGACCAGGCCGAAAACTCGCCACGCTTGTTGTGGTGAGGTCTCGCTTCCGCGAGGTACTCTCGCACGGGATCGGCTTGTAGCAGACACTCGGCGGCGGTCGGAGAACCGTTGCCGGTTCGCACCAGGCATCTATTGCACGCGCGGCGCGGGTGATCATGTCCTCGGTCGGCCCCATCACGAAGCTCATCGTCTTCGATCTCGATGACACCCTCTATTCCGAGTGGCAGCACGCCCTCAGCGGCTACGCAGCCGTGGCCGCGGCCTTCGGCGACCGGCTGCACGCGCCCTTCGATCTGACCGAGCGAATGGTCCATCACTACCGGACGGGCGATCGGCTGCATGTCTTCGATGCCCTGCTGGCCGACCTGGGGCGTTCCGACGCGAACGCGCTCGTCCCCCGGATGATCGAGGTCTACCGCACCCACCCACCCGA
Source organism: uncultured Planctomycetales bacterium (assembly GCA_964446835.1). Lineage (GTDB taxonomy): Bacteria > Planctomycetota > Phycisphaerae > UBA1845 > JAFGLZ01 > CAYUQT01. Next base: position 11,931 of record CAYUQT010000085.1, on the reverse strand, counting down.
CATCTGCCTGTATCCCGACGCCGACAGGGCGCTCTCTCGCCTCCAGGGCGGCTATCGCCTGGGCATCCTCACGGACGGGCCCGTGGAGAAGCAGCAGGCCAAGATCGACGCCCTCGGGTTGGCCGATCGCGTTCACCACGTCGTTCTCACCGGACGTTGGGGTCGCGAGTTCTGGAAGCCCAACGAACGAGGGTTCCGTTGGTTGGAGCAGGCCTGCAATCTCTCCGGCCCCGCGTGTGTCTATGTGGCCAACGACGTGGCGAAAGACTTCGTCGCCCCCAACAGACTCGGTTGGCAGACCGTCCTGGTCGACCGCCCGGACAACCTCATGAGAAATGCCCAAGAGGCCCCGGGCGGAACACCCGCTCATGTCGTCGCTACGTTGGACGAACTCGAACGCGTTCTGCGATAATCATAGATCGAATCCGGCCCCCGTCGGTGTATGAGCCGATCTACAGGCACATCGTTCGGGTCTCAAGTGTGCCGCGATTCGCGAGGCCGGCCATGAAGCCACCCCGATCCACGATCGAACCGGAACGTATCCAGGTGACCAACGACGCGCCGATCCGGTCCGGGCGTTACGTCCTCTACTGGATGCAGGCCTCGCAGCGAGCCGAGTACAACCACGCCCTGGAGTATGCCGTTCATCAGGCCAATGAGTGCGATCGTCCCTTGGTCGTCGTCTTCGCATTGACCGATCGGTTTCCCGAGGCGAATCTGCGGCATTACGCCTTCATGCTGGAGGGGTTGCAGGAAACCCGTCAGACGCTGCACAAACGCGGCATCCAGCTCGTGGTGTGTTGCCGGTCGCCCGACAAGGCGGCGATTGAATGGGGACGGCAGGCTTCGCTGATCGTGACAGACCGCGGTTACCTCCGGATCCAGAAGGCCTGGCGCGAAGAGCTTGCCCGAAATGCCGGCTGCCGGGTCGTGCAGGTCGAGTCCGATGTGGTGGTCCCGGTGGAAGTTGCTTCAGGCAAGGCGGAGTACGCGGCGGCCACGCTGCGCCCCAAACTCCACCGGCACATCGATCGGTTCCTTCGCCCCCTCAAGTCTTCGCCCCTGCGGCGGGATTCGTTGGGGTTGCGGTTCGACGGCGTCAACTTGGACGATACCGCGTCAATCCTGAACGCCTTGGATCTGGACCGCTCGGTTGTTCCCGTCCGACGGTTCAAGGGCGGGGCATCGATCGGACGCCGACTCCTCGATGAATTCATCGCGACCCGGGTGAAAGACTACGCCGAACTCCGGGGCGATCCCAGCCTGAACATCGAATCGCACATGAGCCCCTATCTGCACTTCGGACAGTTGTCACCCATCGAGATCGCCCTGCGGGTGCGTCGTAAAGAGGGCGTACATGGGCCTTCAGTGGAATCCTACCTGGAGGAACTGATCGTTCGGCGAGAACTGAGCATCAACTTCGTGCACTTTCATCCCGACTACGACACCTACGCCGCCCTGCCCGGTTGGGCCAAGGACAGCCTGAGACAGCACGCCCGCGACCGGCGCGACCCCACCTACAATCCTCAGACCCTGGAGCAGGGCGAAACACACGACGTCTACTGGAACGCCGCTATGCGAGAGATGCGCCTGACGGGCAAAATGCATAACTACATGCGGATGTACTGGGGCAAGAAGATCATCGAATGGACTCACTCTCCCGAGGAGGCATTTCACACGGCCATGCACCTGAACAACAAGTACTTCCTCGACGGTCGCGATCCCAACTCATACGCCGGCATCGCCTGGTGCTTCGGCAAGCACGACCGCCCCTGGACCGAACGGCCGATCTTCGGCAAGGTCCGTTACATGAACGCGGCGGGATTGAAGCGCAAATTCGATATCGAGACCTATGTACGATGGGCCGAAGGCCTCCAGGCCTGAAGCCCCCCAACAAACCGCTCCGCATCAGCGAATACCGTTCCCCTAGACGTACGCTCCGGCGCGTCCTCCGAGGGATGAATCACCGGACTCGCCGGGCGAACATCCACAGGGCGAGCAACCCCAGCACCGGCAGCCCGAGCGAGGCCCCGGTGCCGCACTTGAACGCCGCCCCCACGGAGGTGTCGCCCGTCATGACGATCGTCAGCGGATTGTTCGTATCGATCACGGCATAGTTGGCGTCGCCGGGATAGTTGGGATCGTAGATCTCCCACTGACGGAACGACTTGCCATCAATAGGTGTGGCTGAGAGCGTCACGACGCTTCCGCTGGGGTACTCCGGCAGGTTCGGCTCAACGGTGACGGTGCCGTAACTCTCGTTGATCACAGTAAGGCTCAAAGCGTATGCCTGTGTCACCTGGGCCGAAAGGCCGATGTTGAACGTCTGCCCTGCACCGCCCGCGCCCGCCCCCTGATCGGTGTGAAACACCAGCGTCGCGCTCCTCGCCCCCGGGGCCCCCGAAGCGCTGAACTGAACGGTCAGGTTGGCCTGCTGTCCCTTATTCAGGATCGTGCCGGCGGTGAATCCGCTCAGCGAGAACGCCCCGGCGTCGGTCCCCGTGATCTCCGCCGAGGCCAGCGTCAATTGCGTCAGGCTGCCGAGTTCCGCATCGTCCGTAGCATTCGTAATTGACAGGGGCAATGAGAGACTGCCGCCCGAAGTGACCTGCCCAAATCCGAGCGACGATGCGCTGCTCGAGAACACGGGGCCCACGCCCTTGCCCGTCAGCAACAGTGAAGCACTCCCGCTGTTGCTGGTGACGGACAGACTGGTTGAATCCTGTCCGCGGCCGGTCGGCGTGTACGAATAGCTCGCCTGCGCGCTGTCACTTCCAAGAGTCGGGTCCTTGAACAGGGGGCTGAACGACTGGGTGGCCCCCGAGAACTCGCCGCTGGCCGCCGCGAATGCGAGGCTCTTGATCTTCGTGAAGTTCGGCCCCGTGTTCGTCGCTGTCACCGACCCGCTCGCGCTGGTGCCGACGCGAACATTCCCGAAGTTCAGCGTGGTGGAACTCAGACTCAGCACCGCCGGCTGAAAAGCCGACGCGAAGAAGTTGTTGTAGGCCTGGAGGGCGATCAGGTTGTACCCGTCCGTGTTGAGATGGATCCCATCGGTCCCACTGGCGCCCAGGCGACTCTTGGTCATGGGCAGATCGTTGTACCAGTTTCCCGCCGGCCATGTGCCGAAGAAGCTGCCGTACCCGACCACGTAGTTGTTAACACCCAGGTCGTTGACGTAATGAACGCGGCGGCTGTTCGCCGCGATGGTTGTCTTGCGATCTTCCACTGCACGAATCGCTGCGTTCACGGCCTGTTGCTGGGCTATCTCGAACGTCGGAGGATACGGCGGCTGCGTGATCCAACCGCTGCCGCTCAGACCCAGGCCGAGGTTCGCCCGAATAACCTGCCCCGTCCCGCCGTTCTTCGTGTCAAAATCCCATACGTTGGGATAGTCATACCCGATGATCACAATCTGCAGATCCGACCGAAGGCTCAAGATGTGATTCACCACCGTTTGCACGTTGGCACCGACCGTGTTGAAGAGGGCCTGTTCGTTGGCCATCCCGAGGTACCATCCCCCCGCGGCTTGTCCCAGCATGATGTCATTGCCACCGCTGCTCAGCCAGACGACGTCCGCCGTCGGATGCGCGTTGATCTTCGTCGTGATCTGGTCGAGCAACGCGGCATGGTTGGCGGCCGTACCGCCGCCGAACGACTCGTTGGCCACCGTGTATCCCTGACCGGAGAAGAACGTGTCGAGCATCAATTGAACACTGCCGTAGCTCGCCACCAGATAGGCCCAACTGTCGCCGATCGTCACGATCCGTTCCGCTGCCCATGAGACCGAGGAAAGCAGTCCGACCATCAGCATCGCTGCGGCGATGCGCCCTGTTCTGTTTCTGCCCGATGCCCTCTCGTCCATGAATGGACCTCCTACTTTAGGGATATGGAGGCAACGCCAAACTGCTTGCCTGCGACGCCTTCCGCAGGCGTACACAGATAGGTAATGGGGATGGGATGTGACGCCTATGCACGCCGCACAATCTCCCCTCGTTCAGTCAGAGCGACTTGCCTATAAGAAGCTTAGCTATTGCTAATGACACTTTCAACTGGCTTGGTTTGACCATCGCCGTCGGGGCTGTCCGGCACCATCCGTTCGATCCGAAGGGACTGCCGGACACGCGTGGGACTCATTCAGGGGCAACCGGCAGCCTGGGGGGCGTTCGTTAGAGGAAATCGATCACGCCGGGATCGGGGCACAATCCCACTCGATGTCCTTGCGCCAGAAGCTCTTGGATTGCATGGCGACCCCTGGGGCCATAGTCGAGGGTCCACTCGTTGACATACATTCCGATGAACCGATCGGCCAGGGCATTGTCCAGATCGTGGCCAAATTCCATCGCATAGGCCACGGCCTCGGGCCGGTGGTCCAGGGCCCCCTGAATACTCTGCTTCAGTATCGAACCGATCCGCTGGCAGGTCACCTCGCCCAGGTCTCGTCGGACCACGTTGCCCCCCAGAGGCAGCGGCAACCCGGTGGTTTGCTTCCACCACGCACCCAGGTCGACGATGCAGTTCAGATGAAGGCGGCTGTAGGTCAGTTGCCCCTCGTGAATGATCAGGCCGGCGTCGGCGCGCCCTTCGGCGACGTGCGACGGTATCTCATCGAAGTGGACGATTCGGTGATGGAAGTTGCCTCGTCCGAGACAGAGACTCAGGGCCAGAAAAGCCGTGGTCATCTCCCCCGGCACGGCGATCGTCTTGCCTCGCAGCCATTCGATGGAGGATGGCTCCCGAGCGACGATCATCGGACCATATCCGTCGCCCACGCTCGCCCCGCAACTCAAGAGGCGATACGTGTCGCGAACGTGCGGGTACGCATGAATACTGATGGCCGAGACCTCCAGCCGTCCCTCCATGGCCCATTCGTTGAGCGTCTGGATGTCGCGGAGGATGTGCTCGAACTCCAGCCCGCCCGTGTCGATCAGCCCCTTGGCCAACGGATAGAACATGAAGGCGTCGTCCGGATCGGGTGAGTGTCCCAGCCGAATGCGTTGTCGCGTCGTGCTCATGACGATCCAATCATACGCGCCCGCCCGTACCCGGGGCAACATTCGCGCCGGGCTCGCGTTTGCTGGAAACGCACTCTTCAGGCGAGTATTATGATGGGCTACCGATTGAGGAGTGGAGCCAGGATGACGGACTCCCAGAGAACCGACGATTACTTCCGCTTCTGCGCAGGAGAGGAAAGCATCCAGATCTCCGACGCCGTCTGTCGTGGGCGACGTCGCGTCTCATACCACAAGTGCAGGGACTGTCAGTTCAACGACGATCTGAAGGAGAAGCCGCCTCCCTCGATGCCCGAGAACGTGCGTCAGCTCATCGAAGACGACGGCCGGAGCGTTCGGGAGGTCTTCGGTGTATACGATATTCGCGGAATATACCCCAGCCCGCTCGGCGAAGAACTCGTCTGGCGCATCGGCCACGGCACAGGCCAGTTTCTCCGCAGCACCTTGCGGGGCTATGACCGCAGCGACCCATCTCGGAACAGGCTGGTCGTGGGACGCGACATGCGACCGAGCAGCCCGAGCCTCCACAATGCCGTCATCGAAGGCGCCCGAAGCAGCGGCACCGAGGTGATCGATGTCGGCGAGATCGACACGCCTCAGCTCTATTTTGCCATCAACTACCTGGGCTCGTGTGGCGGCATTCAGATCACCGCCAGCCACAACCCGGCCGAGTACAACGGGCTGAAGATTGCCGGGCAGGGGGCGCGTCCGATCGGTTTGGACACGGGGCTCAAAGAGATCAAACAGATTGCCGAGCACATGGCCAAACACGATACGGGAATCCGGGCCTCGATGACCACCGTATCGGTGGGCAAACCCTATCGAAGCTTCGTTCGTAAGTTCCTGTTGCCCCCACGACGCATGAAGGTCGTGGTGGATGCAAGCAATGGAATGGCGGGCATGTGGCTCCCGATCATCTTCGACAACGTCGATGAGCTGGAGATTGTCCCGCTGAACTTCGAACGAAACGGCGTCTTCGTTCACGATCCCAATCCCCTTGTGGAATCGAATCTCCGGCAGGTTCGAGAGGCGGTTCTGTGCGAAGGTGCGGATTTCGGAGCTTGCTTCGACGGCGATGCCGATCGCTGTGTCTTCATCGATGAACAGGGGCAGGTTGTACGCTCCGACCTCATGACGGCCCTTCTGGCCGAACGGTTTCTCCGCGAACGACCGGGGTCCATGGTCGTATACGATCTTCGCAGCAGCCGTGTCGTTCCCGAGGAGGTCAGTCGTCTGGGGGGACAGCCTCGTCGCGAACGCGTGGGCTATGCCTATCTGCGCAAGACGCTCAGCGAGAACGACGGCTGCTTCGGCGGCGAACTCAGCGGCCACTTCTACTTCCGAGACAACTGGTACTGCGACTCGGGTACCCTGGCCTTTGTGCACGTGCTGAACACCCTCAGCGAACACAAGTGTCCCCTGAGCGAACTGATCGCCCCATTGCGTCGCTACCATTCCAGCGGCGAACGAAGCTTCCTCAACGACGACAAGGATGCCGTTATCGAGGCGCTGTCGAGCGATTACTCGGACGCTCAGATCGACTTCATGGACGGAATCACCGTTCAGTACCCCCACTGGTGGTTCAATGCTCGCAAGAGCAACACCGAACCCATGTTGAGACTGACCATCGAGGCCGACAGCGAGAGCTTGCTGGAGGAGAAACTGGCGGAACTCTCCGCCCGTCTGGGGCAGCCGGCCCATGAGGAATGATCCGATCGCTGCGAGGCGGCCTCCGCGATTCGAGCAAGAGTGATTCATGAACGCAACATTGCATCGACGGCTTGACTGCGGAATCGATTTCGGGGCAGCCCTTCTGCCCGACCGACCCACGATCAGTCTCCACCTCATCCTGCGGAACGGCGCGGCCTACGAACCCGACGACAGACTCGGGGTCGCTCGCCTTGCCGAGCAGACCATCAGCAAGGGGACGGCCAGGCACGACGGACGAGGGCTCAGTGATGCCTTCGACCTCCTGGGCATCCAGCGGAGCAGTGCGACGGGACGTGAAGCGACAACGTTTCGCTGCACCTGCCTGCCCGAGTTCCTTCCACAGACGATCGACCTCTATGCCGAGATGCTGCGAACGCCCACGTTTCCGGACGAAGCATGCCGCGTGGCAGTGGAATTGGCAACGCAGGAACTCGCGGCACTCGATGACGACCCCGGGGAACTCTCCCGGAAGCTGATTCACGAACAGGCTTACGGCCGACGTCTGGGACGCGAGCCGCTGGGAACGCCCGACAGCCTGTCACGTATCGGGCGTGCAGAGATTGAAGCCTATTGGCGAGACACCTACTCGGCGGATCGGATGCAGTTCGTCGCCGCCGGACCGGTGGATGCCGATCGTCTGGCCGAGCAGCTCGAACAGGCCTTCGGGTCATTCGTATCGCGTCGAGATCAGGCCCGCCAGCCGATCGATTTGGACTTCGCGCCGACCCGGCGGCATCATGCCAAGGAACTCGAACAGGAATACATCATGTTGTGCTGGCCCGGTGTGCCCAAGACGGACCCTCAGGCCCCGGTCGAGCGCGTGATGGTAGGTATTCTTGCCGGCGGAATGAGCGGGCGGCTCTTCACCGAAGTCCGCGAGAAGCAGGGGCTGGTCTACTGGGTCGGTGCCTGGGCCGAACGCCCTCGGGGTTCGGGAATGATCCACGTCGGTGCAAGCACCACCCCGGAACGGTGTGACAAGACCTACGCCACATTGCTGCGTGAGGTCGACCGGTTGGCCGAAGACCTCGATGAAGAGGAACTCCGTCGCGCCATTACGGGAATCACGGCCCGTCAGGAGCGAGAGGCCGACCTGACCCATGTGCACGCCTCGGAGTTGGCCGATGACCTGTTCTATTTCGGGCATCCGATACCCGTCGAGCAGAAGCTCGCCGAAGTCCGGGGCGTGACGATCGAGAGCATCCGCCAATACCTCCGAACGCACCCTCGGAATCGTCTCTGCGTCATGACCTTGGGGCCTCGCGAGCTGGCAGGCTGAACCGCGGCCGCCCAAAGCCGTGCATTGGAGCAGTCATTCATGGTGACCGATCAGAGTCCATTCGTCGAGGCGAAGCTCTCCAACGGTCTTCGGATCGTCATGGAGGTCATGCCGGGCGTTCGCTCGGCGGCCGCCGGCTTCCTGGTCAATACCGGCTCTCGCGATGAACCGCCCGAGCTGGCCGGAGTCTCCCACTTCCTCGAACATATGTGCTTCAAAGGCACGCCCAAACGCAATTGGCGGGCCGTCAACGTGGCCTTCGACGAGATGGGCAGTTACTACAACGCCTTCACCGGAAAGGAAAAGACGTTCTATTTCGGCTGGGTCCCCGCCGACCAGATCGATCACCAGATCGAGCTGATCGCGGACATGATGTGTTCCGTGCTGCCGCTGGAAGAGTTCAATGTCGAGAAGGGCGTGATTCTGGAAGAGATCGCCATGACCAAGGACTCCATCGAGCACCTGGCGTGGGACCTGATCCATGAGAAGGTCTATCCGGGGCACCCCATGGGCTGGCCGATTGCCGGCACCGAGGACACCGTCCGACCCATGGCTCGCGACGCGATGTACGCCTACTTCCGACGCCGCTACAACCCTCGCAATATGATCCTGATCGTGACGGGTCTGATCGATCCCGATCGCATCCTCGCTGCGGCAGAACGCTACTGCGGGCATTGGGAACCCGCGGATCCCATCGATCAACGGACCACACCGGCATTCACCCGCGGCCGGGCGACCCAGCAGATTGATCGATTCAATCAGCAGGCAATCGGCGAGATGTTTGCCGCCCCGCCGTCGGGGCACGCCGATGCGGAGGTGGCCCGCGCCCTCTCGAGTGTGATCGGCGGAGGAAACTCACGATTCTTCTGGAACATCATCCAGACGGGGCTCGCTCATCAGTGCGGGGCCTACTGGGTATCCTACGCCGATTGTGGCATGATGGCCCTCGACGGGCTTTGTGTCCCGGAAAACGCCGAGGCGTTTCTCGATGCGATGCGCAAGGAAGCCGCACGGCTGACGAACGAAGGCGTCAAGCCCGAGGAACTCCAGCGGGTCAAGAACAAGCGGCGAACCAGTCTGGCATCGGAATCCGAAGCGACCTATCATCGGCTCCTGCAGGTGGCCGAAGACCTGTGCGACTACGATCGTCCCCGCCAGGTACAGGAGCGGCTGGCGGCCATCGAGGCCGTGACGGTCGAGGCAGTGGCCCGCTATCTTCACGAGTGGCCGATCACGGGCGAGGGCCTGCTGGTGAGCCTCGGTCCGCGAGACTGGCCCAGGAGCTGAATCGGCGTGTCTGTGCACGACTTCAATCATCCGGACCCCCATACCGTCGACATCCGCACCGGGCCGGCTTCGTCGGCGGACCGTTTTCTCTGGTGGCGATTGCTCGGTGTGCTGACAGTGATCATGGCCATAATCGGTGGAGTCGCCGTTCGCAAGATCGAGCACCACCTCAGTCGAACCGAACTGGCCCGCGTCTTCGCCATGGCAATGACGCCCGTTCGGCCTCCGACGAGGCAGGTCTACATGCCTCCGCCTTCAACGCCCGCTCCCCCTCGGCCGGTTCGTCCGATTCCGTCCCGGCCGGTGGTCTTGCCTCCGGTCGTGACGCGCCCTCAGCCGATCGTCAGCCCCTCCGCGCCAGGGGCCCCGCCGTTCTCCGTGAATCCTTCCGAATGGGTTAGGCCCGAGACGACCGAGTTGGCACCCGAGCCCCCTCGCGTACCGCCGTTTGGGAGGACGTCTCCGACTTCGCTCAAGTCGCCGCAGGCTCCGCCCGCGCCCCCGCCTCCCGTCGTCGTCCACAAGCCTCAACCGGAGGTCCCGGCTCGTATCGAGTCACCCGCGAGCGAGTCCTCGGTTCCTCCGTCCGTTCTGGCGGCTCAGTCGCTCCAGCAGACGCAGGTCAGCGAAGTGACCCGCCAGGTCTGGATCGTTCTCTGTCTGGTGATTCTCGAATGTGTCGCCCTGGCAGGGCTGTCGGCCGTACTGAACATGGCACGATCGCACCGCAATCTCCTGACCGCCGCATTCCTGCTGTTTCTCGGCACGGCGATCACGATCGCCGGAGTGCTTGTCCTCGTGCAGTGGGGCGGATACCGTCCTCCCACCAGGGAGGACTACATCAAGATTGTCTTCTGTGGTTCCGCATACGGTGTTGTGCTGATCCTGGCCCTCGTGCTGCCGCCAAGTCTGGAACATGCACGTCGGCTGCGGCGCAAGCTCCACGAGCAGCGAGGGCTGGCGTGGTTTGCCCGCCCCCTGGGCTGCGGCTTGCTCTACGCCACCATCGGAATGACATGCGCGGTGGCCGCCTGGGCCGGGAATTACCTCTCCCTGCCCCTCTGGCACCTCATCCGGTGGGTCCCCATCGCGTGGGGCGGCGTGGCGATCCTGATGGGGTTGGGCATCTGCATCGGACAAGCTTGGCTGATGATCGAGGCGTATGTCGTGTGTCTCCTGGGAATCCTTTTGAACGTGGCGGCTTGGGGAGTGCCGTTCGCGATGACCGGACCTCCGCAAGTACTGGCGATCCTTCCGGCCATCGTCGCCCTCCAACTCATTGCCCTCGGTCGGATCCGCTCGTTTCTGGACAGCCGGGAAATGGTGTGATCCTTCGTGCCCTTCTGACCGCCGGACGGGCGTCGTCAGCCTCCGCCCAGTCCGCTTGTGATTCGGAACGCCCCATCATTCGGCTGGGGTCTTCGGCCGCAGTCACCGGATCAGGGATCGAACAGGGGTGATTCAGATGAACGAGCCGGTCATTCGCGTCGGTGTAGTCGGTGCAGGGGCCAACACACGGACCATGCACATCCCCAGACTTCAGGCGATTCACGGCGTGGAGATCGTAGGCGTGTGTAATCGCACACCAGCCTCTTCAGAAAGGGTGGCCCGCCAGTTTGGCATCCCCGGAACCTACCGCCACTGGCGCGAGGCCGTCTCCGATCCGAAGACCCAGGCGATCCTCATCGGAACCTGGCCGTATCGTCACTGTCCTGTCACTCTGGCGGCGCTCGAAGCGGGCAAACACGTGCTGTGTGAGGCCCGTATGGCGATGAACGCCGCCGAGGCCCACGCCATGCTCGATGCCTCACAAGCCCGGCCGCACCTGGTCGCCCAGATCGTACCGTCGCCGATGACACTGGGTGTGGACAACGCCGTCAAACGCCTGATCGCTGAAGGGCGGCTCGGCGACATCCTGGCGATCGATGTGAAGGCCGGGGGGGCGTTTCTCGACCGCGAGGCCCCGCTGCACTGGCGCCATAACTGGGACCTCTGCGGCTACAACACGATGAGCCTCGGCATATGGTACGAGGCGATCATGCGGTGGGTAGGGCATGCGACGCGCGTGACGGCCATGGGCAAGACTTTCGTCAAGATACGCAAAGACGACACCGGCGTCATGCGATCGGTCCGCATCCCGGAGCACCTCGATGTCCTGGTCGATATGGAGTGTGGCGCCCAGGCCCATCTCCAGATATCCGGCGTCACCGGGCTGGCGGGTCCCCACGAAGTCTGGCTCTTCGGCAGTGAGGGGACACTGCGGTTCTGCAACGACAGCCTCTTCCTGGGGCGACGCGGTGATGCCGAGCTGAAGGAGGTTGCCATTCCCCCCGAGGCCCGCGGACGGTGGCGCGTCGAAGAGGAGTTCATCAATGCCATTCGAGGGCTCGAACAGGTCTCGCACACGCGATTCGAAGACGGCGTCAAGTACATGGAATTCACGGAAGCCGTCGGCCGAAGCATGAGCAGCGGGCAGGCGATCTCGCTGCCGCTGTGAGGATCGCGCCGCCCTTCAAGGGAATTGTCTGTTCCCTCGATCCCCGGTTATACTCCCCACCACGTTCGGAATCACAGGTCATTCAAGGGGCATAGACCATGGGTATCCTGTTGGGCCTCGATATCGGCACTTCGGCAACCAAAGCC
>CAYUQT010000084.1:0-32767 GCA_964446835.1 uncultured Planctomycetales bacterium | reverse complement strand
AAGGGTGGTTTCAACATTGCGGGTATCGCTACAGTCAATCGTGAAATGCTCTAATGACGCTGTAGCCGCGATCCGCCCTAGTCTCTCGTCGGCTCCGACAGGAAGCCCTTCCAGTTGCCCACGATCACCCGCAACGAAGCCACCTTGACAAGCCCCCCATCCCACCCGGCGCCCGACAACTCTCCGTCATACGAGCCTGCCCCAACGTCTACACCAGTCGCCCTCCCCTTTCTCGTCTATGGAGAAACAGAGACCCCGTACAAAGAGAGCCCGACAATGTCATCCACAGAACCCGAGCCCGCCACGCAGTCCACCCCCTCAACGAACAGCCCGCCCCCAGCCACCCATTCCAGAACGCGTGACACAGTGGGACAAAGTGAGACATGGCAGGACATGCCAGACCGCAACCCGAATAGAGAACCACCAGACGGCACAGAATCACGATCCCATAGCCCCCATTCCCTGCGCCGTATGCCCGATACACTGCCCTGCGAAACGTATGAAATATGTGTCGAAAGTGAGACATTCGCCGACACGGCCAATCCGAATACACCCGCCTGGCCCGCCCACCTGCCGGCTTCTGACTTCCAACTCCTGACTTCTAACTCCCAACTCCTAGCTTCTACCTCCATGCCCCGCCATGCCCCCTCCCCGGAAAAATATGAAGAATGCGTCGAAAATGAGACATTTCACGACAGCCCAACTCCATATTCAACCGTCGCACCACCTCGCCTGCCGCACCGTCACCTCGTCTCGATAGTACCTGTCGGCAAGTCGCCAACCCGCGTATACTGCCATAAGCGATCCGACCCCCGACCTACGGAGGCCTTCATGTCGATGCAATCCCGAACTGAAGTCTCAATTGTGGCCACACGGATAGTCGTCGCCGTACTGGTCGGACTGGCATCGGCGACCGCTGCGGCGCCGGCAGAGAAGAAAGCACCCGCCGGCACAGATCGAGCCAAGGCCCCCACCGTCAACCCGACCCCGGCACCGAAGGCCGCCCCCCCCATGGTGCCCAAGGCGCAATGGGATTCGTTGGAACTCGCCATAACCGACCTGACCCGCACGTTCACCGACCACTACCCCAAGGGCCGCGAATACCTGAACCAACTCACCTCGCTCAAGAAGTCCTACGATGACCAGTTGCATCGACTCACGGCCGGTACCGACGCCTCGAAACCCCGGGATCCGAAAGACGTCAGGCAACTGGCAGCAACCGTCGATCAGTTCCACCGGCTCCGCGCCGCCGCCCTCCTGGATAACCCCCTCATGCGGTTCGACCGCCTGCTGGTCATTCAGCGCAAGGCAGCCAACCTCGGCCTGCCCGCCAACTGGCAGAGCAACGCCTGCCTGAAAACCACGGGCTACGACAACCGCCTGTGCCTCCTCTCACCGGTCCGACCCGCTGGAAAACTGACCACGCTCTACCAGCCCCCCGGCGGACGGTTCATCGGCGACGTCGAGCTGCACTTCGATGCCCGGCGGCTGCTGTTCTCGATGCCCGGTTCCAACACCCGATGGCAGGTGCACGAACTGAGGCTCGATGACCCGGTTGGCGCCGAGACGAATCGAACACCTCGCGAACTCCCCCTCATCCACGAATCCGACGTCGACAACTATGACGCCTGCTATCTGCCCGACGGGCGCATCATCTTCACCTCAACGGCGCCCTACATCGGCGTGCCCTGCGTCTACGGCTCCTCGCACATCACCAACCTGTTCCGGCTCGAACACGACGGCTCCATCCGCCAACTCACCGTCGACCAGGAACACGACTGGTGCCCGACACCTCTCAATGACGGGCGCGTCGCCTATCTCCGATGGGAATACACGGACCTGCCGCATGCCCACTCCCGCCGCCTGTTCACCATGAACCCCGACGGCACCGCCCAGATGGCCTATATCAGCAGCAACTCCTACTTCCCCAACTCGTTCTTCTACGCCCGGCCGATCCCAGGCCACCCCACCAAAGTCGTCGGCATTGCCACCGGCCACCACGGCAACGCCCGAACCGGGCGCCTGCTGATCGTCGATCCCGCGCGCGGCCGCTCCGAGGCCGATCCCGTCGTCCAGGCCATTCCGGGTTACGGCAAGCCCGTCGAGCCGATCATCCGCGATCAGCTCGCCGACGGCGTGTGGCCGCAGTTTCTGCACCCCTATCCCCTGAGCGAGAAGTACTTCATCGTCTCGGCCAAGCCCACCCCGGACTCAGCCTGGGGCATCTACCTCGTGGACGTGTTCGACAACATGCTCCTCCTGAAAGAACTGCCCGGCTACGCCCTGTTCGAGCCGGTCCCGTTGCAGAAGACGCCCCAGCCACCCGCTGTTGCCGACCGCATCAAGCCCGATCGCAAGGACGCCGTCGTCTATCTGGTCGACGTGTATCAGGGCAAAGGCCTGCGCGGAATCCCCCAGGGCACGATCAAGAAGCTCCGACTGTTCACCTACCACTTCAGTTATCGCGGCATGGGCGGGCTGCTCGGGTCCATCGGCATGGACGGACCGTGGGACATCAAACGCGTGCTGGGAATGGTGCCGGTCGAATCCGACGGCTCGGCCCTCTTCCGCGTGCCCGCCAATACACCGATCGCCGTTCAGCCCCTCGATGCCGACGGCAAGGCCGTCCAGCTCATGCGAAGCTGGTTCACCGCCATGCCGGGTGAATCGCTCTCGTGCGTAGGCTGCCACGAGCAGCCGAACGCCGGTCCCCTCAACCGCCAGACCGTCGCCTCGCGCCGACAGCCCTCCGATGTCCAACCCTGGTACGGCCCCGTGCGGGGATTCGCCTTCAGTCGAGAAGTGCAGCCGGTGCTCGACGCCCACTGCGTCGGTTGCCATAACGGCCAGCCGCGCCCCGACGGCCAGACCATCGCCGACCTCCGCGGAAACCCCATCACGGGCTGGCAATCGAATATCGCGGGCCATGTCGACGCCAAGATCGGCGGTAAGTTCTCGGTCGCCTATGCCGAGCTGCATCGATTTGTCCGCCGGCCGGGCATCGAAAGCGACATCCATCTCCTGGCGCCGATGGAGTTCCACGCTGACTCGACCGAACTCGTGCAGATCCTCCGCCAGGGGCACCACGGCGTAGCGCTCGACGCCGAGGCCTGGGATCGGCTCATCACATGGATCGACCTCAATGCCCCCTACCACGGCACCTGGACGGAGATCGCCGGCCAGGCCGCCGTGAAACCCGTTGCCGCCCGCAAACGCGAACTCCTCAAAAGATACACTGGCGTGGATGACGATCCGGAGGCGATTCCCCCCGCCCCGCGCTACGCCACCAGCACACCGCCGTCTGCGTCCCCCGCGTCACCGGCGCAAGTGGCCGCACAAACCCCAGCGGTCCCCAACTGGCCCTTCGACGCCATTGAGGCCCAGCGCCGCCAGGGATCCGCCTCGCAATCGCGTCGATCCGTCGCCCTGAGCGATCGTGCCGCCCTGGAACTGGTTCGCATCCCGGCGGGCGAGTTTGTCATGGGCAGCAATGGCGGTCCTGCCAACGAGCAGCCGCCCTGCCGCGTTGCCATACGAAAGGCCTTCTGGATCGGGCGATGCGAAGTAACCAACGAACAGTTCGCGGTCTTCGACCCGCAGCATGACAGCCACGTCGAGACCATGCACGGCTATCAGTTCGGCATGCACGGCTATCCCATGGACCGCCCGAGACAGCCGGTGGTGAGGGTTTCGTGGAATGAGGCGACGGCATTCTGCCGATGGCTCTCGCAGAAGACGGGCGGCACGTTCAGCCTCCCGACGGAGGCCCAATGGGAGTACGCCTGCCGCGCCGGTGCCGCCACGCCATTCTCCTTTGGCGAGATCGACACCGACTTCTCCAAGCATGCCAACCTCGGCGATGTCCGCCTCCGCGAGTTCGCGTTCGACACGTACATCAACCCGCGTGTCCTTCCCAATCCCAACAAGTTCGACGACTGGATCCCCAGGGACCAGCGGTTCGACGATGGCGGCCTCGTATCGATGGACGTCGGCGGCTACAAACCCAATGCCTGGGGCCTCCATGACATGCACGGAAACGTCTGGGAGTGGACCCGGTCGGTCTTCCGCCCCTACCCCCTGAGCGACAATGCCTCCGATCCCGCAGCCGCCGACGCCCGGCGCGTCGTCCGCGGCGGCTCCTGGTACGACCGGCCCAAACGCTGCACCGCCTCCTTCCGCCTCGACTATCCCCCCTACCAACCGGCGTTCAACGTCGGCTTCCGAGTCGTCATGGAAGAAACGGAGGTGTCGGACCGATCGGCACGCTGATGCGATCTACTTGCTCCACTTCGCCTCGACGCCGGGGTTGAACCACATCGCGACCTCGCCGATCTTCGCGTCGGCGACCGTTCCGTCGTGGATGTATACCTGGTAGCGTGCGCGAAGTGTCTGGCCTGCTGGGACCTTCAGTGACCGGTTGTAGAGAAAGTCCAGGTTCAGCCCCTTCACGCCGCGTGAATAACACATGTAGCTCTTGGGGGCCGAGGCACGAATCGCGATGGCCGCTCCGACCGGATTGCCCTTGATCATGCCGGTCTCGTCGATCCACCGATCGAAGGGCGGCTCTTCGGGCGGGGCGACCTTGCGCTTGTCGACGTCGCGGTGCGGCTTGCCATCGGCATAGCTGAAGACAAGGTCGGGCCGGTTGAACTCCGCCGCCCCCCGAAGCTGGAGGCAACTGTAGAAGTTCTCCCCAAGCTCGATGTCGCCGTCCTTGGGCATGACGCAATACTCCACGTCCAGCACGTTGACGCGATCGCTCACGCGCGCCGCCCGCGCAATCACATCCTGCACGAGCACGGCCTGACCGCCGATCTCAAACTCGTGACTGGCCGCCAGCGTCGCACACACCGGCCCTCCGCGGGCGTAGTGGAGCTTACCGGGGGCAATGGCGGCGGTTTCGTGTTTGTGCCAGAAGTTCCCCTTGAGCTGCTTGCCGTTTCCGGCCCACCTCACCTCCGTGAACGACATGAACAGCCCGCGGTGGTGCAGGTGGTCGGACGGGGCGTCGTCGGTGACCGTCACACCCGCCGGCGTCACCAGCGGATGGAAGAAGTTCGCACGGTTGTGTTCGGGATGGGCCGCAAGCTCGCGAACGCCGAGGTGATATACCGCCATCGGCTTTTCGCCGGCGAGGAGCACAAGGGTCTTCTCGCCTTCCCGCTTTGCCGCGTAGCCGCCGACGGCATCGGGCGATGCGACCTTCACCACGCCCAGCTTCGTTCCCAGGCCAACCGGGCGGACCAGCACCAGCTCCATCGAATCTCCGGCGAACCCGGAAAGCTCCACCTGGGCCTGAACCTCGCGCCCCTTCTCATCGGCGAGCACCACGACCTGACCCGGTTTGGCCTCCAAAGCCCCGGCGGGCAGCGGGATCCGCAGCAATGCCCCGACGTCGGGACCGCTTTGCGAGAGCTCAATCGTCGCGGCAGGCGAGATCGCCACACACCAATACATCATCATCGCGATCACTGTGTATCTCATGACAGGTCTCCATGCACGTCCCTTCTGGGATATGGGCAGGAGAATTGTATCTCAATACGATCCGCCGGCCTATGGCTATCGCGTCCTGGTCGGGCTACGCTGTCTCTCGCCTTCAGAGACGACTTGATGCTGAAGTCCGTCGGATGCGTCCGCAAGCAGTTGCATGTGAGCACAAGGAGCGACCCCATGCGAAAGGACCTCTTTCGACTCCTGGGTTTGGCAGCGGTGCTGATGTCTGCGAGGACCGCCCCGGCCGATTCGAATTCCTTCACGATCATCGCCAACCCCGGCCAGTTCGGCGACATCGAGAAGGCCGCCGTCAGCGAGAATCAGGTCAACTGGCGAGACAAGGACCTCCGCGACGATGCGGCCTGCACGGAATCGTTCGCGGCGGTGGAACTGCGCCGATACCTCGCCGCGTGCACAAAGACCGCCGAAACGAACATCCGGCTGTCGGGCCCGGCCTCGCTGCCTGCCGAGGGCCATGTGTTCCTGCTCGGAACCGGCCCGTCGAACCCCCTGCTCGGCTCGGTGAACGATCCGGGGGGCGAGTGTGCGCCGGCGGCGGCGGCCGAGGCCTTCCGCATCCGGTCTTTCACGCGGAACGGCCGGATGATCGTCACCATCGAAGGTCACGACCGCGTCGGCACGCTCTACGGCGTCTATACCTACCTCAAGCTCCTGGGCATGCGATTCTACGGCCTCGGCGAACAGGGCACGGTGTATCCTGCGGCACCGGTGTCGCTGCCGGAGAACCTGGACGTCGCTCAGAAGCCCAACTACATCACGCGGGGCTTCTGGCCGTGGCTGGTCAAGGCCGATGCGGACTTCTACCTATGGATGGCGCGGAATCGGCTCAACCTCTGGACGCCGGAGGAGGACAAGGTGCCGCTGATGAAGAAGCTCGGACTGCGTCTCATCCACGGCGGACACATCATCCAGTATGCCTGCCTCTACCCGCCTGCCGAGTACCCCTACAAGCACGCCCAGTTCACCGGGGGTGACGGCAAGCCGGCCGATCCCTACCCCATCAGCCCGGCCTTCCAGGGCGATGTGAACAAGGACGGCAAGCTGTCTTACTTCGAGGCCCACCCGGAGTGGTACAGTCTTCAGAAGGGCAAGCGATCGAACCGGATGGACACCGACGGCGGTGACAACTACTGCATGTCCAACAAGGATGCGACGCACGAACTATGCATCAACCTGGTCCGCGTGCTCGCCGACGGCCAGTGGCGTGACGTGGACATATTGCTCACGTGCATGCTCGACGTGGGCAAGTATTGCGAGTGCGAGGCCTGCAAGAAACAGGGAACGTGCACGGATCGGCTGTTCTTCTTTGTTCAAGCGATCCGAAGCGAGCTCAGAAAGGCCGAGGCCGACGGGCGGCTTTCGCGAACCGTCCGGCTGGCCCCCGCCGCCTATGTTGAGACGCTGTCGCCCCCGTCGAAACAGCTGCCGGCCGACTTCGACTATGAGAACTGTTTCGTCGTACTGGCCCCGATCGAACGCACCTATGCCTACGCGTTCGCCGACCCACAATCGACCAGGATCAACCAGGTACTGCTGGGGCACTATCTCAAGTGGACCTCCGGCGAGAACCGCACCTACAAGGGCGACATGCTCATCAGCGAGTACTACAACGTCAGTTCGTTCGCCTCGCTGCCGCTGGTGTGGACGAAGATCATGGCCGCGGACATCCCGTGGTACTACCGGCATGGGACACGTCATTTCAACTACATGCACACGCCCGTGCGGCTGTGGGGCACGTGGGCCCTCAACCAGCACGTGATGGCCGAGCTGCTGTGGGACGTCAACGCCAATGCCGCCGCCATCGCCGACGAGTTCTACGCGAGGTACTACCCCACGACCTCGAAGCACGCCAAGGCCTTCTATGAAAATCTCGAGGTCATGTCGAGCAACATGAAGCCCTTCAAGCACATCGCCGGGGATTACACGAGCCTTGGAGGGCGACTGCGCGCGGTGCTGAACGACAAGAAGGCGGCCCTGTTTCCGCGAGAAGACCTGCAATACTTACCGAACCATGTGGAGAAGAACGATGGACTGAGCGTGGTCGAGATCGTCGCGGCCCTTCGCCGGGCACGGCAGGCGATCGACGATGCTCTGATTGTCTGCACCGACACCACCGAGCGGCAGCGTCTCGTCGAGGCCGAGAAGCGGTTCGCCTACGGCGAGGCCGTTGTCATGTTCTACTATCACACGATCCGTACCGTGATGTTCGATCAGAAGGGCGACGAGCCACTCGCCCGCCTCGAATTCCAGCGTCTGGAGAAGCTTGCCGCACGACTCGAACGAATCACCGACATGACCCACTCGGCAGGCGAACACGCCAACTTCAAGAACGGCCTGGCCGCCACGCAGCTCGACAGCGTGTACGACGCCCTGAAAGGAAGATACGGGAGTGCTCCATCAACATCGGCCTCCAAGTAGCGTTGAAGCGGGAGGAGGTGCATCATCCGGCCTGGAGCGCCAGTGAAAAGCATATCGCTTGTGGAACCTCATTCATTCTGTCAGTGGAAAGCGTGGTAATGAGCGCGCCGATCTTTCCCTTGGCGACCGTCTGAAGATGGTCGCAGTTCACGGCGCACTGACGCTGCACCCCGTCAGGACAACCTCACTGGGTATATCTCTGATGATGGTTGTCAGGGGAGTCACCGTGACCTCACCCAGATACTCCAGGATCGAATCGCGGGTGAGGATGAGAACGGAACGACGTTTGTCCGGATGTGGAAATCGGTACCACCGAACTTCGCCGCGTTTCATTGGTCGCCCCACACTTGCTCATCTTCCCATGAATCAAACTCGCCCTTCGTGACGGGTTGCTGGTTGTAACCCCGTCGATGCCTGGCCTCAAGTTGGCGGACCTCATATCGTTTTAGGGCCGCTCGCAGCGCCTGTCTGGTGAAGGCGGATCGTGTGGTGCGCAGACGCTTGGCAAGCCGATCGACTTCGCGGAGCAGATCCTCCTCCAGCATCATCTGAACCGTTCGCATGATGGACCTCCAGTATGTGGATTCTTATCCACATGACACCACGATTCAATCGAGGAGATCGACATACCCGCGTCGCGATACCGCGCACCGCTCATGCAACAGATATCGCATCGCATGGTTGTTCTCACTTCTCGTTGAGAACCATGATGACGATGAGCATTCTTGTCGACTCCGGCTCCGCCACCACCGCTGCGGAGTCGCCCCTGATCGGCGGACCATTTGCCACGAACTTCCGCTCTCCGGATGCCCGATTCTGAGTTATGACGTGCCTATCACATGGCACGGAGCCCTACCCCGCCGCCCTGTCCGTCGGTATCCCGACGTTCACGGGCACGGCCGACAGGACCCGCTGGAGTTCCGATGGATTGATCTCGACCAGAAAACCGCGTTTCCCGCCGTTGATGTAGATCCGATCGAGGATCAGGATCGTTTCCTCGACGTAGACGGGCAGCGAGGATCGAGTGCCGAACGGACTGACGCCACCCGGCAGATAGCCGGTGTACTTCGTCACGCCCGCCTCTGTGGCCGGGGCGACCGCCTTGACCCCAAGAAACCGAGCCAACTGCTTCGTCGACACCTCGTAATCGCCGTGCATCAGCACGAGCATGCCATGCCGCGCCTTGGCCTCCTCCTGAGTCTCCAGCACGATCGTCTTGACGACCTCGAACTCAGGCACGTGGAGTTCTTCGGCGGCCAGACGGGTGCCTCCATGATCCACATACGCGTAGAAATGCGGTACGAACTCCACGCCCGCCGCTCGCATGGCGTGTATGGCCGGTGTACTCGGGACCTCCGCAGGTTTCATGTCTGTCCGCACCTCCACTTGACCTTCTCACATCCTCTGGTTGTAGTAGCCGCCGGGGTCGCTCCGCAAGGGCCCGGGGGTGGTGCCGGTGGAGGCGATTCGCATCCGCGGGCGAACGGCGGAAGGTCAACAGGTCGATTGAAGAGGGCTGACAGTCATGCACAAGGGCATACGCTTTGGGTTGGCAACGGCGACGGCGTGCATTCTCTTCTGGTCGGGTGCCACATCACATGGGCAGGACGCCTCCGGAGGTGCCGCAAAGAAGGACCACCCATGGCGCGGCGTTCACGTGATGGCCTGGGGACTCGCAGGCGGGCCGGACGGGCTCGCCCCGCTGAAAGAGGCCATTGTCAAGGTGATGGCGCCCTCCGGTATCAACGTCATCGTGCTGGAAGTGGGGTACAACTATGACTTCAAGTCGCACCCTGAACTGAGCCAGACGAAGTTCATTACCAGGGCCGACGCCCAGGACCTTGCGAAACTCTGCCGTGCGCATGGCATCCGCCTGATCCCCCAGCTCAACTGCCTGGGGCACCAGTCGTGGCGACACACGTTGTATCCGCTGCTGACGCAATATCGGGAGCTGGAAGAACCACCGGACGACACGCCCGCCAAACCATGGACCCAACTGCGAAGCTGGTGCCCGCTGCACCCGAAGGTCAATCCGATCGTCTTCGCCCTGATGGACGAACTCATCGACGGCTTCGGGGCCGACGCATTTCACGTCGGGATGGACGAGATCCTGGTAATCGCCAGCAGGAAGTGCCCGCGCTGCAGGGACAAGACCCCTGCCGAGGTGCTCGCCAAAGCCATCAACGACTATCACCAGCATTTGGTGGGCCAGAAGAAGGTCGAGATGCTCATGTGGGGCGACCGCCTGATCGACGGCAACGTGATGAAGTATGACGGCTGGTCGGCCAGCAAGAACGGAACGGCCGGTGCGATCGACAGGATCCCCAAGGACATCATCATCTGCGACTGGCACTATGAGAAGCGGAGCGACTACCCCTCTGTCCGCTATTTCCAGGACAAGGGGTTCCGCGTCTGGCCGACGGGCTGGAACAGCGTGGAGGCCACCCGGGCCCTCATCGACTGCTCCCGCCGCAACGCCACCGACCGGATGCTCGGCCACCTGTGCTCGACATGGGTGCTGGAGCCGGGCGGCTTCGCCCGTGCGCTGCTGGGTCAGCATGAGCCGCCGCTGGTGACGGAGCGGGCCCTGCAAGCCGCCGCCACTTTTCGGGCCGCCGTGGAACGGCTGCGAGCAGCCGATGCCGCTCGATGACACGCAACCGCGCCGGCGATCGGCTCGCGCCATGGCGACCTAGCCGCGATTCTCCATCGCCCGCATCTTCTGAGCGTAGTACTCGATGGCTTTGCTCCGATGGCTGAGATCGCGGGGCGGGACGTTCGGCTGCCTGATCTGAGGCGCCGCCGCGTCGAGGTGAACTTTCGGCTTGATGTCCAGAGACCGCCATGCGACGAGGGCGGCCCGCATCCGTTCCACGTCGGTACGGTACTGCGGATCGTCACAGAGGTTCCGCATTTCCAGGGGGTCCTTTTCGAGATCGAAGAGAAGACCCGGGCGGGTGCCGCCATATAGAAGCAGCTTGCGTGTTCTTGAGCGAATCATCACCTGTTGCTGGCCGGATTCGGCGAAGACGTATTCGTGGCCTGATCGGTCGCTTCGAAGGTCTCGGCCGTGCATGCCCGAGGTGGGACGGCAGCCCGCAGCACGACACAGCGTGGGGGCGAGGTCGACGTTGCTGACCATCTGCTCGCTGACGATCCCACGGCCGTCTCCCCCGGGCCACCTGATCAGCAGCGGCACCTTGACGAGCGGATCGTACATGCGGTTGCCCTTGAGCAGGAGGTGATGGAACCCCATGTACTCACCGTGGTCGGCGGTGAAGACGATCAGGGTGTTCTCATACAGGCCTTTCTTCTTCAGCAGCGACACCATGCGGCCGATGTGATGGTCGATCTGTGAGATCGTGGCGTAATAGCAGGCCATCACGCGCCGCAGGGCCGCCTCGGTCAGACGTTCGTGCGGAAAGTACCCCGAGTGGAATCGAACGTCGTGTTCGAGGCACTGCGGAATCCAACCCGGCAGAAGCGGCAATCTGGCCGGATCGTACATGGTGTCCCACGGGACCGGAGGATCGAACGGGTGATGCGGCTTGATGAAGCCGACCATCAGCAGGTGGCTTCGATCGGCCTGCCAAGTGTTCAGTGTGGCCATCGCCTGTTCGGCGATCCACGTCGTCGAGTGGTGTTCCTCCGGCAGGTTGGAGGTCATCGCACCGAACGTCTCCCAGTATGCGGGGCGGGCCTTGCCCCGGTACTCGGCGCGCTGGTCTTCCAGATCGTTTCGATCGACAAGGCCCAGGTGCATCAGATGGCGGTGGTAGTCGTCGTCCCATCGTCCGTCGCCGTCCTGCTCGGCCAGGACCATCTCGTCAAAGCCGACGTCGAGATACGTCGGCGTGAAATGCATCTTGCCCACCGCCTTGGTACGGTAGCCGGCGGCCCGCAGGATACGCGGAAAGGTCTCGATCTCCGGCGCCAACGTGGAGCGGTTCGTCCAGCCGTTGTGCTCATGCACGTACCGGCCCGAAAGAAGAGAGTAGCGAGACGGCGTGCAGACGGGAAACGGACAGAAGCTGTATGGGTAGCGGACGCTGTCGGCGGCCAACGCGTCGAGGTGGGGCGTTCTAAGATCGCGATTGCCATAGGCTCCCATACAATCGATTCGGTGCTGATCGGTATGCAGAACCAGGATGTTCGGTCGCGCCCTTCCTTCCACTGCCGACACCTCCCTGTCGTTCAAGGCCATGGCCGCCACACCGCTGCCCAGCGTCCTGATGAAGTGCCGACGTTTCATGCCAATCCCTCACAGTACTTCTTGGATCGCCTGCAAGCTTCAATACCATCCCACGTCACTGCAGGCAATCCACGGAGTCGGTCAGCCGCGGTTGAGATCCGTGGCTGAACTGGAAACATGGTTTCACCCTATACCAACTTGACCAACAGCGATCGGACGGAAGTAGATCCTTGAAACACAATCAAACGGACGATTAAAGTGGGCTATGTTTGGCAACGTGAATCTCGTCTGACCAAGCGTTCGTGTCACAAGCGGACTGCAACATCGCTTTCAGAGTCGACGCGCCGTCGTGGCGGGGTTTGAGATGCACAGGGATCCGTGAGCCAGTGTGGCAGGCGGTAGCGAGTCAGATCATCGGTGTGGATAGGAGAAGGACGATGAGAGGTTTGAGCAGCCTCGTTGTTGCGGTGGGCGTGGTGCTCGGCGCGACAACAGGCCCCTTGCGTGCAGATCGTGGATGGTCACAGATGATCAGCACGGATTGCGGCCTCAGTGACGTCTGGGGTAGCGGTCCTAGAGATGTCTTCGCGGTGGGCTCCTACAACTACAGTGACCCCAACGATCGTTGCAGTGTGATCCTGCACTACGATGGTACCGCGATCTACAATGGGACACAGTGGTCGTGGTCGTCGACGGTGAGCGGGATCCCCGGCATCCTACTTGCCGTTTGGGGCAGTGCCCCTAACGATCTTTTTGCCGTGGGATACGGCAGTGATCCCTGCACCGGGGACTACGGTCTGATTGTGCACTATGACGGATCTGCATGGTCCTCGACGCCAATGATGGGGACAACAAACCGCCTCCAAGATGTCTGGGGTAGTGGGCCGAATGATGTATTCGCGGTCGGGCAGAACGGTACAATCCTGCACTACGACGGGGCAGGCTGGTCCTCTGTGTGGGCGGACCTGAACTTCATCCTCACTGGCGTCTGGGGAAGTGGTCCGAATGATGTATTCGTCTGCGGCCAAGACCGAATCTCCAGCTCAGGGGACTGCATCCTGCATTTCGATGGCGAGACCTGGCAGAGGCAAACGACCAACTGTCCTCCGGACTTCTACCTTTACGGGCTCTACGGTATCTGGGGCAGTGGACAGAATGATGTCTTTGCTGTGGGTCAAGGGATGTACTACGGCCATCCCTACTCCAGCAATGCGGTCCTGCATTACGACGGCTCATGGTCGCTGGCGTTCTTTGAAGAATACGATCCGAACCTACCCAACCTACCCAATTCCTTTCTGTTCAAGATTGGTGGGACTGGTCCGAGCGATGTCTTCGCCGTCGGGTTCTGGGGGGACCCGTACTACCTGCACTACGATGGGGCGACATGGTCGTGGGAACAATATGGGCTCGTCGATGCCTACGGCATCTGGGGTAGCGGCCCGAATGACGTCTTCGCAGTTGGAGCTACTGGAGATTCGCCCGGAAAGATCCTGCACTACCAGGACCAAGGCCAGTATGCTCTATCGATCACCGTCGTCAATGGGAAATCGGGCCAGGTCAGACTCGATCCATCGCCAAGCAGCGACTGGAGTACCACGAGGTATCTGGCTGACACACTCGTCACGCTGACGGCGGAACCGGCCCAAGGCAAGAAATTCTGCGAGTGGACCCTCTATGACCCGGACCATCCGAACGATGCGAACTATGCCACGCTCGACGGCAACAGCGTGATTACGATCCGGATGAACAGCGACCATGGGGTGCAGGCTCGTTTCCAGTGTGCCCTCGGCGTCGGACCAATGCTGCCGCTCATGGTGGCAGGATTGGCCGGACTGATGGCTTCTCGCCGACGGAAATAGCCGCAATATGGAGCGCGCCCGCCGGCGGCGGCGATTTGGATTGCGGTGCGGACGAACCCGGCAGCGAACTCTTGAGCTATCGTGTGCTTCCCGAGGGAAGCCAGGGACATTCCGAAACAAGCAGGAAACACTCTTTCGCAGCAACGTGAAGCCCAAGCCCATACCGGGGAATGTGGACGACCTCAGCGGATGGAGTGCTTCTGCCAGGCATGGCAGATCTCATCGCGATGGTTCTTTACGATTCGGGCCAACCGAATCATCTGCCTTCTTGAGGGTCTGCGGCTTTGGGCCGACGATACGGACGGCGAAATCCAGAGCTTTGCCTCGCCATCCGTACAGTGCATAAGCGAGCGCCGCCGTTACTCTTCACGCGAAAAGAAGGAAAACTACCAGGTTATAGATCTTCCGGGCGCAACCCGCTTCGTTTGGCGATCCTGACCAGCATCCGGGGTCCGATTTCCTCACCGTCATGAAATGCGAACACAAGATCCGGCCAACCCGGACGCGCAAGGACACGATGCGACCCGCCGGCTTGGCGCTTCACCGTCCAACCAATACGGAGCAATCCCGCCAAAACACGCCTTGCCTTGGCCGTGCCCCATTGACTCACGTGGCCACCAGGAATTGCTCGACGACTTCCGGCACCTCTTCTCCGTGCTCCAATCGATCGGCCAGGACGCGCAGCGCAAGGGCCTGGACCTTCGCGATGGCCTCGGGACGGGTCACTCCATAGGCCATGACCCCAGGAAGATCCGTGACTTCCGCGAGCCAGCGCCCATCCTCTTCTCGTTCGACCTCGATCTTCAGCTTCATGTCCGATCCCTTCAACTGAGCGCGAGAATCACATCGCATATTGTAGCAAGGCGACGCCATCGACAGAAAAGACGGACGAACCGAATACCGCCGCTGATGGCGGCGGGATTACTGAATTGCATGAGAAGAAGTCATCCCCATCCCGGTCTCGAACCGGAACCATGCGGCGGCGCGATATGCCTCCAGAATGATCTGCGGCGTATCACGCGATCCTGTGGCCGGACCAGATGCCGTGCTCACCCGCTCCGGTGGGTCTGCCAAATCGGTGCCACACGTGAAGCAGAAAGCGACCGATCTCGTAGATCACCGTCACACCGATGAACACCAGCACGATCTCGACAGGCCAGTCCATTCTTTCGCCAAACTCGTTCATGACCTGCCCCTTATTTAATTATAGGCATCAACGGGGTCAGATTTCCGACGTCGCGATAGATGTGGCCAGCCACTCGGCCCGGTGACATGAGGCGCTGAGACCCCGCAGACAGTCCCAAGGACCGGCAGTGCCAGGCGGCACCCCCGCGAACACAGTCACAGCCTCACATAAATCTCATGAACAGCGCTACTCACGACTGGCGGCAGATCGTGTAGAATGGGGTCAGAGGAAGATCAGGGGTTCACCGATGCAGAAGCCGTCCGGAAGACGACCCCTGGTAATGGAGCGGAAGAGGCAAGTCGCAACGGGAAAAGCAGTCCTCGACCGTATGGGCAAATCGCGGCGGGGCGGTTCGTGGGTGCCCGGTCCGGCGTCCGACACGCCGATGACCGCATGGCCATCAACTCCGTAAAGGCGAACGTTCGTCCGGCGTTTCTCAGAACGTTCCAGGATATGGCCTCGGGCATCTTCGCACGTTCAATCGGCTCTGTTCGTCGGATGAGGCAATGACACGCTGATCAGACAACACCGATGAAGGCATGGAGCGGATTCATCCTCCAGGATTCGCGGGCAGATCATGAGGACGGGACGCCGGAACAACAGAAGAACAGACCCATTCCCGATCGCGGCAATCTGTCTTTTGACATTGGGCAGCCTTATCGGTTGCGCCCCTCGCACCGACAGCACGATGCGCACGGTCAGGGCCGAGTCCGCCTGCGGGTGGGTGGCCGGAAAGGTCCAGCCTGAGGGAACGATTACCTTCCTGGGCATGCCGTTTGCAAAACCACCGACAGGACCCTTGCGGTACAAACCCCCACACCCCCCCGTCTCCTGGCTGGGGACTCGGCAGGCGTTTGACTTCGGTCCCTCCTCTCCGCAACTCGAAGACTCCCTCGAACCGTCCTCGCTTCGCAACAAGAGTGAAGACTGCCTGTCGATCAATGTCTGGACGCCCGCCGTGGACAACGCCAAACGCCCTGTGCTTGTCTGGATACATGGCGGTGGCTTCACCAGCGGGGGTTCGGCAGACCCCATGTACGACGGAGTCGCCTTCTCACGCAACGGAAATCTGGTCTTCGTTTCCTTCAACTACAGGCTCGGGGTTCTGGGCTGGCTCTACCTGGGCCATCTCGATCCGAACTACGCCGAGAGCGGCAACCTCGGACTCCTCGATCAGATCGAAGCCCTGAAATGGATTCAACGCAACATCGCCCGATTCGGCGGCGACCCGGGAAACGTCACAATCATGGGCGAGGCCGCCGGCGCCGGCAGCGTCACGACGCTCATGGCAACGCCCCTCGCCAAAGGCCTGTTTCACAAGGTCATCGCCCAGAGCGGCGCTCCGAGTCTGTGCCGGAACGTCCCGACAGCCGTGAACTACGCCAACAGCTATCTGTCTGAGGCCAAAGCCGACAGCGTGGGCAAACTACTCGGGATGTCCGCCGACAAATTGCTCCGCGCCTATTCGTCGTTCCGAATGAAGCAGGGGTTCAACACCGGTTGGGTTTTCGGCCCCGTCGTCGGCGATCCGGTTCTCCCCAAGGATCCGTACCAGGCCATCACGCAGGGACAGGCGTCGGGCATACGCCTCTTGCACGGCACGACGCGCGACGAAGTCAAATACTGGATCCTCTATTTTCTGCCCTTCAACTGGTTGTCGCCGGAATCCGTGCTGGAACGCTTCCCGGAGGCTCTGCGTCTGCTGAAGGGAGAGGTGACGGCCAAACAGGTCATCGCCTATTATCGCAAGAAACTCAAGGGGCTCCGCGACGGAGACATCTCCCACGCCTTGTTCACCGACGCGTTCTTCTGGATTCCCCAGGTCCAGCTCGCAGAAGCCCAGGCCAGCCACGCTGAAACATGGATGTACCAGTTCACCTGGCCGTCACCGGCGTGGTTTGGAGTCTATGGTTCGCTGCACGCCCTGGAACTCCCCTTTGTGTTCAACAACCTGAACTGCCCGTGGGCAAGGGAGATGATTGGCACGGACCCGCCGATCCAGTTGGCCGACATGATGCAGAACGCCTGGATTGCCTTCGCCCAGAACGGTTCCCCGCAACACAGCGGCATCCCCATTTGGCCGGCCTACAAGACAGCCGCACACGATCCGTCCAAGTGTCGGGCCACCATGTTCTTCGACGTGCGACCCGGACCGGTCGTGAGGTACGACCCGTCCGCCGATGTCCGAAGCCTGTACAAAGGGTTACTCTACTGACGAACCGGCCGACTCGACACAAGGCAGCAAGATCACGAATGTCGTTCCCACACCCGTTTCAGACTGAACTTCGATCGTCCCCCCATATTCCGTGATAACGCCTTGGACGATCGACAACCCCAACCCCGTGCCCTGACCTCGCGGTTTGGTGGTGAAGAAAGGCTCGAAGACGCGATCCCGAACCTCCGGCGCAATACCGGTGCCTGTGTCCGAAACCGATATCTGAACCCAGGAAAGCTTCGGGCGTCGACTCCGCGATCCCTTGCCGACCTTGCGGAATCGGGCCGTCGCAACAGCAATGCGAAGGGTCCCCCCTTCCGGCATCGCGTCGCGGGCGTTGATTGCCAGATTCAACATCACCTGCTGAAACTGCGTGGGGTTCACCTCCACCCTGCACTCACGATTGCACGTCTCTTCGCTCACCAGCTTGACCCCGGTGGGCAGTGCGTACTGAATCAGACGCAGGGCGTCGCGCACGAGATCGATCACATGGACCCTCTGCCTTTCGGAACGCAATCCGCGGCTGAAGGTCAGAAGCGATCGCGTCATGTCGGCCGCACGTCCGATGGCATTCTGGATGGCATCGAGGTGCGGATGCTTCACCTTCGCAGATGCCAATCCCAGAGCCAGATACGTATGGGCCTGCATGACCGACAACAGGTTGTTGAAGTCGTGTGCCACGCCGGCGGCTAGCTCGCCCAACGCATTGAGCTTCTCGACCTGCTGCAGGCGGTCATGGAGTTCGGCTCGTTCCCGCTCCGCACGCTTCCGGTCGGTGATATCAACCACCGTGACGGTGACCCTTGTCTCCTCGGGCTTCCGAGACTCCATCACGGTCATGCTCAGCAGCACGTCGATGACCTTGCCATCCTTGCGACGCCAGCGGGACTCCGTATCGACCCTGCGCAGATCGTGCTGCGCAGACCACAGTTCATTCCCTATGCGAACGTACTCCCCCTCATCGCTGTAACATATCCTTGAGTTCTGTCCCAGAAGCTCCTCCCGCGTATACCCGATGATGTCGCAGAACTGAGCGTTCACATCAAGAATGATGCGGTTGGCCGACAGGGCAATACCGATCGCCGCCGAATTGAAGAGACTCCGGATCGTGCCCTCACTCTCCCGAAGCCTCTCTTCGTCACGCTTTCGCTCGGTGATATCGTGCATCACGAACAGCAGACAGCTCTCCCCGGCAATCACGATCGATCGCGCCGAGCAGACGCAGATCCGAGAGGTACCGTTCTTGTGTCTGAGCGAAAACTCCCGGTGCAGAATCTCCCCCTTGGAGAGCAACGCCTCAACCATCTCCTGCCGATCGCGCGGATCGCCCCAGAAGTTCAGTTCCAGCGACGTGCGACCGATGACCTCGGCTCGAGAGAAACCCGATGTCGCCTCAAAACCAGGATTGACGTCAAGAAACAGTCCGTCTTTCAGGCGGGTGATGCAGATACCATCTGGGGCTGTGCGGAATACCTTGGAAAACTTCTCCTCGCTCTCCCGAAGTGCATTCTCCGCTCGCTTGCGGTTGGTGATGTCCCGGAAGAACCAGACGCGGCCATAGTAGGTACCGTCGACATCTCGAATGGGCGATGAATATCGATCGAAGACCCGACCGTCCTTCAGGAAGATCTCGTCTCGACTTTCCTCGTCGCGGTGCTCGTACAGATAGCGAACCCGCGCCAGGAACTCCTCGGGACAAATGACCTGATCTACGACGAGCGCCAAAACGGTGCTGTCCACGCGCGCCGCAAGCGGCTCCCGTGGAATCGTCCACATCTCTGCGAAACGTCGATTATGGGAGACGATCATGTCCTCCGGCGAGACGACCAGAATGCCGTCGATAGAGGCCTCGCTCTGCGACTCGAGCAGAACCCTCTGGTAGCGCAGCGATTCTTCGGTTCGCTTGCGATCGGTGATATCTAGAAGCGTACCGCAGACACGAAGTGGACGGCCCTGGGCATCCCGCTCGACCACCTTGCCCTTGCTCAGCACGTACACCCAGTTGCCGGAGACGTGCCTCAGACGATGCTCCGACTGAAAGAAGGGTGTCTTGCCCTCCAGATGTTCGTTCCAGCACGCCGTCACACCAGGTTGGTCGTCGGCGTGTATCAGCTTCCCCCATGTCTGAACATCGAGATGGAGGTCCTCAAGACGATACCCCAAGACCTGCGCCGACCGTTCGTTCGGGATCATCCTTCCGGTACGAACATCAAAGTCCCAGGTGCCCAGATCCGCGCCCTGCAATACCAGTTCGAGCCGCTCCTGGTCTTCTCGAATCGCCGCCTCGTCGGTTCGCCGCCTGCAGCGGGCCAGCCCCAGAGCGCCGAGCCGCTCGGCAACCGTGGTCATGAGGCCCAGCGTCGCCCGAACGCGCTCCCGACCGACGACCGGAACCTCCGAACCCGCCGAAACGTGGGCCGCATCCTCAATACCTCGCTCCGCCGCATGTCCACGGAACACCGTCGGATCGGGTGCATCGAGAGAGAACGGTCCACACAGGACACTGGCCATGTGAACCCCCTCAATCATGATGGGGGAAATGGCATTCGTCAGACCATGGGGACAATGATGAAAGACGATCGATTCTTCCGTTGCCGAAGCGCCGGCCCGCTCCGCGGAACGATCGAGACACCCCCCCCGGGCATCCGCCGTCGTCCCAGGACAGCTACTGCAAACACGTGGTCCCACGGAACCGACGATGACCCTCGCCTGCAGGTCGACGATTGAAATCGATATCCCCGTGGAGCCCTTCAGGTCGTCCACCAACCGCTGAAGGGTGGTTCGTTCGATGAGGTCGTCGATAGGATACGAAACCCGACCTGGGTCGCTTGCCGTGCCGGTGATGATCCTCCGCGATTGCTCCAACGGAATGCTGTCCTCCTGCTCTCAGAAGTCGCCGACAACAGGAAACTCACCGAGGTCTTGCGGAGACAACCCACCGCCTTTGCATGAAACAGGCAACTGGCCCCTGAAAACTCGCCTCAAAGACATGCAATGGTCGACCAGGCCACTGGCCGGCACCTGCTTTACGATACCCCAACCGCCTCTTTATTAGAAGCGAAACCAGCCCCTCAATCTGCTGTTCAAGACCACAACCGCCTGCCGGACCAACTCATGCCCGACCGATCCGCCGCAGGAACTCGTCCTCATCGATCACCTCGACGCCGAGCTGACGGGCCTTGTCGAGTTTGCTGCCCGCCTCGGCGCCGGCGACCACAAAATCCGTCTTCTTGCTGACGCTGCCCGCGGCCACCCCGCCCAACTCCTTGATCACATCCTGAATCTCCTTCCGGCTGAACCGCGTGAGCGTGCCCGTCACAACGAGGGTCTTGCCGGCCAGCGGTTGGCCGCCGGCCGCTGCTCGCCGCTGATAGGCCATGTTCACGCCCGCCGCCTTGAGGTGGGCTATCGTCCGGTGGCCGGTCTGGCTGTGAAACCACGCGTGAATCGTGGCCGCCATCACCGCTCCGATCTCATGAATCCCTTCCAGCTCATCCAAGGAGGCCGACGCCAGCGCCTCCATCGAACCGAAATGCTCAGCGAGGATCTCCGCCGCACGCGTCCCCACATGACGGACGTTCAGCGCCGCGATGACGCGATCGAGGTTGCGACCCTTGCTCTCTTCGATGCTATTCAGAAGGTTGTCCGCGCTCTTCTGCCCCATCCGCTCCAGGGCCATCAGCTCGTCCCGCCGGTTGCCCAGGTGATACAGATCGGCGAACTCGCGAACCAATCCCTTCTCGACGAGTTGCTCGATCAGCGCAGGGCCGATGCCCTCGATGTCCATCTGATCTCGACCGCAGAAGTACCGAAGCTTCTCCTTGATCTGCGCGGGGCATTCGGCGTTGATGCAACGCCAGAATACGCCGCCCTCATCTCGAACGATCGGGCCCTTGCACACCGGGCAGTGCTCCGGCCGGCTGATCGCCCGCGAATGGGCTGCCCGCTTGCCCTCCACCGCGCCGACGACTTGCGGAATGATCTCCCCCGCCTTCTCAACCACCACGATATCGCCCACGCGAATGCCCAGTCGCTCGATCTGATCGAAGTTGTGCAGGCTCGCCCGCTTGACTGTGGTCCCGGCCAGTTCAACGGGATCCAGTTCGGCCACCGGCGTGATCGTGCCCAGCTTGCCCACCTGGAAGGTGACGTCCTTCAGCAGAGTCTCGGCCTGCTCCGCGGCATACTTGTACGCGATCGCCCAGCGAGGATACTTGCTCGTCGTGCCCAGCGCATCCCGCTGATCGAGCCGATTGACCTTGATCACCAGCCCATCCGTCGCGTATTCAAGCTCGTGCCGCCGAGTGTCGAACTCGCGGACCATGCCCAGCACGGCCTCGACATCCGCACACACACGCCGGTGTGGACTTACCGGAATGCCCCACTGTCCGAACCGGGCGAACAGCTCCGACTGCGTCTCCGCCCTCAGCGGATCAACCTCCCCGAATCCGTGCGAGATGAACGCCAAATGCCGCTCGGCCACAATCCGCGAATCAAGCTGCTTCAGCGTCCCCGCCGTCGCATTGCGCGGATTCGCGAAGGTCGGCTCGCCAGCCTCCTCGCGAGCGGCGTTGAACGCCTCGAAGTCCTTTCGGGGCCAGTAGACCTCACCGCGGACCTCAAGGATGTCCGGCACCCCCTCACCCGCCAGACGCAACGGAATGGCGCGAATCGTGCGGACATTCTGAGTCACATCGTCGCCGGTTTCTCCGTCGCCGCGGGTCGCCCCCAGAACCAGACGCCCGGCCTCATAGCGAAGCGAAATCGCAACGCCGTCGATCTTGGGGTCCACGAAGTACTCATACGACTCGCCGCCCAGACCGCGCCGGACGCGATCGTCGAACTCGCGAACCTCACCCTCGTTGTACGTGTTGTCGATCGACAGCATCGGCACCGAGTGTCGCACGCTGACGAACCCATCCAGCGGCCGACCGCCCACCCTCTGCGTCGGCGAATCGGGCGTCACCAGCTCGGGGTGATCCCTTTCGAGCCGTTCGAGCTCCTCCATCAAACGGTCGTACTCACGATCGGATATCTCCGGCTCGGCCAGAACGTAGTAGCGATAGTCGTGTCGGCGGATGTCGTCGCGAAGCCGGTTGATTTGCCCAGCAGCATCTTGCCCATGAGGCATACAGAAAGACTCCCTGACACCGTATCCTGCACCCCCGATCGGTCACCTCGTCGCCGACCGGGCCTTGCTGACGGCGGCCGGATCATGGGCATGCTGTGCCGCAACCTGCGGAGTGATTCGACTCTCGCCCACCAGACGAATGAGATCGTCGTCCAGCGTGAACATCCCGTCGCGCCGTCCGGTCTGCAACGCCGTGTCGATACTCTCTATTTTACCAAAACGAATCGCGCTGCGAACCGCCGAGTTGGCATACAACACCTCCAGCGCAAGTTGACGCCGCTCGCTCGAATCGGCCGACGGCAGCAGGTGCTGGCTGATCACATAACGCAGGCTCAACGCGATCTGCGTGCGAACGTCGTCTTGCGCATCCCGCGGAAAAAGGTCCGTGAACCGCGTCACCGCCCCCTTGGCATCCCGCGTGTGCAGCGTCGCGAAGATCAGATGCCCCGTCTCAGCCGCACTGAGCGCCATCTGCGCCGTCTCGCGATCCCGAATCTCCCCCACCAGCATCACGTTCGGATCCTGCCGCAGCCCCGACCTCAGCCCATCGTAAAAACTGTCGGTGTCGGTGCCCACCTCCCGCTGCGTCACCACGCTCCCCGGTGCGGGCGGAAACACATACTCGATCGGCTCCTCAATCGTGATGATCCGACACCCTCCCATGAGGTTCATCATGTTCACCAGCACCGCCAGAGTCGTCGTCTTGCCGGAACCGGCCACCCCGGTCAGCAATATCAGCCCGTTGCGCTCGCGAATGATCCGCTCCGCAAGCCCCGCCGGAAACCGCGTCCACTCCAGCGTCGGAATATCCCCCGGAATCAGCCGGAAACATGCCCCCATCTGCCCCTGCGACAGGAAGATGTTGGCGCGAAACCTCGCATCCCGCCCCCCGTGTTCGACGCTCGTCGAGAAATCCATGTCCTTCAATTCGTCGCGCAGGATCCGCTCTCTCAGCCGAGCCGGAATGATGCCCGTCAGCATCGATCGAAGCTCGTCCGCGGCCAGAGCGTCCCCCTCCGCGGGCACGAGCCGGCCATGAACGCGGTACACCGGCGGACGTCCGGCCACCAGGTGCAGGTCGCTGGCCTGACGGTCGACCATCTGCCGAAGCAGGTCGGTCATGCGGGCGGTCAGTTCCTTATCGAATGGGATCTTCATGAGCAATTCATCCTCCACATCCTACGGAGTCTACCCGATTCCCCCCCCGCAAGTTGCATCGAGTAGAAGTACGCAAATGAGTGTATCATATGGGAGGGACTGAAGGTCTCGCTTGAAATCGCACCTCTGACGATGGAACGAGCGGGTTTGCCCCATCGCAGAAGGCGGCTGCCGACGCAAAATCCCGTCGATTCCGCGTCGACAGAACAGGAAACCCAATGACATGAATGCATCATCGCCACAGCCTCGCCCTGTCCCGACGCTCCGTCTGGTCTTCTGGGAAACCACCGCGGCGTGCAACCTCGAGTGCATCCACTGTCGGCGACTTGAAGTGGCCCGCGAACTCTCCGAGGCAGACCTGACCACCGCCCAGGCCCGACAGATGATCGATCGGCTCGCCCAATGGGCCAAACC
Organism: uncultured Planctomycetales bacterium; assembly: GCA_964446835.1. Lineage (GTDB taxonomy): Bacteria > Planctomycetota > Phycisphaerae > UBA1845 > JAFGLZ01 > CAYUQT01. The sequence goes on along the minus strand of CAYUQT010000084.1, from coordinate 8,680 downwards.
GATCCTGGTCTTCTCCGGCGGTGAACCGCTGATGCGTCCCGACCTGTTCGAGTTGGCCGCCCACGCACGACAGGCGGGGCTCACGATCGCCCTGGCCACCAACGGCACCCTGATCGGATCGCCAACGGCCCAGCGCATCGCCTCCGTCGGCTTCGACCGGGTCAGCATCTCGCTTGATGGCGCCGATTCCCGAACGCACGATGTGTTCCGCGGACTACCGGGGTCCTTCGATGAAGCACTGGCGGGACTGAGACACCTCAACGCTGCCGGCGTCCCCACGCAGGTCAATTGCACGATCGCCCGCCACAATGCCCATCAGATCCCCGATGTGCTGCGACTGGCCGAACAGATCGGGGCCGTTGCAGCCCACTTCTTCGTCCTGGTCCCCGTCGGCTGCGGCGTACAGATCGCGCACGACCAGATGCTGTCGGCCGCCGAAATCGAGCAGCGCCTCGGCGAACTGGCCGACCTGACGCGAACCACCTCCCTCCAAGTGAAGGCTACGTGCGCACCCCACTACTACCGCATTCTCCGACAGAAGGGCATGATGCCCGCCGTCCCCCAATCGCAGACATCCCCAGCATCCCACCCCCCCGCCAGCCACCCCCTGCACACCATGACACGCGGCTGTCTGGCAGGAACAGGCGTCTGTTTCGTTTCGCATCGGGGCGAGGTGTTCCCCTGTGGCTACCTGCCCGTACAGGCCGGCCACATCCTGGAGCAGGACTTGGCCGACATCTGGGCCAACAGCGATGTCTTCCTCCACCTGCGCGATCCCCACCAGCTCAAGGGACGATGCGGACAGTGCCCTTTCGCAGGCGTGTGCGGCGGCTGCCGGGCCCGCGCGTTCTACGAGTTCGCCGACTATCTGGCCGAAGAACCTTACTGCACCGGCCCGTGAACCGACGCAAGGCATACGGCCCCGAGCCGCCGAAAGATCGTCGGGGGCCCCGACGCAACGCCCCTCTTGCCGGAAACCCGAGGTATCTTCCCCAATCGATGAATCGTCCAACAACAGGCGTTCCGCGCACCTTGGCCCCACCGTGCCATTCGTGGTAAACTCATTATTTTCCGCAATGGGTCGGCGGTCGGCCCGCGGGAGACGGTCCTTACCCTATACGTGTAACCATCGGAGGATTATCCATGGCGGGCGATGTATCTCGACGAAACGTACTGAAGATCGGTGCGGCGGGTCTGGCGGCGGCAAGCCTCGGCTCTACGGCTCGAGCGGAAGAAGAGGCCGGCAAGAAGATTCGCGTCGGCTTCATCGGCATCGGCGGTCGCGGTCGCGGGCTGCTTGGCGCCATGCTCAAGAACAAGCAGGCGGAAGTGGTCGCCCTGTGCGACATCACGCCGAACAACCTCAAACAAGCCGTCGACATGGTCAAGAAGGCCTATGACGGCAAAGAGCCCGAGACCTTCGACAAGGGCCCCGAGGACTACAAGCGGCTGCTCGAAAAGAAGGACATCGACGCCATCGCAACGGCCACTCCCTGCAACCTGCACGCCCAGATCTTCCTGGACACCATCAATGCCGGAAAGCACATCTACGGCGAAAAGCCCATGGGCCTCACCGTCAAGGAACTCGACGATGTGTGCAAGGTCGCCGAGGCCAACCCCAAGATCGTCGTCCAGGTCGGCTACCAGTGGATGTGCAACCCGCGGTTCATTGAGGCGATCGAGCGAGTCCACAAGGGCGAGATCGGCGAGATCGTCGAGGGACGGTATGCGCGACACAACGGCGCCAGCCCGCTCATCGGCTGGTTCAGCCACCGCAAGATAAGCGGCGACTGGATGCTCGAGCAGGCCTGCCACGAGTTCAACGTGATGAACTGGATGTTCAAGGGCCACCCGCTGAAGATCTTCGCACTGGGTCGCCGCGACATCTGGACCGAAAAGGACCCCGGTCGCGACGTCACCGATTTCTACTCGGCCGTCATGGAGTACCCCAACAACATCATCGTGAACTACAGCCATGACTGGCACAGCCCCCAGGGCCTGACGGGCATGGAAATTAAGGCCGTCGGCAAGACGGGCTCTGTGGACATCTTCGGCGGACAGTTCGCCTATCGCGACGGCAGCAAGAAGCCCGAACCCATCAAGGCTCCCGGCGTCGACGACACCCAGGAAGCGATCAACACCTTCGTCACGTGTGTGATCAAGGGCGAGCAGCCCCTGCCCGGTCCCAAGTACGGACGCCTCGCCAGCCACGTCGGCCTGATGATCCGGAAGGCCGTCGACGAAAAGACAGTCGTAACCTACGAAGAAATGCTCAAGAGCTGCTGAGCCCGGCGGGACTCTCCACGGTTCATTTGGCGGTCGGCGCGATGGCGTGCCGACCGCCGTTCTCGTTCCGTCTGCCCCTCCCCGTCAGTCCCGATGGCAGACAATCCCCCTCCCGCCTCTCCCCGGAACGTCCGTCCCGGACTCACGTGTTTTAACCTTGAAGACCGATAATGCGCTATATCCGGGCTCGCGGTGACCGGGGTCTCCTTGCCATGCGCCAAGCACGATTGCGGGAAATCACGCTGTTGTCTCTGATCCTCCCCCTGACCGTTCGCGTCGGGGCGGCCCAGGGCTCCCAGAGCGCCCCCCCCCGCTCAACCGTCAGCCGAAAAACGCTCGACTACCGTTTCCACTACCTCGACGCTGACCGCAACGGCAAGATCGATCGGGCGGAGTTCGACCAGCGGATGCCGCAGCTCATGAAGCCCGCCCGGAAGCACCAGACCCGATCCACCGCCAAACCAGCCTCCAAGACAACCGTCCATAGCCGACGAGGCAGAACCGGGTACAGCACCTCCGTCGACTCCGTCCTGAACCGAATCATCCACCGTAAGGTCGACTCGGCCGTCCGACGCGCATTCTGGCGCCTCAAACAGCAACTCAACACCAACGCCCGCCGCGCCTGATGCCGTCACCCCCGCCGATCAGGGCTGCCCGCCGCTCACCCCCGTATCGATCGGCCCCGAGAACCCAGGCCCGCCGGCCGCCACGTATCCGTAACTGGCACCCGAAACATCCGGGCTCACCCAGAACGCAAAGAGCCTCGCCTTCTTCAGATGGAAGCGGAAACGGACCGGCTTGCCCGCCAGATCCGACAGGTCCTTGCCACCGCTCCACTGCACGGCCTGCATCGTCTTGTCGGTCCGAACGGGCTGGCAGTTCTCGCGCCCATACGGCGCGATCACCTGACCGTCGGCGTCCACGACCTCCGCGGTCAGTTCTCCCTCATCGGCATCGGCATTGACGAAGAGGTGCCGCCCTTTGAAACGAACCGTCCGCGTGGTCAGCGTGCCCGGCTCGTCGCCGGCATCCATCGATGCGAAGCCGTCTCGCCGCAGGACCGCCAGAGACGTTGTGCACTCACCGGAATTCGCCGATCCCTTAACGCCTGCCCGCGTGCTCACATAGAAGTAGAGCTGGTCGCCGACAACCAGACAGCAGCCGCCGGCCGATTGGATGTTCGCCCAGTTGAAGTCGCCATATCGCTCGGAAACGCCGATGAACGGCGTGCCCCCCGGACGATACCAATGGAACCCGTCGCGTGTGAAACCCACGCACAACTCGTTGGGCTTGGCGCGATCCTTCGGCTGGCCGTACCAGATGCTGAACAACCCCACGATCAGACTCTCATACGCCGCCGCATCGAGGTTGTAGAGTTCCGGCGGGGTTTTCAGTTCGGGCCGGATCTTGTCGCGCGTGTCCGCCCCGATCCAGAACGGAGCCTTTTCGTCCGGCCACTTGATCGCCTCAAGGATGTCGGCGTGCTCCCAATACCGCCGGGCCCGGCCGATACCCTTGGGACTGTAGTCCCGAATGCTCATGACCCACACGTTGCGGAACGGATTGAAGAACACACTCGTCCGGTCGCCGCACTTGCCGCTCTCTCCCGCAAGCTCACTCCAGTGAATCCCATCGGGCGAGAAATACGTGCACATCGACGGCCGCTTGTTGGGATGCGGATAGCAGACCAGCTTGTAGCGTCGTTTCGGATCCTTCTCCTGAAGATCCATCCACACCGTCGACGAATCGCGCAACGTCGTATGAACCACATTGGTGCCCGGCCGGACATCCAACTCCGGCTTCTCCCAATGCAGTCCGTCCCGGCTCGTGGCATAGCAGGTCCCTTTGACGTAGCCGCCCATGTACCACATCTTGAAAAGCTTGTCCTTGGGGTCGTACCATACGCCGTCGCTGAACACCATCGCGCAGGGCGAGTTCCCCTCCTTCTCCCATGCCTTGTCCGGCCTGACCAATGGACTGGCCGGATGATAGGTGGCGGCATGATAAGTCCGCTTGAGCGCGGTCTGATCGACCAGGAAGTCGTCGACGAAGAGCTGTCGCCCCACGTCGATCGGAATGACCTTCGGCGGCGACTTGAGATAGGGCGGATCCATCGGATCGCGGTTCACTGGACGCCCCTGGGGCGGCCAGGGTGTCGGCAACACGATGCCGTTGTACAGCTCTTCGGCCGACGTTTCGACACAGGTTGCACACACGACAAGCAGGGCATATGCAACGGCGTGCTTACGACATGTTCCAGCAATCATGGCAGCTCCTTTGCGATACAACAACTGGACACGACGTGACGTCTGAACTCAGGGGCGTCATTATAGGACGATCCCAACCATCGGAAAACAAGGGCTTTTCGCAAGTTTCCAACCAGGGCGGCGCGAATTCCGGCCCATTCGCCGATTCCGATAAGGTTACTCGCGAGACTGACACCGATCTGGACATGGTCGTATCGCGGTGGCCAAGTCTACCGGAAAGCGTCCGGGCTGCAATCATCCGACTGGCGATGGAGCACGGCACGGGTGGCACTGGAACTGGAACCCCCATTGGCGGGGTCGAAAACGGGTTGTCGTGCCACGAGAGGCGACAACAGCCCGAAAGCGGGCGATCGGGAGGTGAACCCATGACCACGACGAAACGACACAAGCGAACACAGAAGGGCACCTACGGCTCGTGAAGTGACGACCGGGCCCAACGTGGAACCCGGCGAACTGAGGCGACAGAGGAGATCGAACCATGAAGAAGATCGACGGTGCGGCGGTGGCCCAGCGGTTGGTTGCCGAGGTGGAGAAGCGTTTCATGACCACACTGAAGCTGCCACAACCAGAGGCCCTCGTGGAACCGAAGACCCGCGGAGAGGCATTGGAATGGCTCATGAGGGCCATACCGCAGTTTCCGGACGAATACTTGATAAGACTGGCGGCGATTCTGCGGGCGCGGACCGAGAAGCTTGTCGATCCTCCGGAGCCCGCCCCGGAGTGTGTGGTGATTCCGTTCGCAATGACATCGCAGTGTATGGCGACGTAACCTTCGGGGGTTCGATGATGTGTATGCGATCCAGTACACATGCGATTACACGACACGGAGGACTGAACCGATGGAACCCGAAACCCAATGCAGTAGACACCCGACTGTGTCGGTCGGGGCATCGTCGAACCCCACACATTTTCTCCACACACAACGCCGCGTGCCTATTCGATGTCACGGTACACCGGGATAATGAATGTGGACTGTGTGTGAAGGTATGAAAGGATGAATGATGAATACTCAACCGAAAACCCCCGACCAACCCAACACAAAGCCCATTGCAGCGACCATCACGCAAGAGGCACGCGAGGTGCCCACGAGCACCCCACGAAACGCGTTGCGTCTGGACCAGTGGTGGAGAGACCCTGCAAAGCGGCCGTAGAAAGAGGATCCCATGAGCGACACATTTGGTTCTGCCGGGTCGGTGTATGTCGAGCTGGGGGCGAAGCTCGACGGTTTGGCTCGCGACATGCACACGGCAGAGGCACAATGCCGAACGGCTGGAGACAAAGCGGCAAGGGCTTTTTCGGAGCAATTCTCAACAGGTAGCGCAAGGGCATTCACATCCTCTGCCGTATCGCAGATCGTGTCAGGTCTTGGCGTATCGTACGGGATTGCAGAGACATCCCGATCCCTGAAGGAATGCGTGCAAAATGCCATAGAGGCACAAAGCGCCATCGGGAAACTCACCACAGCACTGGGCTTCATCGGGGCCGGAAACCAATCGGATGCGATGAACGCTTTTGCTGAAAGCGTCATGCGTGTGACGACGTTGGACGATGAGGCGATCCGATCCGTCATGGCGTTGGGCGCGTCGATGGGTAAACTGTCCGGACAGGACCTGCAGGACGCCACAAGAGCGGCGATCGGACTATCTGAGAAGCTCCAGGTTGACCTGAGCACTGCGATGCATCTCGTGGTCAAGGCATCGCAGGGGCACACCGAAACGCTAGCACGCGTGGGCGTTGTGGTCGATGAAAATGCGAGCGCTCAAGAGAAGTACAATCAGATTCTGCAACAGGGGGCCGACGCCTTCAGGCTGGCTGAACAGAGGGCACAGGGATACGGCGGACAGATCAAGCAGATCAGCCGCAACTGGGGAGAGATCAAAGAGAACATCGGCAACGCACTTCTGCCCAAACCGGAAGTTATGAGCTGGTGGGCCAATCTCACGCGTGTGTTTTCCCAGTACGGGAAAATGGGCGTTGTCGGCTCAGCTCTGGCCGGCACATGGTTGCCGTCTCCCACTCTGGACGCGAACCCCTCCGGCGTTCCGAAGGCAAAGCACGTTGTCCCACCCGGCGCCAATCAAGCTGCCCCAGACGCAGCAAAGGCGGCGCAGGACGCCAAGTTGAACGAAGCTATCGACGCTCGTGTCCGTGAAATGCGACAGCTCAGACTGTTCGGGCAAGAGGCGGCCGATCGTGCCAAGGTGGACGCGGAAGCTGCTGCCATGACACAGGCCGGGCGTGATCCCGTCTTGGTTGAACGACTGCGAAGAGAAGGCCACCTCAAAATCGATCAGGACGCCGCGAAGCGCCGCATAGAACTTGAAGAGGACATCAACCAACGCATCATCGAATTGAGCGGTGATCGGTGGGAAGCCGAACGGGCGCAGATCGACGCGACATATCGGAAGATGAAGGAAGCGGCCGGCAACAACGCCGACCTATTGGCGCGTGCGTCTGGATTCAGGGACCAAGCCATCTCCGAATCACACCGACAAGCCCTTGAGCGTTCACGTAAGGCCACAGATGAACACGACGCGGAACGTGAACGAAAGACCATGACCCGACGTGCCACCGCGGGGCGAGCCGAAGACGATGTCATGAGGGCCAGCCTTGGGCCTCTCGACTTTGAGCGCTTCCAGCTCAACAAGATCATCGACGGATGGAAACGCGGACAGGGCCCGATGGCCGGCCTGAATCAGGCACAGATGGGGCGGTGGCAGAATGCCATGTTCGGTGACATCGACAGGCGTGAGGCAGCCGGGCTCAAGGAACGCATCGCTCCCATCGTCAGCCGTATTGCCGATCAACACAATGCGGCACTGTCGGCACTCCCCCACGTTGCTGGGTCGTTCAATTGGGGCGGGTCGCTCTACGGCAACGTGAGGCGTGTCAACACGCAAGGCCGGATGCCGGGTCCCATGAGCATGGACCAGGCCCAGACCTATCAGGAGATCAACATCTTGATGAAGATCGAAGCCATCCTGAACGAACGTCTTCCACGCGTCGCCAACATGCAGCCTCGGCAGATTGTGCATAGGAGATAGTCCGATGCCCGACAGCGCAACAGCACCGGCAATTTGGCAGAAGCCCGGGAGAGTCTGGGAGCCGCCGACATACTGGAGTGTTCTCGATTGGGAGCAGGGCGCGGACCGGCTGGAGAATGGATTCCGCTTTCGGTATCTGGCCGCGGAGCGGGCCAATGGGAAGTTCTACGACGATGCGCCGCAGATGATCGACGACTATCATCACTTCAGGGTCAAGCCGGAATCTCAAATTGAGGGCTTGCGGTTCATCCATCGCATCGATGTGAAGCGGCTGTCGAATGACATCACGCTGTTTTCCGAATGCTCGGACGCCACCGGATCGCTCGAAGTCCAGATGCAGACAACGATGGTGCCCCCTTCACCCTTCAACAGGTTCGGAGTCGATCGGTGTTGGACCCAGGAAGTACAGGACGTTGAGCGATGCTCGGACGGATCACCACGGTTCCCCTGTCAACCGATCTATCTCGTGTATTTGCGGGCTGAGTTGTCACGCAGAATCCTCTTGACGAGTTGGGATGAAGCCCGAGCGCTCAACATGGTGAACCGGGTCATCGACAAGCCATGGCGGGGAGCCCCGCCCAACACATGGCTGATCAACGGCTACCAGTGCGAGCCGAACTACGGGATGCAGTGGGTAGAAGAGAGTCTCTCTGCTACGTACAACCCGCTGACGTGGGTTTTTGAGCATGAGAAGCGGCCATATAAGAAGCTGTCCAAGGAAGACCAGGACAACCTCGATGGGAACTTCTGACGAATACCCGGCGGTGTGCCGGTTGTGTGTGTGACTCGGGGGCATGAAAGGCGTGTACGAATGTTCAAATGGCAGACGAAAACCCTGGCTACAATGCCCGGCCGTCATGAGGCGGTCGAAACCTACCTCGGATTGCTCCGGAAACCCGACGGCTCCAAATCCGACGCGGCCCTACTCGCCAAAACGGCCCGGGAGCTTGGCCTATCGGGCGATGAGGTTGCCTCTGATGCTGAGCTGATTCATCGCCTCGATGTGGCTGGCCGCGAAGCGTTGAAGTTGGATCAGGCCGATGAGGCATGGCGACGCGCTAAGGCAGAAACCGACCAGGTGGT
>CAYUQT010000083.1:0-37863 GCA_964446835.1 uncultured Planctomycetales bacterium | reverse complement strand
AGGGTGGTTTCAACATTGCGGGTATCGCTACAGTCAATCGTGAAATGCTCTAGACCAGAATGGAACGGGAATTCGGGCGGGTGCGTGCAGCTCCACCCGATGATGCGGCCGCCGGGGAGTTCGGATCCCGCCGCAAGGCGGCGTCAGGTGGACGAGATCGTCAGCATCCTTGAACGTCAGGATCGCTCGCACCGCCATGCCCTCCTGCTCGGAGACCATGGAGGTGTCCCACTGGCAATGAAACGGCGGCTGAGTGCTTTCCGCCGCGAAAGCGACGGGCCGACGGCGATGTGTCAGCCCATGCCAGTCGCGGTTGAGGCCGTTTCCGTTCTCGTCGTAGCCCTCGCAGAAAGCCTGATAAGCGACAGCCGCGACGCGGGGCATCATTGCAGCCGGGGCGTTTAGGGACAGCAGGATCGCATCCCTCCAGTCGGGAGCAGGCTCAGCCCGGACGCGGGCCTCGAAGCCGTTCAGCTTCGATTCCTTCAGTACGGGGTGGTCTGCCGGCAGTTCCAGCCGCAACTCCGCGTCGTGCACGATGAAATGTCCCCAGGGCCAGTCGCCGTCCTTGTTGCAGGCGAACTGGAACGCGTTGTAGCCGTTCACAAGGTCGGATGGCTTGAGCGGAATCACGGGATAAGAATGGGTACAGTGGTTTGAGGCCGAGCCGACCTCCGGAAGCGCATAGGTGCTGCGGCCGTTCACGGACACGCGCTTGTTGAACGTTCCCGGGTGCCCGCCCCACACCTCCAGATACAGCTCGGCACCGGCCAGCAAAGTGATGTCCGCATCGGCCCGGATCATCATCAGCCCGTTGTAGCGCGTTTCATGGCGGTGCTTGATGTCCTTCATCAGGGAGACGCCGGGCGAATTCACGCGAAACCAGCTGTCTTCCTTTCTATACTGAGGGTTACCGTGCTCCACGCCCAACCGCAGGTGGTGAACCTGATAGAATCGGCCTTGCGGTGGATAGGCCGGATCGGCATCGGAATTCTTGCTTGTCTCGGGCAGGACCGGCACGGCCGATCCGAGAAGTACCGCCGCCGCCACGAGGATCTTTTGTTGACTCAGCCGGCAGCGCAACGTCATCATGATATGTGCTCCATCACGGGCCGCTACCAGGAAAGCGATTCCAGGTACCTCACGCTTCGCGGTATCTGTTCAATAACGCTCGGCGATTCATCCTCAATGAAGTAGTGCCGGACGCCGATGTCCTGCGCGGCACGCAACACCGCGGGCAGGTCGATCTGACCCGTGCCCAGGGTCACGTCATTACGAACGTCTTCCGAGCCGGTGAGCTTGCCGGTCGGAACGCCCTTGGCGAGGTCCTTGATGTGAAAAAGTGCCCAGCGCGTCGGGTAGCGGCGGAGAAGCGCGACAGGGTCCTGGCCCGGGTGGACCGTCCAGAAAACATCCATCTCGAAGGTGACCAGCTCCGGCTTGGTTTCCTTCACGAGTAGGTCGAAGAGCGTTCCGTCCCCGTACTTGACGAACTCGTAGCCGTGGTTGTGGTAGAAGAACTTGATGCCCCGTCGGCCGAGAACCTCGCCGGCGCGATTGAAAACGGCGGCTGCCTTCCGACAGGCCGCCTCGTCAAAGGACCCCCGGTGTGGGATCCACGCGCAACCGGCATAGCGCAGACCCAGCTGTTCGGCTTCTTTTGCGGCGACTTCCGGATCGGCCGCCCACTGCTCATAAGACCAGTGGGCCGCAATCGGCCTAAGGCCGTAGGATTCCAAGCGACGTTTGAACTCGACCGGCGCGAGGCCGTAAGTCCCAGCTAACTCCACTTCGACGAAGCCGAGGTTGCGGGTCAGTTCGAGCCCCATCGTCACGTCGTTCTTGAACGTGTCTCGGAGACTGTAGAGCTGGAGGCCGACCCGCCCCTTGAAGCTCGCACTGGTGCCCAAGCCGCGGGCGCCGGGTCGCGAGCCGTTGTTCAGCAGGACTTCCACCCGGGGTGCGTTGTGGTGATAGGGCTTGACGAGGATGTCTAGGTCCCCGTCACCGTCGAAATCCCCTAACTGGCCCTCGTGGATGCCTTGTCCTTCGAGCACAACGGTCTTATTGAAACTACCCTTGCCATTGCCATACCAGACATAGATCTTCGCGTGGTCACCGGCACCGGGCGACCCCATTTCGCCGATCAGGATGTCCAGGTGGCTGTCGCGGTTGATGTCGCGCACCTCACAGGTGTGCCCGTGGACGACGTGGCCCAAGGAGTGCCCCAACCATTTCCCGTCCTTGTACTCGTACCACTTGGCCTCGCCGTCCATGTCGCCCGGGCTTAAGACAATCTCTGCCCAGCCACCGCCGACCAGTTGGCCGGCAGCGCACTGGGTGAACCGCATCGTGTCATCGACGACCCTCGCCTCGTATTCGGTCCCACCCTTGTGCTTGAACCATCGGCCGCCGCCCACGATGTCCACCTTGCCGTCACCATCCACGTCCGTCGGCCGGGAGGGAAACCCCTCCAACTCCTGCCCGGATTCCCAGGTGTAGATTGCGGTTGATGTCCAGGTGTCAGCGCCCTTCGGATCTGCGGGGATCTCAAAGAGGAGCAACTGTCCTGCACCCTGATTCCACGAGAGCAGCTCGGGCCGACCGTCGCCGTCGCAGTCGCCGACGCTCTGGTCGTGGTGCTTGCGCGCCCCCGAGTTCTTGATCAACCGTCGCTTCCACGGCTTGCCGAAGTCAGGCAGGGGGTTCTCCCACCACCAGATCGAGTTGCCGCTTCCGTCCTGGCCGAGGACTAGGTCCTGGTCGCCGTCGCCGTCAATGTCGCAGGCAATGCCGCCCGCTTCCGGGCTCAGCCGGGCGTCATCAATAACGAACCGGTCCCAGCCCTTTCCGTTCCACTTGTACCAGACAACTGACGGCGTCTTCGTGCGTTCGCCGATGGCAAAGTCATCGATGCCGTCACGATCGAAATCCGCGATCACCAGGCAGGTCTGCTGATTCCCCGGATTGGGGACGGTCAGATCCCCAGCGGCGCTGCTTTTTCGGACCCAGTCGACCTGGCCGACGGCGGCCAGACAAGCGGCAGCACATAGGGTGGTCCATCCCATCACGACGTGCGATGCGGTTTTCATCTGAGCCTCTCCTGGCAACAATCCCCGACGGCAGCACCGGAGCGAGGAACAACACGTATTGTCACATGACAGGCATTGCCCAGTAAAGTATTCTCATAGATGTATAGATGTGCCTGCGTGCCGAGAGATTGTGGGATGGGCGTTCCGTAGACTGATCGGAACCGCGCGGCGCGTCACGCTGCATTCATGCGTACCCGCCGTGCGGCCAAGGGGATGGTCGTGAATACGCCAGGCAACAGAAGACGCATTCGACGAACAGCCGTACTGGTGCTGGCTCTGGCCGCAGGAGTCGCGGCATCCGCGGAGCCGCGCCAGAAGGATAGCCCCAAGGCCGTGCCTGAGCCGATTGCTCCGATACGCGCGCCATTCGACATGCCGCAACTGTCGAGACCCAGTTTCCCCGACCGCGTCTTCGACGTCACTGACTACGGCGCCGTCGGTGACGGGCGAAGAAAGAATACCAAGGCCATCGCAGTCGCCATCTCGGCATGCGCTCAGGCCGGCGGGGGGGTGGTCTTGCTGCCGGAGGGGCGCTGGCTGTCGGGCGCCATTCACCTTCGGAGCAACGTGAACCTCCACCTGAAGGAAGGTGCGGTCCTGGTCTTCAGCACGGACCCGAACGACTACCTGCCGGCGGTCTTCGTGCGATGGGCGGGATTCGAATGCTACAACTACTCTCCGCTGATCTACGCCCGGGACTGCGAGAACATCGCCGTGACGGGTGGCGGCACGATTGACGGGAATGGCCGGCTGTGGTGGGACTGGGTGCGCAAACAGGACGGCGCCGCACACGTCCTGTACGACATGGTCAAGAAAGAAGTCCCGGTGGACAAACGCGTATTTGCCAGCACCTCGCTGCCGATGCGGCCGCAGCTCATCCACACCGTCAACTGCCGGAATGTGCTTCTGGAAGGACTGACCATCCGGAGCGGCCCCTTCTGGACGGTCCAAGTCACCTACGGCGAGAACGTCCTGGTTCGAAAGCTCACGATTCGAACCGAAGGTCCGAACAACGACGGCATCAATGCCGACTCCTGCAGAAACATGGTTATCGAGGACTGCGACCTGTCGACCGGCGATGACGCCATCGCGATCAAGTCGGGTCTGAACGAGGACGGGTGGCGCGTGAACAGACCGAGCGAAAACATCGTGATCCGCCGTTGCCGGGCGCACGGCGGCCATACCGGCGTCGCGATCGGCAGTGATATGTCAGGCAACGTGCGCAATGTCTATGTTCGCGACTGCGACTTCAGCAACGTCTGGCGCGGCGTATGGATCAAATCGACGCGGGGTCGGGGCGGGTGCGTTGAGGATGTTCATGTCTCTCACACGACGATCCGCCAGACCTATCTGGAGGCACTGGGCATCACGACGGCCTATTCGGCCTGGTTCGGTTCGACCACGGGCAAGGCTCCCCGCATCCGAAATGTCCGGTTCAAAAACATCCACATTCCCTATGCCCACTCGCCGGTCTCGTTCCAGGGGCTGGAGGAGGCGCCCCTGGAGAACATCATCATCCACAACTCCCTGATCGTCTCGACAGGCCATTCCCGGTATCGTTATGTGCACGGGCTGACCCTCAAGGAGGTCGAACTGGCCTCCTATGTGGGCGAAGCGGTGACCGAGTTCTGGGACTGCCGGAATGTTCTGTTCGACGGAGTGAGGGCATCGGGAGGGGCCCGGTATTTGTTCTCGTTGCACGGAGAGCGGTCGGCGGCGTTTAGGCTGGCCGGTGTTTCACTACCGGCCGGAATGGAACCGATCCGGATGGACGCGGGCATCGCGCGCTCCGTTCTGACCATCCGATAGGGAATTGCGTGCTGGAGTCCATGAGGTTGCGCACGGCAGATCGCGTGTTGTCTTCGAGGTCGGTGGACAGGAACGGGGTACCATCCGGGCTGGTCGGGATGCGTTTGGTCGTGCCGGTTGTCGCCGCGGCCATGCTGTATGCATCGCCGGGACGGTCCGAAATGATCCTCATCCCCGCCACCGAGATGGTGGGAATTGAACGGTGGAAGGAAGGGCAGTCCTGGGGCGCGGGCAACTACTTCATGTCGGACGGATCGTCCGTCAGCAAGCAGATGGAGTTGAAGGGGGGTACGTACGAGGTCTATGCGAGGCTTTTCACATCGCATTCCACGCCGGCCGACATCCGCATCCGGCTGAATAACCGGTGCCTCATCCCCCCCATGCAGGTCAATGTGAGCAGGCTGGGCTGGGTGCGACTTGGATCGGTGGTCCTGCCCGGCGGCTTGTCGGAAATCCGGATCGAGTCTCCGACGCCGGGCCAGTCCAGCAGCCACAACTTTGCGGCTGTGGCATTGTGTTCGACCCTGACGGACGACCGGGTGGCCCGCATCATGGCCTTGACGGAATGGCTGCGGCACGAGCTGATCCGGCTCGAAGCGCCGAAACCGGCGCCGCGCACCTCGGCCGAGGCCCGCGAACGCCAGGATGCCCTGCGTCACGGGCTGCTGGACGTCCTGGGCCTCGATCCGCTTCCTCTCCGTACCCCCCTGAACCCGCGCGTTACCGGCCGCATCGAGAGGAAGGATTATGTCATCGAGAAGCTCGCCTATGAGAGCAGACCGAACCATCTTGTGCCCGCCCTGCTGTATCTGCCGAAGAACGCACCGGGACCGGTCCCGGCGGTCATCAGCGCGATCGGTCATTGGAGCTACGGGAAGAGTTCCAGGGCACCCCAACTGCGAGGGATCGGCTTGGCACGGCACGGCTATGCCGTGTTGGCGTTGGACCCGGCGTATGCGTGGGAGCGCCGCATCCCCGGCAACAGCGAGGGGTTCGAACCGTTCGTGGCCGGCGGCTGCATTGCCGGGCATGAGGTGTGGGACATCCTGCGCGGCGCCGACTACCTGGAAACCCGCCCCGACATTGACGCAACCCGCCTGGCGGTGACGGGCGCGTCGGGCGGGGGGCTGCAGGCGTTCTACGCGGGTGCGGTTGACGAACGCTTTGATGCGGTGATGCCGGCCGTTGCCCTGTGGCCGATGTCCGAACTTGCCGTCAACGCCTACTACTCCGCGGACAACTGGGTACCGAACATCTCGCGGATGGGCGGTATGGGCATGCTGATCGCGCTGACAGCGCCCCGCGCCATGCTTGTCATGAACGTGGACGCGGATTACGCCTCCAGCTACGGGTGTGAACAGATGGTGAATGCCGCCCGGCCCTTCTATCGCCTCTTGAGCAGCGAATCCCGAATCCATCATATGATCGAAAAAGGGACTCATGACTACACGCGGCGGATGCGGGAGACGACGTATGCCTTCCTTGACCGCTGGCTGAAGGGGACCGGGGACGGTTTTCCCGTTGAAGAGGCCAATCTCGAAGCGGAACTGTTCCCCGAACAGAATCCGGCGCTCTTCGTCTTCGAAGGCGGTAAGGTGCCGGAGAAGGGAGCCGAGACGGTCCGCAGTTTCTGGACCGCACGGGCAGCGGCCCTCCGTGCGGAACTGCCGCACCGGCCGGAGGACCTGCGCGCCAAGCTGCCACGACTCCTGAACATGCCTCCGCTTGAGGCATCGGAGACCGTTGCGGACAACCGCGGCTTCCTGCTGACGACGGATCCCGGTGTGCAGATCGCCGTCCTACGAATCGGTGCAGGACCGCGGGCCGTGGTCTGGCTGGGCGAAGCGGACTTCGATACGGAGTGCCGGCGGGCTGAAGTTCAGGCACTGGCCCGGCACGCAACGGTGTTTGTCGTCGAGCCCCGCGGCGCGGGGATGCACAACGAGATGCACATCCTGCGTCAGGCGACGATCGTCATGGGGCGCCCCCTGATCGGCCTGTGGGCCTATGACCTGCTGTGTGTCGTGGACGCCGTCCTCCGCCGCAGCGAGTACGACAGCGTTCGGGTGGCGGCACGCGGCCGTGAAATGGGGTTGGCGTGTCTGCTGGCGAAGCTGTTGGACGATCGGATCCAGAGCGCGGCCATCGAGGGAATGTTTTCGAGCTTCGTGCAGCTGGTCGGCTACCCGAATCCGGCGGCACAAATCCCGGGCATCCTGCGTATCACGGATGTGGAGCACCTCATCCGGGCAGCCGGAAGCGACTCCGTTCACCTCAATAATGTCGAAAGGTCTCCATGGGCAGGGTCGATCACTTTCTCGGCAAGACCTGCCGCTGAATTCTTTGTGGAATGGCTTGCGACCGGTTCGAAGGGTTGAATCGAAGCGACAACCGCCACACGGACCGGCATGGGCGAGAACATTCGGAGGCAACATGAGTACGCGACTTCGCGTCCTTTTCTGTGCGATCGGTGTGATGGCAACGGCGGTACCCGGCCGGGCGGCAGACATTCTGCTCAATGGGCCGTGGCGTTTTGCCTATCAAACCGAGCTGTGCCCGGCCAGGGTTATCAAACGGTTCAGCGTCGCCGTCATGGTCGAACCCCAGCCTCAGGTTCCGGCGGATGACCAGTTCGCGCTGGAACTGCACGTGCCGGGATACTGGGATGACCAGTTGAGCTACATTCCCGAGGCCCCCTGGGGGAACACGATTGCCTACAATGAGTCGTCCAACGCCGTCCCGATCCGCTTCCCCTACCCCCGAACTGGGCGACCCCGGCACCCCGATGCGGGGACGCCCTTTGTGACGGGCGTGGGATGGTACAAGAGGACGTTTGACGCGCCCGCCGGCTGGCAAGGCCGGACCGTGACCTTGCGTGTGGGCGGCGCCCGGATCGACACCTACTGCTATCTGAACGGCATCTACGTGGATATGCACCATGGGCACGACACCCCGTTTGAGTTCGACCTGACGGACGAGATCCGGTATGGGCAGACCAACGAGTTGCTCCTGGCGGTGAATAACCGTGTCCCGTGGATCAACAGTTGTGCCCTGCGTGGATACGCGGGTATGTCGGGGGGGATATACGGAGACGTCCACCTTCACGTCTCGGAGGGTCCGGGCCGGATCACCTCCTATTATGTCTGTCCGGAGGACAACCTGCGGCGGCTGAGATGGAAAGCGGAGCTGACCGCGCCGACCGGGATGACGGCCGAGAGCCGGTTGGCATGGTCAATCAGCAGTTCAGCCGGAGCAACCCTCCACAAGGGTTATGCCTCCGTACGGGCAGTGGCTTCCCACGAGCACCTGACCATGGATTGGTCCTCCTCGTCGGAGGGTGTCAGACCGTGGAGCATTTGGGAACCCCATCTCCACCGGATTGAACTGCGTTGGGAGAACGCGAACGGGGCCCTGATCGATGCCGTCAGCCGGCCCTATGGCCTGAGGCAACTGGAAAGTCGGGACGTACGCCTGTTTCTCAACGGGCGGCCCATCCTGCTGCGGGGCGCCTGCGACATCTACCACTTTCCCCCGGACGTTCATCCTCCAAACGATGTCGAGTATTTCCGGCGGCGGCTGCGGCGGCTCAAGGAGGTCGGATTCAACTACCTGCGGTTCCACACGTGGGTACCCATGAAACCGTACCTGCAGGCGGCGGACGAGATCGGCATGCTGATGGGTCCCGAGTATTCTCTGAGCCCGACCCGCAACCTGCTGGACGATGACCGATGGGCGGCTATGGTGCGCGAATGCCGCGAACACCCCTCGGTCGTCACCTATTGCGGCGGCAACGAAGAAGTGGGTCACGAGGGGCTCATCTCCAGGTTTGCCGAGCGATACCGCCAGGCGAAGGTGCTCGCGCCGGACGCGCTCGTAATCCCCATGCATACCATGTCCGGCCCCGAGTCGAAGAGCGGCCGCGCCGATCTGCCCATGCCGCCGCACCTTGCGGACGAGGACGGCTACTATGCAGCCCTCTGGGGGCGTGTCACGCGTCATGCAGATGTCTTCGCAGCAAGGGCCAATGACTTCAGCTACTCGAACTTCACGGGCCGGGACTGGCGGCTGGTCGATCCGGAATACACACATTACAAACGTCCGATCCTGGCTCACGAGACCGGTATCCTCGGCACCTATATCGATCTGTCTCTGGAATCGCGGTGCACGGGTACCATGCCCGCCGACCTCTACCGTGCGGCCCGCGAGTACATCAAGTCCGCAGGGCGCCTGGACAGGGCGACCATTTACCATCAAAACTCGGCCCGGTGGCACGGCCAGGCACGCAAGTACGTTCTCGAGAATCTGCGGAAATGCCCGTCGTTCGACGGATACGACCTTCTGGGCGGATGGGACAGTCACTGGCACAATGCCGGGTATGGGTGCGGTCTGCTGAATGAGTTCCTCGAGTTGAAGCCGGGGGATACGGCCGAACGCGTTCTTCAGTACAACGGTGAAAGCGTCCTGCTGCTGGACAACGCCGGGCGGCACGTCTTTGAGGCCGGGGCGGCCTTCGACATGCCCGTCATGGCTTCCCTCTACGGAGACACCCCGTTGCGGGATGCGACCTTGGCATGGCGGGTTCGTGACGGAAACACCATTCTCTTGAGCGGTGAACTGTGTACTCTCCAGGCGGCCGACGGGGCCGTCACTCCCCTGGGCAACATCCAATTCACCTGGTCGAGGTCGGCAGGATCCAGACACGTCGTCCTGGAGGTCGAGTTGAAGGGATCGGGTTACCACATCCGGAATCAGTGGGACTTCTGGGTCTTTTCCGAGCGGCCTGCACCCGCTGTCTCCGCCGCCGCGGACGAACCTGCCTTCGCCCTTTTGGCCGGACGTTACCCCGGACTCCGGCCGATTGACGGAACCCCACAGGCAAGACTCCGGATTGTCAGGTCACTGACGAAGGCCGAGGTGGATCACCTGGCCGCCGGAGGCGACGTGGTGTTGCTCGGTTCCAAGCCATTTCCAGCGAACGAAACACGATACCAGATCGGTATTGCGGGACGGGCGCACATGAACCTCGCCACCGTCATCCGGCACCACCCTTCGCTGAAGCACGTTCCGCATGCCGGCTGGTGCGACCGGCAGTTTCAACAACTGCTTGAGGGCGGCCAGTGTGTTGAGTTCAACAAGTTCCCGGCTGAGTTCGATCCGATTGTCGAAGTGGTCAGCTCCTACAAGTATATCCGCTTGCAGGCGGCCCTGTGGGAAGCCCGAACGGAGGGGGGGCGCATCTTCGCGACCTCTTTCCACCTCGATATGAACGACCCCGTGGCCGTTGCCCTTCTCGACGGTATCATGGAGTACGTGCAGAGCGAATCCTTCCGGCCCACGGTCACCGTGACGATCGACGGGGTCCTCAGACCGTTGCTCGCGGGCATCCCGTTCAGGAGCCTGAAAGGAAACGACGGCAATTACTACTCCGGCATGGGCCGTTTCTAAGACCTTTCAAGCGCGTGCAGTTCCAGTCGGCGATTGCGCGACAGGGACTGGGGACCGCCGCCAAGATGACTTCAGATCACGACGCGACAGGAGTGCCCGCATGCGATGTCTGATCATGATTCTGC
Organism: uncultured Planctomycetales bacterium; assembly: GCA_964446835.1. Lineage (GTDB taxonomy): Bacteria > Planctomycetota > Phycisphaerae > UBA1845 > JAFGLZ01 > CAYUQT01. Next base: position 27,392 of record CAYUQT010000083.1, on the reverse strand, counting down.
TCTCGATGTCGGCGGTCGCGGTCAATGCGCGGGCGGTTGCGATGGCCGGACCCGCGACAACCTCCGCGCCCGCCGGTGCTTCGTCCGGCACCGACGCGGCCTTCGAGGCCGTCCTCCAGATGGGAGCGCACTTCAAGCAGGACTGGCTTCGAGCCTACACGGCCAGCCCTCTGTCAATGCTGTCGAAAGACTGTTTCTCCCGCTTCAGCCGCGATCCCGAGGCAACACCCGCGCCCGACGAAGTGCTGATCGGACCGGACTGGACAATTGCGTTGAGGCTCGACGCCAGCGGGCTTGTCCGCCTCATGGCCCGCGATCTCCAGGAATTCCTCGCGCAGCGCATGGGTGTGACTCTTGCGATAGCGACCCACACCGCCGAACGCAACTCCCCCCACCGCATCCTGTTGCTCGAGGCAGGGGGTGGGCAGCCTGGAACTCCTGGCAGCTTCACTGTAACCGCGGACTCCGGCACCGTGCGCATCGCTGGCCGTGACCCCGCCGGGCTGCGCGATGGTGTGGTCCGCCTCATCGATCTCATGGGCTTCCGGGAGGCCCCTATCCTCCAGATTGGCTCTTCCACCTTCACGCCGCGCGTGGCCACCCGTGTGGGGCGCGTTCCGCTGGGCGCCAAGGTGCGTGATGTGGTTTTCCTGGGGCATAATGCGATCGTCATGGGCTACCACAACCTCTTCAGCCTATCGACCTCCAATGCCCTACACGATTTGGCCGATCAGCGGAATCCGGCGGCGCTCGAGGGTGTCGCCCGCGCAGTTCGAGAAGCCCACCGCTACGGATTGAAAACATACCTGCACATCAACTCCCGGCTGCTCGACCGGAACCACCCCGCATTCACCCGACATCCAGACGCCCGCGGCGCTGAGCTCAGTTTCGGAATACCGGGCAGGCACGCGCTCTGCAGCGAACACCCTTTGGTAAAGCGGTACTACTCTGAGAGCATTGCCGGCTTGTTCCGTCAAACCGGCCTCGACGGTGTAATGCTGATTGTCGGCGGCGAGGAGTTCTACCACTGCTTCATGCGGCCGACCGGCTGCGACAAGGGCCACACGAACTGTCCACGATGTGGACCCCTTGGCGCTGAAACCGTGGTGGCTAATCTGGCCAACCTGTTGGCCGACGCGGCTCACAGCGTGAGACCGGACGCCGAAGTCGTGGTCTGGCCCTATGGGGCACACTGGTGCTGGTCCAGGGATGACGCCCAACTCGGCATGATCGAGCGGCTCCACCGCGGGACGGCCCTGCTCGTCGAGCCTGAGGTGGGTGAGGTGATCATGAAGGACGGCGGGATACAGAAGAACCTCTGGGACTACAGCATCGACTTGATCGGTCCGGGACCGCGCTGCCGCAAGCAGATCGCTGCGTGCGCTTCCGCCCGCGTGCCCCTTTATCTCAAGAGCGATCACGAGCACGCCTACGAGGCCTGCCGCCTGCCGGGCATCCCGTGCATGGACCGCTGGTTTGATCGTACCGAGGCAATGATTCATTCAGGCTCCGACGGACTCTGGGTGTTCTCCTACGTCTATCGCCCCTGTTTCGGCACAAGCGGCGCGCTGCTCGGCAAGTACCTCTACTGGAATCCGCCACCGGGGAGAGAAGAGCTGCTGGAGCGTCTGGCCGCGTGGATCGCAGGGAAGGCGGCCGGACCGGCCCTGCGCCGGGCCTGGCGCCTGGTTTCGCAGGCCGTTGGCCTGACTCCGGAGATTCCGCCGCGGTACTTCAGGGGTCCGATGAGCCTCGGGCCGGAACATCCCATGTGCGTCGATCGTGAAACCGAGCTGCCGGCGTGCTTCTATACGGGCAAAACCCCGAACCGAACGCCGCTGTTCGATTCATCGCCAACCGGCATCCGGCCGGTCTTCGCAAGGGTCTATCGGCAGATGGAACAACTGCTGCGGCAGGCGGTTCAGGAGATGCAGACTGCCCGGCCGACCGTTCCCGCCCGATGCACGCTCGCCTTCGACTCGGAGGACCTTTGTATCCACTGGCTCTATCACACCGTCCGCACCACGGCCAACTTCTACGAATCGTGCGAGCTGCGAGACTCACTGGCTGCCCTTGAAGCCGAGCCGATGAATTCCGCAAGTGTCGCCCAATCAATGCTGACTCGCTGGCAAGAGGTCCTCACGGATGAGGAAGCGAACGTGCGGGATGCCCAGTCCGTCCGACGGAGGGACGTGCGCTTGTCACAGTTGGACTACTACCCGTCGGATGCCTCGCTCCTGGAGGCGAAACTCCGATTGGTTCGCAGGGAACTCGCGGAGGCCTTGCCCGAGATCGCCGAGAAGTTGGGCCTGAAGTGAGCTTTTTCTCCGAACCCATGAGGCGCCCCTTCCAAAAACGCCTCCATCATCGCATCAAACCTCAGCTCATCCAGCCATTCCTCTCGCTGTTCTTCATTCATCTTCTCCACCTCTGCGGCTCCGCTCGGCGGCACGGAGCCCCACTCCCTGATCCTCCGCTCCCAGCATCCCGGTGCAGGCCTTCACGCTCGACTACGAAATGACGCGAAAGCCGGTTCGCAGACCGACCGTACGGATCTTTCAATTGGAGGCCGCGGGCGCGGTCAGGGTGGGGGGGGAAGACAGGTCTGCCCTACCTTGAAGATCATGTCAGAAGTTGTCCGGTTTTGCGCGGAGGTTATTGGCGCAGGCAAAGTCCGGACTTTAGCATCATGGCCTTTGAGCGCTGACCACATCGGGGATAAACACCGGCGAGTTCCGCGTGGTCGAGCCGATCCGCGAACACGTCGAGCATTGATTAACGAAAGGGATGACCATGAGACGAGTTTCTTGTATGTGCCTAACAATGATCCTCTGGGTGCCGGCGGCTTGGGCCGCCCCGCTGGACAACCTCGAAAAGTACATCGCCCAGAAGGACAAGAGTTATCAATGGCGGATCATCGACAGCAAGACGATTCCGCCCGGCGTAGCGTATGAGGAGATGATCCTGACGAGCCAGACCTGGCACGGTTTGGACTGGCACCACCGGGTCAAGATCTATCGCCCGAAGGACTGCACCGGCGTCCGCCAGGCTTTCCTGCTGATCTCCGGCGGGAGTTGGAATGACGAGAAGGAGAAGGAGCGGGAGGAGCAGCTCCGCCGGGAGCGGCAGGCACGCGAGGCGGGCAGCCAGCCGGCGAATCCGAGTCGACGCCGACAGGGATTCGCCCTCAATGAAGGGATGTTCGCCAACCAGATCATGCAGAAGCTCAAGCTGCCTGTGGTCATTTTGGAGAACGTCCCCCTCGAACCCATCTTCGACGGCAGGACGGAAGACCGGATCATTGCCTATACCTTCGACAAGTACATGGAGACCGGCGAATGGGACTGGCCGTTGCTGCTGCCGATGGCCAAGAGCGCGGTCCGGGCCATGGACGCCCTCCAGGAACTCGCCCGTAAGGAATGGAAGACCGAGCTGAAGGATTTCGTGGTGAGCGGCGGCAGCAAACGGGGCTGGACGACGTGGCTGACGGCCGCCTCGGACAAGCGGGTCAAGGCATGTGCGCCGGCGGTGATTGACGTGCTCAATATGCCGGCCCAGATGAAGCACCAGCTCGAGATGCTGGGCCAGTACAGCGAGATGATTCAGGCGTACACCGTCCTCGGCATTCAGAGCAAGATGGACACGCCGCGGGGGCAGGAATTGCTCCGCATCGTGGACCCGTATTCCTACCGCGATCGGGTGACGATGCCGAAGATGATCATTCTCGGCACGAACGACCCGTACTGGACGGTGGACTCGCTGAACCTCTATTGGGATGGGCTGGTCGGCGAGAAGTACATCCTCTACATCCCGAACAAGGGCCACGCCGCCATCGACCTCCCGCGGCTGACGGCCAACTCCACCGCGCTGTCGGCCCTGGCGGCGGGCAAGGTGACGTTCCCGAAGATGACTTGGGAATACCAGGCCACCGACAAGGCCATTCGGCTGAAGGTGAAGGCCGACAAGCCGGCTCAGCGCGTCTGGGCCTTCATGACCGAGAGCCCCACGACGAACTTCCGCACGGCCCAGTGGCGCCACGAACCGATGGTCGAACAGGATGGCGGGTACGTCTACGAACTGCCGACACCCGAGCAGGGCTTCACGGCGATGTACGGCGAAGGGCTGTTCGATCTAGAGGACGGGCTGTCCGTCTACCTGTGTACGCAAATACGGGTGGCGGGGCACAAGCCGGCGACGACCGCGGCCTCGCCGGCGGGCAAATGAAACACACAACCAGGAATCGGCAGTGCATACCGAAGTCCTCATCCGCGGCACTTCAACGCTGGCGGCGCCGCTGGCCGGCCTCCCCGGACGTGACGCAACCGGCTTATGGGCGCCGACAGGATGATCGAGGTCGCAGCCTTCACGGTATTTGCCCAGATCCGATGGGAGAACGGAGCTCGAACTGAGGTTGGTGGGCACTGAGTAGCCGAACGTGTTCAGGCCGCCCGCGCGTATCGGTGGTGCAACCGTCCCACTTGCGGAATGCCAACCACTTTCCCCTTCTCGGGGGCTCGACTTCGCGTTGCCCTAACACGTTACCGGCGGGCCGAAGTGTGCCCCGAAGTGCGCCCTGTGGCTACCGAAAAGGCCATCCGCGGCGCTTCAATGGTTGGGGAACCGCTGGTCGACCCCGCCGCGCGTGACGCGGCCGGCTTCCGGCCACCGACAGCATGGTCGAGGTCGCAGCTTTCACGCTATTCGCGCGGGATCCCAGGGCAGAATGGCTCTCGAACTGAGATCAGCCTGCACTGCATAGCCTGACGGGTTCAGGCCGCCCGCGTGTATCGGTGGTGCAACCCTCCCACCTGCGGAATGGCGATTACGCTTCCCTTCTCGGCCGGCTCTACCTCGCGTGGATTCACCTTCGCGGCTCCGTACTGTCGAAAAGGGCGGGACGGAGCCACGTTCTCCGCCTCAAGGGTCGCGCGGTTCAGAACCAGTACCCGGAGCAAGCACAGAATCATGCTAACGAGGACGGAGTTTTCTGTAGGGACAGCAAGGGTGGGTGTCATGGCTGCACAAGCCATTTGAGGTTGAAACGCGCGAGGGTGAGGTTCGCGTAGGCCCAGTCGCGTTTGCGTTTCTTCACTGGCGCGTCGGTCCCGCTTTCGTAGAAGCAGAGGACGGTGCCGTCGGGCAGAACGGCGAGGTCGCTGTAGGCGCTGGGACCGGGTTGGAGGGTTTTGGAAACGGGCCACGTTCCGCCATCATCGCGGCTGAGATTGATCGTGACATCGCGGCGGGCCGAGTGCTCGCGATCGGTAGTGTGCGGATTGGAAAAAAGCAGGAGCGGCCCGGGTACGGCGGTGGTGCCGGGATGCGCCGTGATACCGGCCATGCACCCGGGTTCGAGCAGTTCCTCCGCAAACACCGGTTTCGACCAGTTCGTGGCTCCATTCGCGCTGTAGGTGATAAGGCGACGACTGCGCTCGTGGTTGTTGCGCGCGGTGATGATGACTCGCCCATCCGGCAAGGCGGCGATGTTCGGCTCACCGGCGTCCGCAATGGCAATGTTGCCGCGCTGCCAGGTCTTGCCGGCGTCGTCGCTGTAGATGGTGCCGACGGCTCTGCGCAACGGGGCTTTCTTTTCGTAAGTCGCCATCCAGAACGGCACGCAGAGTCGGCCGCTCTTCGTCTGCACGGCGTGGCCGGGGCCTGTGGCGATGGCCTGCCAGTCGAGGTCTTTTCGGAATCCGTCGAAGGCCGCTGTGATTTCGACGGGCGCACTCCATGTCACGCCGTCGTCCTCGCTGCGGATGTGGAAGGCACGCATATATTCCACGCAGTAGATAAGATGGACGGCGCCGTCCCGCGCGGCGATGGCAACGGGGTTGTTCACGGTTTGCTCGTCCGGACCGCCCATGTCCTTGGCGAGCTTGCCGTCCGGCAGGTGCGGATTGCGCGGCAAACGGGGACCGAGATGGGCGATTTGTTTGGCCGGCGAAAACAGCCGCCCGCCATCGGCGCTGCGGCGCAGGTGGATTTCGATCTCGCCGCGATCGGCATCGCTGAACTTCCGCGCTTCGCAATACGCCAGCACCGTCCCCTTTACCGTAACGATGATGCCGGGAATGCGATAGAGCGTGAAACCATCCCTGCGCTCGCTGAAAAGGATGGTCTTCGTGCATTCCGGCTCCTCCGCGGCACGCAACGCCTGCCCGCCCAGGACGGCGAACATCAAACCGGCACAGAGGAGATGACACAAGGAGGGGTGACAGAAGAACAGCCTTCCGTAGTTCATCCTCTTGTCATCCATTTCCATGCCAACGGCAGGCGAGGTCATTGGTTCTTCTTCCTTTTCTTCTTCTTGGGCTGAGGTTCGGAACTAGCCGCATTATCAGAAGGCTGCAGACGGATGCGCGTGTTAAAGACGTGCTCCAGTTTCGAGCGCATGCGACTCAACTCCCCGGCATAGGCGGGGTTCGCGACTATATTCTGCTGTTCGATGAAAAGGGCGCCGTCGCGGGTTGCGCTGGCTGGCGCGGTGTAGTCGTAGAGCTCCTCGACGATGGACTTGCGAGTCGGCCATTCCACCCAGCGGGTATAGCGATGCGTGTCCGTGCGAATGGAGTAGCCCATGACATCGGGGGCGCTCCGCCTCAAGGGTCTGGAGAACTGGCTCAGCGCGATCTGGCGCCCACTCCGTCGAGGGTCCTTGAGGATGGGCACAAGGCTGGTCCCATCCAGTCCGGGTGGAACCGGAAGGCCCGCCAGTTCGGCCAGTGTCGGGTAGATGTCCACATGTTCAAGCAGGGCCTCGGTCGCGACGCCCGGCTCCGCCATTCCCGGCGTGCGGATCATGAGCGGCACATGGGTATCCATGTCGAAATTCGTGTCCTTGCACCAATGGTCCGCCTCCCCGAGCGAGTAGCCATGATCACCCCAGAGGACCACGATGGTGTTTTCCTCCAGCCCCAGTCGCTTCAAGGCATCGAGCACCTTGCCGATCTGCGCGTCGACGTAGCTCACGCAGGCGTAATAGCCGTGACGCAGTTCGCGGGCCTGCTCGACGGAGACTTTCTCATCCTTCGGAATGCCCCTGTAGCCGGCCAGTTCGAGATGATCGGGGTAGGCCAGCTCGGGGGCGCCCTTTGTCCGAGCGGCCTTCGTGGCCGGTTGAAAGACGGCCGGCTCGTAGAGGTCCCAGTACTTCTTCGGGGCGTTGAACGGCAGGTGCGGCTTGAAGAAGCCGACGGCGAGGAAGAAGGGCTGAGACCTCCGCTTCAGGTTCTCCAAGGTCTCGATGGCCAGCTTGGCCAATTGGCCGTCCGGGTAACCCTCATCGGGTACGTCCGCCCGCTCAATGGGCAAGCCCTTACCGGGTCGCTTCTGGTTTTCGGGCCGTGCGTAGTTCTTCCAGCCCGGTGCCCTCAGCAGTGGCGGGACAGACCAGGATTGGGGATCCTGCTCCTCTTCTCGATTGTCTCCGCTCAGTACTTTCCCCAGCGACTGCGCGTGGTAGCCGTTGTTCTTGAAGAGTTGCGGCAGTGTCACCGCATTGGGACGCGTGTCGCGAAACAGGCTGCGGTTGTGCCAGACGCGGGTGTGGTCGGGAAGCAGTCCCGTCAGGATGGACGTGCGCGACGGCCCGCACATCGCCTGCTGGCAGTAGGCGCGTGTGAAAACGCGTCCGCTTCTTGCCAATGTATCCATGTGCGGGGTCTTTGCCAGCGGATCGCCGTAGCAACCGAGCGAGGTGCGTAGATCGTCCACCGCAATGAACAGGACGTTGGGCCTGGCCAGGGGCTTCGCAGATTCTGCCCCAAAGGAAGTGGGCAACGAAGTCAGACAGCAGAACAGTGCAGCCGTCATGTTCCAATTCCTCACGGTTTGGTCCCCATCTTGCTTCTCTTCTTGCCTTTCGTCGGAACCTGCACCCCCGCATCGTAGTCCGGATTGGGCTGCATCATTTCTGCACGCACCTCGCACCGCCACGCGTCAAGTTCGCGACGCAGTTCGGCGGCTAGGGCGGGCTGCTCCGGGGCGAGGTTGCGGACCTCGCTCAGGTCCTCAGCAAGGTTGTAGAGTTCCACGCCTTCGGGCTCGAAGGTCTGGATCAGCTTCCAGGGTCCTTTTCGGATGACACTCGAAGGGACGCTCGATGGGTGATCGTTGTAATGCGGATAGTGCCAGAATAGCGCCCTGCGTCCGAGTGACCCTTCGCCACGAAGCAGCGGCAGCAGGTTCAGGCCATCAAGATGCTGGTTCGGCCGCAACGGTTGTGATGCCGCAGCCAGGCATGTCGGGTAGAGGTCTGTGCTGATGACCGGCTCCGACACCACGAGGCCCGGCTTGTCCGCGCCCGGCCACCTGATGATCAGGGGAACGCGAATCCCGCCCTCGTAATACGCGCCTTTGTTGGCCCGCAGCGGCGCGTTGCTCGTGGCGTTGTAGAAACCCCCGTTGTCCGAGGTGAAGATGACGAGCGTGCTCTGCTCGAGCCCGAGTTCCTTCAGCGCGGCCATGACGCGTCCGACGCTCTCGTCGATGCTCTCAACCATCGCCGCATACACGGGCTTGCCCTGGCGCTGATCCTCCGGAATCGCCTCGTACCTGGCGATCATCTCCTTCTTGGCCTGCAGCGGCGTGTGAACACCGTAGTGAGGGAAGTAGAGGAAGAACGGCCGCCCGCGGTTCTCGCGGATGAACCGGACCGCCTCGTCCGTGAGGCGATCGGTCAGATACTCACCCGGCTTGCCGTCCGGGAGCACATTCCACCCGGCTCGCAGGCCGGTCGTGGGGATCGCCCAGTCGCCGTCATAAGGGAAGAAGTAGTTGCCTGGCGCACCGTGGGCGTTGCCGGCGGTGTTGATGTCGAAGCCGTGGTGCTCAGGCAACGAGAACGGCTCACTGCCCAGGTGCCACTTCCCGATACTGCCGGTGCGGTAACCCGCCTGGCGCAACGCCTCGGCGAGCGTGACTTCTTCCAGCGGCAGACCGCGCAGGAAGCGTCCTTCTCGCAGCTTTGCCTTCGGATTCCAGCGTCCCGAGGGAAGCCAATCCGTCAGCAGCAGGCGGGCAGGGTACTTGCCTGTAAGGATGGCGGCGCGGGTGGGCGAGCACACCGCACACGCAGCATAGGCATCCGTGAATCGAACGCCCTCGCTCGCCAAGCGATCGATGTTCGGCGTCTTGTAGTACCGGCTCCCGTTGCAGCCGACATCCCGCCAGCCGAGATCGTCGATGAGGAACAGGACGATGCTGAGTTTGGCTGATTGGTCCATGGCATTAGCCTCTGCCGAACAGTCATGGGGCACGCAGAAAGAGGTGATGACAGCGGCGACTGTAAGAATGGTTTTCATGGTTGACACCTGGTGACTGCTTTGCCGGACACCGACTACCTGTTCTTCTTTGTTCCCTTCCCCGCCCTGGCCCGTGGCGCACCCTCCTGGCTCGTGACAGCCCGCGGCCGTTTGGTGCCGGCTCCGCCGGTCTTGTCGACGTGGGCATTGAAGAAGAGCTGGTCCTGCGAGTTCACGTCGGTCGGCAGGCCGGGGGTCTTGAGCGTTCCAGCCCATGCCTTGAGTCTGCTCTCCAGCCGAGCGGCAATCTCCGGGTACTGGCGGATGAGGTTCCGTGTCTCCCCGTCCGGCCTGGTGACGTCGAACAGGTACCGCTGATGAGGCCCGAGCAGGATCAGTTTCCAGTGGCCTTCGAGCACCGCAGCCTGCGAGCGCCAGCGCCAGAACAGTGCGTCATGCGGCGCGCCCGACCGCTCCCCGAGCAGGAACGGCATCAGGTTCACTCCGTCCAGCGCCGGGTCGTGCGGGAGGCCGGCCAGCGCGACCGTCGTGGCCGCCACATCGAGATTGATCACGGCCGGCTCATAGACCTTGCCCGCCGGTAGGGTGCCCGGCCACGCAGCCACAAACGGCGTCCGCACCCCTCCGTCGGTGAGCATGCCCTTCTCTCCGATGAGGGGAGCATTGAGCGAACCGTCCCAGGCACCCTCCTTGAGCGGCGCCCCGTTGTCGCTGATGAAGAAGATGAGCGTGTTCCTGTCCAGGCCCACCTTCCGCAGCGTGTCGCGGAGCTTTCCGACGCCCTCGTCCATCGCAGCGATCATGGCAAGGGCCTGTCGACGTTCTCTGGGAAGGTGCGCCGGCGTCTTGGCAAACCACGGCTCAGGCGATTCCAGCGGCACGTGCGGCGTGAAGTAGGCCAGGTAGAGGAAGAAGGGATCGCGCGCATGCCGCTCGATGAAGGACACGGCAGCATCCGTCTGCCACAGGCACCGGAACCGCCTGTCGGTGAGCGTCCTGGGGGCGTCGGCCAGGGCGTTCCCCCGCAAATCGTGCGAGGCGACAAAGCGGTTCATCGGGCCGGTGTAGTATTCGTCAAACCCCTGGCCGACGGGTAGGAAGGCATAGACGGGCTGACCGGATGGCCCTATCGCACCTCGCTTGTCCGCCTTTCCCGTCGGTTCCAGATGCCACTTGCCCACCTGACACGAGACATAACCCGCTTCCTTGAGCCGTTCCGCCAGGGTGAGTTCCGCCTGCGGCAACGGGCCTTTCAGATTATCATCCACACCGAATCTCTGCTGGTAACGCCCGGTAATCAGCCCCGCCCGCGACGGAACACATTGCGGCGCGCTGACATAGCCTCGCGCGAAACGTACGCCGTCGCGCGCGAGTCGATCGAGATGTGGAGTGCGGATATCCGCGTCAGCGCCTTGCGCCCCCAGATCCGCCCAGCCGTGGTCGTCGGAGTAGATGACGATGAAGTTAGGTCGGGTGCGCTTATGAGTATCCGCGGCGTGCACGGCGGCCGGCGGAGCCGTCATGACCGCGAGCATGATAATGGTGAAGTGGTTCATGGCGTCAGCCGCTACCTTTGTTGGTGCCTCTTCGCCTTGCCCCCGTCGCTTGGAGCGCCCATCGTACCGGCAGGGGACGCACGGGACGATCTCCGAGAGTCCTCTTCCAAGAACAGCACCGCCGCACCATTGAACGGCGCGCGGAGCGTCCGTTTCGCCCCGCCCGGGACCGATTGCGCGACCGTGCGCCCGCCGGTCGTAGGATTCCGCCACTCGACCGCGAACGGGCCCGGTCCACCCGTCAAATCCACCTCGATGTCGCCGTCTTCGGGCGCGAAGACGAGATACGCCACTCCCGGCTCTGCCAGGCAATATCTCGTGGACGAGAGCGCGTTTCGCGGGGTGGCGAGGGCGAGGTTCATGCGACGCGCGTACTCGAGAGCTTGCCCCATGGCTCCGCGCGGGGGCTCGAACTCGGGCGGAAAGGCCTTTCCCAGCACCTTGCCGTCGTAAGGGTCCATGAAGATCGGGTTCAGGCCGCGCGTGACGGTCTTCCATACCCACGCCGCATCGCCGCCGATGCCCCAAAGGTGATCCGTATCGCTCAGCACCACCTTGCGCCCTTTCATGTCCGGCGGGTCATCCCTGAATCCGCCTTCGCGGTTCGGCGACACCCAGTCTGCCGGGCCGTTGAAGAGCGCTTCGTTCCGGCCGCGCCGGTTCTGGTAGGTCATGCCCACGGGGTGCTGCTTGGGCATGTCCCTTTCGCACTGCTTAACGAAGTGAATCATATCGTATTGCCAGTCGGTCGAGCTGGGATGCGTCTCGTTGGAGATCTCGTACAGCACGTTGTCGAACCGGTTCAGAGTCTGAATGACCTTGCGCACATACGCCTCCTGCAACCGCATGACGCGCGGGTCAGACCGTTGGTGCATCTCAAGCCCTTTACCGTCGCCGTTGCGATCGGCGTCAATGCCGTTGATGTTGTTCGCTGCGTTGAACGGATGGTTCAACCAGGCCTCCGCCTGGAATTGCACGCCGTACCCTTCAAACAGCATGATGGAAATGAAGATCCCCTGCTGCTGCGCCTTGCCCGCTCTCGTCCGAAGGCGATCGAAGTAGTCTGGGTCGAATCGCTCCAAGTCGAACCTGGGCCTTCCGTCCATCGCCAGGCCCGGCCCGGTTCGGGCCCAGGGATGCGGTGCGACGGTGTGCGCCTTGTTGCGCCAGGCGCGGTTCTTCATCGTCGTGGTATCCCACTTCGTCGGCTCCCACGTCCAGCCGCGCGTGAAGTTGTGGCCGTAGCGCGTCAGCCATGCCAGATACGCATCGAAGTCGAAGGCCGGCGGCGGGCTCGCCGGTCCGATATCGACGATGTTGGCCCAGGTATGGGATCCGGCCAGGAGGATCGCCTTGCCGGAGTCGTCCGTGAAGTATCGCGGATTCTCGGGATGGACCCGTAACGGTCCGTTCGATTGCCCGACGGCATCGAGCGCGCCCACTGGCGGCAGCAGCAATGCGGTTACGAGTCTGAGTGCTCGTTTCATGGCTTCTTGTCTGCAGAACGACCGTTCATCCTGAATTTGCCGAAACGGATATGGGTGCGCGGGCGGTCGGCCGTCCCGCTGTCCCATACCGCACGGAAGACGCCGGGCGCCACCTCGATGAGCGTGGGATAGGAGTTTTTGATGCCCGCATCGAAGAAGGTCTTCTCCTCGCTCCACACGCCGCGCGCCGGTTTCGTCTTGTACCGCAGTGCCATGCGACCGCTGGGCTCGCGCCCCGCCGGTCCGTCGTTGTACACATAGATATGCGTGCCGTCTTTCGCGCGGCCGAAGAACCCTTTCGACTTGGCGTTGTACAACTCCGGTTCCGGCCGTGCGGGGCTCCAGGTGTGGCCGTCGTCTCTGCTGACGCTGGAATACGCGCGCGGCGGATCGGTAGTGAGGCTGTCGTCTTCGTAGTTGGCCGTGCGCATCACGATCTTGATCTCGCCCGGCGCGTCACCCGGGGCGATGTTGCCCTCGTGGAGAAACACCTTGCCGCCCTCCGGTTGAGGGATGAACGCCTCGAGTCTCCACTCCAGCAAACTGGTACTGCTGAGGACAAAATGATCACGCGACCCGAGCGGGTCTTTCTGCCGTGTGTTGCGATGGGCGGGCAAGAGGAATCGTTTCTGCCCTTGGATCTCCGTTTGATGGACTCCTGCGTTGAGGATCAGCGGTCCGGTGTAGTGCATTGCCATCTCCACCGGAGTCCAGGAGTGCCCGCCGTCGGCGCTAAAGGCGCCGACGAGTTGTGATTCCTCGCTGTTCCTGTAAGCGATGGGGCAGCGCATGGCGAAGCACCAGATCACGTCCTGGTCCAGGGGCTTGAAGAGAACCGGGTTGGCATAGGCAAACTGGATCGCACCCTGACGCTGGCTGTGATCGAAGACGGCCACCGGTTCGCCCCACGCATCGCCATCATTGGTGGACACGCTGGTCAGGATGTCGCCCATGTCCTTCTTGCCGTCGATCATGGCGCCAAAGGCAACGACCAGGTGCTTTCGCTTCCACGTCGCGATGTACGGCTGCCACAGTCTCCACGCTCCCGGGTGCTGCTCGACTCTACGGATGATACGGAGGTCGGTGACGTCGCCCTTGAATTCCGTTTCCTGCGCATGGCCTGCCGAAGCAAGGAAGCAGAGAAGGAATGTGAGCATCCAGATTCTCCTCCTCCCACCGTAAGATCTACTGTGATTTCTCCGCCTTCGGGCGGAAGAACGAGATACGCCGGCTCCGCCAGGCAATAGGATCTGGACGAGAACTCGTTTCATTCTGCTTTCTTGCCCTTCTTGCGTTTGGCCTTGTTCGACAAGGACGGCGCATCGGTGTCCGGCAGCCACTTCGCCAGTCCCGCCTTCACGGAGGCAAGCTCCGGCTTGCCCGCCAGATTGGTCCACTCGTTCTGGTCGTTGTGGTGATCATACAACTCCTCGCCGCCGTCCGCATACCGGGTGTAGCGCCAGCGCTCCATGCGGAGGGTGTGATTGCCCTCCCCATGTGTTGTGAGCGCAGGCCGGTCCCAGACACTTGCCGGCGCCCTGAGCAGCGGCTCAAGGTTCACGCCGTCGAGGTCCGCGACCGACGGCAGGGAACACAACGCATTGAACGTGGGGAAAAGATCGATCAGCCCGACCGGCCTGTTCGATCGCGTGTTCTCGCTCGTGACGCCGGGCGCTACAACAATAAGCGGCACGTGTGTGGATCGTCCCCAGAGCGTGAACTTGTGCAGGTGCTGCTTCTCCCCCAGGTGGAAACCGTTGTCCGACCAGAACACGATGATCGTGTTCTGGGCGGCGGGACCGGCATCCAAGGCATCCAACAACTGGCCCACCAGGGCGTCGCAGAATGTGATATTCGCCAGGTACGCCTGAAGCACCTGTCGGTACTGTCCCGCCTGCTTGACCAGCTCAAGATCGCCACGCCGGTCGGCCGCCATCCGCTGTGCCTCCGGCGGCAGGTCATCAAGATCATCCGCCCTGTCCGGCGGCAGGGTGATGCCGTTCGGAGGATAGATGTCGAAGTACTTGCGGGGTGCATACCATGGCAGATGCGGCCGGTAGATGCCCGCCGCGAGAAAGAAGGGCTGTTTGGGCGGCTGTCGAAGGAATCGGGCAGCCCACTCCACCATCTGCCCGTCGCCCATCTTCTCGTCCGTCTGGTCGAACGGTCCCCAGTCAAATTCGTAGGGGTTTTGCGGCGGCCTGGCCAATGCCCTTACGGCCGGCAGTTGATTCAGCGGAAAGCCTTCGGGCCAGGTGAAGTTTTTCAATCGCTCGCCGGTTGCCAACTGCTTCTGATAGTGGCCATCGAACACCTGGTCGAAGTACTCCTGCCAATCGCTGCGACGGTTGAATCCGGGCATATGGTGATACACCTTGCCGCCGCCCACCACGTGATAGCCGTTGGCCTTGAAGTGCTGCGGAATCGTGAGGACGCCGGGCATGACCTCGTGCCAGACAACCTCATTACCATAAACGCCCGTGCGGCTCGGTCTCCGTCCGGTGAATGTGGCCACGCGCGAAGGGTTGCACACCGGTGCGGAACAGTGGGCATTGGCGAACAACACTCCACGCGCTGCCAGCCGGTCCAGGTTGGGTGTCTTGACGCCCGGATGGCCGCCGAGGCAGCCCACCCAGTCGTTCAGGTCGTCGGCGATGATCATCAGGACGTTCGGCTTCTCCGGCCGCACCGGGTCTGCGGCATACAGCCGGCATGACAATGTCAGCAAGAGACAAGTGGCAAGAAGGACAATGTTGCTCTTCATCGTCGAGGCCTTGTGCTAATCAGGTCGACAAGGTCGCGGCCGTTTAACAACCAACTCAAATTGAACGCGACGACCTGGATTCCGGAGCGACGGCCGTCAGCCCCGCCCTCGAAGAGCAGATAGATTCTTCCTCCGCTGGGCGTCCCGGCTCTGCCGGCGGCCAGGTTGGAGTACCCGCTGGGTCCATCAAAGACCAGACGCTTGATCGGCCAGGTCCTGCCTCCGTCAAAGCTGGCCCAGACGGTGATCTTCTCTCGCCCTTTGGTGATGGATGCACCCACCCGGTCAGGCATTCTTCCGGCATCGGTATCGAGGTTGCTGTAGAGCAGGACATCCAAACCGGCAACCGGCAACCGAATCATGCCGCCCATGCAGCCGTAGGAAGAGCCGCGCGGCCCGTCCGGCAAGTCCGCGCTACGATAGGCGTTCAGCCAGAGTTCACCTCCGTCGTGACTCCACGCCATGAAGCGGTTCCCCCGGCTCATGTGTTCACGCGAATTGTAAAGGATGCTCCCGTCGGAAAGCTCCGCCAAGGCCGCTTCGCCGGTGCCGAGCACGGGAAACGGATGGCTGGTCTGCCAGTTCGTCCCGCCGTCGTCGCTATAGATGGCCGTGCTGTAATGATACGGCCGCCACTCCACGTCATTGGAGGCCTTCGGCCCCATGATCCGTGCGGGCATCAGCAGGCGGCCCTTGTGGGGTCCGAACATCAGGGTGATGCCCGGTTGCATGCAGGAAACCGTGCTGGGCACCAAACCGAACCCGTCGGGGCGGACCTGGGCAATAGTCTCGTGCGTCCACGTTACGCCATGATCGCGGCTTTTCCACATCGATTTCTTTGCGGGATTGAGGTACAGGAGGTCGCCGGTGGTTTCGTTCACGACGGCCTTTCCCTGCGTCGCGCTGGGACCGATCTCGATGTCAGAGCCCCAGGTCAGGCCGCCGTCCGTGCTACGCCGAATCTTGTTGCTGGCCAGGGATTGGAAGGCCACAACCGTCCCATCCTGCGCCGTGACAATGCTCGTCCCGCCGCGGCCTTTCCAGAGCTGTTGAATCGGGACCCAGACAGGCGTTCCCAGGAACGGTCCCAAACCCTTGAATGCCGCGAGCGCCGTCGCCGTTGTAGGTTTGGAGGTTGGGGCGGCCTCGACAGAAGTGCCGGTGCCCGCCTGCACGACAAACGGAACTGGTAGCAGGATCGCGCAAATGGAGACCAAGTATCTCATTGTAGTGGAGCCTTCTTTTTCTTCTTGGCCGGCTTCCCGCCGGCTGGTGCGTTGTCACTCTTGTGGAGCGGCTCTCTTCCGAAGAAATAGTCCGGGTAACCCCAGCTAAGCTTCTTGCCGTCGGCTTTGCTTCTGACGGCGTAGACCTCGGCTTTGAGACGACGGAGGTTCGTTGGGCTCAACAGCGGATCCTGCGTCTGCTCGCGCCAGGTGGCGAGGCGTTGCTTAAGGTCGCTGAAGACAGCGGCGTGCTCGGCCGAGCCCGTGAGGTTACTGAACTCGTAGGGATCGGCCCGGAGGTCGTAAAGTTCGTATCGCGGCGGCTTCTGCATGAGCTGGTAGGCGGCGCGAACTTCCGGTGCGGCAGCGGCAACGGCGGCGGCGACGAAGGGAAACTCCTTGTCGATCTTTTCGGAGTCGGGATTGGCCTCGTCGGGCAAGAGGTTCTCGATCAACTTGTAGCGGTCATCGCGTACGGCGCGCTGCGGGAAAAAATTGGCCCGGGTGGCGTGTGTGTGAAACTCGGTAAAGAGATGCCTGCGCCATGCCGCCTTCTCACGGGTCAGTAAGGGCAGCAGGGACTGACCGGGCAGGTTTCGCACAGGGGCAGCGCCGCTCAGAGCGAGCAGTGTGGGCATGAGGTCAATGGTGGAGACGAACTCCGCGCTCACCTGGGACTTGGCTCTTCCTGGCCAGCGAATGATGAAAGGGATGCGCGTCCCGCCCTCGTAGCAGGTGCGCTTGCTGCGCAGCAGGTCGGGACCGTGGTCGCTGAGGTAGATGACGAGGGTATTGTCCGCCTTGCCGGAACGATCGAGCGCGGCAAGCAATTCACCGACGAGGGAGTCAAGACGGCTGATGCAGTTGTAGTAGTCCGCCACAATCTGCCGCAACTCGGGTGGGTCGATGCCGAAATGGGGCAGCGATTTCACATCCTTTCGCGTGAACGGCTGCTTCGGCATGCCATCGACCTGCGCGATGAAGGGATCGTGCGCGTCGGGATAGTTGATATGAAGAAAGAACGGCTTGTCGTCCCCCGTGAAGAACCTCTCCGCATACTTGGCATAGTCAGCAAGGTTCTTCCTTGCGTAATTCCCCGAAGGAATCTCTTCCATATCGTAAGGGAAGGCCGACTCCGGGTTGACGTGCAGTTTGCCGATTCTCCCGGTGCGATAGCCGGCGGCCTTGAGGCTCCGCGGAATGTTCGGCGTGTCTTCGCGATACATACGAAAACCCCACGTCGCCAGACCGATCTGCCCGTTCTGATGTGGATACAGTCCGGTCAGGATGCTGGAACGCGACTGACTGCAACCGGCCTGCGTGATGTAGGCATTGAGGAACCGAACGCCGCAAGCCGCCAACCGATCCAGATTCGGCGTACGGGCGTAACGGTCGCCGTAACAGCCCAGCTCCTGCCCCATATCCTCGGAGATGATGAGCAGAATGTTGGGCCGCGTTGAAGGCTTGGGCGCTTCCGCCGCGCGCACGGCGGTCATAGAAGCCAGCAACAAAGCGGCATGCATCACGGAATGGACTGTCTTCATCCCTTGGCCGAGACCTCCTGAATGGCCTTGCATGGCGACCCCGCCGCATCAGTCTGCATCATGAGAAGCTGTTAGGCCACCACGGAACTGACGCGAGCACATAATGGACGCTGCGGCTCGGTTGCGGCGAATTACGCCCCCCAATTTCTGGGTCGCCGCACCTGGCCGTGTATGCTAGTGTTGACGCACGTTTTCGGTCCACTACAAGAACCCCCGTGGATATTCTCTGCCAGAAACAGCTGATCTCGAACCTGATCAACCACGGCACGCAACGGGGCAATATGGAATGTTACAAGCCCGCCAATTCCTGGATCGCTCAAGTCTGATCTAAGGCGGCGTCAGTTGGCTCCGTTTGAGATCGAGAGCGTAGAGGACGGCGCCATCTTCGCCTATCAAACGAAAGGTCACGCTTGGATCGATCTTCGTCGCATCAAAGGAGAATTCACCAAAGGCGTATCTGCCGGTTATGGCGTACAGCCGGTTGGCAAAACCATTTGCCTTTGCGGCCGGACCGGTTCTGCCACCCAGACTGGCGGCTTCAAACTCATAAAGGTTGTATCCAGAAGGACGAGGGATGCGGAACCCGCAGGCGCCGTGCCGGTCGCCGGAAAGCAGCAGAACACCAGGGATCCTTCTCTCCTCGATCAGGTTGAAGATCTCTTCGCGCCCTCTCCTGTCATAACTGCCCCAGGAGTCCTTTCCGTTGCTCACGTAATCACTCCACATGGTGCCACATGAAAGAACGACGAATGGGCCCTCACAGTCCACCAGCTGTTTCTTGAGCCATTCCGTTTGGTCGTTGCCCAAGAACCCTCGTTTCTCACCCGTACGGAAATAGCGATTGTCCAGCATGATGACATCGCACGGCCCGATGCGCGTCCGCAGGAAGACACCTCCCCGCGCATCGTTGAAACCGTAGTTGGGGTTGTTCCACGCCTGGATGAACACCTGTCGAACCCCGGCACGATCTGCCTCGGTGTACCCACTCGGAATCCCCGACTGGTCATTCGCGAAATAGTCGTGATCGTCCCAGGTGGCATAAACCGGAATCGCTGCGGACAGGCTTCGCCATGCGGGGAAGAAATCACGCAGTTGGTAGTCGGCCCGATGCTTGCCGAAGTGATTTCGCTTGTCCTGCACAGCAATATCACCGTAAAGCAGCAGGGCCGCAGGCTCCCGGCTCCTTATCGTATCCGCCTGTTTCTGATTGCCCAGACCCCATCGGTGAGGACATGTGCCAAAGGCAATACGGACTTTGTTATTGTCGGGGACCGTGGTGATGGCGGAATGTTCCGGAATCGCCAGGGGCTTGCCGTCTACCAGCACGCGATACGGGTAACGCGTGCCCGGCTGGAGCCCGGTAACCGCCACGACGCTTGTAAGATCCGATGCCACCGTACTCCTAACCGGACCATAGCTCTTTTCCGCCCCGTTCACAGCTAGTCGCACTTCCACCGCGGCAGGGCGAGTGGTCCTAAGCCAGACCCGCGCACTGTGCTGGGTGATACACCCCAGCATTGGCCCTCCCAGATGTGAGACGTGGCTATCCTTACAGAGGCGCTGAAACTCATCGTTGCAGCTCACGTCAGAAAACGTAGCCTTCGCGTCTGCGGAGAGAATCTTGTCAATTGCCTGATACAGACGCTGGACCGATTGCGGCTGCCCTCCCCACATATTCAGCAACGTTGTGCCGTTCGCCTCTTGTGGGCGGTCTCTCTCTGCCCCGGAGACTCTGCCCGTGGCCTGCACGCCGACCGCGGCAATGAACAGGATAGCCAGAAGAAACCCTCGACGACGCATGATCATTGCCCTGAAAATGAGGCTGCTGTCTGACCCGTCAACGGTAGTAAGTCCCGATCTTTTCATGCTCTGCCGGCGGCCCGAAGGGCCGTGCCGGACTGCCTCCGAAATTCCTTACGCGGCGCGGTCAACCGGGTTGAGTGTAACCTGATGGCCCAGCGATTCCAACCGCTTGACCAGGTGGCGCGTCAGATGTTGAGGCTGGAGCTTGTCCAGGTAGTCGTGCCCCAGTTCCTGGTAATCGACGCCGTCCCGTAGCATGTGATACAACATCATCAGCATCGTATGGCCCACCGCCACGATCGCCCGCTTCTTCCCACGCCGGCCGGCCAGGCGGCGGTACTGCGCCGACAGGTACGTCTTCTTACTGTGGCTGGCCGCCGAAGCCGCATGGAACAGCGCCGCACGCAACAAGCGGTTGCCGTGGTGGGTCCGGCCGCTCTGCCGCTTGCCGGCACTTTCGCGGTTCCCCGGACACATCGACGCCCAAGCTGCCAGGTGCTGGTCCGTCGGGAACCGGCTCATGTCTAGTAGACGGGCTCCATCGCACCACGGTAACTCGGCCTGCTGACCGGTCCGGGTCCGCTGCGTCAGTCTACACCCGACGGAGCCCCATTTTCATGCTCTGCTGGTGGCCCGAAGGGCCGTGCCGGACTGAAGGAAATCTGATTCCGCGTCGGGCGGCGGCGCGGGCCCGGGGTGGGGGGTTCAAGAAGTTGCAATATCTACCAATGAAACCCCGTATAGATCCTGGAGGGTTATCATTCCAAAAGACCGGTCTTTGGCTGATTCAGTTGTTATACGGCGTCTAAGGCTTGGCGGGGTTATAGGTGGGGTAGAAGGGGAAGAGATCTTCGTGGTTAGGATGGATGCCCAAGATCTCGTCGCCGCGCCAGAGGAACTGAAACTCCCCGTCGCCTTCCTTTTCGCGCGTAGTCTTGACGGGCAATGCGTAAGCTAGACGAATTTCGCCCGGCATTTTTTGGCGGGAGATGCGTAGATAGCTTCCCGCGAGAATTAACGGTTCCTTGGCGCCGTTGACAGAAAGCTCCAGCGAATCGCGCGGCGCCCAGGTTGGCAGCCGCAGCCACACATTGCAGCGCTGTTTGAGAAGGATGCGCACGTCGGCCCGTTTGTTGCGCACGGATCGAATGCTTACATGTTCGTCATCGTAGTCAAAATGGAAATGTATTTTGAGTTGCGGGCCATCCAGCACGGCGATGTGCCGGTAGATGTCGGCCAAGCCGTGCAGCACGGCGGCGTCAATATCCGTGGTCGGCTGTTTACCGGCGTGAGCGGCCCAACTCAATCCACCGTAAGCGCCCAGCGCGCGGCGCTCCAAGTCGCGATATTGATCCGGGTAAACGGGGCCTGTGGGCAGATTGGCGCCGTGTTTTTTTTGTTCGGGCGGCAGGTTGACGTTCAGCGGCGGACAGTGCACGATCTGCGAGGGCAGCAGCCGCGCCCGCACGAGGCGCTCCACGTCATCGAGGTAGTCTGTGTATCCGTGGCGAGTGCCTAGCCACAAGGCTAACTGAGCGGCATCCGCCACGGAGCCTTCCTCGCGGACGCCCCCGCCGACATCATGGGGGCTGTAGCCGGATTCCCGGACCCACTGACAAACGGTGTTCTTATAGGTGTTGGCTATCGCTTGTATGTAGCTCTGCTGGCCGGTCAATTCGCCGTACAGCAGCAACCCGCGCAGCGTGTTGTAATAGGAGTGGCTGTGTCCGGCGCCGCACTGTTTCGGGAAGAATCCATTCGGGTCCACCGTCACCTGGTAGTGCACCCGCGCCAGCCGGTCCGCCAACTGCAAAGCCTCCGGCGCCCCGCTCGCCTGATAAAACCGCACCACCGCTTCCAGCAACCGGCCGTGCGTCGTGGTCCACCGTGGAACGAGAAATTCTTCTTCGTTTTTCTTTACCCGCGGATCCTTCAGGCAGGCGAACTTCTCCGGCAGCCAGTTGCCCTGTTCGTCTATCCGCTCCCAAAGCGATCCGACCATCGCCGTCCCCTTGCTCTGGGCCCAATGATTCTGTCGATAAATCACCAGCGCCGTCAACGCCAGCAGGCCCTCCCGGCACGAATGCAGGTCGAACGAAGGATTTTCCTCCATGTCGAACGGCGTCAGAACGATATGGTCCTCGTTGTCGAAGAAGTGCTCCAGGTTCTTCAGCATCTGGCCTTCCTCTTTGGCCGGGATCATATAGCCGGTGGCGTTTTCCAGCCGCAGCATGGCGTCCCACCAACGCCCCAGGTTATGCGCCGGCCAGCCTAAGTTGAAGCGTGAATCTTGGGATTGCGGCTCGAAAGTAATGTTCCAATAAGGCAAGTAATTCTTATCGGGACTCAGCAGTTCAACCAGGTGACGGCCGCCCAGCTCCATTGAGGCCCGCAGGTCCACGCGGGTGGTCATGTCGAGTCGGGCCTCGACGGGCGGGGGCTGCTCGTAAATCGACGCCCGCGAAGCCAAATCGTCAGCGAGAACGGCCATGGGCAACGCGGCTGCGATCACCCAGACGAGCCCTGGGCGGACATACGACAGTGAATCGTTCATGCAACACCTTCCAAACCAAGCCTTTCGTGACAGTCACCTATTTCGGTGACAATAACCAGATCACGATCCCTGGTCTCCCGGCAGATAATACCGATCCTGCACGTCGCCGTTCAAGTCCCGCAGCAGCACCCTCGCTCCAGGGGGTGCATCTGCCAAAGGGTGGCAATCGCGAGGGCGGGCAAGTTCTCCAGGTGTGGCATTGCCGTTTCGGCAGTGCCTATCGGGAAGGTTTTTTCGGTTGGTACGACTGGCACAGCCTGGGCACACAAATCCGGGCTGCCACCAAACAGAAGATGCACCCCGCTCCAGGCTGAAGTATTCAGTCGATCTGCTGAAGACCATGGAACATGACGTAATGGCGCTTGATGTCTAACTTATCCATCCACCCGCGGACGGTGAGGGTTTTCCAGGTTCCGGAGCCTTTGCCCTGGCCTTTGTCGTTGTCCCAGAGCCATTGGGGCGTGGGCCAGAGGCAGTAGGAAGGATTGACCTGCTGTTCTGAAAATGAGGCCGCTGTCTGCCCCGTCGATCGTCGTAAGCCCGTGTCTTTCATGCTCTGTTGGTGGCCCGAAGGGCCGTGCCGGACTGAAGGGAATTTGATTCTGCGGGGGCGCGACAGCCTGGCGCCGGGTGGGGGGTATCCTCACGGAGCAGTTCTTCGTCGAGTACCGCTCGCGGTGACTCCGGGCTGGCGCGGTGACCCCGCGGCGCGCCCTTGACGGCCTCCGACGGGTACGTACTTGATACATACATGAAGCGCAAACTGGTGCAGGCTGGCGCCTCGCTGGCGATGACTCTGGCCGTCGGCGCGGGGGGAGCCGGCGGCCGAAGCGATTGCCATCTGGCTCCGGCAGCGGTCTCGGGCGCGCGAGGCCTGAACGTGGAACCTGGCCGGCCGCCTCAGCCAGCCAGCACCTTCGCCAGCTCGTCGAGCACTGCCCGTTCCTTGGCCGTGACGCCCGACCCGATGCCGAGGAAGCCGCCCGCCGCCTCCGCCACGCCCCTCGCGCGGTCGAGGCCAGCCTGCCGCACCTCCTCGCGCTCGTGCGGGGTGAGCGACGGCCAGATCGTCTGCGTGTAGCGCTTCCAGGCTTCGACGAGCTTCGGACTCGGCGGCTGCGTGAGCCAGCTGTCCAGCACCTGGGAGGCGATGCTCCCCGGCTGGATGCCCTTCTCAGCGGCCGCGCGGAGGATGGCCTCGCGCTCTCCGGGCTGCAACGCGCCATCCGCCCAGGCCACCATTGCCAGCGGCACGAGGGTCACCGCCAGCACGGTCTCGGGCCCGAGCCCCAGCTCCAGCAGGTGATCGATCAGCCCTTCGTCCTGGACCTGGATGGCGGCGCGAAGGGCCTTCCGTCGTTCCTCTTTCACGGCCTGCGACCGAAGCTGCTCGAGCAGGCGTGCGTTCTCCTTGGCGAAGAACGCGTCTTCCAGAGCCTTTGCCGCACGGTACAGACTGGATTCCATAATCGGTCCTCGGTGGTGGGTTATCGGTTATCGGTCAAGCCGATTGTACCCGGCCTCGCGTGGTGTGGCGCCTGCGGAGGACACGGGGTCCGGATATCGTGTCGCTTCCGGGCCATTTCCTGCGAGCGGCTCAGGTGCGACCCTTGCTTCGACTTCTTTGGGGGCTGTCTCAGCCGGAGGTCGCCATGCCTGCCACGCATCGCCTTGTGCTGTCGTCCGGACTCCTCCTGCTCCTCACCGCCGGGACCGGCGCCGCCCAGTCCTGGCCCGCCTCTGCCCTTGCCCTTCTGACCAACGGCTCGTCCTATCGCCAGGGCGAGTGCATCCGGCTCAGCTTGCTGGCCCTCGAAGAGGTCGGCGGCCCCTTCGTGCCGCAGGTCCGCTACGGGTTTCGAGGGGTCCGTTACCGTGAACGACCGGCAAGGACTGCCGCACACGATTCCCGTGAAGCGGGTGATCGAGCGCCCGGCGGGAGCCTCGCTCGAGCGCCTCGAGGCCGGGGCCAGCGCCGTGCTCGACAACACGTTCTGCTTCGGGGAGGGCAGCACGGCCGGACCCTACGAGATCACCGTGTCGCTGGCCTCGGGCAACGTGAAGACGGGAACGCTGACTGATAAAACTGTTCTGAAAAATCCCGCGCGAGGTGTAGTTTACCCTCATGCGGCTACGGGTTCGACGGTCACCTTCAACCCGAGTTCCTCCAATCCACCCGATGTCCAAGCCTTTTTCATTCCTCGTTGTGATCATATTCATCATGGGGTTCTGCTCTGAAAATCCCTACGCGGCGCGGTCAACCGGGTTGAGTGTAACCTGATAGCCGAGTGATTCCAAGCGCTTGACCAGGTAGCGCGTCAGCCACTAGGGCTGGAGCTTGTCCAGATAATCGTGCCCCAGTTCCTGGTGATCGACACCGTCCCGTAGCTAGTGATACTCCAGCATCACCAGCATCGTATGACCCACCGCCGCGATCGCCCGCTTCTTGCCACGCCGGCCGGCCAGGCGGCGGTACTGGGCCGACAGGTAGGTCTTCTTACTGTGGCTGGCCGCCCACGCCGCATGGACCAGCGTTGCCCGCAGCCAGCGGCTGCCGTGGTGGGTCCGGCCGCTCTGCCGCTTGCCGGCACTTTCGCGGTTGCCCGGGCAGATCGACGTCCAGCATGCCAAGTGCTGGTCCGTCGGGAACCGGCTCATGTCTAGTAGACGGGCTCCATCGCACCACGGTAACTCGGCCTGCTGACCGGTCCGGGTCCGCTGCGTCAGTCTACACCCGACGGGGCCCAATTCTCATGCTCTGCTGATGCCCCGAAGGGCCGTGCCGGACTGAAGGAAATCTGATTCCGGGTCGGGCGGCGGCGCGGGCCCGGGTGGGGGGTTATCTCTTGATGCCACTTGGACCAGGGGTATCATCTCTTCATGCGACGGATTGCTCGCGTCGTTGTCCCCGACTGCCCGGACCACGTCACGCAGCGCGGGAATCGTCGGCAGCAGACCTTTTTCGGCGATGACGATTACCACGCGTACAAAGCAAAGCCGAACCGACAAGAGACCAGGACGGACCGAGGCTGCGGTGTCATGAGCGAACGGGGCGACCGCTCGGTGCCCCGGAGTTCGTGGCCAAGCTCGAAGGCATCGTGGGACGAGTCCTCGGGCCCAAGCGGGCAGGGCGCAAGGCGAAGGGTGCGTCGCAAAAAGTATGATGTCTTCCGTTTGCGTGATGTCCCCCGTTTGCGGCTTCGATTGCGGCTTACGGCTACCGCCCTCCGAAGGGGTGGCCGACGGGTATGAGATACGCCAGCTTCAGCCGGGACGGAAGCTTCAGTACGGCAGCGACCTTCACATCCTCGAATGCGCCGATCGAAACACCGCCAAGCCGCAGCGCGGTGGCCTGGAGCAGGATGTTCTGTGCCACGTGTCCGGCCTCCAGCAGGCAGTATCGCTCCGCGCGATCGCCATATTTGCGCTCGGTGCAGGAGACGTCGAAGGCGATGGCCATGCACAGGGGGGCCGCGCCGATCGAGCCCTGATCCAGGGCGGCGCGTTGGCACGCCTGTCGGGCGTCGCCGGTTACGATGCGGCGCAACAGGTGTCGCTCCGGCTCATATTGGTAGACAGCGGTTCGGTCAACGGCAAATACCGTCGTCGGAAACATCGCCCCGGCGGAGGGGGCCGCACGAAAGCCATGCGGCCTGTCCGTTATTCCCTGTGCCGCCCAGCAGAGCTGAGAGACGTGGTCCAACGTGAGGGGTTGGTCCTGGAATTCGCGGACAGACCGTCGTGCGGCGAGCGCTTCGATCAGTGACATGCCGCCATCGGTCTTCGGTTTCGGCAGGTGGATGACCGATCCGTCCGAACCCTTCGGGCCATCCGTTTCGGCTCGACACTCTCCCGCTGCCGGAATGGTTGTTGCGAGCAGGAGCAATGCCACATTTCGCCTTCGCGCAACCATGATTTTGCCTCCCTGTCTCGGGGGACGGACGGGGGCGGAATCGTCAGACGCGGCCAATCTCGAGCGTCCTTTCCCAGCGAGGCGATGGGGTTTCCTTCAAAATGAACCCGTGGCCGATGTAGCCCGCGTAGCCCTTGTCGGACAGG
Source organism: uncultured Planctomycetales bacterium (assembly GCA_964446835.1). Classification (GTDB taxonomy): domain Bacteria; phylum Planctomycetota; class Phycisphaerae; order UBA1845; family JAFGLZ01; genus CAYUQT01. Next base: position 1,133 of record CAYUQT010000083.1, on the reverse strand, counting down.
AAAAGGACAGGAAAGGTGTTAGGAAGAACTTCTTGATCCTGTCAGGGCGGGTGGTAGGCTTCCTGACACCTTTCTCCACCTTTGCTCTACTCACGACTTTTCTTTGAGGATCGCTTCGAAGCGAGATCGCCCGCCTTTGAGCATTTCTTCGACCAGGACGGTCATCTCGGCGCATTCCTTGGGCAGCACCTTGCGGGCCGCGGCCAGCATGTCGCGAACTTCCTTTATGCTCGGCGAAACGCCGCGCCGATGCCCCATCGACTCGAGGAACTCGCAGTAGGCCAGCCCTGCGATGAAGGCGTCGTCCACATAGCCGAACAAGCCCTGACGGTCGTGGATGAAGTCCTCGGGGTGGTACATGTACGTCAGCAGGTCGCCGCTGATGCGGAGCACCTCCGGGTTCGAGCGGCCGGCCGCCGACCAGGCGTGGATGTGCCCCAGCATGTCCGGCAGCAGCAGCGTCAGGTTGCGCAGCTTAACGCTCAGGTCCGGGGCGAGGGCCTCGCCCACACGGCGCCGCACGATCTCGTTGAACGGGTCCTTGGGATCGGCGGCCATCTCCTTGAGCCTTTCCTTAAATGCCCTCAGCATGGCCTGGTTCCTCCTTGCCTCATTGCAGAGGCGTGCTCAGCATAACCAGCGGCAATGCATCAGTAAAGTGATAGGAGACCCCCACCCCGGGCATTGTCGTCAGCCGCTCGATCGCCTCCTGAAAAGAGCGCATCAACTCCTCGATCCTCTCGTCGAACTCCCTGATCCGGCGGTCCGGATACCCCAGATGATCCATCAACTACCCGAGCATGAACCGATAGTGCGCCGTCAGGTGCCCCCGTAAGGCCTCCCGCAAGGCGGGCAGCTTCACGCAGCCGGGCCCCCTGGGATTGCCCTGCAGCGGCGCGAAAGGCGGAAGGAAGATGGTCGTCCTGCCGAAACAGCAACAACCGAGTCGGCGTCCGATTATGAGCGCAACACCAGCCGTGTCCCTGCTTCGTCAAGATCGACCGAGGACGATCTCCAACCGGCTGTGCACGATCAGGCAGCGTGGTCGTCGGGGCGGGGAGGATACTGTTTCGTCACAACTAGAGCGTTTTTCGCGCGGCTCTAGCGCCCTGGTGTACAAGGTGCTACGCTAA
>CAYUQT010000082.1:0-39117 GCA_964446835.1 uncultured Planctomycetales bacterium | reverse complement strand
AGCCCCGTACCACGCCAGACGTTCGACCGAACGTGGTTTACGGAACGCTTACGACCTTTTCGAGGTTCTCTGGGGAGAAGAAGTCCTCTTCGGGGGGTGGGGTGAGCTTGTTGATCTTGGCGCGGAGGAGTTGTCGCTGAAGCTCGGCGGTCTGGGCGTAGGCGTGTGCCCGGGTGAGTGTCGCGGCGGCGGAGGCGAGACGGGCGAGGTCGGTGGGTAAGAGAGAACGACAGGAGAGGGCCATGAGGACTCGGTGGAGGATCGTCGAGATGACCTGGTCGAAGGGTGGGCTGGGGTTGCGAGGTGCGTTGGTCGATTCGGGTTTTGTGGATGACATTGTTTGCTCCTTCTGTGAAAGGTCTCTACTGATCCATAGGTGAGAAAGGGGCTGACGACCGGCGATGACATTTGGGGAGGTGTGTGTGCGAGTCGGAGGGGGAGTGGATTGGTGCGTCATGACGCACGCTACGCGGCTCAACGGACCACGACTCCTCTTACGCAAAGCCCTGGAGAACAAGAGACATGTGGCCTGACTTAGTGCCATTCAGATGCGTCCCCTTCCAGTGTGGTTGCTTCCCGGCTGACGGATGGGGTAGAGTACGGGGGCATCTGTCAGGGCCGCTCTATCGAGTTGGCGAGTCCAGCCCGAATTCAGTGATCGCGATGGAATTGAAGGAGGACTCCGCGATGAAGGGACGCACTCTTCTGCGATGTGTGAGTGTCGTGGTGGCGGCTATGGGAGTCACTGTAATCCTTCCGGGATGCTGCTTGATTCCTCCCAGCCATCCTCCGGTGGCCGAGAATATGGGTGTGAGCACAAATCTTGCCACTGCGGTGACATTCACCCTGGTGGCCACGGATCCCCGCGGCGACCCGCTGACCTACACGGTGGTTGCGCTTCCTTCGCACGGAGTTCTGGACGTCAGTGCGATCCCGACGGTCACGTACACGCCGGACGCGGCTTTCGTCGGTTGCGATTCGTTTACGTTTCAGGCCAGCGACGGCACTTACACCAGTAACGTGGCCACGGTCAGTATCGCCGTCGGTCTGTCGCCCACTACCAACGATGCCGACGCGGCGATCATATCGGGCGAGCCCAATGTGGTTCGGATGAGCGGGGCTCTTTCGGGCGGTTGTCCAGTCCCGCTGAGTTTTCAGATCGTCACGACGCCCTCGCACGGGTCTGTCGGGGCCGTCAGCGGATCGACCGTGACGTATACACCTGCTACGGACTATACGGGACCCGATCAGTTCACTTTCCGGGCGTATGTCGGCACAACGGGTGCCACCAACGACGGAACGGCTCGAATCAATGTCTACCCGCCGACGAGCAATCGTCGTCTGATTCTCAAGCTTCAGAACGAGACGACCCGGTACATCCACTACAATCTGATCCTGATTGCCTTCCGGGAGGACATCGTGCCCGGAGACGAGAAGAGCTACACCGACGCCGGCTATGTGCACTATCCGAGCGGCACGAGTATCGGGTGCTACAGCTTCACGCAGGACCTCTACCTGTACTATCACATGAACGGCAGGTTCCGCGAGAGCATCAGCAACACGTCGAGCCCGCTCTATAGTGGCATTCGCTCGGCGACGAACGTGGCCGACCCTGCGGTCGATACCTATTGGACGCAGCGAGAGATTCCGGTGCCGTCGGTCATCCTTTTCCACGATCCTTCGCCGGGCAATGTCCCCATACCGTTCAGCCAGGGGCGAAGCGCCATGACGATCAATCCGCTGCTGGACGATGTGACCAGTTGCATCGATTGCGGATCGTGTGCGCAGGCGAGCTGGTACTACGTTCAGCCGAATGATACGGCCAGCGGGTTCACGACCACCTGCTCGATGGGGCGCGACCTTGCTGCGGCCTTCCGCTATTTCCGTGTTCCGGCCGAGACGCAGGACACGGCGTGCTACGATTGCATCGCCGATGCGGGAACAGTTCCGCTGCCGGAGTTGACCACGGCCCACTGGCTGCACAACTCGGCCGTGGGCTCAGGGACCGGGCCTCGCGGTGCCGGCAACGTGACGGACGTTCGCTGCTACGAGTTCTACATGAACAGTATTGTGACCTACACGTTCACGAAGCAAGGCGACATCACCGTCGGCCCGACGGCCCCGCCCAGTCTTGTGTGGGATGTTCGGACCCGAGGGGGGCAGATCATCCACGTGAGAAGGACGGACTGATTATCGTGGGCCGGGCATCGATGGTTTGAGGGGTTCAGTCTACCCGGCGATAGACGACCAGTTCGACGGTCTGGGCGTTGGGCCTGTTGGCGTAGTAGCCGGATTCCATGAGACTGCGCGTTCTGTCGAACGGGAAGCCGACCGCGGGACGGAAGGTCTGGAGGAACTGCGGGAGAGAGAGGAGCTGGGCCTCGGCGGGCAGACGCGGGACTTCCCGCCCGTCTTTCTGCCGGACCCATCCCAGGACCACGAACCGTGGCCGGTGCTGATCGAAACGCTCGGGGTGGAACTCGGTGCCCTTCTCGTACATGAACCGATCGCAGAGTCCGAGGTAGTCGAGGCAGGGCAGGCGGCTGGCGTAGGGGATGAGACCCATTTCCGAGAGGAGGACACGATCTCCGGGTTGTGCATGGTCTTTGAGCCATGCGGCGAGTTCGGCATGGGCCGTCGGGCGAATCCAGCCGGGGCAGGCGTAGAAGTTGGAGGGCAGAGGGACCCATTGCAGCATTCGAATGCATCCGACGACGCCGAGAATGATGGCCAGCGTCGGGCCGATGGCCCGCCCCATGGATCCGAGGGTGGCGCGGCCGGGGACGATTCCGGTGGACATCGCGAGCAGTACGCCGGCCGGCATGAAGGCGGGGACGAGAAAACGGAAGTAGGGTCCCACATCGCCGCCGACCATGAGGTGGAATGCGAGGAGTTCGGCGAGCAGGACGGCCGTGGGGAGCAGTCGCCGCCGCAGTTTACGCCGTGTGAGCGGCAGGATCAGGATGGCCCATACCGCCAGGAAGCCGCCCAATCCATAGAATCCGTTGAGCTGCCGAAGGTGTTGGCTTCCGCGATCGACGAAGTCTCGCAGGGCCATGGGATGCCACTTGTGGACGGCGCTGTTACCGACGATCGTCCCGAAGTAGGACCATCGGAAGGCCTGGTGGGCGAGGGTGACCGCGATTGCGAGTGCCAGGGTCATCAGGAAGGCTCGGCGGCGGCGTCCCTTTCGGAAGGCGGCGCCGAGGGTGCAGAGTCCGAAGACCACGAAGATCCCCTCGGGTCGGGTGAGGATCATCGCGGCTGCAGCGACCATGAAGGCGATTCGGCCGGGGAGTCGCGTCAGCCGCATCGCGGTGCAGGCGAGGACGGCCGCCTCCATCGCATAGAGGGAGGTCTCGAGTCCGAGCACCGACCAGACGGCCAACGGGGTGGCCCCGGCGATAAACACGCCGCACGCCGCCTGGGCAAGGGCCCCTCCTCCGGCCGCCCGGACGGTTCGGACGCCCACGACCGTGGTGACCACGGCGCAGGCCAATCCCATCGTCTTGGCGGCGATGAGCCCATCGACGCCGATTTTCATGGCGCCGGCGAGCAGGACGACCCACAGGAGATTGCTGTAGCCCTCGGAAGGAGCGATGTCGTTGAGCGTGAGGCCGCGACCGTCGATCCATCGCTGCGCGTAGCCCAGACTGATGTAGGCATCGTCACAGGCCTGGTTGAAGAAGTAGAGGGCGTGGAGGATCATCAGGATCGCGGCGGCGATCTGGACGGCAGGAAATACTCGTGCCCCCCATTTTTCCTGGTGATCACGCATGGGTGCCATTCTACGGTCCGGGTTGCGGCCCTTCAAACCTTTGCCGATTGGGGCTTGGGTTGGCTTCGTCCTGATGCTATACTGCCCGCATATCACGGAGGCCGGGGGTAGTCCCGGCGGGGATTAGACCCTCTCAATCAGATGACCGTGAGTGTTGTCCCGGCCTTTCGCCGCAGCCGTCTCCGACGGCCAAAGCGAACGGAGCAGGTGTACCCCGCCCCAAGTCAATTCGGAACGGATTGTCCATGAATATCCTCACCAAAGCGAGTCTACTTCTTCACATCCTTCGATGGCGGCTGAGCTGGTACAGCCAGAATACGCGATACACGTACAGTGTTCCGGGGAATCCGAAGTTCATGGGGCCCCGGGACGCCGTGAAGTCGTGCATCCGAGACGGCGATGTCGTGAGCTTCTCGGGTCTGGCGGGGACTTCGCGACCGATCATCATGTACTACACGCTGCGGGACCTGTTCAAGGAGACGGGGCATCCGCGCGATTTGGACCTGGTGGTGGTTGGCGGCCTGGGCGGACGAGGACGCATTCCTGGGACGCTGGAGGAGCTGGCCATTCCGGGCCTGGTCCGGCGGCTCATTGCAGGCCACATGGAGACACACAAGGCGCTGTTGAGGCTGGGCGACCAGGACCATCTGGAGCTTCAGACGCTGCCCCAGGGTCAGCTTGCGGCGTTGGTGGCGGCGCAGGCCCGGGGCGAACCGCCGACACCCACGCGGACCGGCGTGGGGACGTTCATGGATCCGCGCGTGGGTCGGGGCTCTCGTATGAACCGCATGGACGCGGAGCAGCTTGTGACGGTTGTCGGCGACTGCCTTCGGTATGATATCCCGAAGATTCAGGTGGCGGTGCTGAACGCCCCCGCTGCCGATCGCCAGGGCAACATCTTCATCAAGCACAGTGCGATGATCGCCGAGAGTCTGGAGATCGCCCAAGCGGCCAAGCGCAACGGCGGCAAGGTGATCGTGAACGTAGGGCACGTTGTGGAGAAGGGGGAGGGCGATGTGTTCCTGCGGGCGGATCAGGTGGATGCGATCGTACCCTGGCGTCTGACGGAGCAAGGCGCCGGTATTCCCTATTTCCGCTATTGGCCGCTGCTGACGCCGGAATGCGATCTTCCGATCGAAGAGGCCTTGCCGAGGGTCCGCTATGTGAACCGGATTCTGGGGATCACGCCGCGTCGCACACCGGCGGAAGATGCTTTGGCCCGGATGGCGGCGACGCTCTTTGCCGATCATGCCCACAAAGGGTGTCTGGTGAACATCGGCGTCGGTCTGCCGGAAGAGGTGTGTCGCCTGATCTACGAAGGCGGGCTGATGAACGAAGTGAACTTCTTCACGGAAAGCGGCGTGATAGGAGGCGTGCCGGCCCCGGGCATCTTCTTTGGTTCGGCCGTATGCCCCACGCGGCTGATCTCCTCGCCCGAGGTCTTCAAGATGGCTTACGAGAAGCTGGACATTGCGATCCTCGGGGCGCTTCAGGTGGACAGTCTGGGGAACGTCAATGTTTCGAAGCGCGGCGAGGGGATGATCAACTTCGTCGGTCCCGGAGGATTCATCGATCTGACCGTGGCGGCGAAGATGATTCTCTTCGTGAGCAGTTGGATGGACCGGGCGGACATCAGTCTCGAGGGCGGGAAGGTTTCCATCCGCAAGCCGGGTAAGGCGAAGTTCCTGGACAAGGTGAATGAGATCACATTCAACGGGCAGGAGGCCCTCAAGACGGGCAGGCAGATCTTCTACGCGACGAATGTGGGAGCGTTTCAGCTCACGGCGCGTGGTATGGAACTGATCCGCGTCATGCCGGGCGTGGATATCGAAAGGGACATCCTCAAGGGGAGTCCGATGAAGGTGGTCCTGCCGTCATCGGGCCAGGTTCCCGTGGTGGACACATCAATCGTCACAGGCGAGGGTTTTCGTCTGCAACTGGCCAAGTAGATGACCTCCAGAGGGTCTTGAGACGTTGCAGCGGCTAACGTCGCTGTTCGAGGTTGCGCTGCGCCTCGGCCATCTGCTGGGCGGTCGGGGGCCTGCGTGTCTTCATCATTTCGACGAAGCAGTCGAAGAGATAGGTTGCGTCGTGGGGTCCGGGACTGGCTTCGGGGTGATATTGCACGGCGAAGATCGGCAGATCGCGGTGGGCCATCCCTTCGAGCGTCCGGTCGTTGAGGTTGATGTGGGTCAGTTCGACGCTGCCACGATCGAGTGAATCGATGTCGACGGCGAACCCGTGGTTCTGGGCGGTGATTTCGACGCGGCCGGTGGCGAGGTTCTGCACGGGCTGGTTGCCGCCGCGATGCCCGAACTTGAGTTTATAGGTTCTGCCGCCGAGGGCCAATCCGAGGAGTTGCATTCCCAGGCAGATGCCAAAGACGGGGATCCGATCGGGGATGAGTCGTCGGAGCGTCTCGACGGTATATTTGACGGGTTCGGGGTCTCCGGGGCCGTTGCTGACGAAGAGGCCGTCGGGATTCAGGCTGCGGATCTTCTCGGCCGAGGCGGAGGCCGGCACGACGGTAATGCGGCAGCCGCAATCCGACAGGTTTCGCAGGATGTTCTGTTTGACGCCGCAGTCGATGGCCACGACGTGAAAGGCCGGCCCGCCCTTGTGGCGGCGGGAGGGCGGAGCGAACGCCGACTCGAAGCCCCGCGTCCATTCGAAGGGTTCGGCGGGGCTGACGCCCTGGACGAGATCGCGTCCGACGAGTCCGGGCGAGGCGACGGCGCGACCGACGAGTTCGGCATCATCGAGGATCTCGCTGCTGAGCACCCCCTTGAGGGCGCCCTGAATGCGTAGTTTTCGGGTGATGGCCCGGGTGTCGACCCCCTCCAATCCGACAATGCCCGCTTGGCAGAGATACTCTTCGAGGGAGAGTTGTGCACGGAAATTGGAATGGAGTTTGGCGAGTTCCTTGACGACGAACCCTTCTGCCTGGGCTCGGGCGGATTCGACATCTTCGGGATTCACGCCATAGTTTCCGATGAGGGGGTAGGTCATGGTGACGATCTGTCCGCAGTAGGACGGATCGGTGAGGATCTCCTGATAGCCGGCCATTGAGGTATTGAAAACGACCTCGCCCTCGCGCGTTCCCTGGGCGCCGAAGTGTCGTCCGGTCAGGACGGTTCCATCTTCCAGGGCGAGTTTGCAGACCGCCATAAGTCATGCTCCCGGCACGGCCTTCAGCACGGCGTGCCATCCCATCGGGTCGAGGCACGGGGTTATCGGATGCCCCGATACGTTCGGTTCGAACAATGCCGTGTCAACGCCTCTGTTCGAAACTAAAGGAATCCCGTCCTCTTGACGATACTAAAAGCGAGGCTGTGGGTCTCCGCTCGACCGAGCGGACAGCCTGGCTTGGAGGGTTCGAGTAACGGCGAGCTCGGACCCTCTTTTTTTCTGCCTACCTCAGATCGGCGCAGAGCTCCGCACAGCCTCGCCACGCGAAGTGTATCACAGCCTTCCGGCGCAAATCAATCATCCCATGACGGTAGCCGCAGTCGGTGCAGATGGTACGGCTTTTTTGCCGGCCTTTTGCCGAGCGGGAGGTGTCCGGACGATCGGCGACGACCGGGCGTCGGACGGGGGAGACGGTCTATCGGGAGCCGCCTATGTCGCCCATGGATCGATCATCATCTTGACATGCTTATCTCGTCCCTCGTCAAACATGCGGATGGCCTGGGGAAGGGCCTCGATGTTCATGGTGGAGGTCACGATGCGTTCGTAGTCGATGAGGCCGGCCTGAATGATCTGAGCCGCGCGTCCCATGGTCAGAGGGGGCATCTTGGAGGCGACGATTCGAATTTCGCGCTGATAGAGGTCGTGGGGGTTGATTGAGACGGTGGCGTGTGCCGGGCAGACGCCGAAGATCATGAAGGTTCCGTTCCGCTTGACCAGGGGGATGGCCTGTTCGATGGCCGAGGGGTCGCCGGAGGCATCGACGATGAAGTCGACGCCGTCGGGAGCGACCTTATGGATACAGGCCGGAAGGTCTTCGTTCAGGGGGTCGATGACGATGTCGGCCCCCAGTTCTTCGGCCAGCCTTCGGCGAAAGGCGACGGGTTCGGACTGAATCAGGAGGGTTCGAGGGCTTCCTCCCAGGAGTTGATTCCAGAGAAGGCCCACGGTACCGGCGCCGAGGATCATGGCCGAGCAGCCCGCCTGAAACGCCAGCCGGTCGAAGCCGTGGAGGACGCAGGCGAGTGTTTCGACGAGGATTCCGCCCTTGGCAGGCAGGGTGCGGTTGAGTCGGTAGAGATGGTTGGCCGGGACGCAGGTGTACTGGGCGAAGCCGCCGTCGACGGCGTAACCGACGGTGGCGGGGGCGGCGCAGAGGTTGGGGCGTCCGGCGCGGCATCCTTCGCATCGCCCGCAGGCCAGGAGGGGATCCACCGCCACGTGATCGCCGACGGCGACCTCGCTGACGCCGGGTCCGAGCCGTTCGACGATGCCGTCGATTTCGTGACCGAGGACGACGGGGGGCACGATTCCGTCGGTGAGTTCTCCGCGATGGATATGGACGTCGGTTCCGCAGACGCCGCAGCCGACGACACGGACGAGGACGTGTCCCTCCGCGGGAACGGGCATGGCCCTGTCCTGCATCTGGATCTGTCCGGGTTCGGTGAAGAGGGCGGCTTTCATGGATGGGCTCCGAGGGTTGGGTTTGCAGTCCTGTTGGAAGTTCACGCAGGTGCAATTATACTACAGACGCTGCGAGTCCGCCGCCGTCGGCCGGAAGAAGCCAGATGCTTAGATTCCTCAGTGATTACTTCCGTCGGTTCGGGAGCGACGTTTACAGCTATCAGACAGTCCTCATCGAGCTGTTGCTGATCGGTGCGGGGGTGTACGCCGTGCTGCGGTTCCTTCGGGGGACGCGTGGGGCGGGTTTGCTCAAGGGATTGGGCGTTCTGATTGCCGCGACGATTCTGCTGGTGGACGTTCTGGCGAGCCGTTTCGGCTGGCAGCGGATCGAGTTTCTGTACAACAAATTCGTCTGGGCGCTGATCATCACGGTGCTGATCATCTTTCAGCCGGAGCTGAGGCGTGGTTTGACACGTCTGGGTGAGACGCGATGGCTGCGGCGGTGGACCGGCGACGTGGAGCAGGTGATCGATCAACTGATCGAGTCGATTCGATACCTGTCGGCCCGAAAGATCGGAGCGATCGTGGCGATCGAGCGAGAGGTGGGTTTGGGAGCGATGGTCGAATCGGGCGTGGAGATCGACGCCCGCGTTTCGGCGGATCTGCTGAACACGATTTTCTGGCCGGGGTCGGCGCTGCACGACATGGGGGTGATCGTTCGGCAGGGACGCCTGGCGGCGGCGGGGTGCCAGTTTCCGCTGGCGGAGGGGGAGAAGTTCCCCAGCGAACTGGGGAGCCGGCACCGGGCCGCGCTGGGACTGAGCATCGAGACCGACGCGATGGTTCTGATCGTGAGTGAGGAAACCGGCACCGTATCGGTAGCGGAGCGCGGCACGCTGACGCGCGGTTTGAACGCCGAGAAGCTTCGGGAGCTGCTCCGGACAGGGCTGGGGGCCCAACGGGGCGCGGGCGGACATCCGGCAACGCCTCCCGCCGGAAAGAACGCCTGACAGGATGACGATGCCATGCCCCACGCGGTGAAGACAGCTTTGACCGTTGCCCTGGTGACCGTGTTCATCTGGTTCTACGCGGACCAGGCGAGTTCGCTGAGCGACACGCTGTTAGTCCCTCTGAGCATCCGTCCGCCGGCGCGGGGCGACTGGACGGTGGTGGACCCGAACAGCACGCACCTTCGTGTGAAGGCTACCTTTGCCGGTCCGGCGGGGACCGTTCGACTGCTTCAGGACGACGTTCGGAACGACCGTTTCACATTGACCAGCGTGATCGAGGCCGACCCGCCGAGCGGGCCCTTCCGGGTGGAACTGGTGAATCGATTGAACGCTCTTGAGGAGGTTCGCCGGCGGGGCATTACGGTGACCGAGGTGGAGCCGGCCGAGTTGACGCTTCAGGTGGATCGTTTCGTGACGAGGGACCTGACGGTGGTCGTTCAGGCCGACTCGTTCAAGATCGTGCAGACAACGGTGACGCCCGCCGTGGTGAAGGTTCGGCTGCCGGAATCACAGCTCGGCAAGCTGAAGAAGACCGAGGTTGCGGCGCCGATCGAGACCCTGCTGAGGGACCAGCTTCGCAACAGCGAATTGCGGCCGGGCCAGCCGATCGAGCTGAACGATGTGCTTTTGTCTCCGCCGGCGGGGCTGGACCAGGCGCGATTCTTCACCGATCGGGTATCGGTGACGGCGGTGGTGGAGTACCGGGACCAGAGCAAGCTGCTGCGCAGCGTGTATGTGCGTTTCGATCTGTCCGCCGACCTGTGGCGGAAGTACGACCTGGAGGTCAAGAACAACGCCGACCTGGCGATGGAGACCAAGGTACGGGGTTCCAGCGATATTATCGCCTCGCTGACACCCCAGGATGTCCGGGCGTACGTCGAGATCAGTTCGAGCGATGCCATCAAGACCGAGGGCTGGCTGACGCGGCCCGTGAAGTTCGTCCTTCCGCCCGGGGTGGTATTGGATCAGACGGCTCCGCAGATCCAGTTCCGCCTTGTCGAACGCCGGGAGATTACCACGGAATAGGAAGCGGATGCGGTGAAGACGAGACACATGGCGGCGTGCCGTGTGTGACCCACCCCAGGCTCCGACGGTTCTCTGTTTTCCTGCCAACGTGTCTGCCGGTTCCGGCATTCTGCAAGAAGGCGGGCGGCGGTGCGTCCGGATGCAGGGCATCGGATTGCATGGGCGGTGGCGTGCACGGAGCGGGGGTGCTAGACTCCGGTCGTTGCAGATTCCTCTGCAAGTCACATCGGTTCATGATTGGGAGTTTCTTGTGATGTTCCAGACGAAGACGTTTCGAGTGGGGTTCCTGGTGATGGCGACGGCGGGCATGCTGTCGGCAGTTCGTGTCGGACTGGCCGAGGAGAAGGCCGGCGGGGGGAAGATACGGGTATTGCTCACGGCGGACGGCAGCCACGGATGGGCGGAGAAGGAACCCCTGTTCATGGAGATCCTCAAGAAGGCGGGCGATTTTGAGGTGACCCGAAGCGGCGACTTCAACGACTGGCTCGCCGATCGGATCGGCAAGTTCGATCTGGTGGTGGTTCACACGACGCGGGGCACGCTGACCGATGCTCAGACGGACGGGTTGATCCGGTTCGTGGAGAACGGCGGGGGATTTGTGGGGATCCACTCGGCCACCGATTCGTTCCGAAAGAACGATCGCTATTGGCGGTTCATCGGGGGGCGTTTCACGGGGCACCAGTATGGCACGTTTGGTGTCGAAGTGACCGACCCATGGCACCCGATCATGTCGGGGGTTCAGGACTTTCAGATTGAGGACGAGGATTATCAGCACAGCTTTCACGCCGAGGCCGACCTTCACGTGTTGGCGCAGAAGAAGGACGATCGCCGCGCGATGGCGTGGGTGAAGAAGATCGGCAAGGGGCGGCTGGCCTATCTGGCGAACGGGCACGGGGTGCCGGCGTTCAAGGCGGAGGCCTTCCAGAGGATGCTGACACAATCGCTGTATTGGGCCGCGAGGCGGCCGGTGCCGGGTTCGGGGTATGTCAGCCTCTTTGACGGCACGAACCTGAAACAATGGCGGCTTCCTCCGGGGCAGGCATCGTGGGAGATCGAGGACGGTCTGCTGGTGAATAAGCCGGGACACGGGGGGTCGCTTCATTCGGCCCGCGAGTACAGCGACTTTGTGATTCGCCTCGACTGGAAGCTCAACCCCGGCGGCAACAGCGGGGTGTACATCCGCTCGGGCACGGAGATTCAGATTCTCGACGACTTTGCGCCGGTATACGCGCACATCAAACCCTGCCAGCACGCCGGGAGCGTCTATTGTCAGATCCCGGCCAAGCCGGGCGCCCTGAAGAAGGCGGGGCAATGGAACGAGATGCAGATTCTGGCTCGGGGCAAGAAGGTGATGGTGTGGCTCAACGGGCAGGTGGTTGTGGACGGCAGTTTCGACGATACACCGGAGTTGAAGACCCGGGCCATGCGGGGTTATATCATCCTTCAGTACCATGGCGGCGGGCTGTGGTTCCGCGATATCGAGATCAAGCCGCTGTCGCCGCAATAGCGGCCTGAGCGGATGGGAACAACGTACAACACAAGGACCCGATTACATGAATTCATTTACGGCACACACGCGAAGAGAGTTTCTGGGTCGGTCGGTGGGATTGGGGGCGGCGGCCGTTCTGGGAAGCCGCTTCCTGGAGGACCGCGTCGCCGCGGCGGCGGAGGCCAACAGCCCCAAGGGCTGGGTGCTCGGCTGCTACACGCGTCCGTGGGATAGGCACGACTATCGCGTAGCGCTCGATGCGATTGCCGAAGCCGGATTCAAACAGGCAGGGCTGATGACGACCAAGTCGAAGTCACACCTGGTTCTGTCTGTGAGCACGACGCCGGAGGAGGCCTCGCAGGTAGCTGAGGAGATCAAGAAGCGGGGCTTGCAGGTTCCGTCGGTATACGGCGGAGGTTTCCCGCTGGACTCGATCGACTTGGGCGTCAAGGCGTTGCGGAGGCTGATCGACGCGTGCGCGATCGTGGGGTCCCAGAGTCTGCTGATGGGCGGGATCACGGAGGAGAAGCAGTATGCCCCCTACTACAAGGTGATCGCCGAGTGTTGCGACTACGCGGCCGAGAAGAAGCTGCTGATTACGATCAAGCCGCACGGGGGTTCGAACTCGACGGGGCCGCAGTGCCGCAAGTGTCTGGAGGCCGTGGGGCACAAGAACTTCAAGCTCTGGTACGATCCGGGGAACATCTTCTTCTATTCGGACGGCAAGATCGATCCGGTGGACGATTCGACGACGGTCGATGGGATCGTGGCCGGGATGTGCGTCAAGGACTTCAAGCTTCCCAAGGAGGTATTCGTCACACCGGGCACCGGCCAGGTGAACTTCGCCAAGGTTCTGGCGAACCTCAAGAAGGGCGGCTTCACCGACGGCCATCTCATAGTCGAGACGTTCACTCTGAGCGACCCGAATCAGAGCGACCTGCCGAAGCAACTGGCCGAGGCGAAGAAGGCGCGGCAGTACATGTTGGAGGTTATGAAGCAGGTCTGATGCCTCTTTGCGGGGGATCCCGGTCTCAGGTCGACGCGGCGGTCTTCTCGAAGGAGAACGCCGACGGGCACCATGGGGAGATGGTGCATCGATTGCAGGCGGGTTTGCGCGCCGCACAGACGCGACGGCCGTGCCAGGTCATTGCGTGAGCGAAGAACGTCCATGAGGCCTGAGGGACGAGCTGCATCAGGTCGGCTTCGATTTTGACGGCATCCTTTTCGTTCCTGGCGGTCCAGGTCAGGCCCATGCGGACGGAGAGCCGGCCGACATGGGTATCGACGACGACGCCTTCGTTCTTCTTGTACCAGGTGCCGAGCACGACGTTGGCGGTCTTCCGGGCCACACCGGGCAGGCGGATCAGGTCGTCCATCGCATCGGGCACCTTGCCGCGAAATTCGGAGGCGATGATCGCGCAGGCGGCCTGGATGCTCTTGCACTTCTGGCGGAAGAAACCCGTGCTGCGGATCTGGTCCTGAAGGATGGCGGGCGACTCGGCGGCATAATCGGCTGCCGTCTTGTATCGCTTGAACAGTTGGGCGGTGACGATGTTGACGCGTTCGTCGGTACACTGGGCCGAAAGGATGGTCGCGACGAGAAGCTCGAGGGCGTTCTTGTGAACGAGGGCGCAATCCGCATCGGGGTAGGCCCGAGTGAGGGCGTCGAGGATCTTTCCGGCGCGGGCCGTTCGGTTCGCGAGGCTTTCTTTGCCGACGCGTGAGGATTTCTTGGCAGCGGGCCTGGTTTTTCGGGGGACCATCTTCATGCTCCGATTGGCATCGCCGGGATCACAACCTATCATAGGGCCGGGCGAGGGACAACCATGCCGATTTCGTCCGGTGTTCACTGTGGTGACAATCTAGGCTACATGGCCGGTCTGGCGGACGGTTGTTGCGATCTGATCTATGTGGACCCTCCGTTCTTCACCGATCGCGGCACGACCGGCAATCGGGGGAAATTCCGCGAGGCCTGGGGGGCGGGCCTGGACGAGTACCTGTCGTTTCTGCGGGTTCGTCTGGAGCAGATGCACCGGCTGCTGGGTGACCACGGAAGCATCTACGTTCACCTGGATTGCCTGTCGATTCACTATGTCAAGGTGGAGATGGATCGCCTGTTCGGCCGCGGCAATTTTCTGAACGAGATCATCTGGTCGTACCGGACGGGGGGCGTTGCCCAACGGTGGTTCGGTCGCAAGCACGACACGATCCTGCTGTATGCCCGTCGACGAGGCTCGCACACGTTCAATCCGCTTCGTGAGGGACGGTATCGCACCGACGGCCTTCTGTACGACGAAGACCGCAGGCCCTACAAGAAGACGCGGCGCGGGCGGCTGTACTTTCATGCGGACGGACCGGTGATGACGGACGTGTGGGAGATACCGTTTCTGTCGACCGTGTCGCTGGAACGGACGGGCTGGCCTACGCAGAAGCCCGAGGCGCTTCTGGATCGCATCATTCGCGCCAGCAGCCGCGAGGGCGATCTGGTGGCCGATTTCTTCAGTGGCAGCGGCACAACGCCGGTGGTGGCCCGGCGACTGGGACGACGGTATCTGGCGTGCGACGTCTCTCGCAAGGCCGTTGAGATCACGCGGAAGAGGCTTCGGGCGCTGGGCGAGCCCCCCTCGCCCTGAGTTGGCGGCATGTATTCCCTCCCGCAGCATGTCTCCTTGACCGACCGCGCATCCGGAGATAAGGTCTGTTTATGCTCTCTTGCTATTGAAGGAGGCCAGCGAAGCCATGACAGCACGTGTTCGGCAAAGTCGTCGTGATTTTCTCAAACACACCGCCGCCGTAGCCGGAACGGGAATAGTGGCCGCCGCAGCTACCAGGAGCGCAAAGGCCCGGACCTTTTCCGCCAACGACCGCATCGGCGTGGGGATGATCGGCTTAGGAGGCATGGGCAGCGTTCATCTCGATGGGGTGATGACGCTCGGCAAGAATCAGGGAGAGCGTGTGGATGTCGTCGCGGTCTGCGACGCGTTACAGCCGAGGTTGGAAGCCGCCGCCACCAAGAGCGGCGCCAAGCCCTACAAGGTCTGGACCGATCTGCTTGCCGACAAGCAGGTGGATGCCGTCCTGGTCGCCACGCCGGATCACTGGCATGCCCCGTTGACGCTTGCGGCCCTCGAGGCCGGCAAGGACGTTTACTGTGAGAAGCCCATGACCCACTATGACCACCTCGACCTGGCCAAGAAGGTCGTCGAGACGGTGGCGAGTAAGCAACGGGTCATGCAGGTGGGCACGCAATTGATTCAGGAGGATTGTTGGAAGCTGGTGAAGGAGAATGTCTCGCCACTAGGGCCGCTTCTTCACGCGGAGAGCAGCGACTGCAAGAATTGGCCCTACGAATCTCCAGTAAACGATCCTGAGGCTGCAGGGATCGTGCCAGGCAAGACGCTGGACTGGGACATGTGGCAGGGTTGCGAACTGACCCGAATGCCCAAGCGTCCGTATGATCTGCTTCGCTTCGCCTGTTTCCGGGATTTCTGGGATTACTCCGGAGGGCCGATAACGGACCAGTTGCCGCACGTGCTGACGCCTTGGGTCTTCACGCTGAACCTGGGTTTGCCCAAGCGGATCCTGGCTGCCGGCGGTGTGTACTATCACAAGTACGGACGCGAAGCACCCGACACGGTTCATGTGCTCATCGAGTATGAGAGCGGGCCGATGGTCAGCGTCCTTGCCTCGCTCGCATCAGGCAAGGAGGGGCCGAAGATGATTCGTGGGCAGAAGGCCGCTCTGACGGTCCGTTCACCCATCGAGATTGAGATAACACCGGAAGGTGAGGATGGAAAGGCCGGCCAACAGAAGGTTGTCAAAGGCAAGGAGAAGATCAGCTTCCACGAGCACTGGCGTAACTTCCTTGATTGCATCAGGACTCGCAACAAACCGACAAGCAATGAGCAGATCGGTTACCGTGTCATGGCGGCCCTGAGTGCGGCGGTCAGGAGCTACCGGTCGGGGAAGGCGGTTGGCTTTGACCCGCAACAGGGCACGATCAAAGAACTGTAATGTTGTCGTGCCACAAGCATGTCGGACTCAACCGATTGGGAGGCAAGCACGTTGACCCCCTTGGACGTGCGAACCAGGATCGATGCCCTATGAGCACAAGATACCTCCGCACAAAGCGATTGTTACTCGCAGTCGCAGCATTTGCCTTGGCGGCGGGATTGGCCCTTCTGGTCAACAAGCTCTTCGGACTGAAGTTGGAGGACCGACTTTCCTGGCGTAGTTCGAAGGCCACTCCTGAGGAAGAGCCCCAACTCTTCGAGATGGACGAACGACTCGGCTGGCGTCACAAGCCCGGTGCGCGAACCACGCAGACCGAACCCGAATACAAGGCGACTTACACCATAGGTTCCGACGGCAACCGTCTTGTTCCCGGCGTTCCCGACAGCGGACCCACGGTGGCGTTATTGGGCTGTTCGTTCTGCTTCGGACTGGGTGTCAACGACGACGAGGTCTTCGCTTCCGTTCTGCAGCGAGACCATTGGAAGACTTGCCGTGTGCGCAATTTCGGCTGCATTGGCTACACGACCTCACACGCTCTGCTGTGTCTTGAGAAGGAGATTCGGGCGGGGCGGAAGATCGACGTAGCCATCTACTGTTGGATGTGGCACCATCACTTCCGCAATGACCGTCGGCGGGGTTGGCTGAAGAGTCTGGTTGCCATCCAGGGCAAGAACCCGCTGTATGAGATGGAGGGCGGCCGGCCTGTCTTCAAGGGATTGATCGGCGTCGATCAATCGATCGACGATAATGACCCATCACTAGCTCCGCGAGAAGAACGAGTTACCCGCGGGCTCCTGGAAGCCATTCAATCGCTGTGCAAAGAGCACAACATCCGCCTCGTTGTCGTCATGTATCCGTTTCCGTTGGAGTCGGAGACGCTTGGGGCCCAGGCCGCCGACAAGCAGATGGTCTCGGACTGCAAGTCGTTGGGTATCCCATGCCTCGACCTGACCGGATACAGTGCCCTGAATGACCCTGCGGCCTTCTACCCCAGCGACCATCATCCAAGGGCCTCTTGGCACAAGACCGTGGCCCGGCTCATCGCGGAAGGGACGGACCCGAACACAGGCCGGGTTCGATCATCCGCACCCCATACACAGGACAGCAGACCCGCGATCGAACAGAAGAAGTAGAACGTCCTTCTAATGGAGACGTAATCTGTGGTTGAAGAAACATCACACGCGGTCAAGAAGCCCCGTCGAATCTGGCTCAAGCTTGTGGCGATCGTGGCCGGACTGCTCGTGGTCTCTGAGATCGCCGTCCGGGTGATAGCGGTCCTGAGCAGTTCGTCTGAGAATGAGGCCCCCCATGTCGATGACCTTGGCCTGCGTGGGTTCCAGCAGATGCTGGCCCGCATACCTGACGATCCGAACATCTTAAGGGTTGTCTTTCTGGGTGACTCGTACACTCGGGGGGTGGAGGGGATCAAGCCAGAACAGACACTGGTCCACCACGTGGGTGTTGCACTGGAGAAATGGAAGCCCGGCCGGTATGTGACCATCAACCTCGGGGTATCGGGCAGCGACAGTCTGGGAGAATGGGGGCTTTATAACCGACTCCGGGAATCTGCCCGCGCCGATGTCCTGGTCCATGTCATCTCGCCCAGAGGGCTCGACCTCGACGTCGCACAGGAATTGCGCGACCTCCAGGAATGGAGCAACCGGCGGATATGGCTGTCGAGAGTCTCGATCCTCTCCGACATGATTGAAGAGAAGGCCCGTACGGCCCTCGTCAGACCCCGCCTCATCGCCTACTTGAGCGGCGGTGCGACGGAGGAGGAACGTAGCAAGGCCTGGCGAGTTTTCTCACGCGAGATCGTCACCACCAAGCGTCTCGCTGAAGAAGGCGGCGCCGTTTACGTCATGGTACGTTTCCCACTGGTGGGGTGGGCCGGGAGCTATCCCCTCGAGGACGTGCATCGGCGGGGCGCCGCATTAGCCGCCGATCTCAAGCTGCCGTACCTTGACCTGCTGGAGCCCTTGCGGAGTCATGACCTCGCCAAACTGGGCGTGTATGAAGGCGATCTTCATCCCGGCGTGGAGTCCCACGTGATCGCGGGAAAGGCCGTTACGGACTTTCTGACACAATCGATCCTCCCGAACATCCCAAGTCCCACGACGAACAGGGCACGAAGGCCGCGGACTCTGAAGGAGATAGGAGACGCTGAGACTCGGCACTACCTGGAGATCCTTCATCAGGACCCCAATTGCCTTGGGGCGAAGGCTTGGCTGCTCAAGTACTCGGAGGAAGGCAAGACTCTGAAAGAGTAGGCGACCCCGCCACCGCGGCGATCTTCGTGTTTCGGCTGCCGGCCCTGTCGTGCCTGAAAGCGTTCTCGGCCTTGCGCGTCGCGAACCGATCCGCCTCCGGGAGCCTGGAGAACCCACTGCGAAACGGCCTGTCTCCTCCAATCATACTTCTTCCATTGCCATCACGAACTCCGCCCGTGTTCCTTGCGGACTCGCTGGCTCCGGTGGCGCCCCATTGGTGGTCTGGGGGGCTTCGATTAGAATGATTCCCTCGTATGAGCACATCCACATCGGACATTGCGAGCATTATCCTCTGCGGCGGGCGCGGAACGCGCATGCGATCCTCCACGACTCATAAGGTGTGTTTCGAGGTCGTGGGCGTACCGGCGGTGTGCCGGTTGATTCAGACGTGCCGCGATGCCGGCATTCACACGCAGGTGGTTGTGGTCGGAAGCATGGTCGGCCAGGTGGTCGAGACGGTCGGGCGGCGCTATCCCGACGTGATTTTCACGTACCAGCACGAGCAGAAGGGCACCGGCCACGCCGCGCAGATCGGAGCCCAGGCGCTTCGGCGGTTGAACTACCAGGGTTCGGTGCTCCTGACCATGGGCGACAAGGTCATGGAGCCTTCGGTGATTCGCCTGCTGGCGGAGCACTTTCACCGGACCGAGGCGGACCTCTGTTTTCTGACCGCACCGCGAGGGGCGAGCGACGGGGCCGGCCGGATTCTGACCGACGGTGCCGATCGCGTTCTGGGCAACTTCGAGGTGTTCGACATCAACAAGGCCCGTTGGTTCGGTGAATTGAGCGGGTTGTGCGAGCGATCCCGGTCTATCCCGGCGGCCAAGCTGATGGAGAGCGGTCGGAAGTACTTCTCGTCGGAATCAAAGCTTCAACTGGCCGCGGGCCCGCTGTGGGACCTGGCGGGTCGAGGCGTGAGCCTGAGAACGAGTGGGGTGCGTGCCCTGCTGGGCGAGCATCCGGGCTGCCTTCGGGTCGGCGGGGAGTGGGTGGCGGCCGATCGCGTGGAGAAGCAGGCCCGCACGGAGAACGTGTCGGTGTATCTGTACAGGTCCGGCGCGTTGTACGAGGCGCTGGACAACCTGCGGAACGACAACGCCCAGGGCGAGTACTATCTGACGGACACGATCAAGTTTCTGGCGGAATCGGCTGACGAACAGCGCAAGCCACGGTTTCGGGTGCGGCAGTTGCCGCTGGAAGACCCACGGACGGTCATGGCGTTCAACTCGCCTGACGAGTTGCTGGCCATCGAGGACCACCTTCGGCGCCGCCAGCAGCGGACGACGGCTCCACGTGCGGCGGTTCTGGATCGGCGGCAGTTTCGGGCCGTGCAGCGTTGGCAATCGATCTTCAAGCAGGTGCCGGCGGGTCTTCGCCGGCGTTTCACCGAGATCTACGGTCCGTCCGACGGGCGTCGGGAGCAGCGACTGTCGGCGTACCGATCGGTGCTGGACGTGTTTGCGCGGCGCTTCGGTGCGGATCGATCGGCCTGCATTGTAAGGGCCCCCGGTCGCGTCAATCTGATGGGCCGGCACGTGGACCACCAGGGTGGGCACGTGAATCCGCTGGCCATCGATCGGGAGGTGATTCTCGTTGCATCGCCGCGGGAAGACGACACGATCCGGCTGGTGAACGTCCGGCCTCGGGACTTCCCCGATCGCCGGTTCCGGATGTCCGAGCTGCTGGGCAGTTTCAACTGGGATGACTGGCTGAGTTACGTGGACAGCCCTCAGGTTCGGCAACTGGTTCGCGAGACGGCCGGAGACTGGTCGAACTATGCCAAGGCGGCGTTGTTGCGGTTGCAGCAGAAGTATCGGGAGGTTCGCGTCCGGGGGATGGACTGCGCGGTCACGGGCGACATTCCGGTGGCGGCGGGGTTGTCGAGCAGTTCGGCGGTGCTGGTAGCGGTGGCCCACGCAGCGGCGGCGATCAACAGTTTCGACATTGAGCCGCGGCAGTTTGTCGACCTATGCGGAGAGGGCGAGTGGTTTGTCGGTTCGCGCGGGGGCAGCGCGGATCATGCGGCCATCCGGTTCGGGCGTCGCGGGAGCATCGCGCACGTTCGCTTCTTCCCCTTCGAGGTGGAGGAGATCGTCGAGCTGCCATCGGACGTGGTGGTGATCATCGCCAACAGTCAGATCAAGGCGGCCAAGAGCAGCACAGCCCGCGACCAGTTCAACCAGCGGGTGGCCACCTATCGGACGGGGGTGCGGCTCTTGCGTGAGTTCACCCCCCCCTACGCACCGATGATCGAGTACCTTCGCGATGTCTCGACGGCTCGGCTGGGGATCAAGACCTCGCAGATCTACGAGATCCTTCGCCGGACGCCCTCGCGGATGACGCGGCGCCAGATTACCCAGAGCCTGACGGGGAAAGAGGGAGAGGGGCTGGAACGTCTCTGGGCGTCGCACGCGGATCCCGGCGAGTACCACATTCGACGCGTGGTGCTATACGGCATCGCCGAATGTCATCGCTCGCGGATGTGCATCGACTATCTGAAGCGGGGTGACATCGATGCCTTCGGGCGGCTGATGCGCATCAGTCATGATGGCGACCGAGTAGCCCGGTTTGACGCTCCGAGCCGGCAGGTTCCGTACGATTGTGATGTTACGGACGCTCATCTGAACGCCCTGGTGGAAGACCTGTCGAGCGAGGACCCGCAGCGGGTGGCGGCGGCTCAGATCCACCTTCAGCCGGGCGGCTATGCGTGCAGCCTGCCGGAGCTGGATCGAATGGTGGATACGGTTTCGAATCTGCCGGGGGTGTATGGGTCGCAGCTTTCGGGCGCGGGGCTTGGCGGGTGCATCATGGTTCTGGCGGATGCAGGGGCGGCCGAATCGGTGGAGCGGACACTGCACAAGGGGTACTACCGCCCCGGCGGCCTGGAACCTCAGGTGAACGTGTGCCAACCGGTGGAGGGTTCGGGGCTCATCGAGGTGTGACGACGCTCCCCTGTAAGGAGGACGTCGAGGAACCGGAAGAAAGCGTGGCGCTGCCGCGTTCCTTGGCACAACATGTACTTCAGAGTGGATGGAGAAACGGTGATGGCGCAACAGAAGCGGGTTTCGCGACGGCAGTTCCTGAAACGGGGAGCCCAGGCGGCGGCGGCGAGTTTTGCGGCTCCGTACTTTGTTCCGGCCGGCGTGCTTGCCGCCGGCAGCCGGACCGGAGCCAACGACCGGATCCAGATTGGCTGCATCGGGGCGGGACGGCGGGCTCGCGAGGTCATGCATCTTCCGCCGGATGCCCGTATCGTGGCGGTGAGCGACGTGTATCTCAAGCGGATGGACGAGTTCGCCAAGGGCTCGCCGCTGAAGAAGTATCAGGACTATCGGAAGCTGCTGGAGTCGAAGGACGTGGACGCCGTCGTGGTGACCACGCCGGACCACTGGCACGCCCAGAACTCGATCCACGCCTGTCAGGCAGGCAAGGACGTGTACTGCGAGAAGCCGATGTCGCTGACGGTTCGCGAAGGCCGGGCGATGGTGGAAGCGGCGCGGCAGCACAAGCGGGTCTTTCAGACGGGCAGCCAACAGCGATCGATGGAGGAGTGCCGTTTGGGTTGCGAACTGGTCCGCAACGGTCGGATCGGGAAGATTCAGACGGTTCATGTCGACAACTATCCGAGTCCGTGGGAACCGAACTTTCCGGAGCAGCCGGTTCCGGAAGGGTTGAACTGGGACATGTGGCTGGGTCAGACGCCGGTGCGCCCCTATCACGAGGAGATCTATCTTCCACGAGTTCGCGGGACGGAGGCGGGTTGGATTTCGTTCCGGGCGTATTCCGGAGGTGAGATGACGGGTTGGGGGTCGCACGGATTGGACATGATTCAGTGGGCCCTTGGGATGGACGAAAGCGGACCGGTGGAGGTGTGGCCGGAAGGAAGCGGGTTGAAGTGTCCGGTAACTTTCCGATATGAGAGCGGAGTGAAGGTGTGTCTGGACGGCAAGGGTCCGCACGGAGGGGGTCTTTTTATCGGCGAGAAGGGAACGATCCTGATCGATCGGCAGAAGTGTCAGAGCCGGCCAGAGGAAATCGCGAAGGAGCCGTTGAAGGCATCCGATATTCACCTGTATAAGAGCGCGAACCACATGCGGAACTGGTTGGAGTGCATTCGCTCGCGCAAGATTCCGGTCGCCGACGTGGAGATCGGCCACCGATCGGCGACGGTGTGTCATCTGGGCAACATTGCCCGATGGACGGGTCGCAAGCTTCGGTGGGACCCGGTCCGCGAGGCGTTTGCGGGCGACGAGGAAGCTAACAGGCTCTTGGAGCGTCCGATGCGGGCGCCATGGACGCTTTAGCGGTCTGTCAGGCGTGAATGACGGCGTGTCGGTGTTCGAAGTCGATGGGCCGGACCGCGGACAGCCGGCTCGGCCGAGCCGGCGAATCGACGATCGGACGCGGAGGAGTTCTCCCGGCGAACGCGGAGTACAGCGGGGGTGGCGTTGAACGGTGCACCTCCCACCCTTAAGTGGAGGATAAGGCGTAGACATGGAATTGCACGTTGTATCGGGCGGTGACGATGCGGTGGTGTGTCTGTCGGCTGAAGGCGACATCATGACGCAGGACTTCAGGCCGGGCGACGAGGACCCGTTTTGCAGGGTGCTGGGGGATGACTGCTTCTCCCGCAAGGTTCTCTTGCGAATGGACAAGGCGACCTTCATAGACTCCAGCGGTATCGGGTGGCTGATCACATTGCAGAAGAGGTTTCGTGAGAACGGCGGTGCGTTGGTATTGCATTCGATCCCGCCTCGCGTGCAGCAGGTGTTCGGATTCATTCGCCTGGACAAGATTGTGCTGATGGCCGAGAACGAGGCTTCGGCTCTGGCCAAGGTGACGGGAGCGACGGCATGAGTCAGGTTGAACCCCGAACACCGGCCGAGCCGCTGGAAGCTTCGGTGGAGGAAGGCGTCGGCGCGATTCTGGACCATGTGGTGTCGGTGTCGGCGAGCGACGTGTTCTTCTCAGCCAATGAAGACCACGTGGCCGTCACGATGCGTCGGCTCGGGATTATCAAGCCCGTGATGACGCTGTCGCTGGAGGCCGGGCGTCGATACATGAGCTACATCAAGACGTCGGCGCAGATGGACATCACGGAACGGCGCCGGCCGCTGGACGGCCGCTGGTTGTACACGTTGCGAGGCGGCAAGACGGTCGACCTTCGGATCAACACGGTGCCGACGCTTTACGGCGAGGACTACACGATTCACATTCTGGAGCGGGATTCAAAGCTTCGCCGGATCGACCAGCTCGGGATGTCGACAGACGAACTCAACCAGGTGATGGGGATGCTCGGCAGCCCGAGCGGGCTGATACTGGTGACGGGGCCGACGGGGTCGGGCAAGACGACGACGCTGTATGCCTGTCTGTCGCACCTTAATGACGGCAGGCGGAAGATCCACACGATCGAGGATCCGATCGAATATGCGATTCCAGGGCTGCGACAGTCGCAGGTAAATCCGCGGATATCGCTGGATTTCCCCGAACTGCTTCGCGCCTTGCTGCGTCAGTCTCCGGACGTGATCATGATCGGCGAGATTCGTGACGACACGACGGCGGAGACGGCGGTTCGCGCGGCGAACAGCGGTCATCTCGTGTTCGCGACTCTGCACGCCCCGGTCGCGGCGGCGGCGATTCAGAGCATGAGAAGCCTGGGTGTTCGATCGCACTTCCTTTCGACGTGCCTTCTGGGAGTGATCTCTCAGCGTCTGATTCGGACGTTGTGTCCGAAGTGCAAGCTTGCGTTCGACATCAGCAGTTCTCCGCACACGTTCGACGAAGTGAGGCAGTGGCTGGAGCCGGAAGAGGGCCGGCAACTGTACGGGGCGCGGGGTTGCGCGGCGTGCGACATGTCCGGCTATGATGCGCGGGCCGGCGTTTTTGAGATCATGACGGTCACTTCGGAGCTTCGGAAGTACATTGCCGACGGCAAGCCCTCGGGAGACATCCGCCAGAAGGCGGCGGAAGAGGGTATGCGGGAGTTCCGGCACTCGGCGCTGCTTCGAGTTGCCAAAGGGCTGACAAGCACGGAAGAGGTTTTCCGGTCCATTCCGCCGGAATACCTCCTGCTTGAGGATTAACAGACGTCTACAAGTTGGTATCATAAGCGTCTGTCGCCCACTCCTAGGGGCTCACGAACACTTCTGGGCCGGGCGAGCGGGCATCGGATCACTTGAACCGGGATTCACATATGAACTCTCAACAGGATGTTTCGCCGTCGCCGGGTGCCTCGGAGTTGTCGTCGGGTGTTCAGAGCTCCCCGCCGTCCGGGGATCGGGAGACCGGCGGAGCGTGCCAGACGGGCACGGGCGGTTGCGGATGTGGTTTGATCTGGATTGGGATAGCGGTGATTGCCGCGGCCACGTTTGTCGCGTTCAGTCCCGGCCTTCACAATGAGTTTCTCTACTGGGACGACGACCTGAACGTGATCAACAACCCGCACTTTCGCGGCCTATGGCCCGCGAACTTGCGGTGGATGTTCTACACGACGCACACGGGGCCGTATCAGCCGCTCAGTTGGGTGACGCTGGCCGCGGACTATATGGTCTGGGGCCTGAAGCCCATGGGTTATCATCTGACGAGCCTGCTGTTGCACATCGGGGCCGCGGTGGCCCTGTTCTTCCTGACGAGGCGGCTGGTGCGACTGGCCTTGCGACTCCGTGTGGGTGAGCGCGAGGGGTTGATCACGCTTTCGGCGACGATCGCCGCGCTGATGTTCGCGGTTCATCCGCTGCGTGTCGAGTCGGTGGCCTGGGTTACCGAGCGTCGCGACGTTCTGAGCGGATTGTTCTTCTTTCTGACGTTGTTGGCATACGTGAAGGCCCGGAGTCCGGTTCCGGACAGTGCCGAATCGAGGGGTCAATCGCTCGCCTCGACATTTGTCTTCTTTGCCCTGGCGGTGCTGTCGAAGGGAACGACGCTGGTTCTGCCGATTCTGATGCTGCTGTTGGATGTGTTTCCGCTGCAGCGGTTGACCGGGGGCATTCGTGGATGGTTTTCGAAGGCCTCGCGGGAGGTGTGGTGGGAGAAGGTTCCGTTTCTGGTGGTGGCGGCGTTTGCCGGAGCGATGGCTATTCGGGGACAGGAGCAGGCGGGCGCGCTGGTGAGCCTGGCGGAGCGGGGTCCTGTCGATCGGATCGCCGTTGCGTTGTACGGACCGGCGTTCTACGTATATAAGACGCTGGTTCCGCTGAGCCTGAGTCCGTTGTATGAGTGGCCTGTGGAATTCAGTCCGGTGGCCTGGCAGTTCCTGCTGAGCACGGTGGTTGTGATCGGCGTGACGGCGCTGGCGATTCGATTCTGCCGTGAGTGGGTGGCGGGGTTGGTTCTGTGGCTGGCGTATCTTGTGATGCTCTCGCCGGTTCTGCTGCCGTTCCAGGCGGGGGTGCAACTGGCGGCAGATCGTTATACGTATCTGGCTTGTGGGGTGTGGGCGATTCTGGCCGCCGGCGCAGTGGCGTGGCTGGGAGCGGGGGGCAAGGTCCGCGAAGTGGGCAAGGTTTGCGACCGATGCGGGCGGGTACCTCAGGGGGATTCTTCGCACTGTCCCGAATGCGGGATCGAGTTTTCGCCGCGTCTGGAGCGTGTCGAGTTGCGGTCGGGCATGGGCCCTGCTCTGGGCGTTGCCGTGGTGTGCTATGTTGCGATCGCGTTGCTGGTCTTGTTGACAAGCCGTCAGGTGCGGGTCTGGCGCGACACGTCATCACTCTGGACCCATGTGATGAATTACAATCCGGACACGTGGCATGCCTACGCCGGTCTCGGTGCGGAGATGGAACGTCGCAAGGACTACGCCAAGGCATTGGAATACTGGGAGAAGGCCCAGCAGATCTTCCCGGATTCGGCGGATCTGCAGAACAACATGGGGTCGGTTCTGGTCCGAATGGATCAACCGATCGACGCGATTGAGCACTATCGCAAGGCGATTCGGCTGAACCCCAATCTGGCTGCCGCGCACTACAATTTGGGAAGTATCCTGGCCAAGCAGAACGACCGGCTCGGCGAAGCGGTGGATCACTACCTTGAAGCGATAAAGCTGGCGCCCGGCTTTGCCGATGCCCACTTCAATCTGGCCAACACGTATTTTCGGATGGGCAAGTACAAGGAAGCGAGCGATCATTATCAACTGACGTTGGGGTACGATCCTCAGAACGCCAAGGCGCTGGAGATGTATCGCAAGGTGGAGAACCTTCGGCTTCAGTCGGGCAGGTAGGCCCCAATGGCAAGCCCCGGGCCGATGGCCCGGAGAACCGGGCGGCGAACCGATTCTGAACCTTCCGGGTGCGTGGCCGGTGGGAATGTCCACGGAAGGATGAGGCCGTGGCGGCGTCGATGCGGCGACCAGAGACGATGACCGACCGTTCGGAATCCTCATTGCAGAGACTCTCGCGTTCGGACTGGGTGATCTGCGGGGTTTTGATGGCCGTCGCAGCCCTTGTGCGATGCGTTTACTACTACCAGTCCCTCAACTGGCCCTACTTCGATCAACCGATCTCCGATGCGGCGATGTATCTCGGTCGTGCCCGCGGGCTTCTGGAGGGCAGTTGGCCTCCGCCGCACACAGCCCACTCGCAGGGTCCTCTGTATCCCTACCTTCTGGCGGTCTTTCTGAAGACGGCCGCCTCGACGAGGCCGGTGGTTGTTCTCCAGTTGCTTCTGGGCTGCCTCAACGCGGGGCTGGTGTATGCGATCACGAGGCGGCTGGCAGGTCCCATGGCGTCGGTTGTCGCCGCGGTGCTCTGTCTTGGCTACGGTCCTCTGGTGGCGACGGAAGGCAAGCTGTTGACCGAATCGCCCAGCATCACGCTGACGCTCGTGGCGGCGTGGTGGGCGGTGGGTCTGGCGTTTGAGCCGAACCGGCTGCGTGCCGGGGGCGTGGGGCTGATGCTGGGGCTGTCCAGCGCGCTGCGGCCCGCGATGCTCACGGCGATTCCGTTGCTCATCGTCTGGCTGATATGGCGGTATCGCCGCCGCGGTTCTGGCCTGATGATGGTGCCGGCGACGCTGGGAGCGGGTGCGATTCTGATCATCGCTCCGTTTGCGATTCACAACCACCGCGCGGAGGGTGAGTGGATCGCCTTGTCGTCGGCCGGCGGCATTACGTTCTTTCTGGGCAACAACCCGACCGCTGCCGGATCGCTCAGCCTGGGCGGGGTGATCACGGGCGAGGTGGCGACGCAGCACGAGGAGCAGCTTGCGGCGGCGGAGAAGGTGGTCGGCCGCCGGCTGACGAGCGGCCAAGCGTCGCAGTTCTGGTACAAGCGAGGGCTGACGTTCGTGCGGAAGTATCCGCGATGGTGGTCGTGGGTGTTGTGGCGGAAGCTTCGGCTGTACTTCAGCAACGTCGAGTTGGCGAACGTTTATGCCTATGAGGTTGAGCGGGCGGACGTGTCTGTTCTGCGTCTCCTGGCGATTCCTTTTGGGCTGATTGTCGCGGTCGGCGTGCCCGGGGGGCTGCTGGCGGTGAGACGACCGCAGGCGCAACCGATCGTTCTGCTGGCGGCGCTGGGACTGGCCTCGTGTCTGATCTTCTATACCTCATCACGCATGCGGCTGCCCGCGGTGCCGTTCTGGGCGATTCTGGGCGGGTACGGCATTGAGGAGGTCTTCGGGTGGTATCGGCAGGGACGTCGCGGCGCGGCGCTCGGGATGGCCGGTCTGAGCGGGGCCCTTCTGCTGGCGACGGTTCTGCCGGTGGGCGGTTCGATACCCTCGACGGAACGATTCGGGCGACGGAGTCTGGCCCACATGCTGGCGCGGGACGGTCACTACGATCGTGCCCGGGCGATGGTGGTTCCGCAGTTGAGTGCCGACATGCCGTCAGAGGACCGCAGTGCGGCGTATGTGATTCTGGGGCGTATCGAGCTGGAGGCCCGGCGTTTCCAGGAGGCGTTGGACGCGTTGCAGACGGCCCACCGGCTCGATCCGAACGATCTGCCCACTCGCCGTTACATGACGGTCGCCCAGATGCAGTTGGGTCGGTATTCAGAAGCGATGGAGGGGGCACATGCGATATTGGCGAAGAACCCGCGGGACATCGACGCCCGCGTGCTCATGGCCGATTGTCTGGTCCGCCAGCGAAAATGGGCAGAGGCGTTGGATGAACTGGAGGTCGTGCGACGCATCGTTCCGGACCATGCCCCCGCGGCGTTTCTGTACGGACAGATCTACTTCGCTCAGCACCAGTATGATAAGGCGGCCCAGGAATTTCGCAGGGCGGCCCGCCGAAACCCCAGCCCGCAGATCCTGGTGAATCTGGCGGTGTGCCTCATGCAGATGAATCAGCGCGAGGAGGCGATCGCCACGCTGAAGCAGGCCCTTGAGATGGAACCCGACATGCCACAGGCCAAGGCGTTTCTGGCCGAGTTGACCGGCGGATCACGACGATAGAGGCCGGTGAGAATGCACCGGGCGTTCGCTTCTGTCAGCCTGCCGGCGGCGGGACGGGCGGCAGCCCCCTTCGCATCCGGAGCATGGACAGGAAGCTCCGGCCCAGGACCTTGGTCTTTTCGGCATCGGTGATGCGCGCATAGAGGATCTTGCCGACCTGAGGACCCAGGGACAGGAACGGCAGGTCGCTGCCGAACAGGACGCGATCTGCCCCCAAGGCCTCTGTCAGCCGATCCACCATTCTGTAGACCAGTTCGCTGCTGCACGTATCGACGTAGAGGTTTTCGCGGGTGCGACAGGCCTCGATGGCCTCGGCATGACCGTCCCAGCCCCCGCCGTGATGCGCCAGGATGATCCTGGCATCCGGGAAGTTCGCGGCGACCTTGGCGATGAGTTCCGGCCGGGAGCCGGTTCGGACCCACGAGTGGATCAGGACCGGGAGGGTGTGGGCGTCGGCGAATTCGAAGGCCGGGCGGTAGCGTGGATCATCCACATCGGTCTCGTGAGTGGCCGGATGCAGCTTGATTCCCACATATCGGGGGTCGCTCAAGAGGCGATCGAGCTGTTGGACGCCCTCGTCGGGATAGTGCGGGCTGAAGCCGCACCACAGATAGAACCGGCCGGGTGAGTCGGCGATTTCGGCCTCGGCGAGTCGGTGGGCCTCCGAGGGGCAGGGTCCCATGACGGCATGATGGGCGACGGCAGCCGTCGTGACATCGAAGCGATCCATCTCGGCGAGCATGGCCGCCGCCGAACCGTTCTGAAAGACCGGAAACCCCCACCGGCCCATATGGGCGTGGCAGTCGACGACGACGATGCCCAGTGGTTGGCGAAGCCGGAAGCGTTCCATCAGGTCGCTCATCACCGCGCCTCCGCCAGCATTTCGACCAGATTCCGGCCGAGGATCCGCTCGCGAGCATCGTCAGGGATATCGGCTCTCAGGACAGGGGCCAGCGTGGCGCCCGGCTCGAAGCGTGGGAACTGGGTTCCGAACACGAGCCGGCCTGCACCGAACCGACGAACGACCTCTTCACACAGCAGAAACTGCTGAAGCCACGATGTCTCAAACCGGATCTCGGAGAACTGCTCGAACAGGGCGAAGAGGGTGCGGGTCGTTCGATACCCTTCGTTGCACACGACCAGCTTGAGCCGTGGGAAGCTGCGGAGGATATCGATCAGCTCGGGCCATTCGAACTGATCTCTGTTGATCAGCACGGTGAATCGTCGATCCTGGGCTTCCTCAAGAAGGGACCCGATCAGCAGGAAATGGAACAGGAAGTTGTGCAGTTTTGGATAGAGGCGGAAGGCCTTCCAATCGCGCTGGACGTAGCCGTCGAGCAGTTCTTTGGGTCCCGGGGCATCGCCGCCCCAATGCGGCACGGCCGCGGGGCATCCGCAGAAGAAATCCGGGAGGGCCTGCACGTCGGCTGCGAGATACTTCGTCCCCTGCACGGGATCATACTGAAGCGACACGTGGTTGCAGACCAGGGCCCGGCCGATACCGACGCGACGAAGGGCTTCGGCCGATTCGGAGGGGTTGGCCGGCCAGTCTGGACGGGGGGCGGCGCTCTTACCGATCATGCAGTTGGCATCGACGATGAGACTCATGACGAACCGCCCTGCCGCCGGCGCGGGTGTGCATCGCACGTCCCAACGCGTGCATTCTCGACCCCCTGGGTGCGGTATCTCACCGCTGGAAGTTCGCCCGCTCGCCCATGTCGAGAGACGTCTTGAGGGTCTATGCCTCATGCTATGTCGCTGCGTCGCCCATTGCCAGGGGTAGGACCACAAAACTAGAATGGAGTTCTGTGTTCCGGGCGTCCAGACTGCCCCGTCGGTCTCGGACCCGTCTTCTTGTTGGAAAGATGTGATGCGCAACTACATTCGTCTGATGCGACCCGCCGAATGGGTCAAGAACGTATTCGTGCTGGCCGGTCTGGTCTTCAGTGCGAGGGCGACGGATCCGAAGGCCATGATTCTCTCGATGCTGGCGTTTGCGGCGTTCTGCCTGATTGCCAGCGCGACCTACATCGTCAACGACATTCGCGACCGGGAGCAGGACCGCCTGCACCCGACGAAGAAGAACCGGCCGCTGGCGAGCGGCGTGATGACGGTTCGAGAGGCGATTGTTGTGGCGATCGTGTCGGCGATGGGATCGGTGGCGTTGTGCACGATGCTGCCCCGCGGTTTCACGCTGGTTCTCATCTGTTACATGGTCGTGAATGTGTCCTACACGTACTGGCTGAAGCAGAAGGCCATTCTCGATGTCATCCTGATCGCTACGGGATTCGTGATGCGTGCGATCGCCGGCGGCGTGGCGATTGGCCTGGCGGTCTCGCCCTGGCTGATCATCTGCACGTTCACGCTGTGCATGTTTCTGGGCTTCGGCAAGCGGCGGTGCGAGCTGGCGGTGATTCAGAACCACGGTGATGCGGTTCGGCACCGTGCGAGCCTGGCGAGGTACTCCAACGACCTGTTGAACCACCTGACCAGCGTGACGGCGGGGATAGCGATCGTCACATTCCTGCTTTACGTGATGGATCGCAGCGGACCTCAACCTCCGTTCGACAAGAAGTATCTGGTCTACACACTGCCGCTGGTGGTGTATGGGATCTTCCGGTATGCGATGCTGATTGAATCCGGTCGGGTGACAGGCCCCACGGACGTCGTCATCCACGATCGGCCGTTTGTCATCACGCTGATCCTCTGGGGGGCCGCGGCGCTCTTCGTTGTTTACTGGGGAGCGGATCTTCACCGGTGGGCCGGGCTGAGCGGGGGGTAGGGCATCCCGACAGGACAGAGGCGGTCAGAATCCGCGGTGTTCGGGTGTTGTCTCGATCGCGTTGATCCGCCCGTCGGAGTAGTAGTCTTTCAGGTAGACGCTTTCAATCCTGTTCATTCCAGGCTGGGTTCGGAAGTCACTCAGCCGTACCCCATGAGTCTTCAAGACTCTCTCCTTCTGAACATGAAGGGTGTCACCGAAATCCCCTTTCGTTCCGCCATGGGCGTGAATAGTCCGGAGAAACGCCGATGTGGTCCAGAGCTGTCCTGCCAGCATGAGGATGGCCAGGGCCTTCAGTCCCAGGCGTAACGTTCGCGAACGGAGCCATTCTTGGGCCCTGCCCATCCCGTAGGCCATGAGCAGCATCGTTGGAAAGAAGGCCACGATGGCGTAGTGGGGGCAGGCCCGGGCCTTGATCACCGTGGCCAGCAGCGGAATTGCCATCATGCCGAGGATCAGACTGGCCATCAGCCGCTCGCGCGTTGAGAACTGCGAGAATCGTCTGAGAGCGGTCAGAGAGGCCACCACGGCGACGGCTGAAACGAAGTACGAGAGATACTGATGTGCCCGCCACAGAAGGCCCAATCGGGTATAGAACGCATGGGCCTCTTCGGCGGTGAAGAAGCAATGAAACTGACCGTAGGAGGTGCCCGCCCATACCGCCCCAAGGGCTTTGACGAGGTCCCAGAAGATCCGCATCACGCCGTCGGCGGAAGCCCCCTGTACGTAGGCGGGGCGTGTCTTGGTGATGTAGATGAGCCAGGGCAGATATGCCGCAAGAAGAACACCCGCCAGCGAGCCGAGGAACAATAGTTTATGTCGGCGCGGACCGCCGGGCCAGAACAGGATGACTCCCGCAACGAGTCCAACCGTCCACAGGATGCCCGACATGTGAATCTGTGAGAGGATGGCCAGGCTGACGATACCGATCAGGACGCGCGGGTAGAATGGCGTCTCGCGGAGAAAGCCGGCCAGGCCTCCCACCGCAACAACGACAAACGGCAACAGAAGGCTCTGGGCGAGGATGTCGCCCGAATAGATCACCATCCATGGGTTGAAGCACAGGGCCCCCACAACCCACCACGCCCAGAAGAGCGGGAGCCAGGTCGATCGGATGAGCAACCACCATGCCGCCAGAGCGATGCCCAGGATATTCAGACCGATGACGGCCAGGCAGGCTGTCTCCGGATTGCCAGACGAAAGCTTGAAGACCCCGGCGAAGAGATAGATGGAGATCGGAGGGTTGCTGACCCCGCCTCCGGAGTACATGCCATGGTAGACGATCCCCGGATGCTTCAGCCAATCGTGTCCGAGGAGGAGGGCCACCACCTCATCGGTTCCGAACTGCTGGTCGGCGGGGTACCAGAGACGGACCGCCGAACCGGCCAAGACCATGATGCAGGCCAGCACGATGCGATGGGGCTTTTGAATGATCCCAGGCCGGTCCTCCAAGAGACGCTCCTGTCTGCAATTCAGCGGGTCTAGAGTCATTCTCCCTGTTCTGTGGGATCGACGCAATCCTTAGCGTATCGCCAAGCGCCGCAAGTCCGACGAGTTGGGTCTGGGCGACCACGACGTCGCGTCTTGGGCATTATCCGGCGGACATCCGCTGCGACAGGAAGTCCATCAGCATCGTCCGACTGTTGAAGAGGACGTGCAGGATGATGGGGGCCACCAGCGAACCGGTGTGCTCGTACACATAGCCCAGTGCCAGGCCGAGCACCGTCAGGGCGGCCACGTACTGCGGCTGGCTCCAGTGGACCATACCGAAACAGACCGCCGACAGGCCGATCGCCAGATAGGCATTGCTGAAGTAGCCGCGGAAGACCGTCTGAAGAAGCCCTCGAAAGAACAGTTCCTCGGTGACGGGCGAGATCAGGAGGGCCCCCACCCACAGGGTGACCGTACCCCACAGCGGAACGCCCTCGGCCCGCAGCAGGTGAATGACCGCATGCTGAGGAGGTTGCCCGGTGATCCAGACGACGGCGTTGGCCAGCCCGAGGCACAAGGGCCAGACGGCCAGGTATCCACCGGCACCCCAGAGGAGATCGCCTGGCCCCAGCCGGTGCAGGCCGAATGCGGGCAATCCGCCTTCAAGGGTGATGGCGATGACGCCGACCAGGACGACGGCCGCCAGCACCTTCGCGGCGGTTTGCGCCACGACGGCCCACAGACCCGGAGTCTCCCCCGTTCCGCGCCATTGTTCGACGGTCATCCCCTTTGGGATCGGAAGCCACGCCCCCATCGTATTGAGCAGCGCCATGCCGGTCAGCAGGACCATCAGGACCAGGGCCACGTGAACCAGATCGAGGCGTCGCGTTCGAACCGGCACGCAACTCAGCGTCGCTCGCCAGTGCCGGCGGGCCGTGACGACGGTGAGGCAGACGACAAGGACCACGCCGCCGATCGCCAGCAGGGTGATGTTCAACACCTTCATGATGTTCATGGCCGCGAGGATCATGGTTCTAGCGGGGCACCTCATGATAGGGCTTGCCTGCCCGGTAGAGGTCCAATCGAGCACGAATCGAATCGGCCAGCGGGCCCTGCCCGCTGCGCGTGGCCAGTTCTATCGCCTTGCTCGCGGCGGCGATCGCCTCCGGAAATCTTCCCGCCTCGGCATAGGCGGCGGCAAGGGTATCGAGGGTGTCGGGGCGGGCATCCCGGTTCAGATCGCGGGCCTTCTCGGCCAGCCGCACCGCCGCATCGCCTCGACGGACCGTGGCATTGGGATGCGTGGCCCGAAGCCACGCGAGGTTGTTGTATGACTCGGGCGAATCGGGGGCCAGGGCAATCGCCTTCTCGTACTGAGCGATGGCGTCGTCGATCCGATTCGCTCGGAGCAGTGCCGCCGCCAGGTTGTTGCGCGCACCGGCGTGTTCGGGCTTGAGGCGAAGCGCCTCGGAGTACTCTGCGATTGCCTCGGAATCCCGGCGCTGCACATCGTGGGCTAAGCCGAGGTTGAAGTGGGCTTCCACGTGATTCGGATTCAGCCGCAGTGCCTCGCGGAATGCCGCCATCGCGTCGGGGAGCTTTCCCTGATGGATGAGGGCCACGCCGAGATTGCAGTGAAAGTCGGCCTTGTCGGGCGACAAGCGGATGGCCTCACGATAATGCCGGATCGCCTCGTCGGTTTGGCCCGCCCCGTCGAGCACGATGCCGAGGTTGCCGTGGGCATTGGCCATGGTGGGCTTGAGCCGCAGGGCGATCTGGAGGTGGCGCACGGCCTCGGATGTCTTGCCCGCCTTGCCCAGGGCGTATCCCAGGTTGCTGTGCGCCTCGGCATAGTCGGGCCACAGGCGGACGGCCTCGTTGTAGAGAGGGATCGCCTCATCGACCCTCTGGTGTCCCATGAGGATACCGGCCAGGTTGTTGTAGCCCCTGCCGAAGTTCGGCTTGAGGCGGATCGTCTCTCGAAAATGGTGCATGGCCCCGTTGAGGTCGCCGCGATCGTTCAGGATCATTCCCAGGTTGTTGTGGGCGAGAAACGAGTTGGGGTTCAGCGACAGGTTCTGCCGCCAGAGCGTTTCGAGGCCTTCATAGATGCGGCCCTGTCGCCATGTGAGCGATCCCAGGACGGCCAGGTAGATCGCAGCGCAGAGCAGGCCCAACCGGTCTTGCCATGGGCCGAGGCGTCCGGCGGCGCGGGTGAGCAGCGCCGCCAGCAGGATGATTAGGCCGATACTGGCCAGATACTGGAAGTGATCCGCCACATAGGAGAACACGTGCGGAAAGACGTTGAAGAAGCCGAGGGCCGGCGTGAGCGTGCCGGCGAAGAACAGCACGGCCACCAGTGGTCCGACGCCCCAGCGCCGACGGAGGAGCCAGAGTCCCGCCATCACCGCCAAGGCCGAGACGGGATACAGGTATTGCCCTGCCGCCGAGGCGTTGATGGTCCATCGCGGGTAGACGAAGGTCAGCGGATACGGCGCGAGCAGTTTGCCCGCGTAGAACCACAGGGCCCGCCCGGCGATCAGGACTCGCTCGATGAGGGTGCGGTCCCAATCGGGACCGATGGCCCGCAGCAGGTTCGTCTCCATCGATGCGGTGAGTCGCCCCAGACCGGCCCCGACGATCAGCAGGGGCAGCAACGGCCAGAGGTCGCGAAGGGCGAGTCGCCCGCGCTTCCACCAGATCAGCAGGAGGACAGCGGCCGGGAAGGTGCTGGTGACGGTCTTGCTGAACAGGGCGAAGAGGAACAGGACGGCGGCCAAGGCGTAGAACGACCATGACCGCGCGGCGGGGTTGTCGGTTGGGCGTGCGAACCCCAGTTCGACCGGCATGCAGAATCGCAGGTAGGCGTGCATCGCCGACAGGTAGAACAGGCCCGAGAGCACGTTTTTCCGTTCGGTGATCCAGGCGACGGATTCCACATGGACCGGGTGCAGTGCGAAGATCCACGCGGCGAGAAAGGCCCCCGGCGCCGAAAGGCGGAGAAGCAATCGCCAGAGCACAAGTGCGTTGACGGCGTGCAGGAAGACGTTGACGGCGTGGTAGCCGTGGGGGTTGAGGCCCCAGAGATGATGTTCGAGCCAGAACGTGGTGTGGACGAGTGGGTAGTACTGTGGGACGGCGCCGACCTCGAACCAGATGCGTCGGAGGCCGTGGAGGTCGCGGAGGGTGTCGTTGTTGATGACGTAGTCGTCGTCGTCCCAGATGAAGCCGCCGGAGATGGCGGGGACATAGGCCACGAATGTGGTGATGACGATCAGAGCGGCCTGGATTGGGGGATTCCGCAGCGACATTCCCTGTGTCACGCCCTCGACGATTCCTTGTGTGATCCGGCACTGCGTACACTGTAGCCGCCGGGCGGCGGAGAAGGCAACGTGGCTTTCGAGGGAGCGATCGGTTCGCCGATGCGGTTTCGCAGGGTGCGTCGGGACGCAGCCACCTACCGGGAGGGCGAGCGCACCCTGTAGGCGCGACGTTCCGTCGTGTGCGCACCTCACCGGCGGAGCACTGACGCCGCATCACCACGCCGACCCGGGCCGTCTCGACCCGGATATCCGGGCGGGACGCCCCGGCTCGGAACGGGGAGCACCCTCGATCCGACTTGAGAGAGCGATCGCACCCGCGAGCCGCGAACACACGAAATAGGTGACTGTCCCCGGTTTATGGTTGGTTCCGGAAGAGGCTCGCGTATTTTCCCTTGCAGGCATCGAACCCTGAACCGAGGACGTAGATCGGGGCACCGGTCAGATCGATCACGGCATTGCCGGCGGCGTCGGGGCTCACGTGCCGCTGGTGCCCCACACAGTCGACCACCGTGATATTGGAGCCCTTTGCAGGAACGGTGACGGGCGTTCGAACCGCCCAATGCGCATGCCAGGGCGGGCGGTGCGGCAGCGGGCGGTACGTCAGGTAGCCCTCCGTTCGGCTCCACAGAAGGGCCACGCGTCCGAGATGGCCCTCAAAGAGCAGACCGAAGCAGTTGGGGTCTGCCATTGGGACGTCGCCGAGGAACGTTGCGCCGTCGAGGAGGTAGGCGGCCGTCTGGTAGGCCCACAGGCCGGGCTTGGGGCACCAGTCGCGTCGTACCAGGCCGAAGTAGCTCTCGCGTTCGGCCTGCTCGCCGATATCCCGGGCGGTCTTGATCTCCTCATCCGCGTCGAAGTCGTCGAGGCAGTAGAACATGAAACCCCTGACATCGGCGGCGATCGCCAGGGCACAGGTCAGCGCGATGTGTTCGGCCGCCACTCGCTCGTTGTTCGACCGGCTGCTGTTGGGGGCTGTGGGGGCGTAGATTTCCGTCATCCACAGTTCCTTGCGGCCATATCGGCGCATGGCCTCGTGGATGTTGCAGAGGCTGGCCAGATAGCTCCAGTATGTCTTGCCGTCGTCGAAGTCGGGCGTCATGGGATCGCCCATGGCATGGAAGGCGAGGATCTCGAACTGGTCCCATCCGCCGGCCTTGTGCATCTTGTCGAGGAAGACCAGGTCGCCATTGGCCGTGATGCCGCCGGCCAACCGGATGCCAGGGGTAAGCCTGTCGCGAAGCCTCTTGATGGGTATCAGCCAATCCCGGGCGTACCGCTCGGCCATGACACCGTTTCCCTCTCCGCCGATGAGGTTCCACTCGTTGGTGAACTCGAGGACCTCATCGCCCTGAGCGAGCGTTCGCTTGAGGTTCTCGGTGAGGTAGTTCTCCAGCGATGCAGCGTTGTTCAGCCACGTCGGTTTGCCGTCGATGTAGTCGCGAAAGACCGGGCCGGAGACGCCGTTCTGGTACCAGGTGAAGAAGCCTCGTTCACGAGCACGACGATGGTCGTCGCACGCCCGAAGCCACCTCACCCCTGCCCAGCGCATGAGGGCGAGCAGTTGCTCGTCCGTCCTCAGTTCGGTGTGGGCGCCCACCCCGCCGCGATAGGCCGAGATGCCGAACCGTGAGTTGTGCCCGTCGGTGAAGGGGCGTTTCGGCAGGACACCCAGACAGAGTTCCCGGAAGACCTCCTGGGTGCCGGCATGGGCCACGACCTCGAGGTAGATGGGCCCGACCCTACTGGTCCGGAGGCGAAGCGGCCACTCGAGCGTATCCAGCACACGCAGCCAACAGGCCCGCTCGGCGCGAGCGATGATCTGCCCGTCGAAATCACGGGCGACATAGTGAAGCCTCACCTCGTTCGGCCGAGGAAGCAGATTGGCCACGTGAACGGTCAAGGTCATCTCTTCGTTGGGGTCTGTCCAGAGATGGAACGGCACGGGACTGGCGACGTGCAGCATCACCCCGTCACCCCGGGCGGCCGCAACCGCCAGGGGCATCGCATCGGGTGCTGTGCCGACGGCAAGTGCAAGGTTCGCTTCGTAGGCCACGGGTTGCGAGGCGGCGGAAGGGGAAGGTGGTCTGAGGCTCGCTTCCGCACGCGGGGACATCTCTGCGCGAAGCGCGCGGAGGTGCAGTGTGCCCTGATTCTTATCGTACAACCGCGCCAGGCCCTGATCGTGCGCGATGACGAGCGACGCATTGCCGATGGTGTACCGATCGGCCATGCCGGCCGTGCGCTGGAACGCGACGCCTCCGTCCGGGTGACGGCACCAGCGTGCCGGTTTGATCTGCTCGGCAGGGCTCGCCCCGTCGGCGAGCCTCAGGCCCAGAGCGAATCGGCGTTCGACCGGCGTCTGGCCGCCTGACACTGTGAGTTGGAGCCGGACATGAACCATCGTTGGCAGGAGCGTCCAGGTGGTTCGGAGCGATCCGCTTCCGCCCGGCTGATTCACTACGACCTGGCGCCAGCCGTGTGCGGTGCCATCCTCGCCGGTGCTCCTATCCACGAGGTGGGCCTTGTCGTCGCCCGACAGCGGAACCAGACCCACTTCGACGGACGGGTGCCGGCTGCTGCCGGGACCGGCCGATCCCTGAGATAGACCCACGCCGAGGCGGAGGTTCTCGGGCGGGAGGGCCATGCCGTCGACGGTGGCCAACAGGACCTCTCGCCCCGCCTGCTGCGCGAGCAGTTCCACACTGCCGTCAGGGCGGAAGGCCAGCACGTACCCATGTCCCGAGAAACGCAGGACGGCCTGAGCGGTCGCCGGAGCGTCGGCGACGGCAGGCATAGACCACGCCGCCAATAAAACGGGGACACCGATGCATCGGATGCAGCGTTTGAGGTGAGAACAACTCCGTCGCATGGCGGCCTCCGTCACTTGTTGATCGGGGTCAGTCGATGTCTGTTGACAGAAATAGGTGACTGTCCCGCATTTACTATTATTTATCGGGGTTGTATGATCCGTTGGATATCCAAGAACTCCCCGCGATTCGTGCGCAGCAGAGA
>CAYUQT010000081.1:0-39388 GCA_964446835.1 uncultured Planctomycetales bacterium | reverse complement strand
TTGAAGGTGGAGGGACCACGATGGTTGCCTCCGAGGCCGGATTCGGGAGGTGGGTCCCTCTTCGGCCTCATCGGGGAGAGTGGGGGCGTTGACTGGCGGAGGTGTTGGCAGACGGTGCAGGCGCGGGAAGCGTGGCAACGGAGCGAGAAGCCCGTTGAAACGGGCTGATTGATAGCAAGAAGAGAGGGAGGCTCGGTTGGTCTACCAGTCCTCAAAGGGCTTGGGTTAGATCGGGCTTGTGGTTTGGCGATTGGACCGACGGGGTCGCGAGTATCCTGTGTGAATTGAACTGGCCGGAGGTTTCGCATTCTTTCGCACTGACTTTTCTTGGGCGATTTCTGTGCCGATCATAGAATGCGGTAATATGACTCTACGCGACAGGGCACGGAAGTCCTGGTGTTCTGGGCGGAACAAGAAGTGGCAGGGAATGGGGGTCAGAAGAGCAGACCAAGGCTTCTCGCGCTGTCATGTCCATCGTGAAGAGGATGATCGGTCAAGCCTTGGGTTCCGGGTCAGGATGGCTCGCCACGCGCCGGTTCGGTGAGGCATTCGGTGACAGGGCTTCTGGTGTGCGAGCAGGCGGTTGGTGGCCGCCAAGGCGAGAGGGATGGAATCGGAATCTCGTTGTACAGAGGATCCCAAGCGAACTACGACTGTGCGCGTGCGGCTCGCCGTAGCCGC
Organism: uncultured Planctomycetales bacterium; assembly: GCA_964446835.1. GTDB lineage: Bacteria > Planctomycetota > Phycisphaerae > UBA1845 > JAFGLZ01 > CAYUQT01. The sequence continues at coordinate 38,707 of CAYUQT010000081.1, read as the reverse complement.
GCTGCTGTTGACTCACTGGTTGCTGGCGGTCTTCAGCGTCCGCGACACGTGCACAACGTTTGACGAAATCACGCATCTGACGGCTGGTGTGAGCATCCTCAATACAGGCGACTTCCGGCTTGATGCCGACCACCCACCGCCCATCCGCGTGTGGGCGGCACTGCCCTGTCTGATCTGGAAGTGCACATTTCCCGACCTGAACCATGCGACATGGTGGGGCTCGAACGATTGGGAGGTCGGGCGCCGGTTCTTCTACGAATGCGGCAACGACACCGACGCGATTCTGTTTCGAAGTCGTGCGATGATGGCGCTTCTGAGCGTCGGACTGGGGGCTCTGGTTTATGCGTGGTCGAAGCAGTTGTTCGGCCGAGCCGGCGGCCTGATATCGCTAACACTCTATGCCTTCAGTCCGAGCATCCTGGCAAACGCGCCGCTTGTGACGGGAGACCTGGCCGTGACGGGGTGCTTTCTGGGGGCCATGCTCTGCACATGGCGGGTCTTGCACCAGGTGACGTGGTCCAGAGTGGTGTTCGGAGCCGTGTCCATTGCGGGACTGCTTCTGTGCAAGATGTCGTCCATACTGATTCTTCCGATGATCGGCGTGCTTCTCTTCATCCGCCTGATTTCGGGTCATCCGACGCACGTGAAGCTGGCGTGGATCCACCGACCCCATCCGCAATTCGAACAGTTGGTGGTCTGGGCCCTGGTGGCGTTGACGCAGGCCCTGATTGTCATCCTCCTGATCTGGGCTGCCTACGGCTTCCGATATGAGGCGATGAAGAACACGGTGCCGGGACGCGATCGTTTGTTCTCGCCGGCGAGTCTGCCTGAGAGTGTCAGCCCCTGGGAGTACACGCTGGCAGAGAGGGGAATGAAGGCAAGATTCATTGTCTGGGCCCGCGACCACCGGGTTCTGCCGGAGGCCTACCTCTACGGCTTGAGCATGGCCTTGCGGCGTGTCGATGCGGAAGACGCCTTCCTAAACGGTGAAACGCGTCCGAGCGGCTGGTGGTACTACTACCCCTACTGTCTCCTCGTGAAGTCGTCTTTGACGCTCATCGTCATCCTTGTCGTTGCAGGGTTGTCATGTGTGAGCCCGCTTGCGGCATATGCGGGTCCTCTTCCGTCATGGGCGCGCGGACTCAATTTGTGGGCAGGCTTCTATCGTGTCGCCTCGCTATGGACGCTTCTGGTGGTCTACTCGACGTTCGCGATGATCTACTCGGTCAACTTAGGCGATCGGCTGATCCTGCCTGTCTACCCTCCGCTGTTCATTCTGGCCGGCCGGTCGGCCTCGTGTTTGCGATCGGCTCACAAGATTGTTCGAGGGGCCATCCCCGTGTTGCTGGGGGCGTTCGTGGTCTCGTCGGTCTGGACATTTCCCCACTACCTGGCCCACTTCAACTACCTCATTGGTGGTCCTCGCCACGCGTACAAGCATCTGGTGGACAGCTCTCTGGATTGGGGTCAGGACCTGCCGGGACTCAAGCGATGGCTTGACAAGAACGTCGAGGGCCATGCCTCAGCCCAATCGGGCAATGGGCTGCCACCTGTCTACTTCTCGTATTTCGGGACGGGGTTACCGAGCTACTACGGCATTCACGCCCGAATTATGTCGGGATTCCTGAGGTGGGATCCGCTTTGGGGTGCTCGCTTAACCGGAGGCGTCTACTGCATCAGTGCGACCATGCTCCATCAGCTTCGGTTGTTGCCGATGTGTCGATGGACTCCGGCACTGGAATCGTGCTACCGCAATCTCAGAGGGAGGCTGCCAGAGGCGGCGGTAGTCCCTCAATTCGACCGTGCCGCTCCGCCGAAGATCGTGGGATTATCGCCCTACGAACTCGATCTGTATTTCCGCCTCCGCCTGGCGCGCCTTTGCGCCTTCCTTCGACAACGCGAGCCGTACGACAACGTGGGCTATTCGATCTTGATCTACCGGCTGAGCGATCAGGAGGTCTGGTCAGCCGTAGCGGGTTGGCCGGCGGAACTCGTGCCGGACCATCCGGATAATCTCCGCCGGTTCGCCGAGAACTGCTTCAGGGATGGGGTGTTCCGAGAGGCGGCGTTGTGCTACGAACACCTGTTTAAGGCCAACCCCAGACTGGACAGGCGGACGACGGCCGAGCTTCTCGGCCATTGGGGATCGGCGCTGCTGGCTCTGGGTCGGTTGGACGAGGCGTCCCAGGTGTTTCGCAGTGGGCTCGAGTCTGAACCCAAGAATCCATTTGTGTGCAACAACCTGGCGTGGATACTCGCTACGGCTCCCGCAGAGAAGCTCCGCGACGGCGGTGAAGCCCTCCGATTGGCCAAGACGGCCCTGGAGGTTACATCGGGCAAGGACTCGTCTGTTCATGACACACTGGCGGCCGCCTATGCCGAGCTGGGACAGTTCGATGAGGCTCGCAGAGAGGCAATGATTGCTCTTGAGCTGGCCAGTAAAGCTGGAGACCAGAACGATGCAAGGGAGATTGCAGCTCGCCTTGAGTTGTACAAGTCACGGAGACCCTACCGTGCGCAGTGAGGAGAATCGGGGTTCCTTCCCTGTCTCATTGGGGAGATGGGGGGCGGGGACTGGTAGAGGCGTTGGGAGAAGGTGCAGGCGCGGGAAACGTGGCGAAGGTGCGAGAAGCCCGTTGAACGGTCAGATCATTCTGACGCGTTGTCTGGCTGCCGATCTCGGCATATGGCCACTATGTATTCCACGAGGTCTCTGATTCCACTTGAGATGAATGCGGCCGGAACCGTCACCAGAGGATAGACGAAGAGCCCCAAGAACAGCTCAGGACCTCCGCCGGTCATCAGACCATGACTGACTATGGTGACGAACCATGCGATGCCCACAGCCCATCGGACCCAATGCGACCTGAACCAGGGAATTGCGCCTATTGCGAACGCCGCAGCCAGTCCCGTCAGTTGCACGAGAACGGCCCAAGCGCCATCGGACAAACCGAAACGCCCTCGCATGAAGTGGTAGTCCCAAGGGTGGAGGATTTGATCCGACACGGTCTCGGCCGCCACATCGGGATCGACAATCTGGATGTCCCTTGGAATGCCGGCTGTCACAAGCGCGGCCTGCCATTCCTGCCGGGTCGAGAAGATCCTCGCGTTGGGGTCAGACCCGCGGGCATTGAACATGAAGTATCCATGGGACGTACTGCCCACGATCCAGTGGCCGGCCACAGCATAGCCTTCGACATGACCGACAATGAGACTCCCGCCGAATCCGTTTCCCAGTCGGCCACTTCCGCGGACAAGCGATCGTTCTCCCCAGGAACCGGAGGAGAACTGCTTGTCCTGCCTGTGAATCTCATAGGTGTCCAGGACTGGCAGCATATACCGATCGTCCCGAAGCGCTGTGAGTTTCGGCTTCTCGTCAGCATACTGTCTTGTCGTCGGTGATTTCTCTGCTGCGGAGAGAGAGGACAGACCCGGGACCAAGCTGCAAGCAACGAGCAAGAAATGCCACATGTCCAGTTCCCTAAGAGGGCCTCCTTAGGCAAACGTGATGGTAGCCCAACGCCAAAGGGGTGTCCAAGGCTGAGCGGCGTTCACCGTCGGTTCAGCCGGGATCCCAGCGATGAATCGCTGGGCTATTGTCGGTTGTGCCTACGGCACAGGATGAGGTTCGGCACAAACGAGTCGGATGAGGGGAGATGGGGGGCGGAGACTGGCGGGGGCGTTGGCAGACGGTGCAGGCGCGGGAAGCGCGGCGAAGATACGCGAAGCCCGTTGAAACGGGCTGATTGATAGCAAGAAGTTCTACCAGTCCTCAAAGGACTGGCCTAATAGCCCGGCGTGGCCGGGGGAGCCCCGTGAACGGGGCAGAGATGGGGTTCGGGGCGCGAGGGAAGCAGCGCGCATTGTCGGGGCATTGTTCCCATCTTGGCCTGGCCGTGGCCACCAACCCGTAAGGAAGGCGGGGTGCGTCCCCAGCCAGGAAGGATCTCAAATTCACCATCTCTTAACGAGGTGCGAACACTCACCTCATCCGGGGGAGCGATCCTTGTGCGCAAGGAGTCGGTCGTCATGGCCGACATCGGACCGGACGTGAGCGTTCGGAGGCCTCTCAGATCCGGTATGGAACTAAGAATGGTCAGGCAATACGTCCCCCCGTCTGGGGCTGGAGTAGGAAACCGAGGTACGTGGCTTTTCGAGGAAAGGATATCGCCATGAAGGACATGAATCGCAGCAGAACGTTTGTCACAGGAGGTTTCACGCTGGTTGAACTACTGGTGGTCGTCGCAATCATCGCGTTGCTCATATCGATCCTGATGCCTTCGCTGGGGAAGGCCAGGAACATGGCCAAGTCATCGAACTGCCTGAGCAACCTTCACAACATCGGGATGTCGCTGACGATGTACCACACTCAGAATCAGTACTACCCTTCGTCGTACGGCTACATCGACGGCGAGAGCAGTGCGAACGGCTACTATCATTGGACGGCGGCGCTGGAGCCGAGTGAGTACCAGACTGCGATCACCAGCGGCAAGTATCCCCGAACCGCGAAGCAGTACGTGTGTCCCTCTCACGTGCCCGGGGGCTGGGCCCCCAGCAACTTCACGACCGCGCGTGTCTCTAACCCGCCGTCTGGGCAGGCCTCACAAGACGCGACCAACACCAAGGACGACCAACAGGCCCCCCGCCTGAGTTATGTGGCCAATGAGGTGATCATGCCTCGCAAGAAGTTCAGCTCTGCTCACGACGCGGCGAATCCGCCGGGCACGAAGAACCTGACTGTGGTCAGTCCTGATGAAATCGATGCCCCAGCCAATACAATCTTGCTGGCGGAATTCAGCAGTAACTCCAACTGCATATGGGGCAGTTCTGTGGGTGGCGGTGCTGCCTATAAGAGTCACCGTCCGACCAACGGGGTCAAGATCGCCGGCGGCGGCGTCTTCGACGGCGAGGGGTACGTGATGGGTACCCAGGTTTTCAAAGTGACGCTCTCGGAGGCGACAGCGGCTATCGCGGCCGTTCTGGCAGATAGAAGCGTGGCCGCTGCGAATCACCACATCTCCTACATCAACCCGACCGCGCACATGGACAGCAGCAATTATGCATACGCCGACGGGCACGCGGGGAAGGCGACGTTGAAGGAGACGCTGGATCCAGGTGACTACCAATGGGGCCGGAAGGTGTATTCGTGTGTTGACAAGCCGGTCATCCAGGACAATCCGGTTGATCCGAACAATCCGTGATACGGCACGGATCGACCTCATAGGGCTCTGATGTGATGAGATTTGTGATGGGTCCGGGCTCGTCGCGGAGGGGACGAGGCCCGGATCGATCGTTTCTACAGCCGGAATGACTGAACGGCGTGGGCGTGGGGATTGGAGTCGCGGGGGGGAGGCACCGCCGTTGTCGGTGCGGCGGACCGGGTCGGGGACGACGGCTCGGATGGGGCTCGGGCGGAGAGTTGGGAGTGTGAGCCAGGAGGCGAGGGCATACGTCTGCGAGCTGAAGCGAGGCGAGCAGCAGTAGGAGACGCACGTGGGGGACGGGGTTTTGCCCCTCGTTGGGACACGTGGAAGCCACGCCACCCGATGGCAGGGACGGACCCTGGTCGTGGAGTTGGGGATTTCCATTGGACGGCATGGGGCAGAAGAGATAGATTGCAGGCAGGGCGCCGGTTCGGATTTGAGGGGCGGGACGATGACCGAGACCCCTTCTTGCCGGCGGGTCCGATCGCGCAGGCAAGGCATGTCCGTAGGAAATGACGTGAGGTCGGGGAATCCGGTGGCAGGTCGCCAGGCCGGGCCACCGCGTCCGCCCGTGGCGCAGGGTGGTCACAATCGAAAGGAAGGCAGACATGGGACGCGTGACATCGAAGGACGTGCGACGGTGTGGAATCGCCATAACCGTAATGGTGGTGTCGGTTGTCGGGGCGTTGTGGCCTTCCGGAGTGGCGATGGGCTTTGGCTACGGGACGCTGCAAACGGTCGGCAGCGGCTCGGACAGCATATGGCTGGTGAAGGTCGGCGGGACGCGATACGAGATGGGCTATGAGTACGGGCGGTTACTGGCCAATCAGGTGGCCGGCTGCATCGCCAGCATGTCGGCGGTTGCCCCGTTCACCGAGGCGCAATACGCCGCGGCCGTCGCGGCCATGTGGAAGAGCACCTACTTCGACACGACCTCGTACGACCAGGAGCTTCAGGGTGTCGCCGACGGGTGTGCGGCGGGCGGGCATCCGGAGATCACGTATGAGAAGCTCCGAAGGATGCAGCTCATACCGGACATGTCCGAGCTTGGCTGTTCGCTGTTTGCCGCCTGGGGCAGTGCGACCGCCAGCGGTCACCTGTGTCAGTTGCGCAACCTCGATTGGAGCATGGACACGGGGATTCAGGACTACCCCGTGGTGGCGATCTTCGAGCCCGACGACGGACAGGTACACGCGGTCATCGGCTTCGCCGGGATGCTGGGGGTGTCGGGCGGAGGTCTGAACGAGCACGGCATCGCCCTGAGCCAGATCATGGGATACTTCTGCGATCCGGAGACGCTGAACGGCATCCCGTTCCCGATTCTGCTGCGCGAGGCGATTTACCACGACACGACGCTTGCGGAGGCACTGAGCCGGATCACCAGCGCGACCCGGACGAACAACTATTACTACGGCGTCAGCGGCCCCGACGGCGGAAGTCTGACGGGCCGGCTGCTCCTGACGAGCAATCGCCGCTGCGACATCTATTCCGACAACCAATCGGTCAACCCCCATCCGTGCGTCAGCCCGACGCCGTTTCACACATCGCTGAACGATGTCGTCTACTGGCGGCGGCACGACGGCGGCGGCAATCAGATGTTCTACAACGCGATCACGGCTCGATACGGGAACATCGACTCGACGCGTTCGATCGAGATCGCCCAGATCGTCGGTGTGAGCAGCACGCTGCTCAGCGTGGTGTACGATGCGACGACCCGGCAATTCTGGGTGGCTTTCGCCGAGGGGCTGACGCCGGCCCATCAGCGAGGGTATGTACCCTTCGATCTGACCACGCCTCCGTATACGACGCTGAGTCTGTCGGTGACGAATCCCTCGTGGGGCAGTGTGACTGTGGATCCGAATCTGCCGAGGTATTACGATCCGAACACGGTTGTGACCCTGACGGCTGCGGCCGTCTCGGGCAAGTCGTTCAGAGACTGGACGGTGTATGACCCCAATTATCCAGGCGATGCCAACCATGCAACCGTTCTGGACACGCCCACGATCATGATTTCCATGAGCAGCAACATGCAGGTGGAGGCGGCCTTCAAGTGCGGCACCGGTCTGGGTGGCGTTCTGCCGCTGTCGGTCGCCGGGGTGTTGGCGATGATTGTGGTGGTGAGGATGCGGAAGAGGTAGGCCGTCGCTGCCGGGGCACGGCATGATGGCGTTGGCGGCGCGATCCACAACGGTAATGTTGTTGATGCCGTCAGGCGAGGTCCTTGCGGCGGGCGAGTTCGTCGGGCCGATGATCGATTCGACTCACCTGTGCGGCCGACAGGAACCGGGGGCCTCCGGCGGCATGGCTGGCCACGAAGATACGGCACGTCTTGACCAGCATGAGGGTGCCGTTCAGCACCTCCTGGGCGGTGTTGCCCAGGAGAATCACGCCGTGGTTTTCCATCAGCACGACCTTGGGCGCCCGATGATGATCCGCCTTGAACCTCTTGATGGACTGTTGAACGGCGTGGGCCAGCGGCAGCCCCGGATCGGTATAGGGGACGTACGCGAAGGCCGGTCCGAGGACGACGATCTGATCGGGAAACAGGCTGCCCGCGAAGATCTCACGGCTGTCGCGACCGCACAGCAGGCCGACGGCTGCGGTCGGATGCGTATGCCCCACGAAGCGGACCCCGTCGATCTGGAGGCACATGGCGTGCAGGAACGTCTCGATGGAGGGCGCGCGGGCCCCCTGGATTGTAGCTGACTTCAGAACCTGCTTGACGTCGTCATCGCTCATCTGCTGCTGATCGAGGGCGGCCAGGATCGGCGCGAACCGGACCTTCACGAAGCTGTCCCGGGTGGCGGTTGCCATTTGCGTGCCCGAGGCCTTCACCCAGAACGTCTCGTCATCGGCCCGCACCGACGAATTACCCTCGCCGAGGATGGCATAGTCGTGGGCGGGCAGGCCCAGCTCGGCAGACATCGCAACCAGTTCGTCCAATACATCAGTCATGGAACTGCTCCTTGATTCGATTATACAGGTCGGGTGCGCCAGCCAGGAACCGCGCGGCCACCTGCTGCAGGCTTCGACGATCTCGCCCTTCGAATCGCAGCGTGATCAGGGGCTCGGTAATCGACATTCGGGCCAGCGCCCAGCCATCGGCGTATTGTGCCCGCACGCCGTCGAGTCGAGTGACGTCGCCTCCGCAGGCGTGTGCGATACGGGACAGCAGGTCGGCGGAATCGGCAGTGATGGGGATTCGAAGGTCCGGTGTGATCGCCGGCCAGCCGATGGGGCGGACCAGATCGGCCAGGCTCGAGCCGGAGGCGGCGATCGTGTGTGCCGCTATCAGTGAAACGAACAGGCCGTCGTCACCGCCGCCGAGTGCTTTGAAGAAGTAGTGGCCGCTCACCTCGACACCGAGATCGGCCTGGGTGTCGATCATGGCGGTCTTGATGAATCCGTGTCCGCTCGGCTGCATCGTGCAGGTTCCGCCGGATTGGAGCACCTCGGAGGCCAGGACCGACGCGCACTTGAGATCGTAGACGACCTTGGGCTGCCGGAAGCATCGCCGGACGAGCAGGGCGCCCATCTGTTCGGGCCGGACGACCGTGCCCTGATTGTCGACGAATGCGGCCCGATCACCGTCGCCGTCCAACGCGATACCGAGGTCGGCACGTTCTGCCACGACGCACTGGGACAACGTGGCGAGGTTCGCGTCTGCTGCCGGGTTGGGGCTGCGTTTGGCGAAGTCGGGATCGAACTCAGCGGACAGGGGAATCACCTTGCAGCCGGCGGCGGCGAAGACGGCCGGTGCGATCTCGGAAAAGGCGCCGCCCATCGTATCGACGACGACCTTCAATCCGCTTGTCGACAGGGTTTCAGGCGTGCTGTTGGCGGTTGCGGCGGCCGCGAGGCGAACGTGCCTCTCATAGGCCGTACGGATGTCGACCGGCTTGGCGCTGCCCGGCGGAACGGGCGGGGGCGGTGAATCGACGCGTGCCTGCAGCTCTTGCACGAGCGAAGGGATGGCTGGTTGGCCGGCGACCATGAACTTCAGCCCGTTGTATCGCCCCGGATTGTGGGAGGCGGTGACGATGGCCACGTTCGGGCAGCCGAGGTGTGACGCGGCGAAGTATACAACCGGCGTGGGGGCCTGGCCGGCGTCGTAGGCGTCGAGGCCGGCGTCGAGCAGTCCGGCGAGCACCGCCTGTTTTAGCGCCTGGGTGCTGCGACGAAAATCACCACCCAGGCAGACCTGCCGCTGCTGACGGTGCCGGATCATCTGACCCAGTGCGCGACCGATTCGGCGGGCGATGTCTTCGTTGATATCCTCGCCGACCACGCCGCGGATGTCACACGCCTTGAAGATGCTCACAGGTAGCCTCGCCGCTTGAGTTCCGCCCGGAACCGTTCGATGCCTTCATCGTAGGCGCGGATCAGCCGGTCGTCCGGCTCCACGCGACGGCTCACGCGGACCAGCCTTCGGATGGCCTCGCGGGAATCGCCGAGATGCGAGGTGGCCGCGAGGATCGCCGCACCGATGGCGCAGTCGGGATGCTCGGGAACGACGTATGTGCGCTTATTGACGGACGCCCGGATGCGCAGCCACGTTTCGCCGGCGACGGCGCCTCCGGTGGCGTAGATCGTGTCGGCGATCGGGAAGCCCAGGTCGGCGAACCGCTCGATTCCGAGTCGCTCGAGATATGCGACCGCCTCCATGCCCGCCGCGAATCGCTCGGGGGGCGAGGCAATCGCGTCGAGCCCGAACCCCTTGGCCTGAGGACAGGCGAAGGGAAACCTCTCGCCTTCTTTGGCCAGGGGATAGACGGCGTGCTTTGTGGGCAGAAGGCCGGCCGCCTCGCGCCCGAGGGCGTCGAGGTCGGTCTGCTTTCCGAACTGGGTGCCGATCCACTCGGCGCCGGTGCTGGAGGCGGCACCGGGCAGGTAGCCGCCGGCGGGGTGGCGATGATTGTAGATCGCCCCGGCCGGATCGAGCACGGGCGTGTCGGCTACGGCCTTGAATACCAACGTTGTGCCCAGGGTCACATTCAGCTCGCCCGTGCGACTTGCCCCCGAGGCCAGACAGCCGGCCGTTCCGTCCGTGCAGCCGCCGACGACCGGGGTGCCCACGGGCAGGCCGGTGGCGGATGACGCGGCCGGAGTGACGTTGCCGATGGCGACTCCCGGCAGGACGATCTGAGGCAACAGAGCCGGGGGAATGCCCAGCGTGTGTTCGATTTCCGGCGGCCAGCTCAGGCGCCCGATATCGGCGCCGGTCTTGAGCGCCGTGGAGACGTCGGTGGCGTCGTAGCGACCGCTGAGCATGCCGACGATCCAGTCGGTCTGATGGACGATGCGGCGGGCCTTGGAGAAGACCTCCGATTGGGTCTCGGCCAGGTGGAGGACCTTTGGCAACGCAAACGAGGCGGCCACTTCGATTCCGTAGGGACCGAGGGTCGGTCGAAGGGCGTCCGCGCATCGGTGCGTCTGGGCCGCCGCGCGGAGGTCGTTGTACATGATGCCGGGCGTGAGCGGGCGATTGGCCTCGTCGGCCAGCAGGAAGGTGCCGGACGTTGCGTCCACGGCGATGCCAATGACCTCGTGATCGGCTGTCATCGCTGCCGTCGTCTGCCGCAGCGCGGTCTGGGCCGCGGCGGTCCAGGCGTGCGGATCCTGTTCGACACAGGGTCCGGAGGTTCGCGAGGCGGAGGCCGGCAGGTCTGCTCGGCCGGTGGCGATTAGGCGACCGGTGAGGTCGACGGCCATGGCCCGTGCGCCGCCGGTTCCCATATCCAGACCAATCACAATGGGTTGTTTGTTGCTCATCATTCTTCGCCTTCGAGAAGCGTACTTTACTGGCGGGGGTGGTCTTTGGCCACAGGGGAGGGGGGTGGGCAATCTGCGTTTGTTTTGCCGAAATAGCCCAGCAGCAGGAGAGCGACATGGTGGAGACGATCGGGACCCTTCTGATGCCGGCATGGGCCGGAAGAGGCAATCCCGCCCTCCCGTCATGTCATTGACACGTGTCACGTTACAGATTACGGTTGAGACATGATCAAGACCTTTGCCGATCGCCATACGCAAAGGCTGTACGAGACCGGCAAGTCGAAGCGATTCCCTGTCGACATCTGGGGGCGGGCATCACGGAGGCTGGAATACCTCGACTTGGCCACCGGGCTGGACGACCTGAAAGCCCCCCCGAGCAATCGGCTCCATGACTTTGGGAAGGATCGGAAGGGGCAGTTTTCCATCTCCGTGAACGATCAGTGGCGTGTCTGCTTTCGATTTGCCGACGGCGACGCATACGATGTGGAACTGACGGACTATCACTGAACCGAGGTGTCCGATGAGTATTCCCAATACGCGAGAGAGAATAGTACGTCCCACCCATCCCGGCGCGATGTTGCGCGAGGATTTCCTGCCCGACTACGGGCTGACCGCTACGTCGTTCGCCAAGGCCATCGGGGTGTCTCGCCAGACGGTGAATGAACTGGTTCGCGAGCGGCGAGCGGTGAGTCCGGCGATGGCCTTGCGCCTTTCGCGGCTGTTTGGCAACTCGCCAGAGTTCTGGCTGAATGCGCAGCGGGCTGTCGATTTGTGGAAGGCGGCCCGATCGATCAAGAAGAAGATCGACCGGATCAATCCATTGAGCGCCGCGTAGGAACCTTCAACCGAGGGACCTCCCCAGAACAACGCCTCACTGTGACCGCTGCTGCGCGACCTGCGCCATCACAGGTTCCGGGGCAGGCCGAGATGGGGGCGAGATCCGGAGGAGGTAATCCTTGGGCAGCATCTGGCGGACGAGCGGCGGACCTGCTATAGGAGTTACGTCACAGGTGAAGCGTTCATCCATCCTTTGAGGTCAACACAATGAATCCACTTCTGGCTGTGTTTCTGGATGCCCTGGCCGGCCTGTCCGCCGCGAGTTTCTATGTGCCCATTCACAAGGTGAAGCGATGGGCGTGGGAGACGTATTGGATCACGCTGGGCTTCTTCGCGTGGATCGTGATGCCCATCACCGCGGCCCTGTTGACGACGCCCGACCTGTGGGGAATCCTCCACAATAGTCCGACCAAGACGCTCCTGACGTCGTATCTGTTCGGAGCGGGATGGGGCGTCGGCGGCCTGACGTGCGGTCTGGGACTTCGCTATCTCGGCCTGTCGCTGGGGCAATCGGTGTCGCTTGGCTTCTGCGTAGCGTTCGGGACCCTGATTCCGCCGATGGCCAAGGGAGAGGCCGGCAAGCTGTTCGGCAACGCGTCGGGCCTGGTGATCCTGCTGGGCGTGCTCGTCTGCCTGGCGGGCATTGCGATCTGCGGCTATGCGGGCATTCTGAAGGAGCGTCTTCTCACGGACGAGCAGAAGAGGGAGTCCATCAAGGACTTCTCGCTGGCCAAGGGCTACCTGGTGGCGATCTTCGGGGGCGTGATGAGTGCGAGCATGGCACTGGCCCTTCACTTCGGCAAGCCGATCGCAGAGGTGGCGGTCAAGGCGGGCACGACGAGTGTCTATCAGAACAACCCCATCCTGGTCGTCGCGCTGGCGGGCGGCTTCACGACGAACTTCATCTGCTGTCTGTTTCTGAACCTGAAGAACAAGTCGATCAGCGACTATGTGACGGGTCCCGGCGGTACGCTGATTGCGAACTACCTGCTGGCCGCCCTGAGCGGGGCGATGTGGTATGGGCAATTCTTCTTCTATGGGATGGGCGAGACGAAGATGGGCCAGTACGCCTTCGCGGGTTGGAGCATCTTCCTAGCATTCATCATCATCTTCAGCAACCTGTGGGGCGTCTACCTGCGCGAGTGGAAGCTGGTGAACCGGCGCACCTGGAACACCCTCTGGGTGGGCATTGTGGTTCTGATCGTCTCGACCGCGGTGATCGGTCTGGGCAATCACCTGTCCGGTCGATAGCGACTGCCGAGCGGCGGCGTGAGGGCCTGCTACAGGCCTTTCTGCTGGCTCATCGTGCGGATCATCTGAATGGCCGCGGGACCGGCCAGCACGACGCCGATGGCCGGGAAGATGAACAGGATCAGCGGCAGCATCAGCTTGACCGACGTTTTCTGAGCCCGCTCCTCAGCCTTCTGGCGGCGTTTGGTTCTCATGCTCTCGGCCTGGTTTCGCAGGGCCTTGGCGACGCTGGTTCCGAATCGTTCGGCCTGCGTGACGACGGCGACCAAACTCTTGACCTCACCGAGTCCGGTTCGGGTGGCCATGTGTTCGAGGGCCTCGCTCCGCGGGACGCTCATCTGCGTTTCAAGTGTGGTGATCATGAATTCTTCGGCGAGTTCGGGGTGCACGATGCTCATCTCGTCGCCGACCCTCTGGATGGCAGCATCGAGCCCCAGTCCTGCCTCGACGGAGATCACGAGCAGGTCGAGGGCGTCGGGCAGGCCGTTGCGGACCTTCTCGGACCGCTGCGAGGTCGCGAGCATCAGCCACAGGTTGGGCAGCATGAACCCCAATCCACCGACCGTCGCGCCGATGCTGAACATGTTCTGAAAGGTCTGACCGCTCCGCCAGCCGTACATGAGGCCGAGCGCCGCCATCGCGATCGCCAGGATCATCTTGCTGGCCAGGAAGACGGTCACCACCGATTCGCGTCGGAATCCGGCGTTGCTCAGTTTGACGCGCAGGGCGCTGATCTGCTCGTCGCTCTTGGGCATGACGGGGCGGACGGCGATGGGGGCGATCTTTCTGACGAGCTTCTTGGCGGCGGATTCGGGAGCGGCCCGCTTCTCCTGATCGGTTGCCGAACGCTTACCGCTCATGCGGCGGAGGATGGCCTCCTCCTCTTCCTTCTTGGCCGGCCAGAGCGAGTAGGCCACAATCGCCACGCTGACCACGATCAGCACCACGGCAAGGATGAGTTCAGTCATGGAACCACCTCAACTTCTTCCCTATCGGCGGCGAAGGGCCGCGTCTCCTGATGCCTTGTCCGATCCGGCACGACGGGAGGCCGGACGGGATTCGGATCAGACTTTGATGTTCACGATCTTGTTGATCATCGCCATACCCATGAGCTGCATGATGACGGCCGCAAAGAGCATCATCCGCCCCTGATCGTCGTAGAGCAGCATGCCCGCATACTTCGGGTTGACCTGAAGCTCGACGATGAATACGACCACGGGCAAAGCGAGCAGCGTCCACCCGCTCATCCGGCCTTCGGCCGTCAGGGCCTTGACCTGACCGAACAGGTTGATTCGATCGCGGATGACGGCTCCGATCTTGTCGAGGACCTCGGCCAGGTCGCCGCCTGTCTGTCGCTGGATCTGAACCGCCGTGACGAAGAAGCGGACATCGAGCTTGTCCACACGTTCGGCCATGTTCTTCAAGGCCTCTTCGATCCGAATGCCCAGGTTCTGTTCGTGGAAGACTCGACCAAACTCGGTTCCGGCGGGGTCGGGCAACTGCTCGCTGACCAGATGGATGCCGCTGGCCAGTGAGTGACCTGCCCGCAGGGCCTGACTGATCAGTTCGAAGACGTCGGGCAACTGATCGATGAGTTTCGACATTCGACGTTTTCGCTTGAACACCATGAACAGCAGCGGCAGCACAAAGACTCCGACGGCGGAGCTGACTGCCGCAATCGGCCCCATCTGAAACAGATACATCCCGAGGCCGGACAGGAGGGACAGGCCGGCCAGATTGACCAGCATACGACTGGCGTTCCAGTCGACGTTTGCCTGATCAAGCACCCGTTGCAGCTTGGGCACAAAGCCCAGCCGTCCGACGGCCGAATCGAGGGAGCCCGCGCTGGCCTCGGCACTGCGCCGTCTGAGGATGGTATCCGCCGACGCCTGGCCGCTCTTCTTGCCGTCGCGACCGTCTTTAAGGCGGTCCAGCAACTTCTTCTCGTTGGCCGAGCGAAGGTCTTGAAGAAGCTGGAAGATCCCGAAGACCACCATCGTGCAGCCCAACAACGGCAACACGATGACGATGATGGTCTTGACGCTGTCTGTGTAGCCTGCCGCTAACATCGCGGTCCTCCACCGTCAATCCGAGTCCGACATCAGGATCCGACGTTCGAACAAGTCCAAATCCACTTCCGTACCCGAGGCTTTCAGCCGTTCCAGAAACGTCGGGCGAATGCCGGTCGCCTCGAAGTGACCGTAAGCTCTGCCCTGCTCGTTGATCCCTTCCTGGACGAACTTGAAGATATCCTGCATGGTGACGATGTCACCTTCCATGCCCTGGACCTCGGTGATGGTCACGATCTTCCGGGGGCCGCCGGTAAGGCGGCTGGCCAGGATGATCAGGTGGACTGCCGAGGCGAACTGCTGGCGGATCGCCTTGAGCGGAAGGTCGAAGCCGGCCATCATCACCATGGTTTCGATACGTTGGACGGCGTCGCGTGTGGTGTTGGCGTGTATGGTCGTCAGGGAGCCGTCGTGTCCGGTGTTCATGGCCTGAAGCATGTCCAGCGTTTCGGGTCCGCGGCACTCGCCGACCACGATTCGATCGGGGCGCATACGCAGGCTGTTGATCAGGAGGTCTCGAATGGTGATCCGTCCCTTGCCCTCGATGTTGGGCGGGCGGGATTCCAGTCGCACGATGTGCGGCTGGCGGAGTTGGAGTTCGGCGGCATCCTCGATGGTGACGATGCGCTCGTTGGAAGGGATGAAGCTGCTGCAGTTGTTGAGCAGCGTGGTCTTTCCGGAACCGGTTCCGCCGACGATCAGGATGTTCATACGGGCATTGACGCACCCCTTGATGAACTCCACCATTTCCGGTGTGCAGCTCTTGTACCGAAGATAGTCTTCCCAGGTGATGGGGTCGCGACCGAATCGCCGGATGCTCATCGAGGGCCCATCAATGGCCAGCGGCGGGATCACCGCGTTCACACGGCTGCCGTCCTGCAGGCGGGCATCCACCATCGGAC
This sequence comes from uncultured Planctomycetales bacterium, assembly GCA_964446835.1. Classification (GTDB taxonomy): domain Bacteria; phylum Planctomycetota; class Phycisphaerae; order UBA1845; family JAFGLZ01; genus CAYUQT01. The sequence goes on along the minus strand of CAYUQT010000081.1, from coordinate 22,672 downwards.
ACACCTCGTCGCACCGCCGACCGATAGCGCTGACGATCTTGTCGATGACGTGCATGAGGTGGGCATTGTCCTTGAAACGCACATCGGTCAGCTCGAGTCGCCCGTGGCGTTCCACATAGACCTGTCGGGGCCCGTTGACCAATATGTCGCTGACCAGCGGGTCGGTCAGGAGGACCTCCAACGGTCCCAGTCCGAAGGTCTCGTTGAGAATTTCCTCGACCAGCCGCTGCCGCTCGGTGAAGTTGAGAAGTGCGTTTTCCTGCTCGCTGAGTTCGGTCACCACGTCGCGAACCTGGCGGCGGATACTGTCATCGTCGCCGGTCATTCGTGTGAGGTCGAGCTTGTCTACGAGCTTACGGTGGATGCGCGTCTTGAGATCGTTCCACTGATCGGCGCGTTCCTGCTTGACCTTGTTGTCCCGGCTGCTGTTGGACTTGTCGGTTACCAGCTCGGGGGTGTGACCGTTAGCGGGAGCACCGGCGACCGCCGTAGCACCTGGCGACGTTTTGGATTTGCCGAACTTTCCGAACACGATAGACATTCCTTCCCTGAGAGCCCCCCGGATGATCCGACCGGGGTCCCTCTATGAGTTGTCCCGCCGGTGTTGTTGGGTCGACAAGCACAGCGGCATTCCGGTTCAGGACCGGAACTCAATCGATCAATCGCTGAAGATCTTGCTGAACAGTCCGCCCTTCTTGGACGCACCGTTCTGCCCGTTCTCCGTTGATTGCGGCGTATGAATCTTCTCCGCCAGTTCACGGACGGCCTGGCGGACCTTGGTTTTGGACGCGCACATCGCCAGCGGCTCCCCCATGTTGATAGATGTGCTGACCGTCTTCCAGTCATCGAGAATCGTGTGGAACATCGGCTGACCAAGGGTCGCTTCCACGTGTTCCTGGGTCAGATGCCCCGAGTCCCGTCCGGCCTGATTGCATACCAGCTTGATGCGCTGCAGGTTGTAGCCCGTGCGGACTAGCTCACCCAGAATCCGGTCGGTATTCCGGATGCTGCTGACGAGGAGCTGAATGACCAGGATGTTCAGGTCGGCCATGTCGAGGACGGCTTTGCCCCCGAAGTCGAAACGGCTCGGGCCGTCGACGACGACGTATTCGTACAATTCCTGAAGTGCACCGAGAACCCCGCTGCAATGAGCGGCGGAGATCTGCTCGGCCTGGGCGAAGTTGTGCGGACGGGCCAGGACATGGACGCCGGAGGCGTGTTTAACGATCGCCTTCTCGATCATCTGCTGGTCGCACTGCTCGGGTGTGTCGCACAGATCGGCGATGGTGAAGGTCGGCTGGAGATCCATATACGTCGATATCTGCCCGAATCGGAAGTCCAGGTCCACCAAGGCCACCGGAGTCGACGACAGGCCGGCAAGCTCCACCGAGAGATTGGTCGCCAGGGTCGTTGCGCCGACCCCTCCGATGCTTCCCAGTACTGTGATCAGCTTGCCTGCCTTCGGGCTTACCGTTCGCTGTTGCGCGACGCGGCTCAGCCCCTGCCGAAGCTGTTCGACGTCCAACGGCTTGAGGAGGAACTCGCGGAAGCCGGCCCGCATAGCCGCGAGGATCACACTGCTGTCCTGCGATCCGCTGATCGCGAAGACCGGCAGGTCGGGTCGATCGTGGACGAGTTGCTTGGCGACGTGAAGGACGCCATTGGGTTCGGGATCGAGGTGCAGGAGAAGGACATCCGAGGCAAACTGGTTGACCGCTGCTGGCAGCAGGCCCGGTTCGTCCACCTCGGCGACGATTTTGACGCCTTCAATCCCGAGGAGATCGGCGCGCAGACTCGGCATGAACTCTTCGTCTGCGTTAAAGACAATCAGGCGTGTCCCCTTCGCCATACGCCGCCTCACGGATTGGGTGTCAGATAGGTTAGCCGGGAGCCGGTCTGTCGGCGCCGGACCCATACCATGGGTTCCCAGCCCGGCAGATCGTCCCTGTCCCGCGAAGCTGGAACGACACCCCCCAGGTGTCACAACATCTTCACTGCACTCAGCGCCCTTCGTCGGCGGTCGCTACGCCCCAGGGGCCCTGTAGCGGTAACGCCGAATGTTGTTCCGGGGCGTTGTTTCGCTGCTTGTACGTCCTGACCGGTTGCTGCGTTTCCAATGCACGCTGCACCTGTGTCGGTGCAGGACGCTTGTCACCTTCCAACTGACCCAACCCGAAGAACTGCCAGTCGTTCGGGGGAGTCATTTCCTGCCCGGGAACGGGCGGAACCTGGTCCGGGTTCATGGGCGACACAAGCTCGGGCGTACAGAGGATCAGCAACTCGGTGGTTTGCCGCTGATACCGCGTCGAGCTGAACAGCGCTCCCACAACGGGCAGATCACCCAGGCCGGGCACCTTCTGGGTGACGCCACGGACCTTTTCCGACAACAGACCGGCCAGCGCCAGCGTCTGGCCGTTCCCGACTTCGACCACCGTCTCCAACTGACGGAGGGACTTTCCGGGAACCGCCGTATTCTGGATGACCGTTCCTATAGTATCATCGGGTTCACTGACCTCCGGCATTATCCGCAATCTGATTCGCTGATCGGCCAATACGGTGGGTGTAAAGGTCAACTCGACTCCAAAGTCCTTGAAATCAACCGAAGGAACCCCGTCTCGCTGCGGGATGGGGTAGGCATACTCGCCTCCGACCCTGAAGTTGGCGGTTTGGCCGCTGATTGCCATGAGATTGGGCTCGGCCAGAACCCGGAGCAGATTGTTCTGACGCATTGCATTGATGAACAATTGCATCTGGGCCCGAGGGAAACCGACCGATAACGGAACGGTCGGTTGCAGGGGAATACCCTGGTTTCCGGTCAGGAACGGCACTCGGGGCGGGATATCGCTGAGGGCGACGGGGGCTACGAGGGCGTCGGCGGCGGCGCCGATGTTCGACGGGTTGATCCCGCTGATTTGGTTCACGAGAAACATGTCGCGGACATTGTCACCGGCCAACCAGCCGTTGAACCCGAGTTCGCGGAGGGCGGTCTTGCTGACTTCGGCCACCGTACACCGGAGCAGGACCTGCTGGACCCCCACCACCTGCATATGGTTCTTGACCTCGATCTTGGACGAAGAGCCGTTCTGATCGGACTTGGACGGGTCACCGCCCGATTGGATGTCCTGGTCGTCGGGCTTGGCGGTCTCGCGTCGCTGGAAGACCTCTGCGATCTCCATGATGCGCTGGGCCATTTCACCGTCGGGGACCTGTCCCTCGAGGATGATCGTGTCCAGGACGCGCCGGGCTCGAACCTTGGCGTGAGGGGCCGTCTCTTTGATGGCGGCGTTCAGGCTTTCGATGGTGACCTCACCTTCGGATCGTGTGATCTGTCCACCGAGGACCCGCAGGTGATTCTTGACGTCTGTCGGCGATCCCGTGAAGCTCGCGGCCAGATCGATGATGCGACGACCGGCATCGACGTTGGGTACCGTGCCCTCCAGCACGATCGTTCCCAGGACCGCTTCGGCATGGACCTTGGCGTCCGGGAACATCTGGGTGACCAGATCGTTCAGGCGATCGACTTCGACCTCGACGGTCACTTCGAAGAGCTGACATTGATCGTCTTCGGTGACCAGCAGCAGTTGGGTGGTTCCGAAGTCATTGCCGACGACGAGGACTTCCTTGGGCGAGATGGTTTCGGCCGTAATGACGATCGTGCTCTTTTCCTTCTCCTGATCCTTGGCGCCGCCCTTGGGGGCTCTGGGTGCCCTGACGTCGACGGTACCCTTCTTGTCCTCCCCCTCTTCTTTGCCAAGCTTCGACCAGGTCATGACCTTCCGGCAGGGCAGCGTAGTGCGAATGATGATGCTCTTGTTGACACCCAGTTTGAATCGCTGGACCGGTTCCACGCGTGCGGAAGCGCGGAAGATCTCCTTGGGCTCAGGAACGTCGGCCGGACGGGTTGCCGTTTCGGGCCAGACGCGTACGCTGGCGCGAAAGACCGGCGTCCGACCGTCTTTTGTGAAGAGGCGCAGTTCCGCCTCTCCCACGGTCTGCCCCCGAAGCAGGACCTCCCTGTCGGAGACGACATCCGCAGTCACCACGCCTGCCGGGCGCGATTCGACGCGAACGCACTGGGCTTCCGTCTTGACCAGCACGCTCTGGCGAACACCCAGCGAGATGATCTGTTCGGGTTGTTTGAGGACGGATCCTCGAAACGGCGTGATCCGTCTGGCCTCTTCCTCCGCGGGTTTGGCGGGAGGAATGATCCGGCTCTCCTGGGCTTGACCTGAAGTGCCGAAGACTGCGAGCAGCCCCGCGGCCATCAGCAGCGGCCGAAAACCTGAGGCGAGAATCCAACGGCTGAAACTGTGCGCTGGAACATCCGTGCCGAGCGACATTCCTGACCTCCCTGCCTACTGGTTCCTGAAAAACAGGCTAAGTTGATGGGAACGCTGTCCCTCAATGCCTCGCTGAGCTTTTGAGTCTCGCCACGGCCGTTTCCGCCCACGCGGGCTTGGGCGGGAGTCTGATGACTCTCATTCGACCGGTTGGGTCGACGATGCCCACGCGTCCGGACAGCCGCGTCCGCGCCAATTCCTGGCGAGACCGGACCGCCTATCATCTGACCGCCTGATTCGAGTCTCTCTATTCACCCTGACCGAAGGGCAGTGCCCGACGGTGAGAGACCGGTGAACCGGAGCCGACCGACTTGGCCCGGGCGGAAGGTGCCGGACGGTCTTCGGCCTGGATTTCGCCCATGGGCGATGAATCCTCATCCGTAGCGTCTTCCATTGAATTCGGGTTCCGGTAGACCTTTCGCTCCCGAGCCTTGCCGTTGACCACGTCGACGCGCCAGGGCCGCAGCGACGGCGCCACCGCCACCCTGACGGGCTCCGGTTCGACTTCTTTGGGTTCCTCGGCCTTCGGTTCCGTCATGGGCTGCTTGGCGATCCCCAACAGTTCGTCCTCGCTGTTGCTGTCGATCGACTGGCTCTGACCATCGATCGAGTTCCGCATCGCCAGGCGAATCTTGCCCTTCTCGCTGGCCAGGTGGATCTTTCCCACGTCTTCCGGCTTGACCAGGAGGGTTACGCTTCGGGCGACCGTCGGCCCCGTGTCCTGAGGCGACTGTCCCTTCTCACCTCCGATGGCCGCCACCTCAATGTTCTGAAGGATGATCTTGCTGATCGTCTGGCTCCGTCCCTGTTGATTCATCGAGAAGACCGCCGCCACATCGACGCGAACGCCCGGTTTGAGCCAACCACCGACACCCACCCATTCGTCGACCTTGACGGCAACCGCCCGCATTCCGTCGGGAATCTTCGCCCCCAACCCAGGCGCCGTGCCCTTGGGAGCCAGCATGCTGGCCAGGATGGGCATCTCTTTCGGGATCATCATGGAGGTCACCCGTTCCTGGATTTCCTCAGGCTTGCTGAACTTCTGGGCGGGTGCCAGAGCGGCCGGTATCTGCTTCGTCGTGAGCATGTTGTTGGTGATCGGAACACCGGAACCGATCTCGGTCTTGGCCGTCACCACCGAGACCATCGTCGTCTGAGCCGTCGAACCTTTGGCGCGTTTAACGATGTCGACAAAGAGCTTGATCGCGACGATGCCGACCGCCAGTCCGATCGCCAGAGGGATGATCGCCTTGCCTTTCATGGTCCTACCTCTTATGCCCCATGAGGGGGAAAGACCTCGCATGTCGCTCGGGCGTCCTCCGAATCGACGAGCCAATGCCCTCGATCCGGTAAGGCGCACGGACGATATGCGGGCGCGCCAGCCCGGCGCTTCTCTTATCGGCTCATAAAGGTCCTGACCTGAAGACCTTATGCCGACATTTGTCTCACTTCTTCCCCCGGAAAGCACCGAAATGATGGGCGGACATCCTGAGGAGTCCGCACGCAGTAGGGATCGGAGGGTCTGTCACCCGCCGAGCCTCGTACGCTGCATTGCCTTGGCACCCACCGGACCTCATTTCCGACCTGAGGAGGGGGTGAAAGGGTCTCGGTTCTCACAAGGACCGGCGTCAGGAGGCGTCGGTCCGGACGGTCGTGCCTCTGGGACGAACCCGAAGGCAGAATGCCCGCGAGGGGCTCGTGTCAGGTCACACATGAGGTGATGGGCCTGCCGCCCCCGATCGAGGCCGGCCGGCTCGAATCACCGTGACGTGTGACCCGCCACTAGGTTCCCTCTTTTCGCATCGAGCACGTGGCCGTCAGCACCTTGCTGTTCAGGCTCGGGATGAAGCATCCCATTTCGCCGAGCAGGGAGATCTGGCTGTACGGCAGCGTCAACGTGATCGTTTCGGTCGGATCGGCCAGGGACGCTCGCGTGAGGTTGATCGTGGCACCCGCCAGACCCGCCGGCGTCAGGTAGTTGGTGATTCGCGTTGTGACCTCCGAATCCAACGACCCCTTGATGACGGCAACGCGGCACCCCTCCCGTGCCGCGTTGGTCAAAGTCTGTTGTGACGACATGTACCAACTGAACTCAATGATTCCGAACAGAAGGGTCAGGAACAGTGGAGTGACCACCGCCATCTCCACGACGGCTGCCCCTCTTCGCATTGTGTTCGCTGGACGTCGTGCCCTTTTCGATTCAGCCCGCTCCATCTTTGAGCCTCCCCCACCTGTGTTTGGTCTAGAGTACCCACCACCCCGCCCACTGGCCGAACAGGATCACCAGGGATCCGGCGGTCAAGGGCACTCCGTACGGCAACAACTGAGAGGAGTTGCCAAAGGTCCTGGCACCTCCAAACTCGGTGAACATCGTCTTGCTACTGCTGACCTTGACGAGAATAGTCTGCATGTTGGCCATGGCGCTGTAGATTCGTCCGCTGGAGACGATCATGATCACTGCGGTGATTCCACCGACAACCGCCCCCAGGGCGAACGAGACCAGGGTCATCCAGGGTCCGAACCACACGCCGATGGCCGCCATTAACTTAACATCGCCTGCGCCCATGCCGTGCATGGCCCAGGGGATGATCAGCACGCCGAGGCCCACCAGGAGCCCCAGGCCGCCGGTCGACAACCCGGTCGTTCCGTGATAGGCGAACTGAGCGATGAAACCCGCCAGCGCCAGCGCAGCGTTCAGCCAGTTCGGGACCTTTCGAGCCTTGTAGTCTATCCACGAGGCCAGGAGAGTCCCTGGAACCAGAACTGCACAGGTGATGTCCCAATAACCCAAATGCATAGTTGTATGCCTCTCTACCAATCGCTCGGTGCCACCGCTCCTCGGTCACGACCGGGCGAGTTTGCCACACCCGAGATACCCGCTTGTCGGGGGCCCCTGAATCCGTCCGTCGTTTCTTGGCTTTGCCTTTTCCTTTAACAAACCGGGGGCATCGCCCCTTGTAGAACGATGCCCTCCGGTTGATTCAGACTAGCTCAGATGAGCTCCCAGCATCGTTACTGGGGCAGTTGGCTTTCCACGCTGGTGAAGATGGTGCTGACCCGCTCACCCAAAGCTGTAATGGCCGCCAGGGCAACGATAATGATCAGGGCGAGCATCACCGCATACTCAGTCGCGGTCGGGCCATCTTCATTGACGAAAAAGCTCTTAATTCTGTTCAGCATGTTAACCTCTCCTTCTGAATTCTCGCCGACGTTTGTGCCACCCCAAAACATTTCACGGCGGCCATCGGCGGTTGACACTTAGAACATAAGAAACACCGGGGGCCTGAGCAAATGAACTTTAAGAAAAACTTAGAGAATGGGCTGTCTGGTAAAAATAGCTAATCTGATTTCAGGCATTGGAGCCGATGCGGGCGAGGCCTTCGGAGGCATTGGCCGCTTGAACATAGCGTCTAGAGAGGTCGGGCAGGCGACCTCGTGGAGGGTCTGGTGGGTCTTGTGGCGAGCCGGATCGATCTTGTGAGGTCTGAGGGGATCATTGAGGAGAATGCCTTGTCGATGCGCTGTTCCAAAACAAGTCATGGGACGGCGGCCCCCTCGATGGGGAACCCGATGACCCTACGTCGCAGGGTTGTGGGACGACGGCGGCGGGGTACGGACAGGGGGAGGCCGGATGAGCTCCAGGTTTCGGACACGCCGTCTTTCTGGCTCGTGGTTGATAGTTGGCTCGGTGAGGACTATCTTGGCGTCTGTGGGTGATCGAGTTCAAGTCGCCTGCTATCCGCAGGGAGGTTTCATGGTCCATCCGGCCGGCATGGGTCCGATTGTTGCAGTCGATCTGGGAGGCACGAAGATCCTGGCCATCGTGGTCGAGGGTCAGCAGGAAATCGTCGCTCGCTGCAAGAAACGGACGAAAGCAAGCAAGGGGATGGAAGCCGTTTTTGAGCGGGTCGTCCGCACCATCCGCGGTGCCGTCGAAGAGGCACACCTTTCATTGACGGACATTCGGGCAGTCGGGTTGGGTGTGCCGGGTCCCGTCGACAGCCGGAAGGGAGTGATCTACTCGGCACCGAATCTCGGCTGGGGGCGGGTTGAGGTTGCCTCGATTCTTAGTGGGCAAGTGGGTCTTCCGGTGTTTCTGGGCAACGACGTGAACCTGTGCACGCTGGGGGAGCTGGACCTCGGTGCGGGTCGGGGCGTCCGCAATCTGTTGGGGGTGTTTGTCGGGACGGGGATCGGCGGGGGCGTCGTGATCAACAACGATCTGTACGAGGGTGCGACGGGTGCGGCCGGCGAGATCGGTCACATGGTGATCAAATATGATGGCCCCAAGGCGAACACGGGTTGGCGTGGAACCGTGGAGAGCCTGGCCGCCCGTCCTGCGATTATCGCTCGTGTGATCGAACGGATTCGCGACGGGAAGCAGAGCAAGATCTGCGAGTGGGTTCCGGACAAGATCAACGATGTGGATCCGCTTGTGGCCGCGGCGGGTATTCGCAGTACGATGCTGGCGGAGGCCTACCAGGCAGGCGACAAGGTTGTTCGGCAGGCGGTGGACGAGTCCGCGTCGCTGGTGGGACTGGGCATCGCCGGCGCGATCCACCTGTTCAACCCCGACATGGTCGTAGTGGGCGGCGGGGTCACCGAGGCGATCGGCCAGCCCTATGTGGACGGGGTGGCGGCAGCGATTCGCGCCAACACGTTTCCGATCGCTCACGAGAATCTCCAGATCGTCCGGGCCGCGTTGGGCGATGACGCGGGTGTGCTCGGGGCGGCCTGCATGGCTCGACGGCGGCTTGCCGCCGGGACGGTTTCCTCGGGTTGAGATTCGCAGGCGAACGAGGCCCGGAGGGAATGCCTCCATCACATCGATCTGTCCGAAGGGAGTCGGAATCGCGTATGAAACCGCCCTTGTCTCCGCTTTACGACCGACGTCTGTTTCGATCGCGTTCTGCGCCGGATCCGCGTACTGCCCTGAAGAAAGACATGTTTCGCCGGCGGCACCAGTTTGCTCAGTGGGTCGAGCAGACGATGCGCCTGCATGCCCCCTATGGCCTGCCCCAACGGGAGATCCTGTTGAGCCAGGACCGCCTGTTCATCCGAAGCGCGTACGGCGTGTGGTTTGCCTATGTACCGGGATTGGGCCTCCGCCACATGGAGATGAACGGGACCAATGACCGGGTTCAGGTGGAGTTCCTGTTGAACCATTTCCCCGATGACGGTGTTTTCATCGACGTCGGTGCCAGCTATGGCTACTATGCTCTGACCATCGCCAAGGTCAAAGCCTCTTCCACGTGCATCGCCTTCGAGCCGGCTCAGCGGTCGTGCGACACGCTGAGGCTCAACGTTGCTCAGAACAGGCTGCCCAATGTCCACCTGGTTCGGTCTGCCGTCGGCGAGCGGTGTGAGGCGGTGACGGGTGTGGGATCACCGGGCGATTTCGCGGTGGCCTATGTGCGGCCGGACGAACCGGCGGCGAGCTACCGTCTGGAATGCACCACGATCGATCGTTATGTCTCTGAGGCGGCTCTGCGGCGGATCGACTACATCAAGATGGACATTGAAGGCGGCGAGTTGCCGGCCCTTCGCGGGGCCATTGAGACGATCCGGCGGCACAAGCCCATCGTTCATTGCGAGCTGGTCAACAGCTTCAGCACATCTCGTTTCGGGTATCGTACGATCGACGCCCTGTCGCTGATGGACGGCCTGGGCTACGGCTTTCTGTACCTGACCCACGACCAGTATCTTCGGGAGTATGGCCCGCTGAACGTCGGCAACGATCCGGAGCAGGCCGCCAAGGCCTCCACGGAGTTCTTCTTCGTTCCCAGGGAGCGGATTCCGTCTCTGAACCTGGCCACGCAATTCATCACGCCGGTCGGGTTTCCCTACGTCGTCTGATCGGTCCTGTGGTGGCGTCAGTGCGCCTCCAGGGCTGTCTCGACCTTGCCCACACGAATCGTATGGCGTCCCGGCCTGTCGGGGGTGAAGCGAAGCCGAACGGCCTCGCGTTTGCCGGCACGGGCCCAGACGAGCGGGGCTTCCACGATCGTCCCGTTGACGACGAGGGGGACAGGGCTGCCGTCGATGAAGGTGTTGCGGATGTCGGCGATCACGGCAACCGGTTCACCGACCTTGATCGGGTCCTTGGGGGCGTCGATTCGGGCGCACTGGAAGTCGCTGAGGATATTCCATCCGCCGACCTCAACGGCCGGTTCGCCTTTGACATCGACCGCATCGAGCACGGCGGTGATTTCCCGTTCCTCATGAGGCAAGAGGCTGAAGTAGTTGTCATCCCAGAAGACGGGGAGGATCTCTTCGCCCCAGCGTCCGTGTGTGGCGGCCAGGTGGACGAAGAACGCCAGGTCGCTACCGGGATTCTTCACCGACACGCGGATTCGCACCCGGTCGCCAGCCCGCTCCGTCTGATGCCGGACCTGGAGCGGTACGAGCGGGAGGTCCTGCAGGAATTTGAAATCGCGAAAGGCCTGTGCGTAGAAGTTTCGCGAGACGATTCGATTCTGGTGGTCGGAAAGATCGAGGCGGATGAAGTAGACGTCGGCCAGGTCTCTGAGGGAGGGGATCGTCAGGACGTCCCGATAGCAGTTGGCCGGCATGTGGACCGTTTTGCGCCCTTCCCACCGAAGCCGCATCGACGGATCGAGCAGGCGGGCTCGAACCTCCAGATCGTCCTGGCGGCAGAGGTGGTTGTTGATCACCTGCACGGTCGCATCAAGGGGACAGGACTGCACGTGAAGCGGTTCGCAGGCGTTCTTGATGGCGTATGTGCTCACCATGGGCTTGAGGAACCAGTCGTAGATCTGCCACTGCACGCTCGGCCAACAGGCATTGACCTTCCACTGTGAGAAGCCGCTGGTGATCTCCCACATGCGGTGGTTGGCCGCCTCGAACATTGCACGATGCTGATCGGCGGTGACGAGGTGTCCCTTCAGGCAATAGTCGGCAACGCTGGTCGGCTGGCCGTGAAGGGCCCGCAGGGCGTCGTCGTAGGGCTTGTAGTAGTGATTGGCCCCATGATGCGCCCACGTTGGGTTCAGCGGGAACCGCACGCCCTTGGGTGTCTGTCCCAGATCGGGAATGAAGCGACGGAGGCTGTCGATCGGCGGCAGCGAGGCCGAGCCGCTTTCCATCATGAACATCCAGTTGTCGGCTTCGCGCACCCAGGTGAAGTACTGCGATGGGTCCTGCCAGCCGTAGGACTTCGGTGTGTAGTCATTCATGCCCGTGGGCAGGTCGCCCTTGAACCATGGAAACGGGCATCCCCGATAATCGGGGAATGAGCCCGAGGGAAGCAGAATTCGCGTGCCGTCCAGGGCCATCGCGTGTTTGCGCCACATCGTGTAGACGGCCTCGCGGGTTTCGCCCTCATTCATGGCCATGTAGAGCCACAGGCTCGGGTGGTTTCGATACCGCTTGAGGATGTCGACGGTGCTGCGTTCGAGCAGGTCGAGGTCGTCGGGATACGCGCTGTCGGGCTGGAAGCAGTAGCAGCCGTAGAAGCACTTGCCGTAGAGCAGACCGCGCCGGTCGAAGGCATCGAGCAGTTCGTCCGGCGGATTGGGCACATCCTCGAAGAGGGCCAGGTTCAGGTTGGCGGCGGTGAGGTAGCGAACCTCGGTGTCCATCCGGCGGGCGTCCCAGTCGTAGAGGATCTCGGGTTGGATGTACCCCCCGCGGAGGAAGATCTTCTGACCATTGATGTGGAGCTGCAATCCGTGGGCGTTGTTGCGCCGATGGAGCACCTTCGTGATCTGCCGGATGCCGAAGGGGATTCTCTGGATGTCGGAGGTTTGCCCCTCGATGTCGAACTGGAGCGTCAGGTGGTAGAGATTCTGGGGCCCGTAGTTGACAGGCCACCAGAGTTTCGGCTGGGCGATCGCGAGTTGAGGGAACTCCTCGGGGGGCAGGACGACTTCGCGGCTCTGCCCCGGCGACAACTCGACGGCCTTCTCAAACGACATGTTGGCTTCGTCGATCGTTCCACGCAGGACACCCTTGACCGGCTGCTTGCCGGCGTGGAGCAATTCGGCGGAGACCTTCAGGAGGGCCTTGTCCGTTCGGGGTAGAGGCAGCGTGGTGAGGACGAACGGATCGCGGAGGTCGACGGGGCCGGTGAGGTCCAGGGTGACCTTCTGCCACAGACCCATCACGCGGTCGCGGACGGTGGGCATGCAGTCGTAGCCGATGGACATGAACAGCGAGACGTCGCGCAGATTGTCCTTTCGAAACTGGCGGTCTTTGCCGAAGACCTCGAACTGCGTGTCGGGCTTGCCGGGATGATCGACGCCATAGGTCAGGACTGCCAGCGCGTTCTTCTGGCCGAACCGAACCGCGTCGGTGATGTCGAGGCGATATCGCGAGAACGCCCCGACGATCTGCCGGCGATCGGCGATTTGCCTGCCGTTGACCCACACATCGGCGCGGTAGTTCAGCCCGTGGAAGGTCAGCCATTCGCGTCGCCCGTCGGCCTTGGGCAGGTCGAACTCGGTGCGGTACCACCAGGGGTCCTTCCAGGGGTTGCGTTTATCGGGCAGATGACTGAACCGGAGCAGGTTGTGTTCCTGGTTGAAGGCGTCGGACGCGTCGGGAATCCTCATATCGTCTATGCCGAACCGGGGGTCGGGATAGACCTTGTGGCGAACCAGCGTGGCCAACACGGTGGACGGGACGCTGGTGGCGTACCAGCCCTCGGCGGCATATCCGACGGAGGAGACCTTCGGGCCGTCCTGCTTGACCAGACAGGACGACTGGAGGGTCCATCCGTCCTTGAGGACCCGGGATGCCTCCGGGGCCCCCATCGCCTCGGCCCGCACGGCGCTCGAGACGACCCAGGCCAGGCAGACACCGCGCACGACTACCCCGGGGGTTCTCATTGTTGGGCTCCTCCGTCTGGAGAGGCCTGCGGGCGCGCTCCATGCACGTGCCCATCGGCTATCGGGGGTCGCTCGTCGGCACCCCGAAATCGAAGAGCAGTTGGCCGTCAGCGGCAACCCGGATCACCGTTCGGGCGGCCGGTCGGACGACCCGTTTAGGAAGGGCCGCCTCGACGAACCGCCCCAGGTCCTGAAAGTCCCACGCCTCGCGCGGGACGGGTTGGCCGGCGTCATCGGTGACCAGCGCCCCATAGGCGTCGACGAGGGCGCGTGTGGCGAAGCGGTCGCACATGCTTTCTTTCTGGCGGGTATTGCGCCGGGCCTTCTTGATCAGCCAGTGATAGAACTCGTGCAGAAAGACGAAGAGGGCGACCTGATAGGCATCTGTCGCCTCGACGGCGTAGATGTCTTTCCACCAGTAGCGGCGGTTCGACTGTGCCCGGGCGATGTGGGTTCGGATGCGATAGGGGTATCGGTTCTGCCGCCCGAGGTTGATGAAGAGCTGGGCCTTGCTGTAGTAGCAGGTGCCCGAAAACTCGGCCTTGCGGCTGTATCGAACGCATACGTTCAGGCGATCGTGCGGATAGGGTTCGGCGTGCCGATGGAACATCCGGCTGAGGCGTTCCGTGTCCAGGTCTGTCGCATTGCGGAACTGCATTCCGTCCACCGCCGGCATCCCTGCCGGTCCCTCCTGGGCTCGAGACGCCCCGTCAGCTCCGGCGGAGCAAATACTCGACGAGTTTGGCGTCCTGCGAGAGGTCGGGCACGATCAGATCGGCGCCGGCGCGAATCAGACGGGCCCGCTTGTCGCGGTTGAGTCCGTGGCGGCGGACCTCGTCGCTGGCGATTCCCACGGCGATGCCACCGCGCTTCTTCGCCTCGCGCAGCTCGACCGGTCCGTCGCCGAACACCGCCAGTTGGGAACCGGTCAGCTTATTCTCACGCAGGATCCGCTCGACGACCATCTTCTTGCTGCACTTGTCGATGTCGCCCACGGCGCCGTAGATCCGCCCCTCAAACAGGTCGTAGTAGCCCAGGGCCTTGACCTCGGCGACGACATCGTCGTGATCGGTTCCGCTGGCCAGGTAGAGCTTGACGCCCCGCTGGCGAAGCCCTTTCAGGAAGGCCACGGCCCCCTTGATCGTGTAATCGTTGACGTCCAGTTCTCCCCGCTCGAACTTGGCCAGCCGCGAGCGGACGAGTTCCATCAGGGCGTCGTTGTAGATCTTCTTGTAGCCCCATCGATCGAGGATCTGATCGTGCGGGACGCAGCCGAAGTGCCGCACCATGCCCACCAGGGTTTCCATCTGCTGGATGGTCTGGATGCCCGTGGACTTATCGATGTAATCAAGGACGGCGGCGACCACCTTGGTGTAGAGGTTCTCGTCGGCTTCGAGGTAGCGGGGACCGAGGATGGCCTTGACCATCACGGGCTCCATGATGGCTTCCCATCCCTGGCGGAGCGTGCTGATCGTGCCGTCGTGGTCGAACACTGCGTGCTCGACGCGTCCGAGCGGAAGGTTTTCGGTGACGACTTCCATCTCGGTTTCGCCGTGATAGCGGGCCTTCCGCGGGTCGTCGGCCAGTTCGGGGCGGAAGACGTAGTCGGGATCGGCGCCGACATCGAGGATTTCGGCGGGGGTGGCCGTACCGCACATGGCGATCTTGCGGACGGTCACCGACGCGGCGAAGTTGCCGACTTCGGCGGCCTCGCCCACGGTCGCCCGGGCCGCCAGCGTCGCGGCGATCGCCGAGACGGCGGTGTCGCCCGCGCCCACCGGATCGGTCGGTGTGAGGATCTGGATGCCGGGTATGTCGGACATTTCCTTGCCGTCGAAGGCGACATTGCCGCGCCCGCCTCGGGTGACGAACACGGGGCGGCGGGTCTTCTGATGGATCTTGCGGACGTAGTCATGGACCTCTTCGAGCAGCACGACGTCGTCGATGCCTCGCTGCACGCCGGCCAGGCGCCCGGCCTCGACGGCGTTCAGTTTGAAGATCGCCCCCTGGTACATCTGGCTCTTGTGGCGGCTGTCGACGATGAAGATCCGATCGGGATGGGCGGCGATGACCTTGTTGATCTCAGCGATGAGCGTGTCGGACTTGATGCCGCGGACGATCTGCTGGTTCAGGATGACCGCCTGGACCGACTGGAGGGTCTTCTCGAGTCGTTCGATCAGGGCGCGTTCGGTTTGGGGGGCAATCTGGTTGAACGCCCCGAAGTCGAGGCGGGACTGTTCTTCCTCGCCGATGAAGGGCTTGCCGTAGACGGCCGTGTCCCAGCGTTCACGCTGGATGACCATTCCGTCGACGTTGACGCCGATGGCGGACAGCATCGCCCGCATTTCGCGTCCGTAGAGATCGTCGCCGGTGACGCCGATGGCATAGACCCCGCCGACGCCCAGGTCGACAAGGTTGTTGACCACGTTGCCCGCGCCGCCCAGCCCGTAGCGCTGGCGGCTGACGGTCTGCGTGGCCTTGCCGGTCTCCAGGGAAATCTCCGACCCTGCCGGATCGAGCATCCAGTAGGCGTCGATGCAGAAATCGCCCATAACAGCCACGCGGGTGGCCTTGATTGCGCTGAGAATTTCTTCGAGGCGTTTACGGTCCATACGTCGTCTGATCCTCACGGCGCGGTCGGTGCCCACGCCATCGTATAAAGACTCCGGGCGGGTTCTGTTGAACCTAACCCAGCCGGCGCACAATGGCCTGATAGAGTGCCGGGAAGGTCACTCGCTGATCCCCGTGGACATAGACACCCTGTCCGCCGAAGGCCTGCGGGATTCGCGTGACCACGCTCTTCTGGTCGCGGTAATAGTACCCCGCAGCCGACTCGTCCGCCATGACCTCGGGACGGAAGGGTCGCAGGTCGAAGTCGGCGGTCAGCAACCCCTGAGGCACCTTGCCGACGTTGCCGGCCATGCTGACGGCCTTGAGCAGCACCTCCGGGCCGGTGACAGCCGAACCGATGTTCAGCACGACCCCACCGGCGGTGAATGCCGTGATGTGCCGGGTGAAGATCAGGAAGTCGCGCCCGCTGGTGCCGCCCTTGGCCGCTCCGTCGAAGTTGGCGTGCTGGTCGATCACGTCGGTGCCGATGCCGGCATGAATGGTCAGCGGGATCGCCTTGTCGTAAGCGGTGGCCAGCATGCTGATCTGCGGATACTGGAACTTGGTGCCGGGGTCGGCCCCTTTGAGTCCGGACAAGACTTTGGCGCGAAAGGCCCCGTCACAGATCATCCGTCCGAGCGACTCGCCGTATCCGAGCTGCATCGCGTGGCCCACGATCAAGGCCTGGTTGATCAGGCTGAATTCAAAGGCCATTCCGAACTGGCCGGCGGGCAGGGCGTTGGGCACGTGCTCGCTCGTCTGGCCGATCATCGCCAGCTCGAAGTCGTGAATGCCTCCTGCCCCGTTCGTGGCGATCAGCGACACCATGCCTCGTTGAATCAGGTCGACGAGCAAAGGGCTGAGCCCGTTCTTGACCAGGTGGGCGCCCGTGAAGCAGATCACGGGGCGACCGGCGGCACGGGCCTGGACCACCCACTCGGCGACTCGATCGATCGCGGCCTGCTGTTCCGGCGACGTACCTTGCGTGCAGGCAAGGACCTGCTTGGGGTGCTGGAGGTCGTCCAGTTTGACCTTGTTCGGACGATCGGCCAGCGGATAGGTCCGTATGGCCGAGGGATCAAAGATCTCATAGCGACCCTGGTAAGGCATTGGGCAATTCCTGGTTTAGCGGAAGCCGGTTTCCCACTCGAACGTCGATGGGAACTCCGGAGGGGCAGAGTATATCGCGCCGGGAGCATGCCTTTCAAAGGGCATCCGGACGGTCGCGGCGTCGAGGGGCTTCGTGTTGGGTTGGCTACGGTTGCGGGGTTGGATGGTTGTGCCGGCTATCGCTGAAGGCTGGCGGTGATTTCCTGGAGTCGAATTCGGAAACCGGGATCGCTTTCCTGCAGGCTGGCCACGGTTCTCGCGGCGTGCAGGACGGTGCTGTGGTCTCTGCCGCCGAAGTAGCCTCCGATTTCCTCAAGGCTGTGGTCGGTCATCGTCCGAGCCAGGTACATGCACACCTGGCGGGGCAACGCGATGGACTTGCTTCGCTTTCGGCTCTGAATGTCGGCCAGTCTGACGCTGAAATGATTGGTCACGGCCTCAAGGATGTTGGCAATCGTCACGGGGGCATGGCGAGCCGCATCCTGATCGCCGAGGGCCTGGCGGACGATGTTCAGATCGATCGGGCAATTGATCTGAGAGGTCAGGGCGTGGATGGTGAGGATCGCGCCCTCGAGTTCCCGGGTGTTCGACGCCATCCGACCGGCGATGAAGTGGGACACCTCGTCGGGCAGGTCTAACCCGAGCGCCTTGGATTTCTTGTGAATGATCGCCAACCGGGTATCAAAGCAAGGCAGATCGAGCCGTGCCACCAGCCCCCAGGTGAAGCGACTCACAAGCCGCTCTTCCAGGCTGGGGATTTCGCTGGGCGGACTGTCGGACGAAAGGATGATCTGCTTCTGAAGCTGATAGAGCGTATTGAACGTATGGAAGAATTCTTCCTGTCCCCGCTCTCGTGCCGCCAGGAACTGGATATCGTCGATGACCAGCACGTCGACGTGACGGTAGCGATATCGGAAGGTATGCATCGCCCCGCGTTCCACCGCCTGGATGAAGTGATTCATGAAGGCTTCGCAGGTGAGGTAGAGGACCTTCGCCTGCGGTTGGAGTTCCTGAATGCGGTGGCAAGTCGCCTGGAGCAGGTGAGTTTTACCCATTCCCGCACAGCCGTGTACAAAGAGGGGGTTGTACGCCTTACCGGCGGCCTCGCTGACCGCCACGCAGGCGGCATGTGCCAATCGATTGCAGGGGCCCACCACAAACTCGTCGAACACGTGTCGAGGGTTGAGCGGCACCTGGTCGGGGTCTTGCTCCGGCGGCAGGGTGATGACGGTCTCGGGCGGTCGTCGTTCCGGCTCTTGCTCCGGAGGTACCATGAATCGGACGGTGACCAATCTGGCCGTGGCCGCCTGAGCGGCCTCGACGAACGGGCGCAGGCAGTTCTCCGTCAGGTAGGCCTGCTGGCTGGCGTTGATCGCGCTGATTTCCAGCACGCCCTGATCGAGCCGAAGTGGTACGAGTTGGCTGAACCATCCCCGTACCAAATCGGGATGACGAATCCGTAGCTGGGCCAAAATGTCGGCCCATACTGTTTCTGTGACGCCGTCCATCGTTCAGTTCTAGTGAAGATAATCCGTTAGATCGTGCCTCAACCTCGGCCCTGCTGTTGCGCCCGGTTCGTACGAAGGCCGAGGACGCTTGACAAGTCGCGCAACCTACTCCGCGCCAGGGGGTTAGCGGTTTCCCCTCCCTGGGACTTGTCGTCAGGAATGTACCAGACTCTTGGCTTGCTGGCAAGGGGAAAATCATTTCGTCTGTAACCGTTGCTGTGCGGACGACCTACGTTGACAACCCTCCTGTCCACACCGACAATACGTGCCTATGCGAGCACTGCTACTGATCTTGATACCGTTGCTGACGTTGGCGGGTGTGATGACGTTTGTCTTCTGGGCGGCCGGAAGTCACACGGAGGAATCCGCAGAAGACGCGACTCAGGTGGCCAAGGCCCCCACGACCGGCGCGGGCAAGCCTGCGCCGGCAACTCGTGCCTCGACGAGACCCGGACCAACGACTCGATTCGGGATCCTGACGTCGATGCCGACTCAGGCCCTCGGGGCGGCGACGAGTCAGGCGGCCGCCGTGGCGGATTCGGTCGACGAGATGGCGAATCTGGCCCGAAGCCGGATCCGTCGGGACCAATCGGCGCAACTGACACTGGCCAAGGCCGCGCTGGCAACCTCTCGACCGGGCGAGGCGATTGCCGCCTGCGATCGTGTGCTGGGGATGACACCCAATCAGTTGGAGGCTCTGTCGACGAAGGCAGCGGCGCTTTCGCTGCTCGGCCGGTATGAACAGGCTGCCGAGGTGTGCGAGAAGGCGGCACGGATCGCCCCTGAGGATGTCGTGATCCGCTACAACTATGGTGTGCTCCTGTCGCGGCTGAAGCGGAACGGCGAAGCGATTCGTGAGTATGAAGCGGTGCTCAAGCTTCAGCCGGACCACGCGAAGGCGGGGTATAACCTCGCGGTCATCCTTGAAGACGAAGGCAAACTCAGCGACGCGGCGGGGCGGTGGGAACGTCTGTGCAAGGGGAATCCGGACCTGGCCGATGCCTGGGCTCGGTGGGGTTCGGTGGCGCTTCAGTTGAGTGACTACGAGAACGCCGTAACGGCGCTTGAGCGTGCGGACAAGCTCAAGCCCGGGCAGGTGGACATCGCGGCGAACCTCGGCACCGCCTATCAGGGCATCCGACGATGGACGGATGCCATCCGGGCGTACGAGCGGGCCATCGGCATCCGCAAAGACTGCCTGCCGGCCATCAACGGGATGGCGGACGTGTACCTGAGCTACTTCGAGCGGCACGTCGACGCCACGGACCTTTTCGATAATGCCATGGAATGGTGCAAGGCCTCGTTCCGAATCACACCGGACCAACCGCGGCTGGCCAATCTGTATCGACGGGCGATCAAGGCGCGTCCGGATAGCCTTTCGGCCATCAACGGATTGATCCAGGCTCTGGCGGTGATCAAGCCCGACGATCCGCAGTACTTGAAGTGTCGCGAGGAGATATTGGGCCTCTGTCGCAAGAGTCTGGAGATCAACGCGAACCAACCGGACATCAAGGCCGTCCAGGGAAGGCTGAAGGGCGATGGATAAGATGGATCGTTCCGACCCGCGTCCGATCGGCGTGTTTGACAGTGGCATCGGCGGTTTGACGGTGGTGGCCGAGTTGCGGCGTCTGCTACCCGGAGAAGACGTGGTCTACTTCGGCGATACCGCTCGCGTGCCGTATGGAAGCAAGAGCGCCGAGACGGTCATCCGTTTCGCCCGCGAGGATTGTGCCTTTCTTCTGGGGTTCAACCCGAAGATGATCGTGGTGGCGTGCAATACGGCCTCGGCCCACGCGATGCAGGGCCTGCAGGAATGGCTTGAGATTCCCGTCTGCGGGGTGGTCGAGCCGGGCGCGAAGGCTGCGGTCGATGCGGCCGTCGGTCGAACTGTGGCGGTGATCGCCACAGAGGGGACGATCGCCTCCGACGCCTATCGCCGTGCCATCCGCGAGCGGCAACCCCATCTGCCGGTCATCCAGAAGGCGTGTCCGTTGCTGGTACCGCTGGTGGAGGAGGGTCGCCGTTGGGATGATGCGGTCGTCCGGCTGGTTCTGTCGGAGTATCTTGAACCCTTGCGGGCGCTCAAGCCGGGTGTGGTCGTGTTGGGCTGCACACACTATCCGCTGCTGAAGCAGGGCATTGCGTCGGTTTTCGGGGATCGGACGGTCTTGGTCGACTCGGCGGAACAGACGGCCTCGACGGTGAGTCGGATGCTGACGGAGGCCGGATCCTTGTCCGGGCGGGCCTCGGGGGGTACATTAAAATGTTACGTCAGCGACAACCCCAACCGGCTTCAGGCGGTGGGGTCTCGCTTCCTGGGCGAACCGATTACGGACGCCGTGTGGGTCTCTCCGGAGCTGTTCTTTGCCGACATTTCACAAGTCATCGCGAATCGCAGCGGCCTTTAGCGGCTGGCTGGTTCTGATGGGCGGGGCACCGCTGGGGTGCAACACGACCCAGCAGGACGTCGATTCCGGACTCAACATCGCGATACAGGACATGATGACGAAGCGGACGCCTCAGCAGCGGGCGATGGAGGCCATCCAGTCGGATGATCCCGACCATCGGCGGAAGCTTCTCACGGAGGTGCTCAAGAGTTCTTCGGTCCGATCGGAATGGGCGGTGAAGGTGTTTGCGACCATTGCCAAGACCGACCCGGAACCGCAGGTTCGCTGCATGGCCATCAAGGGGCTTCGCCGTTCGGCCGACGACCGCGTGATCGAGCCCATTCTGATGATCCTGAACCAGAAGGATTATCCCAAGGTAATGCCCGCCCCACCCGAGGTGCGATGGGACGCGACCGAGGTGCTCAGCCTGATGTCGGACCTCGGGGCGATTCCCGTCGAGCACCAGGACTGGGCCAAGCGAACGCTGATTCGTCTGGCCACGGAGGATACGGACCGGAACGTTCGCATCTTCGCGACACACGCACTGGGCAATTTCTTCGGTCCGGATGTGCCGTTGGTTTTGCTTCAGGCGCTCGAGGATCGTGATTTTGCCGTGCGGTATGAGGCGGAGAGGGCCCTTCGGAAGCTGACGGGGGAAAACCACAACTACGATACCGACGAGTGGCGCAGTTGGCTGAGCCAGCATCGAGATATTGCGTCCACCCGTCCGACGAGCCAACCCGACGAGGTCGGCGCCGAGCAGGCCGAGACCAAGAACTTCTGGGAGAAGACCCGGGAGGGGACGCGAAGCCTGTTCCTGCAGTGGCAAGGAGAGCGGAAAGAGGGCACCGAGTGAGGCGGACCCGTGCTGGCAATCGTCTTTGACGGCAAGACACATCTCCGAAAGAACCATCCCGATCCGACCCCGGGCAAGGGTGAGGCGTTGATCCGGGTCCGTTACGCGGGGGTTTGCAGCACGGACATTGAGATCACCAAGGGCTACCTCCGGTTCTCCGGTGTGATGGGCCACGAATTTGTCGGGCAGGTCATCAGCGGATCGCGCTCATGGGAAGGTAAACGCATCGTCGGCGAGATCAACTGTGTCTGCGGGCGGTGCGACCTGTGTCGCGGCGGCATGTCGAACCATTGCCGTCACCGTGGCGTGATCGGCATTTCCGGTCGGGACGGCTGTTTTGCGGGACTTCTGACGCTGCCCGAGCGGAACCTGCACGAGGTGCCGGCCTCTGTGAGCGACGAAGAGGCTGTCTTTACCGAGCCACTTGCCGCGGCGTTCCAGATTACCAAGCAAGTCCGTCTCGAGCCGCGGATGAAGGTCGCGGTGATCGGCAGCGGACGGTTGGGGCTTCTGGTGGCGCAGGTTCTGGCGCTGTCCGGCTGCCGGCTGGTCGTGATCGGTCGAAATGAGAAGACGCTGAGCTTCTGCGAGAAGAAGGGCATTCAGACAACACCGGTCGGCGAGGTCGTGCCACGAAAGGACGTGGATCTGGTCGTCGAGTGTTCGGGCAACCCGAAGGGACTGGACCTCGCCATGTCGATGGTACGTCCGCGTGGAACCCTCGTACTCAAGAGTACCTATGCCGCCGCGGATCAGATCAACCTGTCTCCGCTCGTCGTGGACGAAGTCACGCTTCTGGGCAGCCGCTGCGGTCCGTTTCCTGAAGCCCTGTCGGCCCTGGCCCGGCGTCAGATCGACGTGGCCTCGATGATCAGCCGGACGATTCCGCTTTCACGCGGTATTGAGGCGTTCTCATTGGCCGACGACGCGGCGGTGATCAAGGTTCTACTTCGCGTCGATTAGAGCATTTCACGATTGACTGTAGCGATACCCGCAATGTTGAAACCACCCT
>CAYUQT010000080.1:0-39696 GCA_964446835.1 uncultured Planctomycetales bacterium | reverse complement strand
CGAACTTCTCGCACAGACCATCATGCAGTGTGAAAAAGGTGTCGAAAGTGAGACACCCGCCGCTCCGAACCGCCCGGACACCCGACCTGAGACGCCCATCCCCAACAGACGCCCCAACACGCTCCATTCCCCACACCCGATCCCCGATCCCTTGCCGTCCAATTTCCGTGACACACTGGGACAAAGTGAGACATTCGCCCCTCCGAGCCGGGCGGTCCTCCGCCCGGAAACCCGAACCCAGACGCCCACCCAGAAAATGCAGTTCGAGCCCCTTCCATTGTCACCCGCCACCCGTCCGTCCCCCCTCGCAACACGTGAAAAACGTGTCGAAAGTGTGACATCTGCCGCCCCGAACCGGGCAGTCCCCCGCCCGGAAGCCCGAAGCCAGACGTGCTGTTCGAAGCCCCGTTCAACGTGACGGAGGAGACGACCGCCGATTTTCCACCAAGGCCTCAACCATAGGAGGACACGAATCGACCCAACACACCGGCCAATGCGCCTGAACCAGAAATCGAACCCTGCGCCTACCCGAATGCCGTAGACCCATGGGTTGGACATGGGAGGCATCGTGGGATCGCCCCACGTTCGATCGCTCCCGGTGCGCGCTCTGCTCCTGATCTCACCGGAGTCGTCGAGTCGTCAGGTCCGCCCCCTCAGATCTTGACTCACAACGTCCGCCCCACGATTGTGAAACACCGAGATCCGGGGCCCTCGCTAGTGAAGGGACAGCTCCACGTGCGACCCCCAATGACACCGACGCAACGCTGTCCGGGAGCGAAGCACATGAATCCACTACTGCTGCTGACGAGCATGATCGGCCTGGCCGTCCCCTCCTCACCCCCCGGTGCCACACCGACGGCCGGCGAGACGGAACAGATCCGACGTTGGGTCGCCCAGCAGTTACTGGCCACCCCCACGACCGCACCGTTCACCTTCGTTTACGACGGAAAGCCCAGCCGAGACCTCCTGCCGAAATGGCAAACCGCCCGCCACGAGGAAAAGCCGGACGCCGGATCGATCCGCTACCGGATCCGCTTCACCGATTCGAGCACAGGCTTGGCCTGCGAGTGCATCGCCACCCTGTACACCGCCTATCCGGCCGTCGAGTGGGTGCTGCATTTCCGAAACGAAGGTCCGAAGGATTCGCCCATCCTCCAGGACATCCGTGCCCTCGACCTGAAGCTCCCAAGCCCCGGCTCGTCTCGTCTCGTCCTTCACCGCGCCCTGGGCGACAGCAACTCGGCCAACAGCTTCAAGCCGATCGACCAACCCCTGGAAGTCGGCGCCGACCTGACCCTGGCCCCCAAGGGCGGGCGATCCTCCGACGGCCACCTGCCCTTCTTCAACCTGAGCTGGCAGACCGAAGGTGTCGTGGCGGCCATCGGATGGTCCGGGCAGTGGCAGGCGAAGTTCCGCAGAACCCAGGACCAGGCGTGTCACGTACAGGCCGGCATGGAGAAGACTCACCTGAAACTGCACCCCGGCGAGGCCATCCGTTCGCCGCGGATCCTCCTGGTCTTCTGGCAGGGCAACGACTCGCTGCGAGGCAACAATCTCCTGCGCCAGGTCCTGATGGCACACTACCTGCCCCGACGCGAGGGCCAACTCGTCCTGCCGCCGATCTGCGCAAGCATTGGCGAGGTCGCCCCGGACGGGTCATACGAGAAACCGCACGTGGACATCATGCCGGTCCTCAAGCGACGCAATATTGAGGTCTTCTGGTCGGATATGGATCCCCAGCAGTGGTATCCCGGCGGATTCCCCAAGGGCACGGGCACATGGGAGCCCGACCCGGCCAAGTACCCACGCGGACTCGGCCCCGTCGGCCAGGCCGCCCATGACGCCGGACTTCAATACCTGCTGTGGTTCGAGCCCGAACGCGTCGCCCCCGACACGCGAATCGATAAGCAGCACCCCGAATGGGTCATGAAGCGCGACAAGGAGTGGAGCCAGCTCTTCCGACTCCACGACGAGACCGCCCGGCGATGGCTGATCGATCACATCGATGTCCAAATGACGGCCGCCAAGATCGACTGGCTCCGATGGGATTTCAACATCGAACCCCTGGGCTTCTGGCGGCGGAACGATCCGCCCGACCGGCAGGGCATCACCGAGATCCGCCACGTCGAGGGCCTGTACGCCATGTGGGACGAACTGCGAAGGCGGCACCCGGGACTCGTCGTCGACAACTGCGCCAGCGGCGGACGCCGCATCGACCTCGAAACGTCGATCCGAGGACTGCCCCTCTGGCACAGCGACCTCCAGTGCGAGGGCCCGCACCCGATGGCCGACCAGCTCCAGAACGGCGGACTCACCCGGTGGATCCCGCTGCACGGCTGCGGCAACTTCGATCTGGAACCGTCCTACAAATTCCGCAGCGCCATGACCGCGGGAAACATCCTGACCCGAGGAAGCGAAAAGGGGCTGGCAGACAATGCCGGAGTTGAGGCCGACGAGGCCGTGAAGCGATCCGTCGCCATGTTCAAGAAGGTACGACCCTTCATGCTCGGCGACTTCTATCCCCTCCTTCCGCACAGCGATCGCGAAGACGTATGGTACGGCTATCAGTACCATCGACCCGACCTGAATGCCGGCGTGGCGTTCGTGTTCCGACGCGCCAAGTGTACGGAAGCGACCCGCGAGATTACGCTCTTCGGATGCCAGACCGCCGGCCGCTATCGCTTCAGCGCCGAAGGCGGACAGGTGCGGGAGACCCCGGGCGCCCCGGCCGGGCGCATCGTCGTGGAGATTCCAACCGCGGCGGAGTCGGCCCTGGTCTTCTATGAGCCGTGCAAATGAGCGAACCCCGGCCACAGGCCGTCGTCAACGATCGGAGACTGCGCGATGAACATCAAATCTGCATGGCCCGTCGTCCTCACAGTGTGTGCGCCCTTGTGGGCCCAGAGTGCCCCTTCGACGCCCCAGGATTGGACGCAGACGATCCAGAAGCCTCGGCCGCAACCGGCCGGAACCACTCGACCCATGCTGGCCGATCTGCTCAAGGCACCCGATGGAAAGCGGATCACCACCCCCGAGCAATGGGCAGCTCAGCGGGGCCGAATCCTCGACAAATGGATCCGCTTCCTCGGACAGATGCCCAAGCCCTATCCCCCGCTCGATCCCAAAACCGTCGAGACCACCACGCTCGAAGGCGGCATCGTGCGGACGCTCCTGACACTTCAGGTCGAACCGAACATCCGGATGAACGCCTACCTGCTCGTTCCGCCCGGCGAAGGTCCGTTCCCGGCAGTCGTATGCCTCCATCCGACAACCGACGAGACCATCCGCGAGCCCGTGGGACTGGGCACTCGCCCCGGTAGGGCCTTCGCCCTCGACCTGGCTCAGCGCGGATATGTAACGATCTCGCCCGAGAACTTCGAATGGAACTACCCCGGTCGCCCGAACACCAAGGGCTGGGATACGTTTCACGCCGTGGCCGCCAAGTTCCTTGCCGGCCACCCCGGCGTCAAAGGCATGACCAAAATGATCCACGACGCCTCGCGGGCCGTGGACTATCTCCAGACACTGCCCAAGGTTCGCAAAGACGCGATCGGGGCGATCGGCCACTCGCTGGGTGCCAAGGAGGTGACCTACCTGATGGCCTTCGATGAGCGCGTGACCTGCGGCGTCTCGAGCGAGGGCGGCGTAGCCTATGAGTTCACGAACTACTACGACCCGTGGTATCTCGGCCCCGACATCAAGAAGCCGGATTGCGATCTGTACGCTCACGAGGTGGTGGCGCTGATCGCCCCACGAGCGTGGCTGCTCATCGGCGGCAACCACACCGACGGCGACAAGAGCTGGCCCTATGTCGAGGCGGTGCTGCCGATCTATCGCTTGCTGAGGCATCCGACCGATGCCGGTCTCTTCGTCCATACCGAAGGGCACACGGTCCCACTGCCGGCGCGACAGATCGCCTACCGCTGGCTGGACGAACATCTGAAGTCGCGAGACGGAAAGCCGTAGGAAGCCGGCCGGGCTGGCCTCGAACCGCCCGGCGCCACTCCCTGAGGAAAGGAATGAGACTCATGATCGATCGCACGACAGCACTCAAGACACTCCTGGCACTGATCGCATTACCGATCGCCCTGGCAAACATCGCAATGGCAGGCGAGGCTCAGAAGACCCTCTATGTCTCACCGGCCGGCGATGATTCCGCCCCGGGCACCGAAGCACAGCCCCTCAAAACGATTGCCAAGGCCCAGGAACTGGTACGAACCACCGCCCAGAACATGACCGGCGACATCGTCGTGATCCTCGGAGGCGGAACATATCCGATCGATAAGCCCATCGTCTTCGAGCCCCAGGATTCCGGAACCGGCGGCCACTTCGTCGTCTACAGGGCCCAATCGGGACAAACGCCGATCATCAGCGGTGGCAAGCGCATCACCGGCTGGCAGAGCGAGCCCGACGGCAAGCGATGGAAGGCCAAGACCGACATCGCCAACTTCCGTCAGCTCCACGTAAACGGCCTGCGAGCCATTCGCGCCCAGGGGCCGCCGCCCGCCGGCATCACCCTGCACGGTGAAGACGGCTACAAGACCCCGGCCGCCGACATGGCCGGATGGCGCAACCCCACGGACATCGAATTCTGCTACCGCGTGGTCTGGGCCCACAGCCGCTGCAAGGTGGCCCGCATCGTCAGGGACGGCGATCAGACCGTCATCACCATGCTCCAGCCGTGGTTCACCATGGCCCGCAAGAAAGAGGGCGTTCACGTTGAGCTGCCCACCTATATCGAAAACGCCCTGGAATTGCTCGATCAGCCCGGCGAGTGGTATCTCGATCGCGCCGAGAAGGCGGTCTACTACATCCCCCGCCCGGGTGAAGACATGGCCCAGGTCGAAATCGTCGCCCCGGTCGTCGAAAAGCTGATCGACATGAAGGGCACGCCCGACAAGCCCGTCGCGAACATCCGCTTCGAGGGCCTGACCTTCGCGCATGCCGATTGGCTCCGCCCCAGCGAGATCGGCCATGTGGACCTCCAGGCGAACTTCACGCTGGCGCCCGGCAAGAGCCAGTTGGCCCGGGACAACTGCCTGACCATGGTCCACAACGAGGCCATCAAGAGCCCGGCCCATATCGTCTGCCATGCCACCCGGGGCGTCGCATTCGAGCGATGCACCTTCACGCGGCTCAGCGGCGCCGGCGTCGATCTGGAGTTCGGCGCCCAGGACAATGTCATCAACGGCTGCCACTTCGTCGATGTGGGCGGCTCGCCGATACAGATCGGCGACGTGCTCAAAGACGACCACCACCCCGACGACCCCCGCAAGATCGTCCGCGGCAATGCCGTGACCAACTGCACGATCCACCAGTGCTGCGGCGAATACCAGGGCGGCGTCGGCATCTTCGGCGGCTACACCCAGGCCACGCGAATGGCCCACAATCTCATCTACGACATGCCCTACTCGGCCATATCCCTGGGCTGGGGCTGGGGCGAGGAAGACGCCGGCGGCGGCGCCGAAAACTACTTCCAGCCGTTCAAGTACGACAAGCCCACGCCCGCCCGCGACAACCGCATCGAGTTCAATCATATCCACCATGTCATGCAGCAGATGGACGACGGCGGGGCCATCTACACCCTCGGTAACCAGCCGGGCACGATCATCCGCGGAAACCACCTGCACAACAGCAAGGGCAACCCCGGCGGAATCTACCTCGACGAAGGCAGCGGGTTCATCGAAATCACCGGCAATGTGGTCTACGGCGTTCGCACGGCCATGAACTACAACAACCGGGCCCAGAACCGTATCGCCACCTGTAAGGAACACGACAACTTGTTCGAACCCGGCGGACTGTCCCTGGCCCGCGCCCCCGGCAAGGTCGGCAAGGCCCTCAAGTGCGACGGCGGCGGGATGTCCTGCCCCGTCGCCCACAGCGACGCCCTCGAACCCCTTCAGATGACCATTGCCGCCTGGATCTGCGCCGACGAGATCGCCACCGGAGACGAACCACGACGCTGGATCGTCAACAAGAACACCCACGAGTTCACCGACGCCCACTACGCCCTGATGATCGACGGCGACA
Source organism: uncultured Planctomycetales bacterium (assembly GCA_964446835.1). Taxonomy (GTDB): domain Bacteria; phylum Planctomycetota; class Phycisphaerae; order UBA1845; family JAFGLZ01; genus CAYUQT01. The sequence continues at coordinate 33,666 of CAYUQT010000080.1, read as the reverse complement.
AACCCGGCGCCTATCTCAACATCGGCGGCGGACAGGAAAACTGCTTCGAAACCTGGGGACCCGCTGGAGGCATCAAGGCCGGACAGTGGCATCACCTGGCAATGAGTTACGACGGAAAGACGCTCAAGGTCTACCTGGATGGAAATCAGGTCGCCTCAAGAGAGATCGGTAAGCAGCGCACCACCGGTAGCACCCCGCTGGTCATCGGTCGGCGCCAGGACGGACACGTGACCTTCAAAGGACTCATCGACGAGGTCCGCCTCTTCCGTCGAGCACTCTCCGACGATCAGATCAAGGCCGATGTGCAGGGCGCCGCGCCGAAGGAAGACATGGTCGCCCATTGGTCCTTCGACGAACCTCCGAAGGTGGAGGCGGCCGTAAAGGCCGTGATCGATAAAGCCGGCCCGGAGGCCGCGTACCGACAACCCAAATAATGAACCTGAAGGGACGGTTGCTTAAACCGCTCTTCCCGGAGGTTCGTAAGAGATGAGCCCAAAGCAGGGCACGAAGGAAAGATCGCGGGAGGCCGCTACGCCACGCCGACCATGACGGCGGACTGGCCAAACACGACGGGCAGCAACCGCTCGACCGCCGACAGGAAAGGCACGAGTCGGTCGAACGTCAACGTCGCGGATTCCGGAATATTGGCCTTTCCACGAAGGCGACCGTGCCACCACCATCCGAAGACACCCGCCACATTCATGTAGCGGCCGTGTTGCGGCTGGAGGCCGGCATCAGTGAAGGCGCGACGAAGGGAGGCCAGCGTGTATCGCCGGACGTGACCCATCGCCTTGTCCATAGCCCCATACAGACAGGGAAGCGCCGGCACCAGCACGATGACCCGGCCGCCCGGTCGCAGGAGTTGTTTCATCGAACGAAGCGCCTTGATGTCGTCCTGAATGTGCTCCAGCACGTTCAGACAGATGACGGAATCGAAAGCTGCCGCGGGCACCTGGGAGTTGGGACATTCTTCGATCAGGGTCTTGTGCACGGCCACATTGAGGTGCTTCTCGAACCGCTTGGCAAGGAACTGATGGTATGGCTCGAAGGGCTCTAAACAAGCTACTTCATCGGCGTTGAGCAGAAACTGCGTGATGTTTCCCACGCCCGAGCCGACTTCGACCACCTTGGGTCCGAGGAAATCCCGGACGGTCGCAAAGATCCAGTGGTTGTAGTTGTAGACGGTGGACAGAACGGCCAGGCTGTGTGACACCGCATCGTGCGGAAGGGCTCGCAGCTCAACAGGGGCAATGACCGGATAGAGTTCTTTCTGAAGGTCCTCGTCGCTCATGGCTCAAGATATACGCCATCGCAGGTTCATCGGCAATACCGCTCGCGCGAGATGGACCCTCTCCGTGAGTCCTGCGATGGCGATACTGCCCCCGCAACCAGGGACCATCGAGCCAATAGAGGAAGCCACCTCGTGTTCAGGAAGGCTGTTCGTACACATGGGACATACGGCATCGGCAAACGAGTGGGATGCCATGGGACGCACAGCCAAACACCATAACCTTGCCCCTCTTAGTCTTAAGGAGGAGACCCCAACAAGGAGCATTCCGACGGTTGCCACCACTGGAGCCTGCATCACAACCATGCTGCAAGGAGAGGTTCTGCCATATAGGACTTTTTCGTTGACAGGGAGATATATCGGGTTTACACTAATACCGTTAGCACTGATTTGGAAGTGGGATTGATCTACATACAGTACGAGAAGAATGCCGTACGATCGTGGCGTAGTCTAGTGGGAGAGGGCTCGATCTGGAGAGGGCGTGGGAGGCAATCCGGCGAGGGTGTGAAGAGGTCCATTTCCTGGTCAGAAGTCTTCCGCCAGCCTCCTGTACTTGTGTCATTCAAGGATGAACCAAGCCCGATCTTTCGGCCAGAAGGGTCAGGTGTTGGGAGTATCTGATCAGACGAGATCAGGTGAGCTGAAACACAGAATACGGGTCACAAACCGAACGTGACCTGTGGTGTGGTTGTTTGGCTTTGCGTGTGTTCGGCCCTGGTGGCGCACCGGGAACATCCATGGGGAAAAGGGTCGCCCGTGAACAGAGAGGTGAGGGACCTCTCGCGGGTAGACTGAGGGTAACACGAGGAGGTTCTGACATGACCCGAGGAATTGGACTTGCGGTTCTGTTGGTCATTGGCTCTGTGTCGGCAGCCAATGCCTGGACGACGTACTTCGAAGATACCTTTAGCGGTACGTCACTCGATCCGACATGGCAGGCGATGGGAACTGGCGCCTATACACTCAGCGGGGGCAACCTGACGTTCACCACCCAGAAAGGCGACCTGGTCGACAGCTATCCGCCCAACCCCGCACACCTGTTTCTGATCGACGCGCCCGCCACAACCTGGAGGGCCCAGGCTCGTGTCCGCTACAACACACCAACGCTGAACTATCAGCAGGTCGATCTCGTAGCGTACCAAGACGACGACAATTATGTGAAGGTAGCACGCGAAGGCGCTCGCGGCGGCAACTATTGGACGTATCTGGCCGAATATGATGGCACCTACTATCAGGCGGGCCCCGGCATGCCCGCCCCAACGGACTACTTCTGGCTGCGGATGCTCCGCTCCGGCAACACCTATACCACCTGGGCAAGCGTAGACCCGACCGCAGACCCGGACGGTGTGATTAGCTGGACTCTCATAGGCACAAGCAACACCGCTCTCCTGAATCCGGATGTCGGCATCGGCGGATGGAACGGACCTGCCACGCTGGGTGTGCTGGCCGAGTATGACTACTTCCGTGTCCAGGTTCCAGAGCCGGCCACAATCGCATTGCTCATCAGTGGAATCGGTGTGCTCGGCCTGCGCCGACGCCGTGGGGCGTAGTGCAGCAGAACCGGGTTGACGAAACGAGGGCGCTTCCAACACAGGAAGCCTCCAGATCGTATCGGGTGCGAGTTCGTGGTGACATGGGCGACGGGGACTTCGTCCGTGGAACTCTCTCTGACTCGACATCACGGTGGTCGGGAAGATTTCGAACCACTGCAAAAGGCCTCTTCTCGGCCAATCCCTGAATACCCAGGGATATGGACAGCACCCGAGTCATAGATCCCCGTGCGAGGGCCAAGACGCCCCCGCACGGGGATTATCTTGCTCATCGATGGCCGGCGTTTGACGCCAATGGCGATCGTTGGGTAAGTTACCACCATGGCTCGACAGACAAGAGAAGCAGCGGCTCGTTCCACAAGTCCCCAAAGGCCTCCTCTCTGGTACAACCCCCTGACGGGTCTGATACTGGCCTTGGTTCTGGGGGGGGTGCTCCGGCTGGCGGCCTTTGGAGAAGCCCCGCCCGGCCTGAACCAGGATGAGGCCGTAGAAGCGTGGAATGCCGCATGTATCCTCAAGACCGGACAGGACCAGGTCGGCCGATCCTGGCCCATTCTCTACAGCCGTTGCCTCGGTGAGGAAAACCGAAGCACGCTGTACATGTACCTCCTCATCCCGTTCGAGATCGTGGGCGGTATGAGCCCATTGACGAACCGACTGCCCTCCCCGCTGATCGGCATCGCAACCATCGCCTTGACCTATTTCGTAGGCAGGCGTCTGTTCGGCCCCTCTGCAGGCATCGTCGCAGCCGTGTTGCTGGCGCTGAATCCATGGCACATCCAGCTCAGTCGATGGGGACACCAGGCCATTCTCTGCCCATTCCTCGCCGTGGGGGGCGTGGCGTCCTTGCTATGGATGGGCCTCGGCGTAGACGGCCGTCCGCCGAAGCCTCGAATGATCGGTGCCCTGCTCGCCGGCGTCTTCTGGGGCATCAGCACCTGGGCATACCCGTCAAGCCGCATCTTCGCTGTGACATTCTTCGTGATCCTCTCTGTGCTGGCCTGGCGGGCCTGGGTCGAATTCATCAAGACCCCCGGTGGTCTGCGGGCCCTCCTGGGGTTTGCGTTCGTCGGCGGAGCGTTCGTGCTTCCCATGGTCTACTACCACCTCCGCTATCCGGAAATCATGTCGGCTCGCCTGAGCCACACCGCAGTCTTTCGTGAGCAGGATTCCGGGGCCACGAAGCTCTGGAAGATGGCACAGCGCTACCCGGGCCATTTCGGTCCGGACTTTCTGTTTCTCAACGGCGACACCTATGAAATCCAGTCGCCGCCGGGCTTCGGAGAGTTCCACTGGTACATGGCGCCGCTGATGATCGTCGGTCTGATTCTGACGATTGGAAAGGCTCGCTCGAACTATGCGGCGAGGCTTCTGCTTGCATGGCTCCTCGTATATCCGCTCGGAGACGTGGTCAGCACCCATTTCAACAACAGCATGCACGCCCTCAGGAGCTCGCCGGGAATCCCGGGGCTCATCCTGTTGGGAACCGCGGGAGCCGTAGGAGCCGGGACGTGGCTGTGGCGTCAGAGCCACGGTGGGGCCATCGCGGTGGCCGGCATGGCCGCGATCCTGGTCGTGATTCTGAACGTGCGATTCCTGTACTACTTCTTCGGTGAGTACAACGATCGGCCCTTCATCTATCACGCCTATCACGTCGATTTGCTGAAGGCCTGCGATTGGCTAAGACCTCGGCTGGGTGAGGTGGACGCCGTGTTTGTCACGACCCGGGGCATGAACATGCCCTATGTGATTTCGCTCGTCGGGCTCCACTACGATCCGCACAAGTGGTTCAGTGAACCCCGCGAATTCCAGACGACGGGCGGCGGCTGGGACGTGTACACCCGCTACGGAAAGATCCACTTCATGTACGGGGCGTCGGCCACACCCGCGCTCAAGGAACTGATCAACAACAAACGTCAGGACCGCGTGATCTTCATCGTCCGTCCGGGCGATCTGAACCTGCAGAAGCCAACGCTCACCATCAACGGTCCGCCCGGCACCGGACCCCTGTGGATCTGTGAGCAGACGCTGTAGCAGAAGGGCTTGCTGAAAGGGATCGGCGGCTCGCCCGACAAGTGGGCGGATCAACTACGGGAGGGGAGATGCGATCACCGCCCGGTCAACCACCATTGGATGACCTCGTAGCTCGCACCGAATCGGGCGGCGATGGGTCCGTACGCCGCCATCGCCACAACCACGCCCAGGCTCAGCCAGGGTCCAAACCAGACCGCCCGGCTCCGCTTGCGAAGCAGCCAGATGATCACCGCGCAAATCGCGAACGGGCACGCCAAAAAGAACCCGATCACCACGACTGGCCAGCCGGCCACAGCCCCCGCGGCACCCATCAAGTGAACGTCGCCCAGCCCGAACGCCTCTTTGCCCAGCAGCAGGGTGAAGAGAATCCGTACCCCCCAGCCAACCGCTCCAGCCACGACGAATCCCCCCAGCGCCGTCGTCACACCCAACACCGGACGCCACGTACCACCCCAGGGCGCCCAATCAAGCATCTGTCGCCAAGCGGCCCCACCCCGTTCCGTCCACGCGACGCCGATCATGGCCAGCACGCCCAACACGATCGCCGGCGACAGCCACAACAGCTCACTCATCGCCACCCGCCGAGCCGTAAACCGTTCCTCATGGATCGCCTCAACGATCTCCTCATCGGCGACGGTCGGGTTCATGCCTGCCACGACCATCATTACGAAGCAACTCAGGACCACCAGTGCCGTTCGAAGACCAAAGCCCTCAGGGTCGTCCCATCGCCCCGCATCGACGGCGGCCAGGAAGAACCATCCAGCAATCACGCCGAGGATCAACCAAGCCCAAATCTGTTGCGCGCGGCTCGCACTTCTCGACAAGGGTGGAATACTGTGGTCTTCGGTTTCCGCCTCATTGGGCGGCTCAACCCGTCGATGATTTTCGAGGAATGCCGACATAACCATGCCGATCACGGCGGCGGTTGCCCCGGCAGCAGTCACCGGCCAAGGACGCGGAAACCCCGCACTGCTCGCCGGCGTCCAGAAGGCATGCGTCACCGCACCCACGACGACCACACCATAGGTGATCGATACGTCGATCCAGTAACCCTCCATGTCGATCGCCGAGGTGACGATCAGCGCCCCGATCAGGACCACATGGGCCAGAAAGACCAGCCAATCGGTCGGCACAGACGTAAACCCCGGCCGAACCCGTCCAAGGAAGAACGTATCGTAGGCCAGGAGGAACAGGAGGATTGTCAGCCCCTCAACCAGCGGATACCGAATTGATATCGTCATGCGACATCGACGGCATCGCCCGCCCAACAGCAGGTAGCTCAGGATCGGGACATTGTCACACCACGCAATTGTGGCGCCGCAGCCGGGGCAGAAGGATCTGGCCGGGTCCCTGACCGACAACCCCCGGGCCGTTCGATAGATGACGACGTTCAAGAAGCTTCCGATGCAGCCGCCCACGAGGGCCACTGCCGTCAGCCAGAACCAGTGTGGGATGGTTGGATGTGGCATTCCGCGATATCCTGGATCGATAGAACACCTGGCGATGACCTCGCCACCGTCGTGCGTCAGTGTAATCGCGAGGGCGCCTCGCCCCAAGGGGCAGAAGGGCTGAAACGTCCTCTCTCGCCCCGTCAAGGCCTTCACCGAGCCTCAGCAGCGACTTCGAACGGGCAAGTCCCGTGTTTCTCAATCCGTCGGAATGAACGTGCGGCTGACCGTTCGCCGAGCGCCGTTATGTTCAACCTCAATCCGAATGACCGGAGCACTGATTTCCATGAAATGCGGTACGACAAATGTCCCGTTGGGACGTACGCCCTGAATATCCTTGCCGTTGATCCGAGCCTTGGCGCCCGGCGGGATCAAGCCTCGCACGTTGACCACACGGGGGCCGGCCGGCACGACCGTGCCCTCGGGCGGCGAGGTTTGGACAATCACCAGAGGGTCGCTCTGCAACGCCTCGATCTCCTCGGCGATCGCACTCCGTGTGTTCAACAGGACCTTGCCGTCGCGCGTATGCGCATGGAAGGATTGAACCACCCTGCGGCATAGTTCCAGCGGGCGCTGGCGAGGATCGAGCCAGAAGGCGTCGTTGCCGACCTTCTGTTTGACCTTGCCGAGACGGTCTTCAAGAACCCAAAGGTATTCGAAGTCCTGGAGGCCATCGCGCAGCGCACTGAAACGCAGAGAGCCGAGCAGACCCTGCGTGCCCGGATAGGCGATGGCGCGATCTCCCAACGGCAGGTCCTTGCTGATGCCCTCCTGACAGTAGGGATCACTGCCAGCGAAATGGTTCAGGCCCCAGTGAAGGTATCCGTCCATGTCGTAGAGGTAGTTGATCCAGTGCAGGACGCGTGCCTTGACCAACGGCTGATCGAGAAAGCGATTCGGATAACGTCCCAGCGGATGGCAACAGGTGTAGAACCACAGTTCAGCCCCCTCGCGGCGAACGCGGTCGAAGTGAGGATACCAGAGATTCAGGTGGCTTAGCTTGGGTACATAGATGTCGAGCTTGCCCAGATACTCGGTCTCTACCGCCTCAATCACGCGGACGCTTGGGGCCGTCTGGTGAATCCGGTCGACGACGGCGGCGTAGGTGGATTCCTGATAGATGAACGGCTCGTCAGAGATGCTTACGGCGAATCGGCGCTGCCACTGGCGTCGCTGGATGACCTTCTCTAACGCGGCCAGCTTCCTGAAGCCACTTTCGATGGGTTCGATGCGACTGCCGGGATCGGTGTGCGTTTTCACCCGGCGGCCCACGGAGTGAAGCTGTATCTGTCGTATCCCCGCACCGAACGCCACTTCGGCGTATTGCTCCAACACGCTCGTGTCATGCGAGTAACCCTTCTCCTTGCTGCCCGATTCCCGGATCAGATCGATCGAGGTATTGATGTCGGTCTGACGGTGCTCCACGAGAAATGCGCAGCACTTCGCCAACAGTTGCCAATATTCCGGAGAATAGGACTTGATCCGATCGGCGAAGCCCACGCCGGGAAACGCCCACCAGTTGACCACGGAAAGGTGCCGCTCCTGAGGCATTTCGAAATCCCACACGTGAAGTCGCAGCGGCAACACGGCCGAGAGGCCGCTTCCCGTAATGGTTAGACGGCCCTCGTAGTCGCCAGCAACCGCCTGGCGTGGAATGCGAATTTCGATCCAAAGGGGTTGGGCCTGATTTGCCTTGAGGGAGAGGACAGGCTGCTCCCAGTATGGGTCAGGGATGCTCCCCGGTGCTTTGGCAACGAGCTCGTCGGCCGGCAGTTTCGAGTTCCGGTTGATGTCGATATATCGAACCCACTGCAGGTGGACTGTCGAACCAGGAAGGATGGCGCCCCCCTTGCCCTGCAGACCAGCCAACGACGGAGAGACCGATTCGATGTCTCGCCCCGAGCGGCAGACCGCCTGCCCGCTGACGATTTCACCCTTGGCCCCGGCGAATTCGAGCATGAGCGTCTGCTGAGAAGTCGTCGCCGTGGGGCTCGCCGAGCGCATCACCTTTGTCAGGCTGTCGCTCGGCCAAAGACTTAGCCCCCCTTGAGGTGGGGAATTCGGCTGGGCCAGAGCGAGAGTCGTCAGGGATGCTACACAGATGAGGACTCGGATCATGATTGTCTCCTCGGAATCATGTTTTTTGTCGCGGGGTGGTCGGTCAACTCAGAGTGTCGTCGAACTCGCAACATCGTGGTACGCAATGAGCCGTCCGGCCTCAACGAGACTGGGCAGAATGCCAGCGCCGACCGCGGCAAGTAGCGCCGCCCCGCAGGCGGCCTCTTCCAGATGAACCGGCGTCCAGATCGGCAACCGGAGCTGCTGACTTATGATCCGAGCCAGCAGGGAGTTTCGGCGGATCGCATTGCCCGAGCCGATGACCGCCCGATGGGCCGAACGGTCGGCGGCGGTGGCACCCTGATAGAAGGCCAAGAGTTCGTCGACAATGCCCGTCAAGACGGCACGAGTCAGGTTGGGCACGTCGAAGTTCGTCAGACTCATGCCGTCGATGCGGCCTCGGAGAGAGGGGTTCAATCGCGTGCCCGCCAGAATGGGAGCGCACTGCAACCCACCGGCGTCCGTGGCGGCGGTGGCGGCCAGACGATTCATGGACTCGTAGAAGGCTCCGGAGGCGACGGGACGTCCCGTGAGGGTCTCAACGGTGCGGCGGTAGAACCCCTCGAGCCATGCATAGGCCCGTCCACCGCAGATGCTCGCCCCCACGGTGATTTTGCGGTCGATCGGAAGGTACCGGATCTCGGTTCCGGGTTGACGGTCAAGTGCATCGACGGTCCAACTGATCTGCCCGCCGGTGCCAATGTTGAGAAGAAGGGAAGCCTGGGGATCGGCAACACTGCCGAGGAAACTGGCCTGATTGTCCCCGATGGCGTTGCAGACCGCCGCGCCGGGGCGCAGGCCGATGGGCCCGGCCACCTCGGCACGAAGCTCGCCCAACACGGCGCCGGATTCGCGGACCTCCGGGAGCAGTTCGGAGGGAAGCTTCAGCGCTGAGACAAGAGTGGGCGACCAGTTTTTGGTGGTCAGGTCGAGAATGCCGGCACTGGCCGCATCGCTCGGGTCGGTGCAGCACACCGTGTCGGAAAGGCGCGAGGCGATCCAGTCGTGGATGAAACACACGCGATGGGCGGACTTCGGCAGTGCATGATGGCGCACGAGCCAGGCGAGCGTCGCGGCCTGATATCCCGTGGCCAGACGGCAACCGGTCTTGTGCCAGGCCTCGGCGGGGGCGGCGGCGATCAGTTCGTCGGTCAGACCGGCGGCTCGCTGATCTTGCCAGGTGATCAAGCGGCTTTGCGGTTCGTTCTGCCGGTCGACGATCAGCAGACCGTGCATCTGTCCGGTCAGACCGATGGCCGAGGCCTCGCGCCCGCCGTTCTGAGCCAACTCACCGAGAACGAAGCAGGCCGATTGCCACAGCTGTTGAGGGTTCTGTTCGGCCCACCCGGCTTGATGAGATTCGGTGAGGGATACGTCTGAGCCGTGCTCTCGGGTCACGCGGGCGAGCATTTGCCCATCGTCGGTGTTCAGGACGATCCCGCTGATCGTGGTGGTACCGATGTCGAGTCCGATGACCTGAGGCATGATTGGCTCCTGCTGACCAAAGGCCTCCGGGGTTTTGCGATCCCCTGGAGGCACATCGTTCCGTATGCGGCCTGCCGCGTCGGGGCGCTGGAGCAGACTAACGAATCGGATCAACTCAGACAAGCAGATGGAGTTGCCGGCTTTTCAGGGAACGGGGGCATGGCTATAGTGTCGGCCGGATGTGCTACCCAGGTTTTCGCTGTCTTCGGAGAAAAGCCATGACGGACGACGTACAAGGGAAGCGCGATCAGGCGCTTCAGCGAGCGATTCAGCAGATCGAGAAGTCCTTTGGGAAGGGTGCGATCATGCACTTGGATGCCTCGGCTGTCACGTCGGCCAATGGCATCGGGACCGGATCGTTGTCGTTGGATCTGGCCTTGGGCGGCCGGGGTGTACCGCGAGGTCGTGTCATCGAGATCTTCGGTCCCGAGAGCAGCGGCAAGACGACGCTGGCGCTGTCGATCGTAGCCGAGGCCCAGAAGAAGGATGGCGTGGCCGCCTTGATCGACGCCGAGCACGCCTTCGATCCGTCGTGGGCCAAGCGGATTGGAGTGAACCTCGAGGCGTTGATGGTGAACCAACCCAGTTGTGGTGAAGAGGCGTTGAATATCTGCGACATGCTTGTTCGCAGCAATGCGGTCGACGTGATCGCCGTGGATTCGGTGGCCGCCCTGGTGCCCAAAGCTGAAATAGAGGGCGAGATGGGCGATACGCATGTCGGCGTTCAGGCCCGCTTGATGAGCCAGGCACTGCGCAAGTTGACTGCGATCATCGCCAAGTCCAACACGGTAGTCATCTTCATCAACCAGATCCGCGAGAAGATCGGCGTGATGTTCGGCAGTCCCGAGACGACACCGGGAGGACGGGCGCTGAAGTTCTACAGTTCGGTCCGGATCGACGTGCGCCGCATCACGACCGTCAAGGAAGGTGAAGAGTCGGTCGGCATTCACGTTCGTGCTCGCGTGGTTAAGAACAAGGTCGCCCCACCGTTCCGCGATGCCGAATTCGACCTGATGTTCGCCAGCGGAATCAGCCGCGAGGGCGATCTGCTCGATCTGGCGGTCAACGACAATATCATTGACAAGAGCGGCGCGTGGTTCAACTACGGTCAAGTCCGGCTGGGGCAGGGACGCGAGAACGTCCGACAGTTTCTCAAAGACAACCCCGACCTCTTCGAGGAAATCCGCCAGGCTGTCCTCGTGAAGCGAGGTGTGATCGTAGACGCCAAGGCGCCGGCGGAAACGACCGAGGTTGCCACCGGTGCAAAGGACGAGAAGAAGAAACGCAAGTAAGTGTCAGGACTCGCCGAGACGGCCATGTACTCTGTTCGCATCCTTACGAGTGCGACGCTCGTCGTAGCCTTTGCCGGTTGTGCGGCAGATCGGCGCGAGCCGGATGCCCAGAAGCCCGAGTCTAGACCTCGCGCTAAGGGCACGGTCCCCTCGACGGGCACGGCGCCCTTCGGACCGGTTGCCGACCTCCAGGCCATCCAGAACGCGTTCGAGGCCTTGGCACGAAAGGTTGCTCCGAGCGTGGTGGCCATCAAGTCGGTTCGACCGGCAGCGGCGGCGGTTCGCAGTGCGTCGACTCGCGAAGCCGCGCCGGCCACGCCACCTCACCCCCCTTCTGAGCGGCGAACGACCGGTGCCGGCAGCGGTGTGATTCTACGATCGGACGGACTGATTCTGACCAATGAACATGTGATCCATGATGCCGAGGAGATCATCGTCCACCTCCATGACGGGCGCGATTTTCCGGGCCACGTCGTTCAAATCGATTCTCGCGGCGATCTGGCGATAGTCCGGATCGGAGCGACCGGGTTGCAGGCGGCGATTCTGGGGGACGTTTTCACCATTCGGCAGGGTCATCTTGTGTTTGCGATGGGCAATCCATTCGGCGTAGCGTCCGAAGTGGGCAACGCCTCGATGAGCTGGGGAATCGTCAGCGCCCTGGGTCGCCCTCTTCCGCTGTTAGGTGCAGCCGAGGACCGCTACTACGGCAACCTGATCGAAACGACCGCTCCGATCAATCCGGGGAATTCCGGCGGGCCGCTCTTCGACATCTACGGGCGCGTTGTGGGCATCAACACAGCAATCAGCACACGCAGCGGGCGAAGCGAGGGCGTCGGCTTCGCCGTGCCCATGAGCGCGCGAACGCGAAACATCATCGAAACGTTGATGCGGGGCGACGAGGTGCAATATGGACTCCTGGGCGTCTTCGCCAAGACGCCTGATGATCAACAGCGAGTGGCTCTGGGAGGGCCGCGAGGTCGGGGGGCATTGGTGGATCATGTCGATCCGGATTCGCCGGCCGACCGGGCTCAGATCCGCTCCGGCGATCTCATCGTTCGGTTCGATGGTCAGGACGTGATTGACGCAGATCACCTCGTGCGGATGGCGGGCGGTACACCGCCGGGGCAACCGGTCGAGGTTGTTCTCTTCCGCGATCGCAAACAGATGGCGCTTCAAGCCGTACTGATTCGGCGCGACCGCGTGGGACTGGAGGACACGGCGCCGTTTCGGTGGCGAGGCATGACAGTGGTTGCCCGAGGATTGCAGACACAACGTCCGGCCAGGCCGACCCACACGGCAGACGACGAAACCACAGACCTGGTGATTACGGAGGTTCGCCCCTGGTCACCTTCAGAGAAGGCCGGCCTGAAACCCGGCATGATCATCCGCTCCGCTGGAAGAGAACCGATCGGCACGCTCCGCAGATTGCGTCAGGTGGCCCGAAGTGTTGGGGCCCAGCCTGTACGGATCGAGACTCACGACGGACACGCCTATGAACTGCAACCGGGACTGTAGGTGCGTTACGAGGCCATCTCGTTCATGACGTGATCGGCGAAGGCCGGTGACCGGTGGGTAGTATCTGACCCGTGCGTGGGCCGATGGCCCACACACGGGGAGTCAGGTTACCATTTCGCCTTTGCGCGCGGCCATGCGACCACGGACGATCAGTTCGTTCTTCTCTGGTGGATGATCGTCCCGCCTCGCGTCCGAACATCCCAGACGAGACTGGGCGGTGCCGTCGTACCGCTGACGATGTTGCCCTGTTTGGTGAACGTGTATGTGACGATGCTATCCATGTAGAACTCGTAGCAGCGAACATCCACGACGTTGCCGGCGGCACGAGGTCCGGTTCCCAAACCCACAGCCGAGTTGTGCAGCCAATGAGCGGTCGTCAATTGTGACAGTGGAACCGTAGCCGAGTCAGCAATGCAATCGTAGCAGGCCGTATCCTGAGTTTCGGCCGGAACGCGGTAATAGCGGAAGGCCGCATTGATGTCGCGCCCCATCGAGCAGGTCGTCGCAAACCCGTTGGGCAGGTCGTTCGGCTGAACGTAGTACCAGCTTGCCTGGGCACAGGACGTGCACGTGACGCAACTGGTCACATCATCGAGCAGGGGATTGATGGTCGTGGCGCTTCGCCCCTGGCTGAACGGCGAAGGGACATTGCCAGGCGAAGGATCGTGGAAAAGGATGACCGACGGGACCGGTATTTCCCGCTGCGTCCAATAGGCGTCTACCGTCGGGTTGGCCGTGCTCGCCGCCGGGCCGATCCCACTGTATAGCGGGCTCGATGTGCTGTTGATATCCGCACGGAACCTGCCGTTCATGTGATAGTACAGGAAGAGGTCCTGCGTGAAGCTGTAGCAGCCGATGCTCGTGCCGCTCGGATAGCGGACATAACCAGCATCGGTGTAGCGCTTCTCGTCGCCCGGGACGACATCATCCCGGAAAGCAATCAGAATCAAGTGGTAGTGGACGTAGGTGTTGGTTTCGTTCTGGAGCTTGAGGATCAGCCGACGGTTGGCCAGGTTAGGCACCACATTGATATGCGCAGTGCCGTCGTTGGTAGCAGCCGTTGTCCCAGCGTAGGCCCGGAAGGTGAACTGATCGGGGCCTGTGTAACCTGTGGCGGGTGTATAGGTCACGGTGGAGCCACTGACAGTGCCCAACGATCCGTGCGAAGGCGTCGTGATGATCTGGAAGCTCAGGGGGATCGGACAGTTGGCCTGATTGGTACCGCTCATAAGGATGGTATTGGGTTCGTCGGCGAGGATTATCGCATTGGCGTCTTTTGTGGTCGGCGGCAGACTCCCGACGGCGATGCCGACGGTCGCTACGTTACTGTTGTAGGTGCCGTCGTTGGCTTGGAACGAAAACTGATCGCAACCGACAAAGGCGGCGTCCGGCGTGTACTTGACCGTCGGAATCGCGCTGATGTCAAGCACCCCGTGCGAGGGAACGGTGGCCGCGTAGGTCAGGGGATCCCCTTCGGGATCTGTGGCGACCAGCGTGAAGGTCACCGCAGTAGCGGGGCTCGTGCTGACACCCATGTCTTTCGCCACAGGCGGCTTGTTGGTCGGCCCGGACGGCCACGGAATACACCCCGGCAGAATTAGAATCACGCCGACAACCGCCGCAACCAGACTCCCGCACAGGAACAGAGCACGTCCCTTCATTGCCAGATCCTCCGTCGTTCCAGCCCCGAAAACTGAATGCCGATTTGTACTGCGAGCCCGGTTGGATTGTCCGCATGGACGATAAGTCATTTTAGCCTTCCGGAGTGCCAAAAAGCAATATGGTCGGTATTACTTGAGGACCCGCACCGCCCTCAGAAGGATTGGCTGGCTCGGTTTGCTGGGCTCCGACCGACCGACCCCCATCGGCTGGGTGGTCGTGGGTACGGACTCAATCTCACCGAGAATATCCATGCCCTTTGTTACCTTGCCGAAGATGGCATACTTGCCGTCCAATGAAGCCAGATAGCGCTTTTCGTCTGCGTTCTTGGGCTTGAAGCAGATGAAGAACTGTGTTGTGGCTGAATCGGGATCGCTGGGCTGACGAGCCATGCTCAATGTGCCTTCTTCATGCTTGAACGTGGGGCTGAACTCGCCCTTGATGGGCTTAACGCCCGCCGCCCTGGCGGGGTCGATGGCCTTGCCGAACTGAACCATGAAGCCTGGGAGCATTCGATGGCACGGAAGGTTTTCGTAGTAGCCTCCCTCAGCGAGACGAACGAAATTGGCCACCGTCAGCGGAGCAACGTCCGGCCAGAGTTCGGCTTCCATGTGGCCGAGATTCGTCTCGATGACGCATCGGATCTTCTTGGTAATGACAGGAGCGCTGGTCGGGCTGATGGGACCGTCCTCTGAGGGTCGATCCGTGGCAACAGATTTCTGTTCGGAAGGAGCCGACGTGGGCTGGGTGGTCGATTCAGACTCCCCGATTGGCTCGACTGGACTGATCCGACGGTTTTCCTGATAGCATCCGGCCACAACGCCCAACATCGCCACAGCCGACATGAGGTATGAGACTCGCCTCAACACGGGACACCTCGCTCGAAAGTAACGACCCCCTGGATCCAATTGGTGACAAGCGTCTTGGGTTCCACGACCGCTCTCAACTACTGGGTATCGGCAAGAAAGGCCCTTTCGCTTGTACCTTAACGCGTAATTCATGGGATGAGAAGACGTTAGGTCTCTGCTGGTTCCGAAAGATTAACCATTTCAACATGGTGGCATAAAGATGGCAAGATATGCCTCCGGTCTGCTGGATGGACCCTTTCCGTAATGGAGCATAGGCATGAGGAGACCCTCTACGTCCCTTTTTCGATCTCGGCGGCCGTCACCTCACGACCGAGTCTCTTGCTGAGGTAGATCCCGTCGAAGATAATACTGGTCTTGAGCGTAATCCCCGCCGAATCGATCAGTTCACACCGTCCTTGAAGCGAAGCAATCCAGTGCCGTTGCGGATTGTCGATGTCCCCCGTTCCCGCGATACACTGATGCCAACGCCAATCCGCGTTCGCCAAGTCGGTTGTTGCGCTGAACTCCATGTCGCATAAGGTGTTGAAGTATGTGAACGGGTCCAGGCGAAGTCCGCCGCGACTCCCGAAGATCTGATCGCCACTGCCGTGGTCCATGTGGGCGGCCCAAGCCTCTTCGGCCAAGAGCGTGACGCCGTTGTCAAGACGTACGAGCCCGAGGCCAAATTCCTCGACGTTGCAGTTGCTGCTCTTCCGCCGATCCTCATACATGTTGTCGAGTTCCATGAACGTATTGCCCGAGACGGTCAGGACACCTGGGTTTCCCAGGAGCCATAGCATTCGCCCGGCGTGGTAGACCAGCATGTCCAGAAGGGCACCGCCTTGACTGGTTGATGTGTTGACGAACTCGCGGGCGCCATACCCGTCAACGAAGGGGCGGCCGCGACGGCGGTAGTTGCTGGTCTTGGCATAGTAGATGTGACCAAGCGTTCCGGCCTCCATGATCCTCTTGGCAGCCCGCGCAGCGGGTTCGTAGAGCGTTACGAGCTGAACGGCAAGCTTCCGACCGGTTTGTTTGGCGGTCTGAACCATTTGTTTGGCCTGGGCATAGGTGCCGGCGATGGGCTTCTCACAATAGACATGCTTGCCGGCCTTGAGGGCATCGATCGTCACCTGGGCGTGCAGGGAGTTGTGCAGGCAGACATCGACGGCCTGTATCTCATCCATGTCCAGCAGTTTATGGTAGTCGGTGAACGTGTGAGGGATATTGCGCTCGGCGGCCACGCGCTTCAACTCGTCTTGGCGGATGTCGCAGGCGGCGACCACCTCAGCCTCAGGGATCGCAGCGTATTCTTGAAGGTGATACTTGCCGATCTGACCAACTCCGATGATTCCGACCCTGATTTTGTCAGCCATGGGGGTTGCTCCGCGAGGGGCCTTGCCAATCGTCTGAGAACGCACTCCGCCGCAGTCGATAGAGCAAGATAACGGAGTTGACGCCGGATGCAAGAAGGTGCCCTTGGCTTGACAAGTCGGAGCGGGGTCCGAAATAATCAGTTCCTGGGTTCCGAGTGGGATGGACTATCTCGTCCCTGCGGGCAGCGAAGCGGGAGATCTGTCTGCAAGTCTGTTCACCTCTTCCGCAGGTCGATGGAGGAAGGTTTCTTGGGGATGAAGCCCCTCTGGGGGTTAGATGGATAGTGCCTGTATGCGGACGGAAACGGTTCGAGTCGACATCGAAGGAAGCTATCGAGATGCGATTGCCCTAGCGGCTTCCGTTCTCAGTGGGGGCGGACTCGTGGCGTTTCCAACGGAAACGGTTTATGGGGTGGCGGCAAACGCCGCGATCCCGGAGGCCCTGAGCAGACTTCGGCAGGTCAAGAATCGACCGGACGAGAAGCCCTTCACGGTTCATGTGGGGGATCCGGGCGTTCTGGACCGATTTGTTCCGGCCCCATCGGTGTTGGGGCGTCGGCTGGCGAGCAAGGGTTGGCCCGGTCCGTTAACGCTTATCTTCGACGTGGAGGACCCGCTGCAAGCCCCCGTGATGAAGGACCTGGGTCCGGGACAAGAAGGGCGTTTGTACCACGAGGGGACGATTGGGCTGCGGTGTCCGGACAACAAGGCGGCCCACGACCTGTTGACGAGTGTGACGAGTCCGGTGGTGGCCGCCAGTGCGAATCCGGCCGGTGAAGCCCCGGCCGTGAACGGAAGGCAGGCGATCGAGTACCTTGACGGCCAGGTGGACCTCATCCTGGACGGGGGGCGAGCGAGGTATTCCAAGCCATCCACAATCGTTCGTGTGGATAACAGTGGATATCGGATCGTGCGAGAAGGCGTCCTGGACGCCAGGATGGTCAGTCGATTGACGACGACGAACTTCCTGTTTGTGTGCAGCGGCAATACGTGCCGCAGTCCGATAGCCGAAGGACTCTGCAAGATGGTGCTCGCCGAGCGACTGGGGTGCCGGATCGAAGACCTTCCGTCGAAGGGATATCAGGTGATTTCGGCGGGAGTTCACGGATTCAATCGCAGTCCGGCATCGTCGGAGGCGGTGGAGGCGTGCCGACGACGGGGGGTAGACATTTCCTCGCATCGTGGGCAGGTTCTGACGGCCGAGCTGATACACGCTGCGGACTATGTCTTTGGCATGACGGATCATCACGTGGAGGCGATTCACGATCTATCGCCTTCCGCCAAGGCGCGAATTGATCGTCTCAACCCCGAAGGGGATGTTGAAGACCCTCTGGGAGGCAACGTTGTCTTGTACATGCAGCTGGCCGATACCATGGAGAAGCTGATCCGTCGGCGGCTAGAGGACGTCAAGATATGAAGATTGCGTTGGGGAGCGATCACCGGGGTCGCGGCATCACGGATCGAATACGCATCGCTCTGGAGAGCAAAGGGCACGAGGTGCACTTCTTCGGGCCGACGGAGGGGGAGGTTTCCGATTATCCCGACGCCGGGTATCCCGCCGCGAGGGCGGTGGCCGAGGGAAAGGTCGAACGGGCCATTCTGTTCTGCGGAAGCGGAATCGGGATGTCCATCGTAGCGAACAAGGTCCGCGGCGTACGTGCGGCACTGTGTCATGACGAATTGACGTCTGAAATGTCACGTAGGCACAACGATGCGAACATACTATGTTTGGCGGCAGACTTGCTGGGCGAGGCGCTGATTCAACGGATCATCGAGGTGTGGCTGGCTACGCCCTTTGAAGCGGGACGTCATGAGCGACGTGTGCACAAGATCGCGGACTACGAAGTGAAGGAGTGTGAAGGCCCGAAGGCATAGGGGAGGTGCAGGCTCGTTCGGCCTGAAGGACCGGGCCTTCGCGGCGGTCCATTTCGGCGTGGATTTGACCGACGGGCGTTCCCAGAAGGCATGTCAGCTAACTCTTGACCCAGAGCCCCCTATCGGGGATAGTGACTGTCTCTCGTGTTCGTGGTGAGGCTGAGACTTCGTTTCTTGCCGTAGAATCGAGACAACAGGACGCGTAGGGGTGCGATCCTGCGAGCTGTGGAACCCTCCGGAGCCATTTCTGACGCAGGCGCAAGCTGAACCGGACTCAACTTCAAAGGAACCCAATTCGTGATGCTGGAATCTCTGTTGTGTCCAAAGACCGTAGCGGTCATCGGTGCCTCTCGGACACCCGGGAAGGTCGGCCATGACATCGTCAAGAACCTCAAGGGCGGCGGTTTTCAGGGCAAGATCGTGCCGGTGAACCCATCGGCGGATGAGGTCTTGGGTCTGGCCTGCTATCCCGACCTCAAGACATTTGGCGAACAGATCGACTTGAGCATCATTTCGGTGCCGACCCGAGGAGTCAAAGAGGCCATCGAGAGTTCAATCGGAGCGGGAGCCAAGTCGATTGTCGTGATTACGGCGGGGTTCAAGGAGGTGGGTGCCGAGGGAGCTGCTCTGGAACGCGAGATCTCGCAGATCTGCACGAGTCGAGGCGTTCGATTGATGGGGCCGAACTGCCTGGGGTTGATCAACACACACCACTGCATGAATGCTTCATTCGCCAAGCACATGCCGCGACTGGGCGAGATCTCCGTGATCTCACAGTCGGGGGCGCTGGCGACGGCTATTCTGGACTGGGCTGCAGGTCGGCACCTGGGCCTGGCCAAGATGGTCAGTATTGGCAACAAGGCCGACCTCTCGGAAATCGACTTCCTCAAGGCCCTGGCGGATGATGAGCAGACCCGAGTGATCGTGGGTTATCTGGAGAGTATCGCCAACGGCGACGAGTTCATTCGCGTGGCCGAGGCGGCCGCGGCGGTCAAGCCCGTTGTGATCCTGAAGGCGGGCACGACCTCAGCGGGCCAGAAGGCCGCCTCATCCCATACGGGCAGCCTGGCCGGAGCCGACATCGCCTACGGAGCGGCGTTCAAGCGTGCCGGCGTGATTCGGGCCGACGGTTTCGAGTCGTTATTCGACTTTGCCACCGCATTGGCCATGCAACCCCTGCCGAAGGGAGACCGAGTCGCCATCATCACGAACGCGGGGGGGCCGGGCATCATGGCCGCTGATGCGGTCGAGCACTCGGGGATGAAGGTTACGCAGCTCAATTACTTCACGGCCTCGGCGTTGAAGCAGAAGCTTCCGCCGGCGGCGAGCGTGGGCAATCCCATCGACGTGCTGGGTGATGCCGACCCCGATCGGTACGCATTGGCACTCAACGCCGCTCTGGACGACGAGTCGGTCGATGCGATCATCGTGATCCTGACACCCCAGGCGATGACCCAGCCCGCGGAGACGGCGCGGGCGATCGCCGCGAGCGTGCGGGGCAATAAGCCCGTCCTGGCAGCGTTCATGGGTGGATACGACGTGATGCCCGGTCGGGAGGAGCTCGTGGGAGCCAACCTGCCTGATTACACGTCGCCCGAGCGTGCCGTGGCGGCGCTCAAAGCCATGACGGAGTACGCCCAGTGGCGCCAGCGTCCCCCGCGAGTTGTCACTCGATTCCCCGTCAATCGGCGCCGCGTCGAACGCGTCTTCGCCCGTCACGTCAAGAGCGGACAGGCACAGATTCGGGAGGTGGAGGCCAAGGAGATTCTGCTGGCTTACGATTTCACGGTCCTGGCAGGCAAAGTCGCCACCAGTTCGGCGGAGGCGGTGGACGCGGCGGCGCATGTCGGGTATCCGGTGGCGATGAAGATCGTGTCGCCGGACATCATCCACAAGTCGGATGTCGGCGGCGTGAAGTTGAATCTGGTCAACGCCGAGGCGGTGCGCGACGCGTACGATCTGATGATGCTGCGGATATCCCGCAAGGCCCCCGAAGCACAACTGGAAGGCGTCTACATCGAACGCATGGCTCCGCGAGGGCGCGAGGTCATCCTGGGCATGACGCGGGATCCTCAGTTCGGGCCCATGTTGATGTTCGGTCTGGGCGGCATCTTCGTAGAAGTCATGAAAGACGTGACCTTCCACCTGGCGCCGATCACCGCGGAAGAGGCGATGCAGATGCTGAAGGGGACGCGATCGTACAGCCTGCTTCGTGGTGTTCGGGGGCAGGCAGGCGTGGACCTTTCGGCGATTGCAAACAACATCCAGCGGATCAGCCAACTGGTGACGGACTTCCCTCAGATCATCGAGTTGGACATCAATCCGCTGATGGTGGGTGAAGTGGGGAGTGAACCGGTGGTCGCCGATGCAAGAATGACTATCTCTGGAGTCGAAGCTCAACATGGCTAACCAAGAAACCAAGATCGCGTACGATCCGAAGTGGCAGGACAAGTATCGGGGGATGATCAAGACAGCTTCGGCGGCGGTAGCCCAAATTCGCCCGGGACAGCGGATCTTCGTCAGCACCTGTTGCGCGCAGCCGCAGGAACTGGTGCACGCCCTGGCGGCCCGGGGCACCGAGCTGCCCGATACGGAGATCATTCACTTTCTGGCGCTGGGGGCGGCACCGTATGCCACGCGGGAACTCTCGCAGTACTTCCGGGTGAACAGTTTCTTCATCGCCGACAACGTCCGCGACATGATCCAGGAGGGACTCGGCGATTACACACCGATCTTCCTGTCGGACATCCCGAGTCTTTTCATGTCGGGGCGTCTGCCGCTGGACGTGGCATTGATCCAGGTGTCCCCGCCCGACGAGCGCGGGATGGTGAGCCTCGGCATTTCCGTTGACATCTGCCGCAGCGCCGCGGAGAACTCCTCCCTCGTCATCGCACAAGTCAATCCCCAGATGCCTCGGACGCATGGCGACACGCTGTTGCACGTCCACGACATGGACATCCTGGTCCCCGTGGACACGCCTCTGATCGAGGTCAAACCGGTCGAGCCGACGGACGTGACGCGAGACATCGGGGAGCACATCGCCGCCCTGGTTGAGGACGGCTCGACGCTCGAGCTGGGCATCGGGCGGATCCCGCAGGCCGTGCTTGAATGTCTCAAGGACAAGAAGGACCTGGGCATTCATACGGAGATGTTCACGGACAACATTGTTGATATGGTCGAGTCCGGCGTGATCAGTGGCGAGCGCAAGACCCTGGACAGGGGCAAAGTCGTCGCCAGTTTCTGCATGGGCACGCGGAAGCTCTATGATTACATCAACAACAATCCGAAGTTCGCCTTTCATCCGACCGAGTACGTCAACAATCCCTTCATCATCAGTCAGCAGAAGAACATGGTGGCCATCAACGTGGCCCTCCAGATCGACCTGACGGGACAGGTGTGTGCCGACTCGCTCGGAACGAAGTTCTTCTCGGGCATCGGAGGTCAGTTGGATTTCAACCGGGGTGCCAGTCGTTCCGACGGCGGCAAAGCGGTCATCGCCCTGCCTTCGACCGCTCGGGATGGGGCGGTGTCGCGGATCGTACCTCATCTGAGCCCGGGTGCGGGCGTGGTCACCACGCGCGGCGATGTCCACTACGTGGTCACCGAGTATGGCACGGCCTATCTGCACGGCAAGAGCGTCCAGGAACGGGCGCTGGCCCTGATCAGTATCGCGCACCCTGAGTTTCGAGCCGAGCTGTTGCGTGCGGCGATCGAGGCCAAGTACGTCCGCCACGAGCTGGCCGACTACGAAGGCAAGATCCATGTCGGTCCCAAAGAACTGCGTACGACCTACCTGCTGGACGACGGAACACAGATCCACTTCCGCCCGATTCATCCGACCGACGAACCGGGGATGCGTGAACTGTTCTACGCCCTGTCTCAGCAGACGCTGTACTACCGCTTCATGACGCACATAAAGCGGCTTCCGCACAAACAGATTCAGAACTTCGTCTACATCGATCACCGCAACGAGGTTGCCATCGTGGGGACGCTGCCCGAGGCGCACGGTGAGGATATCATCGCCATTGGCCGTTACATCCTCGACCCCAAGTCGAACAAGGCCGAAGTAGCCTTCACGGTCCGCGACCAGTGGCAGAATCGCGGCATCGGGTCATTCCTCCTGAAGACCCTGATACAGACGGCCCGACGAAACGGTATCGGCGGCTTTACCGCCGAGGTGTTGCGCGACAACAAGGCGATGCAGGCGGTCTTCCATAAGAGCGGGTGCAAGGTTCGCACCAAGCTCAACGAAGGGGTGTACCACTTCGACCTGGACTTCGCATAGAGGGTGTTTGACAGAGAACCGTGAAAAAAGGCCGCCGGAAGAGTGTCCTCCGGCGGCCTTATTCGTGCGCCGACCCGGACGGTGCGATCACACTTGAAGTCGTTTCCGAGCGACCAAAGATCACCGGTGCGTGGCGGATCACTTCGGTGCTACGGGGCGTTGGTCCCATTTCTCCTTGTATGCTGCCAGGAGGTCTCGAACCAGCGGCTCGGGGTCGGTGGTGCTCAGGTGGCGGGCGACGGTGGCGAAGCCCGGACCCTGCTTGTGGGCGAAGAGCCAGGCGGTCATCAGGCGGACCAGCCAGTGGCTGTCGGACAGGTAAGGGGCCAGTGGTTTGGTCAGGGTGTCGCGCCAGCGTATCCGCCGGAAAGACTCGATGATCTGTGCTCGGGCGGCGGGCTCTTTGTCCTGCCGTGCGATGGCCTCGAACAGGGCGCGAAACACTGCCGTTTCGTCGATAGGAGACACCTTGTCCTTATAGGCCAGCGATCCGTCGCGGAGGGCGTCCTGTTCGGCCAGGAGTGCGGTGAGCAGTGTGGCCGACCGAAGCACCTCGTCGGATTTCTGGGAGGTCAGGGCCGACTGGAGTTCGGCGACATACTGGGGGGTGGCGCCGACGGCCAAGCGTGTCGCCTTGACCGGAACGGCGACCAGGCCACCGAGCCGATGCGTCCACTGCCCCTCGGGGGACTGGACGGGGTCGAGCAGTCCGCCCAGGGCGATTTCCTGCGAGACATGAACGGTCTGTCCGAGGGCGCGACGGACCGGACCGATGTCGACGCTTTGAATCATGCGGATGGACTTTCCCGGCTGGAGTGCGGGCAACCGATCGAGGTGAACGAGCATGTAGTGGGGGAACTGGCGGTCGCGGTCGCCGCTGGCAGCGAGGGACAGCAGCAGGGTCGGCGAAACCATCATCTCGTCGCCGAAGGTGATGGGGAAGGTTCCGGTGTTCGTCAGTTCGAAGCGGACGAACCACGGGTCGCCCGGGGCGATGCGCGTCTGGGTGAAGCTGAGGGCCAAGCGGAGGGACTTGGCGGGCTGCCGGTAGTACTCGAGTGGGGCGCGATCGAAATCGGCGAGCAGCTTACGGACCTCGGAGCGATCCGACGGCGGGGGCAGAGAGGCGCCGTTCTCGCGGAGCAGCCGGGCGATCTCGTCATAAGCGATGCCGCTGGGGCGGAGCCTGGCGGCCGTCAGCAAGACGGGGATTGCCTGAGTGGGCTTCTTGGCGGCAATGTAGACCTTGGCCAGTCCGACGGCGGCCATCTGATCCGTGGACGACAGGGGCTTGAGGACTCGCTCGGCCTCTTCGAGGTTCTTGGTCAGCAGGTGTGCGAATCCCAGGGAGCGAAGGGCATCGGGCGAAGGCGACGGTGCCGAGGTGGCCACCTGAGCGAACTTCATGGCCCGGTCGGGTTCTGCGGCGTACATGGCATAGAACCATGCCATTTCGGAGGCCGATCGGATGTCGCGTCCCTGAAGGACCTGTTCGCCGGACTTGGCGTAGTTGTCGGCAATGGTCCGGATCTGTTCGAGGGCCGCCTCGCTTCGGCCGACCTTTCGGAGCAGGTGGATCATCAGGAGGCGAGCGCGGAGGTAACGGGGATTGATTCGGGCGGCGTCGACGCAGGTCTTGATGGCGAGTTCGGCTTCGCCGGCACCGGCCTGGCTTCGAGCCAGCTCGAAGAGGAATTCGACGGGGGGGTCTTTGCCCGGATTGGCGGCCTTATGAACCTCAAGGGCGTAGGCATACCAGAACTGTGCCTCGCGGTGCATGGCCAGATCGTCCAGGAGGGTGGCGAGCTGCCAGACGAGATTGATCTGCATGGGGTTGGCCGCCACCAGCCGCAGAGCCACTCGAACCCTGGGCAGGGGGTCGTTGGGGTCGGCGCCGGACATCTCGTGGGCCATGCGGATCGTAGCGGGGTCCCAGGGGGTGAGTTTCATAGCCTCATCGATCTGTTTTTGGGCTCCGGCCTGGTCAGCCCGAGTGAAGGCGATCTCCGCCAGCCGGCGGTGGGCGTCGGCCGCGATGAAGACACGATCGGCGGCCTGCTGGAGTTGTTGTTCGATGAATCGGCGTCGGTCTTCGATGGTCTGCATGTCGGCCACACGAAGGCCGATCCATCGAAGGGCGGCGTTCTGGTCGTCGGGGGCACGTCGGGCGTATTCGCCGAGGGCGGTCGTGACGTCCTGGGACCGGTCGAGATTCTCGAAGAGTTCGGTTTGCCATTGGTACGGCTCAGATGCGTTGGGATCGAGTCGTGCTGCCGCCTTCATCAGGGTCAGAACGATATTCAGATCGGGCAGCGTGGGCTGGTTTCTGAGCCCATGCCCATAGTCTCTTGCCTGATCGACGAGCCATTTGGCCGGCGAGGGCGAAGGCGTCGTATCGGCCGACTGCGACGAAGCCTCCTGGGCCATCGCCGTGGCGGTCCATAGGAGAGCGGTCCGAGCCAGGATGTTCAGTGTATTTCGCATGGCGGCGGTTCTATCCGTTGTAAGGCCATTCTTCAAGGCAGCATCCTTTCGACCCCGCATCGGCCCACATCGATCACCCCGGAATCGTCATCTCGATCTGGCGGTCGAGTGCCGGAATGGGGATGGTGATGGTCCGCCCCTGTCGCGGCGGTGCCTGGCGATAGTAGTAGACGCGGAGTTCGACATCCTTCCAGATTGGATCGCCGCAGGCCATGGGGTAGCGGCCGATCAGTTCGAAGCGTTGCGTGTCGGCCAGAACCTGTCGCAGGACTCTGGCGGCAGGCTCGTCCCAATCCGCCCGGGACTCCTGGGGGATGGCCGGCAGTTGGGACTCGACGACGACGTAACGAATTCCGTAGTGGTTCAGCAATTCCAGGACCGCCTCGGGCGTACCCCGATGCGTTGTGTGTGCCCAGCGTGTGTACGTAGCGCGGGAATACAGCACCTTGCTTCCGCGGAGGGGTATGATTCGTTCGGCCGCCTTGGGATTGGTCCGGACGTCGAAGACGAATTGCCCGTCGCGAACACCATCCACCAGGACGAGGTCGGCATCTTTTCGGTCGACCAGGAGCTGGACTGCGGGCCGGTAGTCCGGCGGGCGATGCACGGGCGTCCGGACACCTTGAGCGAACTGCCAGACGATCAGCCCCAGGAGGGGAATCGCCCCCAGGGGCACGCGCTTCCATGTGGGCAGCAGGGTCCAGCCGCGCGCGGCCAGCAGGGCTGTGGCCGGCAGGGCGAAGAAGAAGTAGCGCGATTCTTTGTGATAGACCAGTGTCTGCTGAGCCCAAAACAGGAGCAGCCAGAGCAGTGGTAGTCGTGAACCGCTCCACTTCCACCGAAGGGTGATGACCAAGAGTCCGACGACCCAGGCGACCAGGAAGGGCCAGCCGAAGATCTCGCCAAACCATCGAGCATACTGCGTGTAGGTGCCAACCTCTTCGAGATGGGCCCATGGGGGGCGCCCCGTCACGAGGAACTGGCTGTGTTTGGCGTGTTCGTGGCTGAACCGATCGTAACCGCCGAGGACGACCAGGACGATCGCGGCGACCACTGCCACCATCAGGGCCATTTGGACGTCGCTCCGTCGTTTTCGCGCGGGCACTTCCGGGGGCCAATCGCCGCGGACCGCCCCCACGGCCACGACGCTGACCAGGTGAACCGTCACGAGGACGAGTACGAACACGGTGGTCTGTTTGGTCAGAACGGAGGCACATGCCAGCAATGCGCCTCCGATCGCCCATCGCCAGGAGGGGTTTTCGCACCAGGCGCGGTAGGCGCAGGCGGTGAGGATTGCCATGGCCGTTGCGGGCCATTCGAGCATCACATCGCGGAGCAGCGGCAGGCCGAAGGGCGCGGTGGCCAGGGCTCCGGCGGCCAGGAATCCCACCCACCGCCCGCTCTGGCGGATTCCCAGCCAATAGAGGGCGACGACCGCGATGGCGGCCATTACGACGACGGACCACCGGGCGACTTCGGCGCTCAGACCGAACACCGCATAGGCGATCGCTTCGATCAGTGGATGGAAGGGCGGGTAGTAGGCGATCAGTCCCAGGCAGGGATAGCGGGCGAAGTAGTGTTCGGCCCAATCGCGGACGGCGCGGGGCCGGTCTCGGAGGAGGTCATGGATGACCACGCCGTCCATGGCGTGCAGCGGGGCGTCGGACCAGCCGAAGCCGCCGGCGGCGATGCCCTTCCCCCCCAGCAGAAGCACCATGAGCGTCAGCGAGAGAACCGCCAGGATATCCAGGAGGATTCGCCGGTGGCGAAGGGTCGGGGACTCATGCCCGACGACGTGCGCCCGATGCGTAGCGCGCCCGACCGGATGTGCCGTGTTGGTGGTCATCGTGACCGCTCCTGAATGCCCCGTCGTTCGGGACCCATGAGTCTCTCAACCGCTTTCCTGTCCCTTCGGATGTTGACGCCTCGGCCTTCACTGCGGCCACTGAAAATCGACGACCTGGAGCTCGACGGTTCGAGCGCCGTTGAACTCGTTGACGATCGGCTCGAAGGCCAGCCGGCATCGGCGGTGATCCCGCAGGAGTTGTTCACAATCGGCCCGACCAAAGGCGATGGCCTTTCGGATCGTCCGTCCATCCCGGACGGTCAGTTGGAGGTGATCGCCGCTCTTGCCGACGATTCGCGGTTCGCCGGCGAGTTCGACCCAGTTCGTCGCCCACTTGGGTTTGGGGTTGGCCTGGCCGAAGGGCCCGAGCCGCTGGAGGTCGGCCACCACGGGTTCGGTGAATTCGTCGAGTCCGACCTCGCCCTCCAGTCGAACCTTGGGCATGAGGTCGAGTGCCGTCAGGGTGTTGTTGGCATGGGCGATGAATGCCTCGGTGAAGGCGGAGACCGCGTCGGCTTTGATTCGGAGTCCGGCCGCCATGGCGTGGCCGCCGAATCCGATCAGGTGGTCTGCGCATCGCTCCAGGGCCTGGTACATATGGAGGTGGCGTATGCTTCGCGCCGAGCCCTGGCCGGCGTCGCCGTCGAGTGAGATCAGTACGGTCGGCCGGCAGAACTCGTCCACGAGTCGGGAGGCGACGATGCCGATGACTCCCGCGTGCCAGCCGGGCGATGCCAGGACGATAGCCCGCTGATGATCGCGATCCATGCGGGCGTCCAGGACCATCTGGCGTGCCTGGATGAGCAGTTTCCGTTCGGTCGCCTGGCGCTGGCGATTCTGCTGATCGAGGTAGAGGGCGATTTCGTGGGCTCGGGCGGCATCGGCGCTGGTCAGCAGTTCGACGGCCAGCCGGGCATGTCCCATCCGGCCGATCGCATTGAGGCGCGGGGCGAGCACGAAGCCTACATGGTAGGAATCGAGGTGTTCGCCGGTCAGTCCGGTCGTTTCGATCAGTGCCTGAAGGCCAGGCAGAGTGGTTCGTCGCAGTCCTGTCAGTCCGTGGCGTGCCAGGATTCGGTTTTCGCCCATCAGCGGTACGACGTCTGCGATCGTGCCCAGTGCGACCAATCCGATCGCCTCGACGAGGAAGTCGCGGTATTCCGGCAGCACGGATCCGCAGAAGCCTGGGGTGAGCCGCTGTGCCAGGGCCCAGGCGAGTTTCATGCTGACACCGGCTCCCGACAGGTCGGGGTTCGGGTAGCCGGAAAGCCCGGGGTGGACGATGGCGCAGGCCTCCGGCAGTTCGGAAGGCGGGGCGTGATGATCGGTGACGATCAGATCGACACCCAGTTCCTTTGCGCGTTTCGCCTGAGATGTGGCCGTGATCCCGCAATCGACGGTGACGATCACCTGGGTGCCTTCGACCGCCAGTCGCTCGAGGGCGTCGGTATTCAGTCCGTAGCCCTCTTCGAGGCGGTGGGGCACGTAGTAGTCGCAGTTGGCGTGGGCAATTTGCAGACAGTGCCAGAGGATGGCGATGCCGGTCATGCCGTCGACGTCGTAGTCGCCGTAGATGACGATCCGTTCTCGCCGCTGAATGGCTCGGACGAGGCGATCGGCCGCCGCCTGTGTACCGTGGAGGGTTTCCGGCGGGTACAGGTCGGTGAGTTGCGGTTCCAGGAATCGCCGGGCCTCGTCGGGGGCGTCGAGCCCGCGGTTGTGCAGGACCTGCGCGACGATCGGCGAGACGCGGAGCCTGGCCGCCATGTCCGCACGACCCTCCCACGGCGGAGCGATGAGCCATTGCTTAGCCATTCTCGAAAGCCACCTTCCCTGGACCCAAGCGGTTTCCGCAGATCGCTTTGCCGGACATTGTACCGTCAACTCCCCACACGCTGGAGAGGAAAACGGGCACGGGCGGAACCGGGAGGGGCCTTCGGATGCCGAGCCCCTGTCTCGGGGTCACTTGGGAGCGATCGCTCCCCGGTTGGCCAGGGCCGCCACCTCGGCCTCTGTGACGGCGCGGGAATACAGCCGCACATCCCGGATCATCCCGTTGAAGTAGTCGTTCGAGCCGAAGCCGATCTTCAGCGGCGCGTCCGACGAGAGGTCGTAGTCTGAGGGATTGAACTGGGAGGACGTGGCCACGAGCCGGCCGTCGATATGGAGTTTGAGTTGCCCTCCCTGCCGGACGCCCGCCACGTGGCGCCAACCGGGCTGGAGTTCGTGGTCGTCGGTGACGCACTTGCCGGCCTCATACGACCAGACGTGGCCCGACGGGAGTGTGCCCGCGAACAGCTTGCCCTGAAACACGGCCATCGACCAGACGCGGCGGTACTTGACGTCAGGCGTGTGGTCGAGCCGACCGATCAGCGTCCAGTCGGTGCCTCCATCGTGCCGGTAGACCTGCCCCAGGGGAAGCGTTCCGCCGTAGAGTTTGCCGTTGTAGATTGCCACGCCCATCACCTCGAGTTCTTCTCCGAGGCGGCCGATACTGGTCCAGGCTGTGCCGGTGTCGTAACGAAAGACGCTGCCGTGCGCCCAGGTACCGACGTGGAGCTTGCCTCCGTAGACCACGACGGAGTAGGTCTGGCTCTCGTCGGCCTGCCGGCCGCAGTCTTCCCACCGGGTTCCCCCCATCCACCGCCATACGCCTGCGCCGCCGTTGCCGGTGTTGTAGAGGTGGCCATTCCACACGGCCAGAGACATCGAGCGGTTGGCGCCAGGAACGCCCAACGGCGTCCAGGCAGCGTCGCCGTCGTACTCGAAGACACCCGGCGAATAGAGTGGGATGGCATAGAGCTTGTCTTTGTAGACCGCCAGGCCGAAGGTCTCGTTGGCCTGTCCGAGCCGGCCACAGTCGCGCCATGTCTTGCCGCCTTCGTATCGGTAGACGTGTCCGCCGGGGTTCTGGTTCAGCGAGCGGGTCAGGGCCGAACCTTCGGCGTTGTATCGCGCGGTCCCCGCGTAGAGTTTACCGCGGTAGACGGCCAGGGCGAAGACGGCGTTTGCCTTGTCGGGGCTGCCGCAGTCGATCCACTCTTTCGCCCCGG
Source organism: uncultured Planctomycetales bacterium (assembly GCA_964446835.1). Taxonomy (GTDB): domain Bacteria; phylum Planctomycetota; class Phycisphaerae; order UBA1845; family JAFGLZ01; genus CAYUQT01. Next base: position 3,510 of record CAYUQT010000080.1, on the reverse strand, counting down.
CGTAGCGATAGACGTGTCCGGCCTCATTCTGGCCGTGCTCGTAGGTGCCGGCATAGAGCTGCCCGTCGTGAACCGCCAGGGCGCAGACGTAGATGGTGTTGCCGGGCCGCCCGCAGTCGGTCCAGGGCTGTCCGATCTTGCCGTTGTCGATTCCGAACTCGACGTTTCGGTAATTGGATTGTGTCGAGGTGACGCCGGCATGGGTCTTGATATTGAGATTGAACCCGCGTCGGGCGGCCGGGTCGTAGAGGCTCAGGACGTCGCCCGGGACGTCGTCCATGCTCTGGGCGGTGTGGACCCAGGCGGCCATCGAGAAGTCCTTGGAGCCCAGTGACCGGGAGGGAGCGGCTTTGACTTCTATGTAATCGTCTCGGCCGTCGAATCGAGCGGCCGGAAGGGCCCCGGCGCCTTCGGCGCGAGCGTTGAGGTCGGCGCCGTGGTTTTCGGCGTGCAGACCCTGTCCGGAGGCGTCCCGGCAATCGCCGGCGAGGGGCCAATGCCCGATGAGTCCCGGCTCCGCGGCGTCTGTTGGACCGGGCCAGAGGATGCTACCCACCGCCACCACGAACCCACACCGCATGAGATGTCTGAGCATACAAGTCTCCCGTATGTCCCCCGGGCCTCGCTTTCGGGAAAGGAAAGGCGTCGCCAGCCGCCGATATGGGGTCATTGTGCTTGGCGGAGTGCGGACCGTCCAGCCCCTCAAAGGTCCTGGCGGTTGAAAATGGCCCGGGCGATTCGGGAGTCCCGTGGGACAGTAAAGGGTGGGACCTGCTGTTGAGGGGGTCGTGATCCGACGGTGGATGATCGACGTCGGGTGTGGGAGTAATGTATCATATCTCTTTGTCCGGGCTACGAGGGTCTGTTCATGATTTCCAAACGGTGGGTCGGAATCCTGCTGAGCGTCCTGGTCGTGCCGGTTGGTGCCGGGCGGGTGTGGGGCTATACGCTGAGCATCAGCGTCCAGGGCGGCGGTCAGGTGCTGGTCGAGCCGAATGAGTCGAACTATGAGGCCGGCAGCGTGGTGCGGCTGACGGCGCAGGCCGAACCGAACTGGCATTTCGTTCGGTGGGAGGGCGACGGCGTCGCGGGCAACAAGGCGCTGTGGGGCCTGTGGAGTGCCGGACCGAACGAGGCGTTCGCAGCGGGCTACGAGGGCGTCATCCTGCACTATGACGGTTCGAAGTGGCTTCGGATGGCCAGCGGGACGAGCACGAATCTGACGGACGTGTGGGGAACCTCGGCGGACAATGTGTACGTGACGGGGTTCGACGGGACGATCCTCCGCTACAACGGGTCGGCATGGTCGGCGGTTTCGAGCGGAACGCCGTATGGGCTGTGGGGGCTCTGGGGCAGCGGACCGTCGGACATTTTTGCCTCGGGCCTGTATGGAACGATCGTTCACTTCAACGGAGATCGCTGGTCGCAGGTCTCTGCGATCACATCGAACAACCTCCTGGGGTTGTGGGGCTCTTCGGGGGTTGACGTGTACTCGGTGGGCAATCAGGGCACGATTCTGCACTACAACGGCAGTGCATGGTCGTCGGTGCCGGGCGTGACCGAGACGCAGCTCTTCGGCGTCTGGATGCCGGGGCCGCGACAGGCTTACGCAGTCGGAGACCTGGGCGAGATTCAGTATTACAACGGAAACCGCTGGTCGAAGATGAGCAGTTCGACGACGGAGTATCTGGTGGACGTCTGGGGGACGGGCCCGAACGACATCTTCGCCGTGGGTGGTCTGGGTACGGTGGTTCACTATGACGGCCTGCAATGGTCGGCGATGGAGAGCACGACCCATGTCGCCCTTCACGCCGTTCGAGGCAGTGCCCCCAATGACGTGTTTGCCGTGGGCAACGAAGGGCTGATCGTGCGTTATGACGGGACGCAGTGGTCTGCCTCGCTGGACGCGAACTCTGTGCAGACGCATGTTCTGATGGATGGTGACAAGGGCGTTCGAGCGGTGTTCGAGCATGAGAGTACGGTGGTCTATCCGTATTCTGTGATCGATCTGGGGACGTTGGGCGGCTCGCAGAGCACGGCGTTGGGTGTGAACTACCACGGCGAGGTGGTTGGCTGGGCCCAGACCGCCAGCGGGGCGTATCATGCCTTCCTCTATAAAGACGGGAAGATGACCGACCTGGGCACGCACGGGGGGCCGGAGAGCCGCGCGAACGCCCTGAGCCACACGGGGCTGGTGGTCGGTTGGACCCAGATTGCCGGCACCGGGCCGTCGAAGGCCTGTCGCTGGTTCGAGGGCACGTCCATCGAGTTGGAGGCGAGCTGCAGCGGCGTGAGCATTGCGCAGGCATTGAATGAGGCCAATCAGGTGGTCGGGTGGTCGTCGCAGAAGGTCGGTGGGGCGAAACGCCCCGTGCTCTGGCAATCCGGGGGCATGCTGGACCTGGGCACGCTGGGCGGGACCGACGGCGGGGCGTATGGTATCAACGTCTCGGCGCAGATCGTCGGAGAGGCACAGACCGTGGCGGGCTACAAGCACGCCTTCTTGTGGCAGAACTGCACGATGACCGATCTGGGGACGCTGGGTGGACTGACGAGCACGGCATATGCCATCAACGACTCCGGGAAGATTGTCGGGGTTTCGCAGAGCGTCGACACGTTCGATCGCGCCTTCCTGTGGTCCGAGGGCGTCATGACGTCGCTGGGCACGCTCGGCGGGGTGTACAGTGAGGCCTATGACATCAACAGCTCGGGGCAGGTGGTCGGCTGCTCGCTGAACGCCTATGGCGATCGGGTGGCGTTTGGCTATCAAGTCGGCGTCATGTTGGACCTGAACGAACTGATCGCCCCCGATTCCGGGTGGGTGCTTCGTACTGCGTATGCCCTCAACGACATGGGATACGTCGTGGGGGCGGGATCCTACAAGGGACAGAGCCGGGCGTTTTTGCTGGTGCCTACGGGCGAACACATGACCGCCCCACCGGCAAACCTGCCCGATCCGCCCCCGATCGTCTGCGGCGAGCCGAACGCTGCGGTTGAGACGACCGATCCGCAGGCAACCTATCCACAGACCACCACCCTGCCATGCACGACGGGCCTGGCCACGGCTATGGGCCTGCTGGCCTTGGCATGGGGCAGACTGGTGCGATCGTCCCGTGCGGGTCGGACGAGGGGTTGAAGCGATCCCGTTAGACGGGGCGGACGGCGGGGCGAATCGTCGGCCCGCGTGTCGGTTGTTGCCTGCATCGCGTCTCAGGCCGCCCATTGATCACTCCAAACAGAGACGCATCGAATTGGCCATAGCGCCCTCCTATCCAGAGTTCCCATGTCCATGACTGCGCCGCGGTGGGCAGTCGCTTTCTGACGCGGCCTGAGTCAAGGGGTATCCTCCATGGGGGTTGGCAGGTCGTCGGTTCGGTTCCAGACCACTTCGGTACCGTGCATTCGGATCGATCGGCGTTGTGGGGGTGGATCATTCTCTGTGCGATCTGGTTTGTCGGCGGATGTCTCACATTGTCCCGTATTGTCACATGTTCGGCGGGGCGGGGAGGT
>CAYUQT010000079.1:0-40641 GCA_964446835.1 uncultured Planctomycetales bacterium | reverse complement strand
GATTCCCTGCCGCCCGAGATCTGTGACAATACGGGACAATGTGAGACATCCGCCGGCTCGCCCGCCCACCTGCCGGCTTCTGACGTCCAACTCCTGACTTCTAACTCCCAACTCCTAACTTCTACCTCCCCCCTCCGCCGAACATGTGACAATGCGGGACAAAGTGAGACATTCGCCGACAAACCAGATCGCACAGAGAATGATCCACCCCCACAACGCCGATCGATCCGAATGCACGGTACCGAAGTGGTCTGGAACCGAACCGACGACCTGCCGCCCACAACCGCCACCGAACCGATCCAACAGCTTGGATCCGACCATCTAAAGGAATAGGAGGAAGACCAACCTGCGGCAGCGACAACACCGTCTCCAACCCTCGACCTCCGGAAGGCCCGGAGAGCCGGTTGGATCACTCAGACCGCCTGTCACAAGGAAGAACGGCTTGCCGCTCGAAAACGTGTGTTCTCTATTGAGAAGATGCCCTGGCCATAGCATTCCAGGCACTTCAGGAGGCAGGGGCGTGGCGAATCACCCAGAGTCTCAACCGTGATCGACCTGGGAACGATCCCAGGCCCCAGGAAGAGACTGTATGCGTGACCAAGTGCCAGGTCGCTTCCAATCCCCTTCTGATAGGGATGAATCGGCAGCCGCGTATAACGTCCGCTCCGGGGCGAACCCCAGGGCAAGCCGGTGTGTGACGCCACAAACCAGGCGACAAAGGACCGATTCGAGAAGTTCGCCAACGGCCCATACGCCGGTGGGAAAAGGGTGAGCTTCGCGGGAGTCCGATCGTCCACGTACTTAAGCATCCCAACGGACAAGGCATCATGATGCGCCAGACAGGAAGAGGCAATTACGGTGTAGAATGGCGGAGTGGCGATCGTCCCGTGATCCGGACCGACATCCAACAGCACCTGCTCGGCCAGCGTAATCGTCAGACGAAGTCGGCTGAGTACGTCCGGCAGGTAACTGAGTTCCACGTATCTCTTGAAGAAGTCCGCCCCATCGCGGTGCAGCTCGTATCGACTGTCATCCCGAAGCCATCCGACGGCGATCTTATGCCCATGGGTATAGCCGGCCAGTGCATGGGAACTGAGCCTCGGCAGATAGATGATGTGATCGACCTGCTGAATCACTTTCGCCAGGTACGGCGGGTGTCGCCAGGAACACCCCGTGCCGGCAAGCCTGGCCGGGAAGTATCCACCCTCGTAGTCCTGATCGTCGAAGAAATACGGCTTGGCGCACGACTCGGTGATCGCACAATACAGACCGTTGGCCTTCATCAGCTCACGAGTCGAGCGATACCGACGTTCCCCCTGGACATGTCGGACGTACTCTACCCCCGACTGATCGCCTACCAGCACCAGACCGGCCCGGCGCTTGTACAGCTCACTCACCACGGCGCGAACGGCATGGGGCGATGTGGCCGCCGGATGCGCCATGTGAGAATTGCACGCCAGCTTGACGAATACCGAATCGCCCGGCTTCAGCCACGTCCAATCCAGCCACTTGCACACCTGTTCGACTGCCTCCTGGGGGTTCAGATCGCCGGCCTTGGCGTACACACCCAGGAAGACCGGTGCCGACAGGTGTGCCTCCTCAGGCGTCAGCACAGAGCGACCCCCCGCGGCCACAGAAGGACCCGACGTGGGGCTCGGAACCCCCACCGGATACCCCTTCTGGCCGTCCATGCCAGGGCGCCGGGCCTGACAGCCGGGCAGGAGAAGGCCCGACGCCACGGCCCCCGAACCCTTGAACATGAACTGCCGACGAGTGATGTCATGCGGCGGATGACCCGGAGATGGTTCGTGCAGACTCATGATCCGACAATTGTACTCTCTGCGAATCGCTCCGGACACAACCCCGCGGGGTCGCGAAAGGCTTGCCTTACCCGACCTTTCGCAGTCCGCAAATGTGGTACAATCCCGCGACGACATGCCCCCGGCAACAGTACTACGAGGATGGACACGACATGAAGAGGACCTGGCTCAAGCGGATTCTCCTGACAGGGTTGGTTGCACTCATCGCCCTCGCCGCAATCGTCGTGCTGCGAACCCTGACGCATTCCTCCCGGCAGATCACACCTCCGGCGTACGCACCGATCGCCTTTGCCGAGGACCGCGCCGTTCGAAACCTTCAGCAGGCGATTCGGATCAAGACAGTGGCCGATCCCAACGCCCTCCCCATGCTCCATGAGGCGCTGAAGCAGTTCCATAGCTTCCTGCAAGAGGCCTTCCCGAAGGTCCATGCTGCGATGAAACGCGAGACGATCTCGGAGGGTAGCCTCCTTTATACCTGGACGGGAACGGAACCCAACAGCAAACCGATCATTCTTCTGGCCCACATGGACGTCGTGCCGGGCGGCACCCAGCAGGCATGGGCCCACCCGCCCTTCTCGGGCGACCTGGCCGACGGGTTCATCTGGGGACGCGGGACCCTCGACGACAAAACGGGACTCACCGGAATCCTGGAGGCCGCCGAGGCCCTGCTGAGCCAGGGGTATCGTCCGCGGCGAACACTCTATCTGGCCTTCGGCCATGACGAGGAGATCGGTGGAGTGAACGGAGCCGTGCGCATCGCCGAAATGCTGAAATCCCGCGGCGTGCGTGCGGAAATCTGCCTGGACGAGGGCATGGCCGTTCTCCAGGGGATCGTCCCCGGTGTCGCCGGACCGACAGCAATGATCGGAGTGGCTGAAAAGGGCTACCTGACCCTCGATCTGTCCGTGGAGGGCCAAGGGGGACACTCCTCGCAGCCCCCGCCTCAGACCTCCGCAGGCATTCTGTGCGCCGCGATTGCCAGACTGGAAGCCCACCCCTTCCCGGCGGACCTGAGGAACCCCGTCCGTCAGGGACTCGAAACGCTCGCACCGGAAATGCCCTTCGCAAAACGGCTCGTCCTGAGCAATCTGTGGCTCTTCAAGAAACTCGTCGTCCGACAGATGGAGGGCGATCGAACGACCAACGCCTCACTTCGCACAACCATGGCCGTCACAATCCTCGGCGGAGGAACCAAAGAGAATGTCCTGCCCACGAAGGTGTGGGCCACCGTCAACTGCCGACTGATCCCCGGTGACACGATCGAAACCGTCGTGGCCCGGATCCGAGCGATCATCGCCGACGACCGCGTTCGGATCGAACCCAAGGCCAGGCCGAACAACGCCTCGCCCGTCTCCGATGTCGGATCGACGGGGTATACCATCCTGAACACGACGATACGACAGGTCTTCCCCAATGCGGCTGTCGCCCCCGCCCTGGTATTGGGCGCAACCGATTCGCGACACTTCTCCGAAGTAACCGAAACCACCTGCCGTTTCAGCCCGCTGCCGCTGACCAGGCAGGACATGGCGCGCATTCACGGCGCCAACGAGCGGATCGGCAAGGACGATTACCTGCGATGCATCCGGTTCTACGGGCAGTTCATCCGAAACATGGCCTCGTAGACCCGGGCGACACACGAGAGAAGTCAGCGGCGCCCTTCTCTCTTGCGGAGAACGTTTGACGTATAATGCCCGCCGCACTGTCAACCCGTGTCCGATGGGCAGGAGGTATCTTCATGAATCGTACGTTCGGCCAAATGGCACTGGCGATCTCGAATCTGGCAATTCTGACGACCTGCCCCGTATTGCGGGCACAGGATGCATCGGCGCACCCGCCGCTGAGGGCCCTGGTGGTCACGGGCGGACACGGTTATGACAAACCGGAATTCGACGCGATGTTTACTACCTGCAAGGGCCTGTCCGTTCGATTCGTGGAACACCCCAAGGCATACGACGAATTCGCCGCCGATCGGCGCGGACAGTTCGACGTCGTCGTGCTCTACGACCTCATGCAGGAGATCAAGGATAAGCAGAAGCAGGACTTCGTCGAAATGCTCAAGGAGGGCAAGGGCCTCGTAGTCGTACACCACGCCATCGCCAACTTCTCAAACTGGGACGAATACGCCAAGATCATCGGCGTGAAGTACTGGATCAATCCGCGACCCGAAGGGGCAACGGCCGGGCGCCCCGACCGATCGATCTACCGAGAAGACGTCCGGATCCGAGTCAAAATCGCCGACAAGGAACACCCGATCACCCGGGGATTGGAAGACTTCGAGATCATCGACGAGGTCTACAAGTACTTCGACGTCAAGCCGGGCATCCATGTGCTGCTCGGAACCGACCACCCCGAGAACGAACCAGTCCTCGCCTGGACCAAGGAATACGGTGCCAGCCGCGTGGTCTATCTGCAGTTCGGCCACGACTCCACCGCCTTCAAGAACCCCAACTTCCGCGAAGTGCTGGCCCGTTCGATGCGATGGGCTGCCCGAAGGCCGGACGACCAGGTGGCAACCCCGGGCTTCAAACTCTGCACCGAAAAGCCCCGGTATGAAGAGGGGCATGACTGGGTCCGCCTGTTCAACGGTAAGGATTTCGATGGGTGGGAGATCATGGGCGACAAAGCCGGCTGGCAGGTAACGTCCGATGGGGTCATCCGTAGCGAAGGCGGAAAGGGTGGCAACTGGCTTCGTTACGCCAAACGCGAGTTCAGCGACTTCCTCCTTCGTGCCGAGTGGCGAGTCAGCAAAGACGGCAACAGCGGACTGTTCATTCGGGCGACGCAAGAGGGAAATCCTTGGGATACGGGACTCGAGGTCCCGATCACCAGCGCCCCTCGCGATGAACGCCACTCTTCGGGCAGCCTGTATGTCAACCCCCATGGCAGCGTAAAAGTCAGACCCAGACCCGACGTCTGGCATGAGTTCGAGGTCAGGGCCCGAGGCCGGCACATCAGCGTGATCGTCGATGGGATCATGGTCGTCAAAGCCGACAGCAAGAACAATGAGGCATTGCGAAAGCGGCCACTCAAGGGATTCGTCGGCATCCAGGACTCGCACACCGACGCCGGGAAGTGGGTCGAGTGGAGGAATATCCGCATCCGCCCGCTCAAGTAGAGGGCGGCCCCGATAGCGTAAGGCAGAGACCGCTCGAAGGAGCCCCCCAGCCGGCCCTGGAAGGTCAGGGATGACGGGGCTGACCGGAATCGGCGTGCAGTATCTCGGCAAATCGCTGAGCCACCGCAGCCACCCGGGGGCCCAGGATCATCGCGTAATCTTCCGTCACGAAGTAGATCCGATGGTTGGCCACAGCGGGAATCGATCCCAAAGCGGCCCACTGATCGATCATGGTCCGGCGCTGCGACTCGGTGAGCCGCCGTCCCGGCATCAGCTCGATGATGACCTCGGGCTGTCGGCGGACAATCTCGCCGACGACCACTACAGGGTACGGCGCGTCGGTTCCAGCGAAGATGTTTCGCCCACCGGCCACTTCGAGCATCTTTGAAACAAAGCCCGCCCCGTTGGTCGTGCTGGGCGATTTGATCTGGTCGGGCGACCGATCGATGGCCAGAAAGACGCTGACGGGAGGCTTGCCTCGAACCGCCTCGGCCACCCGGTCGATGGCGAGCTGGATGTCTCGAACGACCTGCTCCGCCCTTGGGCGGCAATCCAGCGTGTCGGCAATGACTCGGATTGCCCGATACAGGCCGTCCATGTCGTTCGGGACGACCTTGAGCAACGAAATGCTGTTCTGGAGGGAGAACTGCTCGGCCGCGGCGTTCTGACCGTGAATGATGATCAGATCGGGACGCAGCGTCAGGATCCGTTCGAGATCGGTGTCCATAATGCCGCCGCACCTCGGCAGCCGCGTCACCTCCGGTGGATAGGTGCAGTAGCTGCTGACGCCAACCACGCGATGCCCCTGATCCAGGGCAAAGAGGATCTCCGTGACGTTCGGAGACAGAGAAATGATACGCCGGCAGGATGAACGGGGTTGGGAAGCGGCAGTCGTGGCAGACGCCCCCTCTGGAGCAGAAGACGAGCGGCCGCAACCGGCAACCCAAACCAGCACGACGCACAGGAACCGTCCCCCCATCCCTGAGAGGGATAGCCTGTTTCGCCCGAAGCGCGTTACGCCACATATTGACGCCAGGCGTTTGCTGCCTGAAACTGGGGGCCATTCGATTCGCACGTGCGGATCAACCTCCTTGTTGTTTAGGATGAGGGTATCTCATGAACCACTCACCGTCCAAGAATCCCAATCAGAGTATCCACCTGCAGACCGAAACGCGATCGAGCGGCACCACACGTCGTGATTTTATCCGATCGGCCGGCGGAATGGCGGCCGGAGGGCTGATGGGTTCGTCCATCCTGCCGGTATTCGCGGAGACCTCTCCATCGGGAAACGTTTCGATCAACCAAAGGAAGAACGCCATGAAACTGGGTATCGTCACCTACAACATCGCCAAAGACTGGAACATCGACACGATTATCAAGAATTGCCGTGACGTCGGTCTGAGTGGTGTGGAATTGCGAACAACACATGCCCACGGTGTTGAGCCTTCACTGGACAAGTCGAAACGCGCTGAGGTCCGAAAGAAGTTCCAGGATAGCGGCATCGACCTCGTAAGCCTGGGCTCCACCTGCGAGTATCATTCAACCGACGCCCGCGAACTCCAGAAGCAGATCGACCTGACACGCCAGTTTGTCGAACTGGCCGCCGACGTCGGAGCCGAAGGCGTCAAGGTCCGCCCCAACGGCCTGCCCAAGGGTGTACCCGTGGAGAAAACGCTGGAGCAGATTGGACGGAGCCTCCGTCAGTGCGGCGAATTCGCCCAACCCTTCAAGGTGGAAATCCGTCTCGAGGTCCACGGCAGTGGATCCTCCCATCCACCCTACATCAAGAAGATCATGGATGTCGCCGCCCATGACAACGTGTTCGTCTGCTGGAACAGCAACAACACCGATATGGACGCAAAAGGCTCCATCGACGAAAACTTCAACATGCTGGCCGGCAAGATACGGCAAGCCCACATCACGGAACTCTGGTCGAAGTACCCCTGGCGGAGACTTTTCGAGCTGCTAAACCGCAGCGGATTCCAAGGCTATACATTAGCCGAGATCCAGGCTAGTCAAGATCCTATTAGGCTCCTTCACTACTACCGCGCATTATGGGAGTCGATGCAACCCAAAGTTTGAAATCGCCTAAGTTCCGGCTCAATAATGGGATCCGATAATAGGCGCCCTGCGGCTCATGGGGCATCGAAAATCGGCATAAATCTGTTTGTGCCACTCGTCCCAGGAAAATTTTTCTTTTCTCGTTGACTTACCTGTTGACTTTGCCGACCGACGTGGGCACAATAAACAGGTGTTTGGGAAAGCGGCAGAGGGCAGGAAGGGGTCCGGAGCAAAGCCCTGTCACCCTTCAAGTCGTGTAGAGCTTCTCCTGCTTACTTCTAGCAGCGTCTGTCGCAAGAGTAATTCAATTGTCGCGGTAAGGGTCTTGTGTTTTGGGAAGGAGGATGTGTCGATGGGAAAGCTTATTCTGAGTCTGGCTGTGGTGTTGGTGGTGTCTGGTGGAGCCATGGGCGATATGGTTTCGCCGACGTTCAATTTTAGCGGTTCTCAACAGTCGATTACGGCAACGTTGACCGCAAGTGGCTCGGCTACCCTGAGTGGTTATGGCACCTATTATAGCTGGGTTGGCTGGCCTGTCAGCAGCTGGGCAAGCGTCACGATTTCAATGAACAACCAGACCGTCGGCCTGGGAACCAATCCCAACCCGATCAACATCGACAAGGATCCGATGGGCAATGGTCAGGTTTCGTTCGAGCGTCTCTTCACGACCCTCGACAACGGCCAGCTCGTCGATCTCAATGCCACTGACCTGTTCGGTGGTAGCCCTCAGAACGTCGCTCTGAACCGTATTAGCCTCGACGGTGGCGTTAACACCCCGCTCGGTGACATCCCTGTGACCTTCAATCTCGATGCCGCCGGCTCGCTGAGCAACTTCTCCTTCGATATGACGACCAACCCTGTCTTCACGATGAAGACGGGTGGCGCGTTCCCCTCCGTTCAGTACACCTGGATCGGCGGCGGCAACGCGGGTGTGAACTACGACATCGGCGTTACTGGCGAAATCAAGATTTGGGACCTGATCACTGTTCCTCTCGGTACGCTCGTGAGCCTGAATGACCGCTTTGACTATGCGGGTATTCCCCTGCTCGGCACGATGACCCTGACGGAGCTGGCTGGCCCGTATCCCAAGGACGTGGAAGTCCACATCGCGTCGAACTTCGATCAGTTCACGCCGGTGACGGTGCCCTTCACGACCTCGGGTGCGATCGACCAGATGATCCCCAATGGGTCGAACAGCTACTTCACTGTCCATGCGGACTATGCCTTCAACGGCTCGCTGACCGTGGACAATGTGACCTTGGATATCTACAGCACGATCACTGACATCATTCCGGAGCCGGTGACGGTTGCGGTCTTCGGTGTCGGTGCGGCGCTGTTCACGATGGCCCGTCGGCGGAACAGCCGCTAACCGAAGCCATCTTCGAGCGAAGGCGATAAGAAACTTTCGCAGCACAAGACCTGAACAATGGCGATGTGAAGAGCCCCCTTGGGTAACAAGGGGGCTCTCTTATTTGTGGCTTGACCTTGGGGACCTCTCTCGGTTAGATTCAGGCATTACGCAAGGGTCTGCCCAGTCCACCGGATAGTCGGATTCAGCGAAGAATATGATCATTGACTGCCACACCCACATCTGGAAATCTCAATCGCAACTTGGCAAGGCGATTTCAGACCGATTGCGAAAGCCCTCTGCCAACAAGACGCCTCAGGACAAGCTTCCAGAGGCCAGCCCTGAACACCACCACGCCACCTGCAAGCCCGTGGACAAGACGGTCGTCCTCGGATTCAGGAGTCGCTATCAGGACGCCTCCGTCCCCAACGAGCTTGTGGCCGAATACGTCCAATCTCACAGAGACCGCCTCATCGGATTCGCCGGCGTCGATCCGTCTGAGCCCGTCGAAGCTATTGAGGAGATGCGGCGAGCCTGCGGCCAACTCGGCCTCCGAGGCATCTCCGTATCGCCTGTAGCACAGGACTTCCATCCGTCCAGTACGGGTGCCCTCCGGGTCTTTGCCGAGGCCGCAAAGCTCGGAATCCCCGTCCTGATCCACCCCGGGCTCTCGCTGACACCCAGTGCGAAGCTTGAGTTTCTTCGCCCCTGGCTTCTCGATGAAGTGGCCCGCGAGCTTCCATCACTGAAGATCATTGTCGCCCACATGGGGTATCCCTGGGTGGACGAGTGCATCACGCTGTTGGCCAAGCAACCCAATGTCTATGCCGACATCAGCAGCGTGGTGTGCCGCCCCTGGCACGCCTACACGGCACTCTTGTCGGCCTATCAGTGTGGCGTTGTCAGGAAGTTGTTGTTCGGCAGCAACTTCCCCTTCAGCTCCCCCGCGGCCTCCATCGAGGCGCTCTATAGTATTAACCAGCTCAGTCACGGCACCGGTCTCCCGACGATCCCCCGGGAACAGCTTCGATCGATCGTTGAGGAAAACGCACAGGAACTTCTGGGCCTCGCCGCTCAAGCCCCGCGACGTGAGACGGTGGCTGCCACGGTCCTGGACGACGAAGATCTCTGATCGGATCGCCCCGCTATGATCTCATCCGGAATCCGTCCGACGCGACTGAACTCATTCCTGTCCCCCATCGGTCGTACGATCGGGCTCTGGCTGGTCGCCTCTGCCCTGACAGGATGCGCACGCCCCACAACGGAATTGCGCATCCGTTCCTACCTGACAGAGAGCCCTTCCGACCTCTTTGAACGATTCGATGAGGCGTTCTATAGCCACGACGCTCGCGGAAGCCTCGACCTCGTGCTGAGAAGCGTTCGACCTAGCAAACAGGACCCCTCACAGATCATCCGACAGACGCTCCACGTGAATGCCTTCTGGACCCCTCAACCGGGCCGCACCTTCGTCGAAGCCACCCAGTGCAACGCCACCGTCCGCTACGTCCTCGGAACCGGACCTGTCAGTATCAGCTATGAAGGCGCCGGCTTCGTGACCTTCACACTCGACTGGACGAAGAAGGACATGGTGGGCAAGATCGAATCCGGCCAACTCGCTCCGCTTCGCAAGGTGGGAGAAGCCAAGGACCTTCTGGGACAAGCTCAGATCACCGGTCAGTTCCGCGCCCGCCGTGACAAGAACCGTGTCATTGCCATTCTCGGTGAGCTTCGCCGGGAACTCGGGCCGCCACCCCCTTACACACGTCCTCCGGATGAACGCGGTCCCCGATAACCCCCGAATAGTCCGGATCGTGCGGCCTCACCTGAGCCTGACCCAACGGCCGTCTATCGCTGGAGTTCAATCGAAGGGCTACCGACACACGCTCAGCGCCGCTTCCATCAGGCGTTCGCCCGCCTCCGGAGCAAAGCCGGCCGGCTGACCATAGTATCGGTGGGACTCGGCCAGCTCATAACCAGGTTCCTCGTAGGCCGCACGGTGAGCAACATAACCCATCAGGCCGTTGGTGTAGCCCAGGATCATGAGAGGTTCGGATACTCGAGAACGAAGCCCAACGGCCAACGGCGAGAAGGGTTCCCCGGGCAGGCCGAGAATGCGCAGGCTGGGTGATGTGTCGATGACGATCGCCTGAACTGGAACCTCGATGTCCGCGGGAATCGTTCCGTCGCGCAGGGCCGCCAGCGTTCGGCGGGCGTACTCACCCATTGCCCTATCAATCGCGGTGCTATCGGAACGAAGCGACCGATCTTGAAGGACAAGCAGATCCTTCTCGGACGGTAAGGCGGACAAGGGTAGCCTGGCTGTCGTCTGCAGCGAACGAATCGGACCGTCGAACGTCCGGGCGGTGGTCGTCCGGAGGACGCGTCGAACCGCGTCGGCGAGCATGCGGCCCGTCTGATCGGCGGCCGAGTGATCCTTCACACCGGCGGCCGGGTTGATGTCGCCGCAACATCCCTGGGCAAAGGCAATCACCTGATCGGGGAATTCGGGCTGGAGTGCTCGAACCATCACCCCTGGAAAGTCAGCCGAGATAGAGGTCGTCCAGCCGGCAGCCACGGCGTGACAGGGCATCGAGATAATCATTCCCATCGGCGTCCCATGTGGACGTTCGATCCGGAGGATGTCCAGCGTAGTGTCCGTAGAATAGCCTGCCAGCCCTTGTCCTTCCCATCTCCTTACAACCCCAACCCCCTGTGCCTGTCCTCGAAGATGGCTGAAACTCGCCGGTTCCAGGGCCGTCATCGCTTCCTCGGCCAGAAGCCTCAGCGTTTCGTCCAACGTCCTGAGAAACTCTGTGTTCACGGAAGCAATGCCCAGCAACTCAATACTCGCGGGTCCGGCATGCGTGTGGGTGGCGTTGAGCATCACCGATTCGACAGACGTATCGAGGACTTCGGCCACCCTCTGCCGCAATCGTGTGGCGGTTGGAATGTCTGTTCCCAACATGTCGACCATGATGAGCGCAAACCGAAGGCCACCGCTCTCCACGACCCACATCTTGGCGAAGAGGTCATCATGAACGTCTGTGCTCAAGGACGTCCTGGCGATGAAGCCGGTGAGAGGACAACCGACCGGTGGTGTGATCTTCCGCTCAACAAACGCGGCGAAGGGGTCTTCGGGAGTCAGGGTAGTCATGACATTCCCGTCCCATTCCGCACGGGCGAACGGCCCGCCTGCAACACAACGCGGAATCCATGGACGTCATTATCGATCAGCGCATCAGTTCGCCCATCGGGCCGGAGACGTCCGAGCTTCGCAGATAGGTATAGCCCTGAAGCCCTCGTTCGTAGCGGCTCAGCATGTAGGCGGACTCTTCCAGACTGATCCGTCCGGCGCGAACCGCAGCCTCCACACCCTGTCGGAGGCGATTGATCAGTGTCGTACTGTCGTACTGGACATAGCTGAGCACCTCGCGGATCGTGTCGGCCTTGACCACGTGATCGACGCGATACTCGCCATCGTCGTCCACGCTGATATGTACGGCGTCGGTGTCACCGAACAGGTTGTGCATGTCGCCCAGAATCTCCTGATATGCCCCCGTGAGGAAAATACCGATTAGATAGTCCTTGCCGTTGGTCGGATGGAGCTCCAGAACGTCTTTGACATCCTTGAGGTCGATGAACCGATCGATCTTGCCGTCGGAGTCGCAGGTCACGTCGGCCAACGTGCCCCGCCTATTAGGCTCTTCATCGAGCCGGTGAATCGGCACCACAGGAAACAACTGCTGAACCGCCCAGAAGTCGGGAACCGACTGAAAGGTGGAGAAGTTGCAGAAATACGTATCACTTAGGGCTCGCTCCAACGGCTGAAGCTCCTCGGGCACATATTCCATGTCGCGCACGATCCTCAGGATCCTCTGGCAGCATGCCCAGAAGAGCGTCTCGACCTGACTGTGCCCGACGAGCGACAGGTAGCCGAGCTTGAACATGGTCATGGCCTTGTCGCGATAGTCCATCGCGTCGTGAAAGGCCTCCTGAAGGTTCTTGCGGGTAATACTGTTGTAGCATTCGTGCAGATCGTGCAGGATGTCTGGAGCATTCTCCGGCAGATTCTCAGGCACCTCGGCGGTCGCGAATTCGCTCGTACCCAGGACATTCATGATCAGCACGGAGTGATGGGCCACGATCGACCGTCCCGATTCCGAAACGATGGTCGGGTGGGGCACGCCGGCATTGTCGCACGCCTCCATAACGTGCGAGACCACGTCGTTGGCGTACTCCTGGACTGTATAGTTCATGCTGCTGGGGAAATTCGTCTGGGAACCATCGTAGTCCACAGCCAACCCCCCGCCGACGTCCAGATACTTCAGATTGGCACCGGTCCGGAACAGCTCGACGAATATACGGCACGCCTCTTCCAGCCCCTCGCGGATCGCACGGATGTTTGTGATCTGGCTGCCCAGATGGAAGTGCAGGAGCTGGAGCGAATCGAGCGATTCACAGGCCCGAAGATACTCGGCGGCGCGAACCACCTCCGTGATGGTCAGCCCAAATTTGCTCCGATCGCCCCCCGAACCCTCCCATCGTCCGGCGCCCCGGCTGGAGAGCTTGACCCGAAGCCCGATCATCGGTTTGACGTCAAGGCGTCGAGCCATGTCGATGATCAGTTCGATCTCACTGAACTTCTCAACTACCGGGATGATCCGCCGACCGATCTTGTTCGCCAGCAGGACCATCTCGATGAATTCGGGATCCTTATACCCGTTGCACACGATCAAGGGGTCGGGACTCTCGATCATCGCCAGAACGGCGAGCAGTTCCGGCTTGCTGCCGGCCTCGAGCCCGAAATGATACGGACGACCGCAGCGGATGATTTCTTCGACCACATGGCGCTGCTGGTTGACCTTGATCGGGTAGACGCCCATGTACTGCCCTGAGTATTGGTACGACTGAATGGCCGTCTGAAACGCCCCGTGAAGCGTCTCGATTCGGTCACGCAGGATGTCATTGAACCGGAGCAGCATCGGCAGCTCGATTCCGCGCCGCACGAGGGCATCCGTCAGATCCTTCAAGTCGATCTTCGGACCGGTGGAACCACGGGGCATGACTTCGATGTGCCCCTTTTCGTTGATGCCAAAGTAGCCCCTTCCCCAGTTGGCTATGTTGTACAGTTCCACTGAGTCCTGGATGCGCCAGTTGCGCATCGCATCGTACTGTCCTGTGCCGGCTAGCTTGGCTCTGCCCAATTCCACGGTCTCCTTCTATGTCAATAACTCCACTATTATCGTCATCGGGTCTCGCCATGTCGATGCAAAACCACCCCGGCTCCGAAAATGGAATGCACTCGGTTCCTCGACGCATTGGTCGGAACACCATCTCGGCTCAGAGTGCCGGTCTGATCCCGCTCGGTGGATACGCGCCTTGAGCACCACGGAAACGGCCCGAGCTGCCGGACATCACTCGTCCGTGGATGGGGGGTTCAGGAACGCGTCGACCGGTAAGGTCTCGACCGCACTGGCGACGCCTTGTGCCCCCCCCCGATCGAATTCTGCCATACACCAGTTCAGAAATGCTGTCATGCCGGCACGGAACCTGTCAGGACCGAATTGGCTCGCATGCCGGCGGATGTCTTCGGGGGGCAAGAGGTGACCCGACCGATCCTCAAACCGCCTGACGGCGTCGACAACGCCCTCAGGCGTCTGCTCAAGGAAGAAGATGCCCGTTCGGTCTTCCAGAACTGTTTCGCATGCCCCTCCGCGTCCGAAGGCGATCACCGGACGGCCGGATGATTGAACCTCCACAGGAACCAGCCCGAAGTCCTCCTCACCGCAGAACAGCAGCCCCCGACACCGTCTCATGTGATCGCGGACCACCTCGTCGGACTGATAGCCGAGCAGACGGATGTGCTCGCCTGCCATCGCTCGCAATCTCGGCATCTGGGGTCCCTCACCAATGACCACCAGACGACGTCCCAGTCGGTTGCACGCCTCGATCGCCAGGTCGGTCCGCTTGTAGCCCACCAGTTCGGACACCACGAGATAGAAGTCCTCGGGCTCGTCATGCGCCGCCGCCGAAGCCATGTCTACCGGCGGATATATCACGACCGACCGACGCCCGTAATGGCGGGAGATCCGGTCGCACACGGTGTGGGAGTTCGCAATAAACGCGGTGACTGTAGCGGCAGCCCTACGATCCCACTCTCGGATGTGGGGAGCGATTGCCGCCAGTATCGCTCCCCCAAGCCACCCCGCTTCGCGGCGGTACTGATCGTACAGATCCCACACGTATCGGATCGGACTATGACAGTAGCAGACCTTCAGTGCGTCGGTCCGACACCTCATTCCCTTGGCCACTGCGGCATCCGAGCAGAGAACAACATCGTACTCGGTCAGATTCATCCTCCCTGCAGCCCAGGGCATCAGGGGAAGGGCCAGCCGAAACCGCCGGCGCAATGGCGGGAAGTACTGGAGAAACGATGTATGAACCGTCCGCCTTCGAAGTTCCGGCGTGATCTTGTCGGGTTCAACGAACAACGTATAGACTGGTGCATCGCCCGCAAGATCAGCGATCGCCATAAGAACCTTCTCGCCCCCGCGATTCGCGCGGAGCCAGTGATGCGAGAGGGCAACACGACGACCGTGGAGTGCCTGGATCATGGTCACCGGGTACGGGAACAGGTCATCCCCTTAACGGATTGCACGGGAAGTTGCCGTCGGCCGACTATCCGAAGTTGTAGTGCTTGCGAACCGGTTTGCGAACCGACCAGGTGCACTTCATCCCCTGGGGAAAGACGACCCAATCACCGGCGCCGAAGCCGAATTTCTCGCCGGACTCGTTCGTGACGGTCACCTCACCCTCAAGGACCATGCAAGTCTCCTTCTCGTCGTACTCCCAGGGAAACTCGCTGATCTCCTTGGTCCAAATCGGCCAATTGCCGGCTTCTCGCTTCTCCTGTTCCGTCGGTTTGCGGACTATGGGTTTCATCCGAGATCTCCTTCATCTTAGCCGCCAAGCGCGACAATACCACCCTAGGCATCCGACAACAGCTCGACCGGTTCGATCTTGCGGAACAAGATCGCCGGCTCGCCCAGAACATGGCCTGCGGGCAGCTCCGCCGCAGCCTGATCCCACCGCAGGGCGGAGGCATTACAGCCCAATTGCTGCAGGATCTTCTCCGCACTGGCGGGCAAGTAAGGCCCGAAAATCGTCGCCAGCGAACGAACCGTCTGGATGCACACATTGACCGCCCGACCGCAAGCCGCCAAGTCCGTCTTGCGACTCTTGAACGGAGCTGTCGTGTCGAAGTACTTGTTGCCCGCCCGCGCCAGGTCCATGGCGGTATCGAGCCCCGCCTTGAAGCGGAAGTGCTCGACATGGTCGGCAACTATGTCGGCGGTCCGGCGACAGAGGGCAATCTGTTCCTGATCGATCGTCTCGCGATGTCCCGGATCTGGCACCTTGCCCTCGAAGTATCTCTTGGCAAACGTCAGGGTTCGGTTGACCAGATTCCCCAGCGTCGCCAACAGCTCCGAGTTGTTTCGCTGGATGAAATCCTCGACCACGAAGGCCGTTCGTTGGTTCTCCGGCGCCACGGCGGTGAGATAATACCGCAACGGGTCGGGATCAAACTGCTTGAGGTACTCCTCGATCCAGACGGCCGTTCGGCGCGACTTGCTGATCTTCTCCTCGTCCTTGCCGGGCAGCTTGATGTTCAAGAACGCGTTGACCGACACCGTCGTCGGCAGTTGGTATTCGCCCGCCTGCCCTTGGGTCGAGTCGCTTTCATGCGTGGCCAGCAGCATCGCCGGCCAGGTGATCGCGTGAAAAACCGTGTTGTCCTCGCCGATGAAATGAACGATACGACAGCCCGGATCCTTCCACCATCGTTCATACGCCTGCCAGCCCTCACTGAGATCCTGACACAGCCTGGCCGTGAAACTCACGTAGCCGATCGGTGCATCGAACCAAACGTACAGGGCCTTTCCCTTGGCATCGGGGTCGTCCAATGGAACGGGCACACCCCAATCCAAGTCTCGTGTCATGCAACGTTCAGGCAATCCCTCGTTCTCGATCTGACCCAGCGAGAAGTTGATAACCGCCGGGCGCCATGCCGGACCCCACGGGCTATCCTGCTGCTTCGTCCTGAGCCAATCGGCCAGCCGTTGCTGAAGCCGACTGAGCTGAAGGTACCAGTGAACCGTGTCGCGCGGTTCGGGAGGTGTGCCCGTCAGGGCGCTGATGGGGTTGATCAGGTCCAAAGCATCGAGGCTTCGCCCGCAGTCTTCGCATTGATCACCATAGGCATTGCTGCTCTGACAGTGGGGGCACGTTCCCTTGACGAATCGATCGGGCAGGAACTGTCCAGCCTGAACATCATAAAGCTGGCGGGTCCTCTTCTTGGTGAAGTAGCCTTTGTCGAAGATCTTCAGGAACATGTCCTGGCTGATCTTCTCGTGCAGCTCGACGAACTCCGGCTGGTGTGTACCACCATAGATATCGAACTCAATCCTCAGCCCGGCAAAGCTATCTCGCTGTGACTGGTTGTATCGTGCCGTCAGTTGCTGGACGGTCGTGTTCTCCTCTCGGGCAGTCTTGAGCGCCGCCACGCCGTTATCGTCGCTGCCGCAAACGAATCGAACCTCGTCGCCGACGGCACGAAGGTATCGTACGTAAATGTCGGCCGGCAAATAGGCACCGGCAATGTGTCCCACATGCAGCCGGCCGTTAGAGTAGGGCAGAGCCCCGGTAACCAGAAAACGTCTGTTGGCCATGGTCATTCCTCTGTGATTCTCTGATCGCCCCAAAGGGACGATGGGCATCAATTCTATGAGGCCGTACGTCAACCGCACAACCCCGGAAAGAACAAGATGAAACTCGTGAGCCCGCCAGGAACCGATCTGTGACAACTTAGGATATGGGGAAACGAGGCCCCTCTGCCCCTATCGGCCCTGAGCAAGCCGGGGCATGACCATGCGAGAAAGCTGGATCAGGCAAGTTGAATGAAACGCAATGTTCATAGTGGTGTAAGTATACATCGTAAAACGGCGGTGGGCAAATTCAGACGGAAATCCCGATTCGACGATGCCGCCTGCCGGCTCCTCAAGTGACGACATCACCAGGTCGATAGTCTTCATGGCATCCGGCATCGAGTATGTCGGATGCGTCTCGGCCCAATCGCATCGGCCTTCTGCGTGAGAAGAGGAAGGTACAATCCATGAAACACTTGGCGTTCCGTGCACTGTTGCTTTCACTTCCACTGCTGGGGGCTTGTGGCCTGCTGCTCCCATTGCTTGAACTGCAATCTCTTCATACGGCAAAATCGCTCTACACCATCACAGCCGACTTCGTTCTGACCCCCTCGAACGACGCCAACGCACCCTACACGATGAAGCTGGCCAATGCCCTGCTCGACACCAGTTCCGCATTTAACCTCCCCCTGTCGTGTCCCCAGAGTGCGATACTCCAACATGAAACCGATGCCAACGGCAACACAGTGATCACAGAAACCCCGGATATCGCCTACGACGCGAACGATGCTTCCTTCAGACTCACCTTCAGAATCAGGACGGATCAGGAGATGATCGCGTCCGACCTCCACGCCTCGCTCGCGGGAACCAGCCCCGAGTTGTCCTCCGCGAAGAACACTACCTCGATCGACTCGCCCAATCAGGCCGTTCTGTCTCCCAACGACATCGACAGTTCAAGCATGAACCCCTCGACCCTCTTGATGATGGTTGAATTCGCGATGATCAACCAGATAGACTACGAAATTCAGATGCAGGCCGATGAACTACAGGCGCGCAACCGACAAATCCAGAGCAACAACAGCCGGATGGCAGAGCTGCGGAGTCAGCGCGCTGCCCTGATCGATCCAAGTACCGGCCAAGTTGCACACAAGACATGCACTACGGAAGACGGCACAACCAAGGATTGTGATTCCTACTACCAGCAACAACTCGATAACCTCAAGACGGCGAATGACACACTCCAGAATTCCAACCAGATGGACATGATCCGCTTGCAGAACTACATGAACGCGAGGAGCACGACGTTCGATATGGTCACGAACATCCTGAGCAAGGACCAGAAGACCCGAGATTCTATCATCGGCAATCTGAGATAGGACGTTCGAAGACAGGCAGCCGGCACTGCCTCACTGGGACGTTGGCAGCAAAATACCAGCCCAGGACTATGCGTGCCTCCCAATCCAATGTCGGATGTCTGAGAGACCGCCCGGCTACTCCCGACCGTACAGATACCAGCAAAGGCCCCCGACGAACCCTCCCCCCCCCACGATATTCCCCAAAGTGACTGGCACGAGGTTGACCTGGAGAAACTGCATCCACGTCACCTTTGCCCCGCAGAAGATCCCCAGCGGCACGAAGAACATGTTCGCCACGCTGTGTTCGAACCCCAATGCCACGAATGCCATGATCGGCCACCAGATGCCTAGGATCTTGCCGGTAACGTCTTCGGAGGCAATCGCCAACCACACCGCCAGACATACCAGCCAATTGCAGCCGAGCCCCTTTAGAAACAGTGGCCAGAACGCCTGAGCCACCTTCGCCTCGGCGATCCCCGTCGCCGAACTGAACCACGGTTCCTTCGCCATCAGCCCTGTGGCATAGGCCAGAGCATACGCGACGAAGACCGAACCCACGAAATTCCCCAAGAACGAGATTGCCCAATTCCGCCACACGTCCGACCAGTTGATCCGCCCCGACAGCACCCCTGGTAGCATCAGGGCGTTGTTGCCTGTGAAGAGCTCCGCCCCGGCGATGACCACCGCCATCAGCCCGACCGGAAAGACCGCACCAAAGACCAGCTTCTGCAAACCCGGGTTGGTGGACTTCAGCTCTGGGACTGCCCCGCCGACCCCCACCGCCAGCAACGCTCCCAGAGCAATGTATGCCCCGCCGAGGAAGCTGAGTGCCATCAACCGATCCAGGGGCACAAGACTCTTGACCCGCCCCATCTCAGTGACCGTCGCAACGATGTCCTTGGGAGACTTGAAGGCCATACGTTCTCACGCGCGACTGCGCCCTCCGAAGCTATCCTGTGAGCCTTCATGCGGTGCTACCGTACCGTCCTACCGCAGGCATCCAGTGGTTGTTCGACCTTGATCTTCTCGCCCAACGTCGCCACCAGGTCGGGCAAATCATACGCAACCAAAGCGCCGTGAACCATGTTGATCAACTGGTTGTGTGTCATGCGATTGTGGACCACGTTGGACCACGATACCAACGTCCTGACCAGCCGAACCGACCCGAATAGCGAAGGCTCCAGCGCCGCCGCGTGAAGCGCGGGAACACCCACATTACCCACGGCCACAAGCTGCACCGTCCCCCCCTGTCCGACACAGGTCCGCTCGGTCAGTACCTTCGCGGCCGTCAGGATGTCCTCGGCACGCATGCCCACGTAGGACCGGCCCAACAGATAGGCGCCCAAGACATCGGCCCAATCGCTGCCAAAGGCCGGACCGAATCCCGTCTGCTGGGTCTGTTGTGTCTGACCGCTGCCGCGAACATCGACCGCCAGGACCGTCTGCCCGTCCTTCAGAAGTGGTTCGATCGTCCCACCGGCCTTGGCCTCGGCGACTATCCCGGCCTCGCTGACGACCAGCGTTGCATTGCCTGCCTTGGCATTGGCCGGAACCAGCAGCAGTGCCGGTAAATGGATACCCGGCTCGGGCCTGATCACCAGCTTCTCGATCCGGCAGTCGCCCTGCTGAAACTCACCGACCTTCTCCACCGAAGGTCTGGGCAGATCCGAGGCCTTACGTATGCCGGCAATCCGACGAACCTGCTCCAGAAGGGCCGACCGATCACCTCCCGCCCAGGCGGCCTGTCGTTTGGAGGCCAGAACCTTCTCGTAATCCTCATTCAGGTCGTATACCGTGCGAGCCCCCTCAATCAGCATTACCTGCCCCTTAGGACTTACGCGAATCTCCCCATCGCTGAGCGGAGTGATGGGCGGTTCGGTCAGCGGTTCGTCCTTGCGAAGCAACCATCGACTCATCCATCGCAACACCCCCTGTCGTTGCACCTCGTTATAGTTGTGGCCGGCGTCGTTCTCGAGAATGTCGACCCGCTCGGCACAACCCATTCGGGTATACATCCGCTTGACCAGACGGAACGTCTCCCACGTCCCGCCGATATTGAAGAAATCCTTCGTCGCGGCGGCGATGAGAACCGGCGTCGGTGCCCGCATCATCAGGTAGTCGGGGTGATCCATGCCGAAACCAATTTGCCCCGCGATACACTGTTCGCCATCCTGTGCACCGATGGTGCGGATCAGGGCATTGAAGTTCATGATGTAGCAACTAGGCGAAGCCGCCCTAATCCGATCCTCAAGGGCCAGCATGTACGAGGTCTCTGTGCCCCCGCCGCTATTGCCCGTGCAGCCCATCCGTTGGGGATCAACCTCCGGACGTTCGCATAGGACATCCATCGCCCGCATGGCATCCCAGATTCGGTATCGTGCGGTGTTGCGCCCGAGCAGTGCCGACCCTATGGCACACATCGTGTGTCCGCTTGTGCTCCCCAACCTGGGCTTGCCCTGCTCGTCAAGAAGCAGGTATCGCTCACCTTGGTCGATTGGATCGAAGACGAGTGCCACCATCCCATGGAGCGACAAGAGGGCGCCCATGGTCTGGTATTCCTTGTGGGCCTTGCCGTCGGCGCTGTGGCCGCAGGGGATCAGCACACCGGGATAAGGTGGTTTGAATCGCGGTGAGTCGGGAAGGAACAGCACACCCGTGACATAGAGCTGCGGCTGGCTCTCGAAGAGAACCTTTTCGATGCGATACCCCTCGCGCCGGACCACCCCAGTCACCCGAGTGTTCAACGGCGTCCGCTCAGGAAATCCCCCGAGCGCCTCGACGAACTTCGCGCGAAGCTGCTTCTGATAATCTGCGATCTGCTCCGGAGTCTTGATCTGCTCGTACCGTTCCTGCCACCGCTTCCAGGCCTGCTCCATCTGGAGCAGAATCCACCGCTTCATCATGTCGTGGCGCGCCGCCCCATCGACGGTATCGGGCAGGACCGTCCATCCCTCGCCCCGCAGGACTTCGGTCGAGAACAGCATCCCCCCCAACATCAAGATGATCGTTGCTCGTGTATTCACGAAGGAACCTCCTGCAGACCCAGGCCGGTCACTGCACTGAACCCAAGCCAAACCCACAAGTATCCTTTGACCGAAGCCCCCGAAGTCTCACCGGGCCCTGCTGGAACCTGTAGCCCCCGTCGTCGCTTGCATCAGGGAAGCCCCGAGTCTCTCCAGACCAGGATGCTGGTCTGTCGCATTCATCCCCTGCCGCCAGGCCTCAACCGCCTCTTCTGTCCGTCCCGCGGTGTACAGACATCGAACTAACGTCACCCAGCCAAGCGGCTCCCGAGGAAACCGTCTCGTCGCCTCACGAGCCTCGGCGATCGCAGATTCATGTCGGCCTGTCAGACTCATCGCCGCGGCCCCGCTGGAGAAATCACGAGGCTCAATGCCTGGTGGGTCATCCGAATCAGGCCAGAATATCACGACACCTGCCACCACAAGAATCATCAGAACTGCCAAGGCATTGTCACGACGATTCAGAAGAGACTCAACCGCCCCGGCGGCCAGCGGAATCAGTCCCACGATCATGGGCAGCCGGAATCGATCCGTCTGATAGAACAACAGAATCGTCAGCAAAGGAGCCAAGACCGCCACACCTAACCAGATCAGCGCGTGCCGATTCGACCGACATACGTACCCCCCCGCAATCGCCAGCGCCAGCACCAGACCAAACGGAACCGTGCCCCATCGCAGAATAGCGCTGAACCGCTCGGCATAGTAGCGATTTGCGTTGTTGTTGCGCTCGTAGAAGTGCATCACCGCGGTGAGCTTCCGAACGAACAGATCTGTCACACTCCCAATCGATTCGTGCGTCCGAAAGGCCTCTCTCACGAGCGGCAGGAAACGCCCTTGGGTCCGGCGCATCGCCTCGGGAAACCCCGGCAGGATTCCGTAACCGCTGCCCGGCGCCCCTGCCCCATTCGACAGGTAGAAGGTCGAAGGCCCCACGGCCTCGATCGCAAGCGGCGACACACCTACACAAACGTTACGGACAACCAATGGCATCAGACCCGCGACACATCCCCCGATAATGCACGCCCAAACCCCGAACAACCTCCCCCACTGTCTCCACAATCCCCAGACCATTACCATCATGATCAGAACGAGCAAGACGGCGGCATTCGCCCGCAACAGTGTACCGATCCCGATGCTCAGCCCTACCAGCAGCCACCGCCAGAGCCCCCCACGACGCTCTGCCCAGAGTGCCAACGCTACTGTCAAGGCAGACGAGAATACGGCCGACGAATCCCGTAGTGCGACAAAGTCGTAAAAGACCAAAGTCCCATAGGCCGCGGCGAGGACACCGGCAATCAGACCTGCCGTGTCGTCCAGCAAACGACACGTGATCAGCCAGATCAAGAGGACCGTCCCACCGCTGAGCACGACCTGAAGGGCATAAACAACCCAGAGGCTCTGGCCGAGGGCTCGAAAGAGAACCCCCATGAGGTAAGGATACAGCGGCGACTGATGAAATGTTTTGCCCCCGTACCAGGCGATCCACTCGGCTTGCGTGCCGATTGGAACCTGCCACCCGAAGTAGGGATGCAATTCACGATTGGTCAGCCAGTCTCCGTTCGCAACAACGGTCGCCCATGCGACGTAGAAGGACATGTCGGTCTGCGATCCTCTCCAGAGTTCAGGAATCGGCGAGTGGCGGATTTCCAGGGCATAAATCAAGCGAATGACCATCGCCAAGGCCAGGAGACCGCCGCACACCCACCGCCTGTGGGTCGCGAGGAACACCTCGATACCCTGGAGACGGGGACTGTCTTCAAACGAATCCGATGTGTGCATCGATCACCAAACCAGGCTGCGGAAGCATCCCCGCAGGAGCCGCCCGTTGGGGGGCCAAGAGGCGCGAACCTTCGAACGATGAGGCCAGCCGCTCGTTAACGTCTTGCCCCACGGGAAACGGTCGTTTCGGCAATGCCGGAAGCCAAGCCGCTTCGATCCACAGCACAATCCATGCTGACATTCCGCCCAATCCGCCACCGGGCCGTGCAATACAATTGCTGAAATTCGAATCTGCGGAGGCCCAATGACGGAAAGGCCACGTTGACTTAACCGCATCTGCCTGGGAAAATCAAGGGTTTGGCGGACTATCCTGATTCGATGTCCCTGTTAGTGGAGTAGCACATGATCAAGGCCGGTGAGTTGCGCAAGGGAAAGACCGTCGTGTACAACGACCAGTTGTTTGTCGTGCATGAAGCCCAACACATGTCCAAGGGCAACTGGCGAAGCTACATGCAGGTCAAGCTCAAGAACATCCAGTCCGGACAGATTCTCGATGTCCGCTTCCGCATGGATGATACGGTCGATGTCCCCTTCCTGGAGTCCAAGGAGATGGAGTATCTCTACGAAGATGGGAAGAACCTCGTGGTCATGGACACCGAGAGCTACGAACAACTCACCATTGAGAAGGATCTCATCGGAGATGCACTCGTCTTCCTGAAGCCCAACGAGAAACTGTCCTGCCAGATCTACAACGATAAGATCATCACGATTGAACTGCCCAATACCGTCGAACTGGAGGTCAAGGACACTCCGCCGGTGGTCAAGGGCGCCACGGCCACCAACCAGATGAAGGACGCGCTCCTCGAAACGGGCGCCCGCGTCAAGGTACCGCCGTTCATCGAAATTGGCACCCGCATCCGCGTTGATACCCGTACGGGCGAGTATCTCGAACGGGCCAAGTAAGGTCGCGACACCCCATACCCTATGTGAGCAAAAACCTTGCCTGATTCCATCGGCCAACTTTCACGGTATCAGATCAGTGCCTGGGGTGAATTGCTGTCCCGCGCAAGGATCCGCTGGATCGCCGGCCTGTCGGCGGTTCTGGCAACTTCGGGCCTGGGACTCGTTTCGCTCGCCATGGTGGCCTCGCTGCTCGTCGACGCCGGCAGCACGCTCGGGGCTCAGCGATCGAACCTGGTCATGGTGTTCAGCGCCTGGCTGTTGGGCACTCTGATCATCGACGCCGTTGCCCTGTACCGATGCATCCCTGGGCGAAATGACCGGCTTGTTCTGATCTGGCGACGATGGGTGCGCGGACAGGTGGATCCGCTCGAATCCGATCTGCGCGGACTCGGCGACACCGATTTCCTGACGCGTGCCCAGGATCTCAAGAAACGCGTCCGACAGACCATTGCCCCGCTCGATCAATGGTGGGGGCGGTTGACGCTCGAACAGAGGGCCGAGGAATACTTCTGCAAGGAATATCGCAGCCGCATGACCGCCTTTCTCGTCGACTGCGAATCCAACGGCCTGCTCGCAGAAGCTTTTGCGATGCTCCGAGAGGCCTCTCGTCGCGCCCGAGACCACCGGCAATTCGAATGCCAGATCATCGGTGGACGCATTCTGAACGACAGCAGAATCGCTGAGATGAAGACCGGTGAAGGGAAGACCATCGTCTGCCACTTGGCGGCCTATATGCATGTGTTGGCCGGACGGAAGGTTCACATCGTCACGGTCAACGACTATCTCGTCCGACGAGATGCCGAGTTCGCCCAGCCGATCTTCGCCCTGCTCGACGTGGCGGTGGGGTATCTCCAGGCCGATATGGGCACGTGGGGCGCCGAGGCGGAACCACGCCGAAAGGCCTACGAGTGCGACATTACGTACGGCATGAACAGTGAGTTCGGCTTCGACTATCTTCGCGACAACATGAAGATATCCCTGGATGACCAAGTTCAGGGCCGCCTTGACTACGCTATCATCGATGAGGTCGACAGCATCCTGATCGACGAGGCGCGAACCCCGCTGATCATCTCCGGATCCGCCAAGGACGATCCGCAGCAGTATCGTACGGCCGATCAGGTCGCCCGCAAGCTCATCGTGCTTCAGAAGCAGGCCCAGAGCGAAACTACCCAGCGAATCCGTGAGTGGGGGGACAAGCCGCCTGAGGAATTCGCCAAGAACCCCAAGTTCGATTCGGCCATGAAGAAGTTTCGGGTTGACCCGAACTGGCTCGACCAGGATGAGGGCGAGGCCATCGGCCACCGACACGTCTACAAAGTCGAAAAAGACCGCAAGGGCGCCAGCCTGCTCGATGAAGGCGAAATCGTCGTGCAGAATGAACTGGGGCTCGGCAGCCTCTCTGACGTCTCCAACACGCACGTTCGGCACCTCGTCGAAAACGCCATCCGAGCACACGTCGTCTACGAGCGCGACAAGGAGTACGTGGTCGGTCCGAACCGCGAGATCATCATCGTCGACGAGTTCACCGGACGTCTCCAGCACGGGCGGCAATGGTCCGAGGGACTGCACCAGGCCGTCGAGGCCAAGGAAGGCGTCCCGATCAAGGAGCAGACCCAGACTGTCGCCACGGTCACCATCCAGAACTTCTTCAAGCTCTATCTCGAATTGGCCGGCATGACCGGAACGGCCATGACCGAAAGCGAAGAGTTCATGAAGATCTACCGGCTTGAAGTGACCGCCGTCCCCACGAACCGCCCGGTCAACCGGATCGACCACAACGACCGCATCTACCGCGACGTGACCGGGAAGTACGAGGCGATCGTCGAAGAGATCAACGAGATGCACCGAAGCGGCCGGCCGAACGAACCGTTCCTGCTGGCCGCAGTCATCGAGGCTATGCGCGACACAAAGTTGGCCAAGGGCGAGACGGTTCCGGTCATCAACGAGGCACTCAAGACGTGGGACAAAGGTGATGGGTCCCACGAGAAGCTGGCACCGGCCTACGATATGGTCCTGGGCGATCTGATCGGAGGACGGCCGGTCCTGGTTGGTACGACGAGCGTCGAGAACAGTGAGAAGATCTCGAACCTGCTGACGCGAACCTACGGCATCGAACACGAGGTACTCAACGCGAAGAACCATGCCCGCGAGGCCGACATCGTTGCCAAGGCTGGGCATCGCCACCTGCCCACACGCGGCAAGCAGCGCCAATCGCTGGGCAATGTGACCATCGCCACCAACATGGCCGGTCGGGGTACCGACATCAAGCTCGAGGCCGGAGTCGTCAATCCTGCTTGTATTGGACGGCTCGAATACGACGATCGAGGCTACGAGCGAATCATAGCCCCTGAGCAGGACACCGAACGACGGGCAACCAAGTGCTGCATTCACTGCGATGAATACGAAGCCCGAACCGGATGCGCCCAGTGCTTCAAGCCGCAGATCGATCCACGCTTTCCTGCCTTGGGACGACGCGTCTGTGCCCTCAACTCCCCTTGTGGACTGCACATCGTCGGCACCGAACGACATGAGGCGAGGCGAATCGACAACCAGCTCCGCGGTCGATCCGGGCGTCAGGGCGACCCCGGCAGCAGCCGTTTCTTCCTGTCCCTTCAAGACGATCTAATGCGGCTCTTCATGGGCGAGAAGATGATCGCCCTGCTCGAGCGCCTCGGCATGACGGGCGGCATGGCCCTCGACGACAAGCACGTCAGCAAGGCCATCCAGCGGGCACAGAAGAAAGTCGAAGAGCGGAACTTCGGAATTCGAAAGAATCTGCTCGAATACGATGAGGTTTGGGACTATCAGCGAAGAGACTTCTACAAGCGTCGCCAGCGGGTGCTCCAAGGTGACCGGCTTGAAGACCTCATCTGGAAGATGATCGACGATACGATCGATCAAGCGGTGGCAACCTTCCTTGATTCCGACTACACGCGGCAGGCCGTAGCTCAATGGGCGCAGCGTGAACTCAGCATCCAGATCGATGCCAGCCACATTTCGGTCGAAGACGCACGCTCTGCCGCCGACAGCATTCTCGACCAGGCCCGAGAGGAGGCCCGCACGGCCATCTCACGCTCTGTCGGCGAATACGTCGACCCGGACGTGCCCGCCAACGAGTGGGACCTGCGAGGACTTATCAAGTGGTCGGCCCGCTACGGAACCAACATCAGCGAGAATAAGCTGAAGCGGATGCAGTCCGAAGAGATCGAGGAGGCGATCACGACGGCGGCTCTCGAGCAAATCGAGAAGATGAACTTCTCGGCCCTCGAACCATTGCTCGACCCCAGATACCCTCTCGATCGTCTCACCGAATGGGCTCGGACGCAGTTTGGCGTCGAAATCCCGGCAGGCAGCCTTAAGAGCAGCGAGCCGGAGGCCGCTAATCGCGCACTCCAAGAGGCGGTTCGGCAGGCCTATCATCATCGCGAAATCACTTACCCTGTCGAAGAACTCCTGGATTCCGTCTTCTCGTCGAACGCTGCCGTTGATGGCGTTTACGCTGCCGAACACATCGTCCGGTGGGTGAATGGCAAGTTTAACGCCGGCTGGAGCATCGAGGATGTCCAGGGGCAGGATCCCCGAGAACTCTATAAGAGAATTGTGGGGCTCAATCGGGAATGGATGGACGACGGCCGCCTCGCCGAAGAAATCGATCGGGCACTCGCCCAGCATCAGGGACAGGACCTGTTGGAGTGGGCTCGCCGGCGTTTCGGCGCCGTGATGTTCCGCTCGGACGATCTGCCCATCGACGAGAACGGTAACATCCGCGACTGGCTCCTGGGCCTCGGGCGACGCCTCCTGCGGTACGAACTGACACGGCTGGAACAAGTGGTCCTCGTCACGGCACTCGACGACGAGTGGAAGGACCACATGTATGAGATGGACCTCCTCAAGTCTGCGATCGGCCTTCGCGGATATGCCGAGAAGGACCCCAAGGTAGAGTACAAGCGTGAAGGCATGAGGATGTACAACGAGATGATGGACCGCCTTCGCGAACGTGTCACGCAGACGGTCTTCCGCGCCCGCCTCGGCGGCTCGGTCTCCAGCGTCTATCGCGGCATCTCGACCCATCACGACGATTCGACGAATGTTGGATTCAGCGGCGACCAGCAGGGCGTTTTGGGGCCTCAGGGCGAGGCGTCCAAACCGCAGACGATCCGGCGCGAACAGCCGAAGGTCGGGCGAAACGACCCCTGCCCCTGCGGTAGTGGCAAGAAGTACAAGCGGTGCTGTGGAAGCGCTGACTAGCGATCCGCGACGCATCATCTGACAGAGAGGAACAGCCGTTATGGCCAAGAGTGGCGATTGGTTCCGTGAGAGGTTCCTGAGCAAGAAGCGTCGCGACGAACAGCACGCCAAGATGCTGCCGACCGAGGAGGAACCGCCGCTGCCCCCGCCGGTTGAAACCATCCGGGCCGAGGCCGGCAAGGTCAGCCGCAACTCACCCTGCCCCATGGGCAAGACCGGTCCCGATGGGAAGCCGCTTAAGTTCAAACACTGCTGCGGCAAGGCCGGTCACGACCACTGCGTCGAACTGGCCAAGAAGAAACAGTGAGTCACGACACCTGCCGGTGAACGGTTATCGAAACCCGAACGGAACGTTCTCACCCTCAACGACCGAGTCGGGCCGAATCCGGCCCGACTTCGAGCATCGTTCTTGCGCCCACAGCCTCGCTGGAATACCATTACAGCCTATACTGCTTGACCTTCTTCTTGAGGAAGGCCAGACCTTTCCTGGCAAGCTCGTCCCCGTCTTTGGCCAGGGGGCGCCAGATGGCCGCGGCGGCCGCCAATTCCTTGATGGCCGGCACAAACGACTCGATCGTCAGCCAGCCGTTGTACTTGATCGCCTTGATCGCCTTGAACGTCCCCTCCCAATCAACGTGCCCTGTGCCAGGGATGCCTCGATCGTTCTCGCAGGTGTGGATGTGACCCACCGCCTTGCCGAGCTTCTTCAGGGCCGTCACCGGGTCCTGCTCTTCGATATTGGCGTGGAAGGTGTCGTAGTGAACCTTCACCTTCGGGCTGCCAACCTCCTTGACCAGCTTGGCGGCATCGGCCTGGGTGTTCAGAAAGTAGGTCTCGAAGCGGTTCAGGGGCTCGACGCACAGCGTCACCCCGGTTGCCTCGGCCGTTCGAGCGACTTTCTTCAATGACGCCACCGCCCGGTCCCACTCCTGGGAGGTCCGCCCGCGTCCGACCAGCCGGCCGACCGGCGAGTACTCGGGCCCGGCCACGACGTCACCGCCCATCTCTGCGACCATTTCGAGCACGCACTTGAGGTGATCGATACCGGCCTGACGAACCTTGGCGCTATCGTCGATCAGATTCTGGGCCGGCGAGAGCACGGTACAGGCGGTGCACCCCAACCCGGCACCCTTGATGGCCTTGGCGGTGTCTTTAACGTTAACCGTCGCGAGGTTGAAGAGTGGCAATTCGACGCCGTCGAAACCCATCTTCTTCACCTTGCCGATGAGTTTCATATCGGTCTTGGAATTGAAACTGCCCGTCCAAAGCATCAGGTCCACACCCAGTCTCATTGGTACCGTCCTCCCGAATGGGGCCGGGCTGATCCTCGACGCATCACGTCGCTGCCCGACCCAGGTAACTCGTTACGAAAGGCACATGGTCACCAGACCATCGGTTCGCATTATAGGCCGCGCCCCCGCCGTGACAAGTTGATCGCCGCAAATCCGTCCCTACATCCCCGGGTAGAGCGTCTCGTTGTAGAGGGTGGGGACCTCGTGGAGGCGTGCGTTGGCCCAGATGCATGCCCCCAGGGGACAGAACAGGATCACCTCATCACGACTGTCGCCCCAGACATCGGCGACCAGCCCATAGAATTCCGTCCGGGGATCGTCGTCGCGGGTTTCGATCGACCGGACCATCGGCAGTTCGTCAACGATCTCGCCGTTTCCATCGATGATCGCCACGGGCTTGCACGGACCCTGTCCCATCACGGATCGACCGTACATCATCACCGCCTGCGGTGCGTCGGGACCGAACCATCGAACCGGCACGGTGGCGATCGCCCAGGCCCCTTTCGGTTGCTGACGTCGCCAGATTTCCCTGCCATCGACGGAGTACATGTAGAGGATGCCCCAGGCGTTGGCGTCGCGCCGGTGCGTGGGCACGGGCGTGCGATCCACCACGACAAACTGAAGCGGCGAGTCGCTTCGGAACCGCCCGGCAATAACATGCTGTGCCTCACCCAGCGGATGATGCCACAGCTCCGCTCCGTCCGGACTGAGACAGTGTATCCCCCCATTGCCGAATAGAAGCCGCCACCGGCCGTCGGGCTGGTTTGTGATCCAGGCTGCGTCCTGATGCTGATTGCCGGCGTCCTTCTGGAACAGTACTTTTCCGTCGTGATCCACCAGGGCGTATCCAACGAAGACCTCATCCTTGCCGTCACCGTCCACATCGGCGATCGCGGGGAAATGCCCGACCGATCCGGCATACTGCCATAGAACCTTGCCCTCATGCGAGACGCCCCACATGTTCCAATAGCGGTCTTTGACCACCAGGTCTTCGCGCCGTCCCCGACCTGTCAGGTCAGCAAAGAGAAAGCTGTCATCGGCCGGAGCCGGCAAGGCAAACCGCGCCTTCTCTTTGCCCGTCCATCCGTCGAGGATAATCATCGTGGCGTCACCCTCATAACGCGTGGCCCGCTGACGTCCATACACCGGATCGGGCGGACCGGCGTAGATCGCCTGTTTGACGTAGAGAACCTCGTTACGACCGTCGCGATCCCAGTCATAGATCTGGACCGGCAGGTCGCTGTAGATGATCCCGTTGTCCTTCGAAGGCTTGCCCGCTTGCCAGAGGACCTCACCGGAGATCGTGGTGGCCGTCAGGCAGGTGATCAGGCGGCTGTCACGGATGCTCTGTGTGAACAGCAGGTCCGGAGCCCCACCGCCATTCAGGTCACCGATTCGCAGGGTCTGGCTTCCGAAGTCCTTCGTGTCGATCTTGCTGACCAGATGAGTTGTCTTCGGACGATTCGGTTGGCTGGTCTGCGCCCGGACCACAGAAACCATCGTCAGAGCAACAAGGACCGGTATCCATCGCTTCATGATCCACGCCCCTCCGGAGTATCTCTCATGAACTGACATACCAAAGGCTCCATGATGCCTGCTCTATCCTGTCGGACTCACGTATCGTCCGACGGAAGCGCCGGCAGGTCGTTCCCGTCATGGCTTCCGTCCGACAATCGCTTCATCGCATCGTCCGATCCGACCGTCAGGTGCGGCAGGCCCTCAGACAGCTCCATCCTCTCGGTGACCGGTTCGGTCAGCTCTGTCAGAAACCGGCTGGGCTTCATCAGAACCTTGGCCTGAAAACGCATCTGCTGAAACTGCGGAACGACCAGGTACAGTTCGTCCTTGGCCCGCGTGACCGCCACGTGAAAGACGCGCCGCTCCTCCTCCAGGTCTTCCGATGTGTTGATAGCCATGTCCGTCGGGAATCGCCCGTCGGCCATCCAGGGAATGAACACGATCGGCCATTCCAGCCCCTTGGCCTGGTGAACCGTGGAGAGCACGACGAAATCCCACTCATCGGGCCCCGTAACCACCGTCTCACCCGAGAACTCGGTGGACAGGGCAATGTCGGACAGGAACGCGTCCACAGACTGATATTGGCCGGCGAAGTTCGTGAGCCCCTTGATGTCTTCCCGTCGAAGACTCGCACCCTCGGTGTGCGTCACAAGATAGTCGTCGTAGAGGTCGGCCATGATGCATTCGATCATCTCGGCCGGTGACGAGAGGGCCGCCAATTTGCCCATCATTTGAGCGAACTTCTCGAAGCCGCCCCTGGCACCCGAGGGAAGCAGCTTGCCGGCCGCCTTCTCGCCGAGGGCCTCCAGCGGATTGTCCCGCGTGTGGATGTGTTCCCATACACGTCGCGACAGCTTCGTCCCGACCCTCGGCAACATCGGCAGTACCCGAAACCACGCCAACTCATCACGGGGGTTCTGAATGATCCGCAGATAGGCCAGCACGTCCTTGATGTGGGCCTGTTCGAAGAAGCGCAGCCCGCCTCGAACCTGGAAGGGAATGTTGCGCCGCTGAAGCTCCAGTTGGATCTCGAGCGAATGCCAGTGGCTGCGATACAGCACGGCGATGTCCGCCAGTTTGTGCCCCTCGTCCATCAGGTGAAGGATGTACTCCGCGATGAACCGCACCTGAACCAGATGATCGTGACACGGCACGACGGCCGGCTTGAGCCCCGAAGGGCGCACCGCCCGAAGGTTCTTGGGCAGTCGCCGTGAGTTTCGCTCGATGCTCGCGTTGGCCAGGGCGAGGATTTCCGGCGTCGAACGATAGTTCGTCTCCAAGCGGTATTCGTGGGCGTCTGGATACCGGTCCTTGAACCGCAGGATGTTCTCGAAGTTCGCCCCGCGGAAGCTGTAGATGCTCTGGGAGTCGTCACCGACGACCATCACGTTGCGATGCTTGTGCGCGAGATGATCGACAATCCGCCCCTGGATAGCGTTGGTATCCTGGTATTCGTCGACCAGGATGTGTGCGAATTGATTGGCCAGCATGTCGCGGACTTCGGCGTGTTCCGTCAGCAGGACCAGCCAGGCCGCCAGCAGATCGTCATAGTCGAGAAGCTGACGCTGGCGTTTGCGGCGATCGAACAACTCAAGCACTCGCGCGATGGACTTCTCTTCCTGCTGGAACATCGGGAAGCGGTGGGCCAGGACCTTCCCCAGCGGTTCCAGTGTGTTCTGAACGAAACTGGACATGGAGACCAGCAGGCCCTTCTGCGGGAATCGACGCTGGGTGCGATCGATCTCGGCCTCGGTGACACATGAGGCCATCAGGTCCCGGGCGTCTTCACGATCGAGGATGGTAAAATCCGGTTGAATCCCCAGCCGCGTGCCGTGCTGCCGGAGGACGCGATTGGCGATGTGGTGGAACGTCCCGCCCCAGATGGTTCGCGTCTCCTGCTTGAGCAGCAGGCCGACTCGGTGGAGCATCTCTCGCGCGGCCCGATTCGTGAAGGTCACCAACAGGATCCGTGACGGATCGACCCCCTGATCGACCAGCCAGGCGAGCCGATAGGTCAGTGCGCGCGTCTTGCCCGTACCCGCCCCGGCCACCACGAGCATCGGCCCGCCCTCGGCGGTCACGGCGGCGATCTGTTCGGCGTTGAGATCGCCGGAGAAGTCGATACCGCTGCCGATCCGGCGTGCCTTGAGCTGGAACTTCCTGGTCAACTGTCTTTGCTCCGTGCCTGTGCGAGTCAGCTTAACCCGCCGAAAGCGAAGGGGAAAGGATCGGAGGTTGCGATGCTCGATCGGATGGAGTCGCCGTTGCCCCCTCTGAGAACCCCGCCGCCGTTCGTGCCATCAATCCAGAAACCTCACGCTGGGCCCTTCGATGAGCCCGTGGGTCTGACCCGCCCTCACGCGTTGGCGGGCCTCGTCGAGATGCCCCATTCGTCGCAAGCCGACCCAGCCCTCGGGGTTGTTGAAGATGTAGAGCCCATCGGCGCCTTTGTCGCGCAGCTCAACCCAACCCTTTTCGTACTCATCCGCGCCGAAATGGGCATCCACGGGACGATCCTTCTTGTCCTCCTGCGGCGTCGGATCGTGGGCACCCCGATCAATGAGCTTGCCCTGTATGTCGGTGCAGGCGATCCACCGCGGGTAGCATTTCGTGGTCGTCCCGCGCGTCATCTTGATACAGGCGTCGATGACCGGCCCTTCCGGAAGGATGATGTCGTAGTAGCCGTTGCGGACCCAGGCGGCCACATCAATGCCTTGAACCTCGAGCAGCGGGGGCGAGCTGGCGTATGACGCATTGGTGAAGGTGGCGCCCAAGAGCAACTTTCGGCCCTTCTTCCGGCTCACGTCGTCGACCATCTGTCGCATCTTGGCCGAGAACTGGTTCATCAGTTCCGCCTTGTTGGTTTGCTCGGGATTGAAGTGGATTCGATGGCGGGTGAAGTCCAGGATGAAGCCGTCGACGTCATAGGTCTCCAGGATGTAGCGCACCAGTGTGACGAAATAGTCGTGAATCTCCGGCTGTGCAAAGTCGAGATGTTGCCGATCCTTCAGCCGCCATTTCGAGAGCGCCTTGTATTTCGGTCCCTGGCAGTAAATGGCCGACATCCGCAACGTGGGCAGCAGCTTGAACCCGCACCGGTGCGCACCCTCCGCGGAGATGGACAGAATGTCGAGCTTATTGTCGACGAAGGCCTTGTAGGTGGCATTGACCCGCCGATCACCCAACCGCCCGAAATGCGACACGAGCAGGTCTGTGTGCGGTGTGGGAATGTGCAGCGACGTGGTGGCGCCGAGGTTCAGGCCGTAGAACGCGATGTCGTGGTATCGCATCGCCTCCATGAAGCGGAGGATGGCGTGCCTGTCCTGCCCGCCCCACATCCAGAATCGCGAGAAGTTGTCGTCGTCAAATGCGATCAGCCGGCGGTCTTCACGGGCCTGGTCGGTCCTGAATGCGGCCACCTGCTCGTCATTCAGCTTGACGAGCCGAACGTACGCCAGCGAGGCCTCACAGAACCCCCAGTGGAACGATTCGTATGTCCCAAACGGTTGCTGGAAGACCATGTTCTGCCCCGTCAGGTCGGCGGCCGGCTTGTAGTTGATTTCGACGATCGCGCCCACCCGCGGCTTGGGCCACCCCGGAGCGTCAGCAACCTGCTGCGGATCGATGTGAATAAAGCATTCGTCGCCCGACAGCTTCACATCGATGCCGCCGCCGTAGGGCCCGCGATACGTGGCCACCCAGACCTCATACCAGCCCTTGAGATTCAGTGGCAAGGTGACCCGCGGCACCAGACAGGTCTCGGGCTTGTCCATGTCCCGCTCGACGGTCATCAGCATCGTGCCGTGCTTGCCGCTGTCGGTCTTGTACTGTCGAAGCCACCACTTGCCCCGAACAGAGGTCTTGCTGAAGACATCGTTCGGAGCCAGGTTGGAGAAGTCGTCGAGGACGATCTGATCGCCCGGTTTGGGCGTCACACCGCCTTGG
This sequence comes from uncultured Planctomycetales bacterium, assembly GCA_964446835.1. GTDB lineage: Bacteria > Planctomycetota > Phycisphaerae > UBA1845 > JAFGLZ01 > CAYUQT01. The sequence continues at coordinate 5,529 of CAYUQT010000079.1, read as the reverse complement.
AGGTCTTTGGGCGTGAGTGTGTCGGCCTTTGCGACGCATGCCAGTAGCACTACGGCGATGAGTGTGGAGTATGCACGGTTCGGCACAGGTCCGCTCCTTTCCGCTCCCATCAGGTGGGCCGTCGGCACAGAGAACATCGACCATGCCGGCACGGCCGTCAAGGGGGTGAGGCCATGTCTGGTCGCAGGTGCAACAGGAAACTCAAGAGACAATCCCACCCCCCTCGCATCACGCAACGCGCCACGCGTGATGGGCAGGCTATCGAAAGACGTCTCGACATCGTGGAGTGCGACCTGGAATCGCTGTCACCGCGGCGGACGAACCATCACTGGGCGGCGACGCGATAGACCTTGTCGTGCTCCCTGGCGTGTTCAAACACGCGGATGCCGATTTCGTCACCTTCATGCGCGACCTGGACCGGCTCATGCTCAATCTGCATCGATTCCACCCTCTGGATGAAATCGGATGTGTGCCCCACCACGTGGATGAGGTCACCCAGGGTGAGTTCGCCATAGTCCAGATGGATGCCCGCCACATGGGACTTGCTGAAGTAGTGCGTCACGTTGCCGATGAGTTCCTCGGACATGTTACGCCTCCTTCTGATAGGGTGAGTGACGTGCTGCACCCTATTATACCACTGCCCCTGTGGGACTGAGTCAATTCCGCCAACAGGCCTCGGCCACGCCTCCGACCCGGCTGGTCTGGCCCGATCCGAACCGGTATTCTGTGAGTTGTGGATCCGATGCACCCCTCGACCGTGCAGTATCTGACGAACCGCGAGATCGCCGAGGAGTACGACGAATTCTTCGCGGGCAATCCCCTGTTTGATTTCGACACCCGGACACTGACCAGATGGTTTGCCGTGCCGGGGCGCGTGCTGGACATCGGTAGCGGAACGGCCCGTCACGTGATTCCTCTGGCGAAGATGGGGCACCGGGTTGTCGGCGCCGACCTGTCGGCACACATGCTTCGCGTGGCGGCGACCAAGCTGGCTCAATCGGGCGTGAAGGCCTCGCTCATCCGCGCCGACATGGTCGATCTGCCTCGCCTGTTCCGTCCGGACTCCCTGGACTATGCCCTGTGCATGTTCAGCACGATCGGCCTGATCCGGGGTGGGAAGAACCGTCTGTCCTTCCTGAAAGGTCTGGCCCAACTCCTTCGTCCCGGGGGCCGGTTCGCCGTCCATGTTCATAATCGCTGGCATGGTCTTGGCAGCCTCGATGGCTCGACGTTCATCCTCAGCAACCTGTGGAAGACGTGGCGGGGTCAGGCCGAGCTGGGCGACAAGATCCTCTGGTACTATCGCGGCGTGCGCGACATGTACGTCCACCTCTTCTCACAGTCCGAACTGACCGACCTGCTGATCGGCGCCGGCTTTGTCATCCGGGAGATGATCCCGCTGAATCGCCGACGATCCGGTCCGCTTCGGATTTCGCTGGCTCACAACCTGCGAGCCAATGGATTCATCGCGTTGGCCGAACGACCGGCCTGAACGGCCAGACGCCCCCTCATCCCCCGAAGGATACCCACAGACATTTACACATCGCAGGACGGCGCGCCGCCCTGAGCGAGCAGGGTGGCCGGTGCGAGAAGGGCCCTCTGCCACCGGCCACCCGTTGCTTTTCGGCATCTCCGAGTACAGCTCTGTTTCGACCCTCCCATGGATTCCAGGCACGCCGGCTACCGCGTGATCTTCAACTCGTTGGAGACGGCCTCCGCGACACTCGCCGCCGAGATGATGCTTGCGATCGCGCGGTAGTCGCCCGTCGGCGGTGTCTCCTTGCGGCCGGGCGTACCGTGAATCGGGTCTTCCGTGGGGGCCAGCGTCAGATCGAAGACCGCCACAAAGACGCCGGAGGCATTGGTCGTCACGTCGACCGCCCGGACGCGATTCTTGGGATCGGTCAGCAAGACCTGCACCGCCTGCCCGGACTCTGGCGGATCGATCGTACCCCGAATGCCGATCTTCGTTTCACTCTTGGCGAACTCCTGGTCTTCCCGAATCTCTATCTTCGCGCCGTACTTGGGCGTGATGCGGGCCGTGATACCGCCGATCGGCAACATGCGAGAACCCGGGAAGGTCTTCCCGACCTCTTCGGTGTACTGTCGAGGGACGTTGCCGGCGATCTTCAGATTCAACGGACGCAGCTTCTCATGCTGATAGGCATCAACGTCGCCCGTGGGAATCGCGATGGCTTCCGTCTTGATCTCGCCCAATGCATCAAGATAGACCCAGTGGTACGGCAACTGGACGATCCAGCCGGAGGGCACTCCGGTGAGCTTGACCAGGATGATGGACGGTTCCCTGAGTGGGTTTCGCACGGCCACGGGGAAGCGGAACGGCTCGGGCGGGCTGTGGGCAGGGGCCGTGAACTCGAACACGTTCTCCTGTGCCGAGTTATCGCCATACGTCAGCTCGCCGAGTTGACCTTCAATGAACACTTTGAGGCATGTGTGTTCGCCCACGGTCGGCGTCCAATTGACAAACCGCTCTTCGAATCCGTTGCCGGCAATCGTGGGAATGATCACCGTGTCGGCAATCGACGTCCAATTGCCATTATCGCCCACACCGGGCGGGGTGACGGCATAGTAGGTGACGCGGACATTGGTGGCGGGGGTATTACCGTCGTCGCGAATCCTCGCCCAGAAGTGGTTGATCGCCATCGGTTGCGGCTGGTCGCCGTTACCCGTAGCGTCGCCGTTGGCGTCGGTGTGGTCGAAGGTTCCCCAAGGCTGCCGATCGATCCAAATATCAAAGGTCTCGTAGCCCGCACCCCAGGGCTCGATCCTAAGATTGAAGTCGGCGTTGGGATCGGGCGTCAGTTCCTGGGCCCATTCAACACGGACGGTCGAGATCAGTCGCCCGCCGGACACCTGCTCGCTGAGCACGCGAATCGTCAGCGCCCGGGCCGGATCCGTGGCGATGTCGCCGACAGTCATGACCTCCTGCGGGTGCAGCAGGGTAATGAATCGCATCTGCTGGTTGTTGTTGACCACGTCGGTCAGAACCTTGGTGACCACGACCCCGCCGTTGTTGGGTGCCCCGCCCAGGGGGATGTTCGTATCGAAAATCTGTGCATCGCCACCCGATGGCATCTGGCGAGTCTCGATGAAGTAGTAAAGCCCATCGGCCACCTTGATTCGCACGAGGTGGTAGTTGTTCGGATCGGCGTCTTGTGTTGTTCGATGTGCGGCAATTCGGTACTGGGCGGTGAACGGATTGCGATCCCAATTCAGTTCGACGATCTTTCCGGCGTTGAACCATCCCAGTTGGTGCATATAGGCCCCGCTGAACAGGGGATGGCTGTCGTGGGACCCCATCATGTCGAAGGAGGCGGCGGTGGCGGATGTGTCCGGGTCGATCATGTCGCTCCGATAGACGTCCTCACCCAGGACCAGGCCGGCATGAATGATGTTGTGGCCCAATTCGTGGGCGCATCGCCCCCAATTGGCAATCTCGCCCAAAGCCATCTGGTTGATCTCGTGGCCCACCGTGATGTTGATGTTCAACCCGCTGCCGGCATAGGCGAAGTTGCTCTTGGACCACCCACCCCATGCCCGGAGAAAGACGCCGTTGGTCCATATCACACAGGCCATGGCATCGAAGTTATTCAGGTTGATCCCTTGATCCTGGGCGCCTTTGGCGCATTCGGCCGTAAGCCGATCGAGCACATCAGGGTCGATGTTGGAGTAGTTCGGCTCGTAGTAGTCGTCCCAGTTGCCGGTCAGGGCCACGAAATTGGCCTCGGTGACATTCACCGTGAGCAGCGTGTAGCTGGCCTGATTGTAGAACGTCTGGACATCTGCCCAGGGAGCCCCGATGGTGTTGGAGGCGGTGACCATATTGCCCGGCACGACGTCCGTGGGATAGCACGGGATCACGAGGACCCGTATCGTCCCGGTGGAAGGCAGATCACCGGCGGTGGGGCTGGCTCCGCCCCCGGTGCCTCCGGTTCCTGCACCGGCGTAGAAGATCGGCGGGCCGTTCTTGCCGGACTTGCGTTCCGGCCACTTCAGGAGCTTGAAGTTGTCGGCCGCGGTGGCGGTCAGCGTGGAGGAGGTATTGGTCACCTCGACGGGCCCGTCGGTGGCCCCGAATCCCACCAGGGCCTCAATCTCCGTTGTGCTTGCGCTGATGACGAAGGCTGAGACCGTTCCGATCTTGACCTGATTCTCCAGCCGATTTGCCGAGAAGTTGGAGCCTTTAATCTTCACAAGGGTGCCCTGGTAGCCCTCCATGGGGCTGAAGCTCTCGACACGAAGCAAAGGCCTGAAGAGGTCCGGCCGGAAGAACTGACCGATGAAGGGCAGGTTCACCATCATGGACTGCACGACGGCCACGTCGCAGCCGGCATTGAACAGTGGGAGGAGACAAAGACAAACGAGAAGCCTTCGGGGGGTCATCGTACATCCTCCTTGCGTCGGGATTTGGAAAGGGGCCTCTTTGTAAACGCCCGGAACAAGAGAAGACTGAACTGCACATCCTGACGTGTGTCGCGCCAACCAAACGCCAATTCGAATGCCCTGATGAATGCCAGTCTAGTGTATGACATGAAGAATTCAAGTGGGAGCCGACGGAAATCCGGGGGACGGGGGCACATGCCTTATGCGGGCCTCTTTGTGGAACGACCGCGGCGGATGTGGTGCAGATGGCGATGCGATGATAACGAGTCTGCTTGTCGCCCGATGTCTCACTTTCGACACGAATATCACGCGATTCGGGGTGTGACGGGGGTCCGAGGCGGGCAGATCGGAGTTTGGTCAGGAGGTCGTGATGCCGTGGCTTGGCCGGGGTGTGAGGTGGAATTGCGATCGGACGTGTCGGCGAATGTCTCACTTTGTCCCACGGTGTCACACATTGGGGGGATGGCGGAGAGGCCGCAAAGAGACTCAAGAGACGCATGGGGTCAAAGGACGTTGCCGCCTTGCCCATGGTGGATGTCTCACTTTGTCCCGCAATGTCACGGGTTCGGAGGGGCAGTTCAGGAGGATAGGGAGTCCGCGGGGCGTGAACGCCGGAGCTCGGGGTGGGAGTGTGAGGCGGCGGATTGGGGGCGGGGTGATTCGGCTTGAGCACCGTCTTGGCGGCGGCTGTCTCACTCTGGCGATTTCTGTCACGTGTTTTGAGCAGAGGGTCCAGGAGGCGGTGGCCAGGGCGTAGGGAGGGTTGCGCGGGGGCGTTCGTCAGGGTGGTTGAATCGGGTTCTGTGACTGACATTGCCGGGCCCCTTGTGCGAGGAATTTCCCTCTGGTCTCGTCTCTGCTTCTCCACAAGGGGAGAAAGGGGGCGGCGACTTCTTGGAGTGTGGGTTAGCCACAGAGAACACATGGGTGAGACAGGGTGGATTGATCCCGAGGACGATCAGACTGGAGGAAAAGAGGGACACAGCTCTTTGTGTTGACGAACAGGAGTAGGCCGAACCGACAAGAGCAGCTTCCCGTTTCTTGTCTTGTGCGCGCAAAATAGGTGACTATCCCGAATGGCACTGCCGTAGCCTGGGGAGGTAGTTGGGCACAGAATCCCCAAGA
>CAYUQT010000078.1:0-41826 GCA_964446835.1 uncultured Planctomycetales bacterium | reverse complement strand
CTGCGTGCGGGTGATCGAGAACGTCCTCCGAAACGGTGTCGATATGCACGCAGTCACGCAATACGACCATGCCGATGATCGCTCCGAAGACCAGCCCTTCAATAGGGGGCTCGCAGTCCAGCCAGTCGCGAGACTTGCCGGCGTGAATCAGAAGGCGACCCCGATAGCCCGTAGGCCACGTCCGATTCTCATAAGGCTTCACAAGCTCGCCGGTGGGGCCCTTGCGCAAGAGAAGCTCTGCATACGGCTGGCACACTGTTATAGCTTTCACGGCGTCACCTCCACGAGCCGCCACCAGCGCCCGTGAAAAGAGCCAACTCATTCATGACCCCTTCACCAGTCGCCCGCATTCGGACGGGTCGTCCTCGAAAAGAACCTCATCCTGTCGCGTACAACTCTTCGTGTTCCGTTGAAGCCACCACTGCCAATACGCCTCACCAGAGGGGAATTTCTTCTGTAGTCGCGGGTCGTCAGGGCGCCATGTGGAGACGATCGCCCGCTTCCATGCGGCCGCCAATTTTGGCCAACGGCGTATTTCTCTCTGAGGATCGGCACACATCGGACACAGCACGCACCCAACTCGTTTCCAGCCCTCATCGTACAGCGAACAATACGGCAGTCCCCGATCGCGGATGTATTGCCACACGTCCCCCGTCGTCCAGTCGATAATCGGGTTGAGGTATTGCGTTTCTGACCTGGGATTCCGATAGCAAGATTCGACCATTTTGCGATTAGATCGGCGGGAGCTTTCTTCCCATCGTACACCAGTGATAACAAAACGCCCCTCGCCATTCCGCTCTTTCATGACTTCACAACAATACCGAGCGTGCCGAAGAGGAGGCATCCCCTTCTTTCTGACCAGTTGCCACATCGTCATCTCTGGCCGTGAAATTCTGACCCCCTCCGTAGCCTTGACGAATTTAACCACCTCGGGAGGATCGACGGTCGTGAGGTTGTACACCGCCTCGAACTTCACGCCTGATCGGCGAGCAAGATCGAGAATAACGACAGAATCCTTGCCACCACTGAACGCCAGCATGTACCCGTTATCGTGCTTGGCGTTGGCCACGTCTGCAAACTGCCGCAAGCGTTCAATCGCAACCTCATCGATGGTCTGTCCGTTCAGTAGTCGTTGCATTCACTTCACCTTCACCAATCGTCCGCCCCGAATCTGCCCGTCGGCGGGGGTGTAGAGACGGTACTCATCTTCGTGGATTAGCCCAGAAACTCCGTTTGACAACCACTCAACACGTATGAGGTCCAAGGGGACTGCGTGTTCAACGAACCGACCTACCCATCCGTCACCTCTCCGGCTTGTTATCAAGTCCCCAACCTGGAACACGACCGGCTCGGCGGGCTTCTTCTCCCATCCGGCGGGGCGGTCGAAGGGATACCACGGCACACTCTTCATGTGTTTGGCCCACGCCGCACATTCGCCGCCATACTCGCACTCCACTCCGTCATGGAAGGCGCATGCTTCGCATGGATCAGTACGAACCTCCGCACACGGAGAAGTATGCGCCGAATCGGCATCGTCATCGGCCTTGCGGGATCGCTCCAAATCGTCAACTCGCCCGATCGTCAGAGCCAACGCTTCCCACATATCCTCATCAGTCCCCCTGTTCTCCAACTTCGCGACACGCTCGGCGAGGTTGCGGTTGTCGCCGTCGATACGAATCATCTGCTCTACCATGTACTTTGACCATTTCTCCAACCCATCGATCCAATCGCTCACTGCTTACCTCCCTTCACCAATCGCCCGCCCCGAATCTGCCCGTCGGCGGGAGTGGTCTTCTGAATATGTTCATTGTGCCACCACCCCTTAGATCCGTCATTGAGCCAGAGAAGGAGTGACACGGTTGTGTCTGCTGTTATTACGCAAGCAACCATCGCGCCAGCCTGTGAATTGTCCTTACGAACCACCAAGTCCCCCACCTGTAACACGATCGGATCGGGCTTGTGGCGGGAGAGCCATGATTCTTTGTCGTCACAAAGACACAAGGGCAAATCACGCTGGAATTGGCACTCTGTGCACGGGTCCGGATCGTCGGGCTTCTTCTCCCACCCGGCGGGGCGGTCGGTGGGGAGCCAGGGCTCGCTTCTCACATAGAGGCTTATCGCCTTGCACCTATCATTCATCACACATGTGGCATCGTCCTTGAAATTGCCGCAATCCATATACGGAGACGTGTGCGCTGGTTCGGCATCGTCATCGGCCTTGCGGGCTTGCTCAAGTTCTTCGATGCGGTCGGCCAGTTCTTTTGTCGAAGCCGCTACGACATGATCGACATAGCTTCGCACAACTTGCTCCAGCCTCGCGACACGCTTAGCGAGAGCACCGAGCCCGGTGTTCAACTCAACAATCCTTCGGTCGCATTCGATGAATCGACGGTTCGCATCGGCGACAAGGCCGTTGAATCGATTCACGGAATCCGAGAGGTCCTTCAGGTTCTGCAACAGAGAGGTGATAGGTGCCACCTCGGCTTCGACGTTTCCAAGCAGCGTCCGAAGGAATTCGACCGCCTCGGGTTTCGTTGGTTGTGTATCGTTCATGATCGGTCCTTTCAGTGGGCCAGACGGCCGGCCCGGCGGGGAGATGGGTTCCGTCGCCGGGCACCGTCCGCCTCTTTGCTACTTCCCCAGATTCGCCTGCCGCCACGCCCACAGCCCGTCATACGCCGCGTCGATCTCTTCGACCGCCTTCGGCCCGATGCCGGCGATGTCCGCGATCGTCCGATGCGGCTTCGCCTTCAGCCATGTATCGAGTTCCCCGAGGGTCTCCGGGGAGAAGTCGGCCGCCTTGATCTTGCCGACGATCGACGCCGACAGCCCGAACTCCTGGAGCTTCTCGATGGGGAGGAACCGCCAGGACTCGTCTTCCTCGGCGTCCGGCTTGCTTGCGTCGATCGCCTCGCAGACCTTCACGTAGACCGCCGCCAGCGTCGACATATCGTCCGCGGAAAACTCGGCGTAGGTTTCGCTGTCCGACGAGGCCCACGAGTCCAAGAACTCGCCGATGGTCGTGATGCCGGCGGCTTTGATCCGGCCGATGGTCTCGGGGATGAGGTCGAAATCCGCCAGGGTGTCCACCGGCATGTTCAGCAGCGGAGACACCTCGGGGGCCGCCGGCTGGTCCAGCCCGGGGAGGGTGAGCTGATACGGTGCGTCGACCACGCCGAGGAGGTCATCGATCGCCACATCGAAAGCCTTCTTTGCCGCCGCCGCGGTGCCCTTCGCAATGTCGTAGGCCATCTGGGCTTTGGCAACGCGAGCCCGTGCGTCCGCAATGGCCTGGAGTTTCAGGACGTTCGGATCACTTGCCGGCACGCTGACATCAATCGGAGCCCTGACAACCTCCTCCGAGGTCTCCTCCTCCTCGATCTCCGTCACCTCTACGTCGTCCATCGTCAACTGTCCCATGATCGCATCCTTTCCTAGCCCATAAGGGCAGCATAGGCCGCGTCCCTGACGTGTTCGTTCGGGGTTCGGCCCGCACATTTGATTGCAGCTCGCCACGTAGCGACTGACATACTCCGCTTTGTTCCGCTTCGGACCGGCCGCCGGACCACCACCTTGCAGCCAATGCCAAACCGCTCGATCTCTCGCCGCGCGAACGCCACCATATCGTCCGCCTTCTGCTGTACGGCACCGACACATCTCGCGCGGTACATATTGCCCTTCCCATACCAGCCGCCGGCAGGCCGTTCGATGACCACCCGATCGGGTCGATACGCTCGGATCAGTGTTGTCATGGCGTCGATCGCATCCGGCCAGCTATCGGTCGTTTGATAGACCAGCCTCTGGCTTCGCAGCTCCACCACGGCCAGCCCCGTTCGTAAGCCCGGGTCAACGCCCAGAGCATGACGAGGGGTAGTCATTCCAGCGGTCGTCATCGTTGGCCTCCTCTTCCAGGAACGTCGGTTGTACCGGGGCTCGTCTCGGGTCTCGTCGGTCTCCGCCGCCGACTACGACGGAGGGGACAGACTCGATCGCACGCGACGCCGTGCGGTAATCGATCGTTGCGGCGAGCTGGCGGACGTTCATGTTCGTCGTCAGAATCGTTGACAGGTCCTCGTTGTATCGGGCCGCGATGATCTGCGCCACGATGGCCCGGCCGCGATCCCCGAGGAACTCACTGCCGATGTCGTCAAGCAACAGGACGGGCGTTGCCTGGATGGCCCGGATGTCCCCTTCGTGCCAACCATTCCGCTTGCCCTCCCAACCGGCCCGGACCTTCGACAGCATGTCAACGGTGGACACCCACCGACCCTCGACCGGCCGACGCATGATCAGTCGGAACGCCGCCGTCGCGAGAAAGGTCTTGCCGCGGCCCACCTCTCCGCGGATCAGAAGCATGCCCTTGGGGTTGCGCGCCCACGCCTTGATTCGGGCCTTGGCATCACGGTCCGTGGCCGAGTCGCACGTCTCAAACGACGCATGCGCGAAATGCCGGGGCACCCCCAGGCCGGGCAGGATGAGGTCCAGGTCTCTTCGCCGGCGGATCATCTCGCGGAGTTGCATCCTCCGCTGGTACTCCACGCCGAAGCACACATAGCAGAGCCGCTCCTGCCGGGCGTAGACCTTGAACGATCCACACCGGACGCACTGACGCTCCGCGGGTCCGCCGTCAGAGCTGTTCAAGACGGGCGAGGTCTTCCTCGCTGGCGTCAGCTTGACGGAAGGTTCCTCGGCTTCCGAACGGTAGGACGTTGTGTTGAGCATCTCCCAATTTCTCCCAGTGCCGCTTCACGTTCTCAAGGGTCGCCTCGCCCGGCTGGTTGAACGGCCAGGGGGCACGACCGGCCAGACCAAGGGCCAGCCTCACGCGACGTGTCCACTCCTCAATTGTCACCCGGTTGGATTTGAGCCACCGGAGGAGAACCCCGACGGTCCGTCCGGTCGGAGAGTCCGGCCGCCGCCTCTTTGCCTCGGCGTAGTTGTCGCACCATGCCTTGATGCAGAGCTGCGCCAACTTGCCGGCGTCGGAGGTCTCTTCGATTCCCCCCCCCACACCCCCCCTAGTATTACTAACAGATACTAATAAGGGCGCGTTTGAATTTTGGTTAACCAAAACGGGCCTCTTTTGCTTAACCAAACCTCGATTCTGAGCTGATTTCGGGGTTTGGTTAACCAAAGCCGGGGCAGTTTGCTTAACCAAAACGGACGCCTTTTGGTTAACCAAAACAGGAGGGTTTTGCTTAACCAAACTGTCGATGGGAACCACCCGGGCCCGCTCATCGTCCGGCACTTCGGGCCCGTATACGGCGTCCACGGCCGCCGCTGCTAGGCCCTTGGCACGACACAGGAGGGGGTTGCCACCCTTCATCCCGGCAGCCCGTCGCGTCTCGCTCAGGAGGGACAGGGCCCGCATCCGAGGGCAGAGGACGGCGTCTGATCCTTCCACGGCCAGAACGCCGCGCTCTACGAGACTGGACACCGCGACGGAAAACTCCTCCAATGAGCTTCCACACGCGACGGCCAGACCGTTCATGCCGCCGGTCTCCGCCAGCAACAACCGCCCTCGCTCTTTCGATCGGTGCAACAGGATCATGACTCTGAGATAGATTCCGACGGTGGCGGGCGATAGATTCGACAGACGGTCATCTGTCAGTAGCTCCAAGGGGATTGCTTTTCCGCCTCGCCTCACCGCTGGCCTCCTGCCTGGGTGCGCATGCGCACTCACACAAATGAGGGGCCCGCCCCGGTCCTGGAGAGAGGGTAGGAGCCGGGGACGGGCTGGGGTTTCAACACTGGCCTGTCTCCGGCCAGCTTATCGTCTTTCGAAGGGTGGTCTTTCGGACCTTGAACGCCGACTTCACGTCCTCGGGGACCTCGTAGGCGGTAGACGTCACCTCTGTGACCTTGACTAGTGCCGGCCCGATCAGATATTGCCCGGCGCCACGGGCATGAACGGCCGCCTTGATCGTCCGATCCGCCGCCTCGTAGTCTCGATGGTCGTCGCCCGTACGACGCAACGTCTCCGCCGCATCGATGAGCACCTCGTCTGCAATGACGTCGATGCCGTCGTACTCGACGGGAGGGTGGCAGAGCCCGACCTGGTGACACCAACACGCCTTGCAGGTTACCGGGTTGTCGTGGTACGGGAGCCGCTCCGCCCCGTCCTCATCCATGGCCGCGTCGACCACCACCCGGAGCCGGCGGAGGATCGCCTCGACCTCCTGGAGGTGGTCCTCAAGGCGGACCGGGATCAGCCGCCAGTGACCAAGACAGTCGTCCAGCGTCATAAGCCCAAAGGGCTCCGAACAGGCGTACATATACAGCAGGAGCTGAGCCGGGTACTTCTTTGCCCAAGACGGCCCGTCTCTGAAATCGTCCAACGTCTCGAATCGCTGCCAGACGTTTGGATTCAGGCTCTTGTTCTCCCACACCGGGAGCAACCCGCGCCAACGGAGCCGCCCGTCAATGTGGGCGCTACAGAGCAACGTCCGATCCCTGTCTCGGATGTCAACCGAGAGCTGTCCGCCTTCCACAAAGAAGCCCAGCTCCGCAAGCTCGGCCTTCACGAGGGACTCCACCTCATGCCCCCGGCGGAACCGCTGGAGCAACCAGTCGCCCGCCGGCGGTCGCATCTGCCAGTGGGTGATCTGGTAGACCATCTCCCGGTCACACTCGCCGATTGCCGAGGCCCGCGGGTTGCGCTGCGGGCACACCTTCCGATCCCGACCGCGAGCCGCCCGGCGTTCCTCGATCTCGCGGATCAAGTCGCCTATCCCTACCGCCTCCATGACCTCTACCGCCGCCGCCACGCCTCACCTCTCATCCGGCCATTCGGGGAGCTGCCTGTCGATCGCTGCACCTGCAAAGCTCCAACCGAGATAGGCCATGTTGCACACGAGAACACCGACGAGCATCCATGCCACCATCGCACACCTCCTTGATTGGCCGCCGTGGGAGTCGAACCCACACCTCCGGGGAATGAAGCCCGGCGTCATCACCAACAGACCGGGCGGCCACCACCGACAGACAGAACGTCAATCCGAACAGCACGCCTCCTCTTGCTCTGTCCGCTCATCATCGACCAATCGCCGTTCCTCATCGGCACGGGCTGCCATAGCAGCTTCGCGTCGATCGGCTCGCACCTCGGCGTGCCATCGGCGATTGATCTGCATGGCCTCGGCAAGTGCTCGCTTGTTCCGTTCGGCGAACAGCTCGAACGACCGACGCTGCTCATGCGTTGCGTTGGACGCCGTACATACGTCGCGAAGCATTTGGTATGCCTCTATGAATTGGCTCCAAAACTCAATCTCTACTCTCATGGGTCTCTCTCCTTTGTCTGAGCTGACTAGCACTATAATAAGTATAGCACAGAAATAGGCAAAGGCAAGAAAAAACCAAGAGAGTTGAAGAAAAACAACGGAGGGGGCCGGTCGACAACAAGTCAACCACGGTCCGGCATCGGGGATCCCGACCGCCATTCGGAACCCCCTCCGAAGCGTAGAGTGTCATATTTACGCCGCCGTCGCCTCGAACACCCACAAATCGGGGTTGCCCTTGTAACTGCCTACCTTCACTCGGAAGGTCCACGGGTGCTCCGTGTCGAAATCGTCGGGCAACTTGGCCATCGCACCGTTGAGCTGTGTCGTATCGTCACCGATGACCACCTTGACCAGCGGTTTCTGTTCACCGGTCTTCTTGTCCTTGTAGCTGCTTTCGGTGGTCTCCAGGAACCACCCGCCCGTCATGACGACAGAGCCCACCGCCAGCCCCGCCACGTCGGCCAGCTTGACGAATGGGACTTCCTTGCCGTTGCCGCCCACCGGAGCAGACGAGCGAGGACCCTGATCGGCCACCGCGTCTTCCGTCGATTCCGAGCCCTTGCGGAACTTGACCCCCTCGGTTCGCTGGAACCCGTATTCCTCAAGCCGCTCCCACGTGAGCGCCTTGAGCCCCATGACCGCCGCCACGCCGCGGGCGATGAGGTTGCTGTACGCCTTCTTCCGGACGTCCAGCGACAACATTCTCTTGGCCAGGGCCCTGTCGCCGTTGACCTGGGCCAGATACTGCGAGAATCTGAAGCCAGGATTCTTCGCCTCCTGCCCATCGTGAGGCACAAAGAACTTGTCCCGCGTAGAACAGGAACCAATTTCAACGATCCGGCATCCCGTCGGCGGCCAGTAGAACTCGGCAGCCACGGTGATCAAGGCGTCATCGCCGGACCATTCAACATCGCCCCACTCGGGAGCGGACATCGAGATGCCGGCCGCCGACATGATCCGCTGCGCTCCAGGCCCTTGCAGGTAGGGGCGGCCGCCAAAATCGAGGAAGTCTTTCGGCTCCGCCGCACGGACGCACACCATCGCAATCTTCTTGCGAGCCTCAATCGCACGGCCGATCCCCTCGACCATGCGGTTAAGCTGGGCCTCCGAGAGCATGGCGAACCGAGCCATGGCGAGCGCATTCTCAGGGTTTGTGTCCCCGTTGCCCTCTACCACCGCGGCCGACGCCGGCACGATTCCTACGCCTTCACTCATTGAATCTCTCCTTTTTCCGTTGACCCTTCTTGATTCACCGGGATGTCCGGTGTATTCTTCTCCTGGCATTCATGGATGAACCTGTTCAACGCCCACCGGATGGACCCTGCCTTTGTGGGCGGATAAATGCCATGACGTCTAGCAGCCTCAACAACCCCCTCGACAAGATCGGGGGGCATACGAGTCAACTGGATGGTTTGCAGTTTCAAGCGTTGTCTCCTTGACCTCTACTATGTTAAGTATAGCACACTGCAAGCACAAAGTCAAGAGAAAGGATAAGCCGATGAGCCGAACAGTGCGAACACAACAGACGGGCAAGGGTATTAAGCTGGTCCAGCTCGCCGCTGGGCTGGTCATTCTCTACGGTATGCTGAGGTCGGTCGGAGTTGTGGGCGAGTCCAACCCGGTCATCGGGCTCGCCGTGATTCTCGTTGGGGCTCTTGCGTTTGGAGTCTCAAAGGCGGTAGCATGGTGGCGGTACGGATAGGTCGCCCGCCGGATAACAAGCACAGGGAAAAAAGGGAGTCAGGGCAATGCCACTACGAACAGACGGTGATGTGAGGCAGAAGAATCTCAATCTGCCAAAGCAGATTCTGGAACAGCTCGCCGACACCCGCGAGCGCATGCGCAAGCCGTCGGGTCAGTTCGTCAGCGAGAGTGACCTGGTTCAAGCCGGTCTGTTGATTCTGTTCAAGCTGACGGACCAGCAAAAGGTCGACGCGCTCGAGATGTCCGCTCGGTACGTGTGGGAACGGGCTCGCGAGAACCTTCGACAGGTTGGCACAGCTTCAGATGCGGCTCAGGTTGTAGCTTCTGCCTCAAAGCATGAGACAGGCCACACAGAAAATCGTCTGAAGCGCCGTGGAGGAGCGTAAGAATCCGCGCAATCTCCACAGCTCGGGCTTCCGGAACGATACCGTGCATGTCTGATGATGCATAACGATGATGAGCCATAATCCCCTCCGAAGTACCTACGGACACCGTAGCGGAAGGCTGTCGGCGATACAATGGACCAAGGCTAGGAAAGAGAAAAAACCCACAGCGTGCAAAGCACCACTGAACAGTGTAAAGCAACGGTCTAGCCTTGGGAGCTGCGGGAGGTCGGAAGCCTCTCGATGATTAGGGTTTTTAACTCATCCAGACGACTTGACAAAAGGTCGAAAGACCTATCGTGATTACTGAGGGCATGAGAGATTTGCGTATGAACGAGAGAGCACGTCTGCGAGCGGACGGCCTCTGCCGCCTCGACCTTTGAAATCTTCTCCTCGTGGTCCTGGGTGCGTTTCTGTTGCTCGTCGATCTGGCGCTGCAGTGTACGATAGACCCATGCTAGACCACTGCCGAGGGTGCCCGCCACGATGGCCGCGGTGTACAGGATGTCGGTCCAGTTCGGTGTCATCGGAAGGTGATCACTCCAGAGAGCTTATCCAAGGTCAGCAACAGCGTCGCCACAACGATCAGAGCGACGCACAGAACGGCTATTGCTCGCTCGACCTTCTCCCGGTCCAGCGACAGGTTACGCATGAGGTCGACGCCCACGATCAGTCCGACCATGCCCACCAACCCGAACACGACCCACAGGAGGCCGCGTCGAACCCTGTCCCAGTTCTCCCAGAACAGAGAAGAGAGCATTACAGCTCGCCCTTACCGATGGCCGTTCGGAACGAAACGCCCGTCCAGGTCATAATGACCCCGGCGATGATACCCGCCATCTCGTTGGGTACGTAGCCGAGCTGCCAGACGGTCCACAGGATGCCGCCGGCCACCACGCCGATGTAACTCTTCTTCCCGCTAAGAAACGCGATAACCTTCGCCATCAGGCTTTTCCTCCGCGGCCGCCCGCCTCATACAGAACGGAGTCCACTCGCCCCTCGGCACGTACTCGCGATACCACGAGCCACCGTCGCCACCCATGCCAAAGGGGACATCCACGAATCGCTGGGCCATCTCCGGATCGACCCGCCAGCCGGCCTCGGCAAAGAGATTGACCCACCAGACCGCGGACATGATCGTTACGTGCGTCGGGTCGCTCGACGGGTTCGGACACGTATCGGTCGGGTGGACCGCCCACATGACCGAGTCCGGCTTGGCCACACGGTTTACCTCCAAGAGGACGGCTTCCAGTCGGTCCACCGGGATATGTTCGAAAACGTGGCTGACGTGGATCAGATCGATCGACGCATCCGGGATTCGGCTCAGGTCTCGGGCGTCGCCGACGAACAGCTCGTCATGGGTCAGCCGATTGAACTTCCAACCGAGCCCGACGTGGTACGGATACCGCTCCACGGCCCGCACGGTGTACCCCGACTCCTTCAGGGCCCGCGCCAGGTTCCCAGCTCCAGCCCCGACGTCCAGCACAACGCCGCCGGCCTTCCCGCATACATGCAGGATGAGCCGTCCGTAGTTTCGATGCCAGTCGCCGTAATCCGTCACATGCTGGCCGTCCGACTCCTGCCACACGTTGTACGCGCGGCCGGTCGGGTCCGAGAAGATGGCGTCGATCTGGGCTTGGTCCATGGGCCTCCGCTCCCTAGTCGGTCACGGGTTGCGTCGCCGGCCTGGCCGTTGCCGCCGGTCGGGTCGTTGCGTAAATCACCTGCCTGAGCGGCTCGGTGTTCTTGTCGATGTACCGTCCGATCCCCATGACGACCTCGTGGATTCGCTTCCGCTGCTCCTCGCGAGACAGGGCGGTGTCGTGGGTGATCTGGAAGATTTGCTCCTCCTGCTCGGGGGTCAGCTCGGAGAATTGGCCTTGCCCGGCCGCCATGATCTGGCCGGCGGTGCCCGTGAGCTTGGTCTCCAGGTAGAACGAGACGCCGACCTCAGCCCTCATGCCCGGCTCGATGACCTGGCCCGACACCTGATACTGCCCGAGCCCCTTCTCGGCAATCTTGGTGGACACGGTAGACAGGGTTCCCTGCATCACGTCAAACAGCTTCTTCTGATCCTGGTTGACGCAACCGGCGAACAGGATCGCACACACGAGAACGAACAGCGTCGCGACGGATGCGAGCCTCACCGCAAAGTTATCACGCATGACAGGTCTCCTCTTGGGATAGACTTCTCATACTTCAAGTCTACGCCTCAGTGTACCGATACCCGTTTTCAATCGTCCACCTCTTTTCGGGACAAAACGAAAACGGAAACTCATCGGCCGCCACATCGGCCCGCGACTCCTGGCAGTGATAGCGGAGCCCGATCTTGCGAAATCTCCGGCACGCCTGACAGAGGCGGAGGGCGTTGTGTCGTTGGGCATTGGTCGGCAGTTTCTGGACCCGCTTCGCGTTGCCGCCGCCCCTCAGCCCCAGCGAGGCGAGCCATTCTGTGATCGACTCGACCACACGCATCGGCTCAGGATCGATCTCGTATCGGGCCGTCGGATAGCGATAGTGCCACTCCGGCGTGATCCGCCTGGCGACGCACAGGGTTTGCATCTTGTGACAGCCGGTCAGGACGTGGAGGAGTCCGGTGTCGTTGCACATGAGCCCATCGCAGGCGAGCCCGGCCGCCACCGCCGACCGGATCGGCTGCCCGACCACCTTGACTACCTCCCTTGGGAATTGGCCGGCCATGTGATGCCATGACCACTTCCAGTCTTGTTCCGATCCGATGATGACGGGGGTTGCCCCGGCCTCGACGGTCCTCCACAACAGCTCAAGACGGAAGTCTCCGCCGTTGTTCTTCCGGGCGTACAGGGGTTTGTTGCAACAGCCTTGAACGATCGCGATCTTGGGCCCGTCCGGGAGTTGCGGCGCCTCGCTCGCCGCCGGCCGATCCGTGTAGGGTTGCGGCCTTTCGCCCGTGATGCCCATCGGAAGACAGAAGGTCCGCCAGTACCACTCCGCCGTCAGGCAGTCCCCTGGGGACCTGTCCGCCGACTCAAACAGGAACGGGACGTCCGGTTGCTGGTAGAGGTGCTCGATGAACGGGGCGTCTCGCCAGAGGTCTCGAAGCCAGGTCGTCTGAAAGTACATCGGGACGGGGCGTCCCCACTTCCGGGCAATCGCCTGGATCGCCGGGGTCATCTGCACGGTGTTGCCCAGCTCCACGGCATGGACCTGTAGAACCCACTCACGCGGTCGAATCGTCACGGTGTCCATCTCCTCAGTCAGGTTGAATCCACAGGGCCCGACCTTCCCAGATGCCGAGGTCAATCGCCTCGTCTGTCCAGAGCTGCCGGCAGATCGGGTACACCCGAAGGGGATAGTTCGGGTGCGACCACAACTCGAAAAAGCCGTTGGCGTCGGACACCGTCAGGCCCACGAGATACCGCATGTCGGGGGCGTTGGCGTCCATGTTCGGGTCACACCCGGCCACCCGGATATACGGCACGGGGAGCCCCTCGTACGTGAGTACGCGCCCGCTCATGCGGACAAGGCCGGGTCGCACCGATCCGTTGCAATGCACCTCCGTAAAGGACGCCTGCGCCAGCAGGCCGGCCGACAACGCAAGGGCAATAAGCCTCATGGTGTACGAGCCCTTCTCCCACCTCTGAGCCGAGAGACAATCGTTGTGTGCCGGAACGGCTCCGCCTGCTCGTCCGCTCCCTTCAGGAAGCGGTGGATCGCGTCGAGGTACGTCGCCGTCCGATTGGCGGAGCTGTCGATCACATACCGGACATTCGGGTACAGGTGTTTCCACTGATGCCGGAAGATGTTCCCAAGGATGAGCCCGCGGGTGCCCCATGCCCCGAGGACGTGCGAGAAGCCCGTGTCATTACTGACGAACCACTTGCACCGCTGGCCGATCCCCACGATGGATCGGATCGGCAGGCCGACACAGAACGCAACGTCCTGTCCGACGGCCTCCTCGATCGGCCGCCACCAGCGGTCGTAGTCCTCCATGTGTCCAAGTACGAATACCCGGAGCCCCGCCGCCACCGCCGCCTTGACCAGTTCGATTCTCGATTTGGCCGTGATGTCCTTCTCAGGCTTCTGATGTTCCAGCCGGCCGCCATGGCAGACCGCAAGGCTGTTCTCCGGGACGTCGATCGACGTATCGGACCGGCAATCGTCGACGTACTGGGCTGGCGTCTGGCCTGTGTACCCCACAGCCCGAACGAGACTGGCGTAGTATTCGACAATCGAGTATCGGCCGCAGTCCCCATGATCCGAGGTGAAAAACGGGGCATGTGAGGGCAATGCCGTCAACCGCTTCAGAAACGGGGCGTCTCGATAGATGGCCGCCACGTCGGGCGTCTCGTAGTAGATGGGGACCGGGGCCCCGGTGATCTCCGCCAGCGCCCGCAACGCTGGCATCATCACCGACGTGTTGCCGATCTGGCTTCGGGTCGTCTGGAGAATCCATCGTTCGCTATTCACTTGGACCACCTTCCTTGCGGACAGACGGAATCCGCCCATTCCGCCTTCACCGCCACGTTGCACCCACACGCCAAGGCGTTGACGATCTGGGCCGCCGTCCCGCAGTGACCGTCCTCCGTCAGAAACGGGCACGCCTGGCATTGGGCCACCCGATGGGTCAACGTCTCAAGGTCTGACTGTGGAAACCCACGGAGGACATGCAAGAGAACGCTCTTGGTCAGGTTGCGCATGCGCACAAAGACGGACAGAACCCGCTGCCCGCTTGTGGGAGGGGCGTTGCGGATCGCCGCTATGCGGGCATCCGCCTCCTCCTTGGTCATCGTACTTTGAACGGTCAGGCTCATTCGATGCTCACCTTGACGGAACACGTTCCGGTGTTGGCAACTGCCCCGTACAGACTGCAAGTCGCATCGGGGGCCGTTGTGTTCCACACACAGCCGCCGATCGTGATTTCCTTCTCATCGAGGAACGTCGCCCAGTCTTCGTCGCTCAGGCAGACGCCTCCGGAGACGTTCTTCCCGCAGGCTCGGCAATAGGTGACGCCTCCGTAGGTGCATGGGACGTAGGCGTTCACGAGCGTGTTGAACTCGATGCGATTCCGCATGGCAGGGTTGGGGCAGGCTCCGGCGACCTGTCCGAAGTTCGCATCGAGGATTCGCTCCAGATAGAAGTACGTCGGAGGGTCCGGCGGCGGACGTGTGACGGTACACGTAACGACACTATTCGCGGGCGGGTCCTGACCCCAAAACGAACAGGCGTTAGGCTCGGGATCCAGCGGGCTCACTCCGGCTGTTCGCAATAAGGTGTAGGCGTCGCACCCGCCGGCCCCAGTGGGTTCGTCAAATTCCAGACGAACGATCGTAGCGCCCGTCATCACATTGACACAGGACCGGCAACAACAATCCTGATCGAATGCCACTTTCCACAGGCCGCCGATCTTGCGGAAAAGCACTCGGCTACCTTTGAAGCGGACGCCCATTATGCCTCCTCGCCGCAAGTGTCCCCGCTGTGGATCGTGTCGGTCGAAGTGGCACCGGAGGCATCCAACACCCGGACCTCTGTAGTGGTTCGCTTGAAGTCGACGCCGTCGATTGAGTACGTGGTCATCAGGTCTTCGGTGGCAGTGACGGGGCGCTCTGCGGAGACGGAGTACAGATGGGCCGTTCCGTATTCGTCACGATAGGCCAAGCCGATGGCGTTCGAGCCTGTCATATAGGTCGTGTACGGAATTCGCTCCTGACGGGGAGCCATCCCCTCCCCAACCGTGACACCGCCAAGGGTTGTGACGTTGTACGTGAACGAACACGTTTCGGAGAAGCTACCGGCAGACCCGCCGATTCTGTTGCAGATGACCGGAAAGACCGAACCGTATGCCGACGGTTCGCCGGCCGCCCCCGATCCGATCAGACGGAACGTGTCGACGAATCGGTCCGGCTCTCGGAATCTCCGGGCGGCAACGATCTTGCCCTCCGTCAACTCCGGGAGGGGAGAGACGAGCGTTCCAATCAGTCTCAGGACAGGGCCCACCGGGCAGTGCATCGTGTCGTCCCATCTCCGGACGTTGCACCACAGCGAACCGCTGGCCGAATAGTCCTCGACGCGGACCCAAACAACGTCCCGCTCCTGGTCCACCCCCTGGGTCGGGTCGATATTGTTAACGGTCTTGGTCAGGGCGTTCAGCGCCGACGCCATGGCGTTCCAGAGTGCATCGGTGATCGGTTCGTCAGGCTTGACAAGCGGAATCACGATCAACTCCACAAGGCGGAGAAGTCGCCCGTCGGGTAGACAAGGAACGGCTCGTATGTGGGCGTGTCGCTGTAGCTCTCGCCCTCGCCCGTCATGGTCCAGCCGGTACACGCCAGAATCTGGACAAACTGATTCGACCTCGGATGAAAGAACCAGTTCCACCCACGATCGACGTTATGGACCGGGCAACGATTCGGCTTCCAGATCAACTCGGTAGACACCGTGAACACATAGGACCCGTCGGACTTGAAGGCCCGATTGATCTTCGGGGGATTGAACAGCAGTGTCTGAGCGGCAAAGGTCAGGTTCCACCCTGGCGTCGCCGGGGAGAAGGCCGCGAGGTTCACGCATCCTTGCAGGTCCGTTGCGAACGCCGGCACGGAACTCAGCATGTACCGCGTGAGACGATACACGCCGCCGGGTTGCGGGATCCCCGGACATTCGTCCGGCTGGAGCGGCGGCTTGTCCGTCGTGTCCCAATACAGCCCCGAACAGGGCAGCTTGAGATAGTCGATCGTCGGGACGAACTCCTCAACGTAGAGGTCCTCGACCGAAGGATTCTTCGTTGAAAACGTGGCGTTGACCACCGCGTAGTCGTAGGCCGCCAGCCCGGTATTCCCGTTGGATGCGGTGCATTTCCCATATCCCTCAATCGAGCAATTCCAGCAGTAGCACGGGTACGCGAGCCGGGGGTAGGCCGAGTACATCAGCTCTTCGACCAGAGAATACCGATCGGAGTAGGCACACAGAAGCTTGACTTCCGCCCGGAACTCATCGGGCCCGAAGCTCTCCCGAGGGCTGCCATCAAACTCACAGTAGGTCACCGCCACAGGCGCGTCTCCCTACGCGGTCACACTCGCCGCAAAGACAGCGACGTTCTTACGGTCGAAGCCTCGCTCTATCGCAACGAGCATTTTGTCCATCGTCCCGGCCGTCCGTTCGGTGTTCGCCGCCGTTGCCGCCTGGCTTTGAGCGGCCTGCATCTGGAGGGCCTTCTCGTCGTTGTTCTTGAACATGGCTTCCTGGATTCGCTTGTACGCATCGGCGAGACCTTCGGTCCCACCGAACGAACCCTTGGACTCGCCCGTCTGGCCCGGTCGGACTTCCTTGCCGAGGGCAATGCCCTTGTCACCGAACGCCTTGGCCGTCTCCTCCTGGGCCTTCTTCAGCTTGTCCGCCCCGGACGCCTCTGCCATCTGGCTGGCAATGGACTTGCCGTTGAAGGTGTCCTCCACGTTCTTGCGGGCCCCGGCTACAAGATCGATCAGGGTCTGTCCGGCGGACGCCGCCTCCTCGTCAAGCTGGTTCTGGAGTGTCCGATCCCGATCGGGTGGTTTCTTGACCTCCTCCTTATCGAAGGTGAAGCCGGACCATACGCCCTCCCACGTCTTCTTTCCGCGAATGATGTCGACGAGGTTCGAGAAGTTGCTGCCGAGGTTCTTGAACAGGGTTGTCACGCCGTTGTAGAGCCCCAGAAAGACAGCGGTCATCGTGGCATTGAACTCATCCCAGTAGTACGGCATATCCTTCAGGAAGAAGTCCTCGACGCCTTGATAGAGATACAGAACCCACGAGTCGAACACCTTCTTGAGGTAGTCCCAAACATTGTCCCAATTCTTGATCAGCTCGAACGTCGCCGCGAACACGCCGGCCACTTCCTGCAACCCCGTCTTCAGGTACGGCCAGAGCCATGCCGCCCCGGAGCCCACAAGCTTGAGCCCCTCCCACAGAAGCTTCACAGCGGCGATGACCGGACCCTCGAGCGCCGTCGCCATGGTCAGAAGCCCGTTGATTCCCGTGTCCATAAAGGACGACATCGACGGGGCGAGGTTCTCGATCAGAGGGACAATAGACTCCAGAGCGCCCGCCATGTACCCCTTGATCTTGGTGATCGGCCCGCCCAGCGATTCGAAGATGTCGTTGACGCGATTCCATACGGCCGTCGTCCGCCCGCCCGAGGTCTGGGCCGCGTCCTCCGCCTGCTTGAACCCACCGGCGAGGAACTTCTGTACCATGGCCGCCCGCTGCGTCTCGTTTTGGACGTTCTTGAGGGCGGGGATGACTTCCTGAAGGCTCTCGAAGTTCCCGGCAATCGCCTTGCTGGCGATCATGGCCCCTTCCTTCAGCTCCTTGCCGGTGGCCTTTGAAACGCCGATCGTCGCTTTGACGAATGAGTCCATCTGGCCGGCCGTGATGCCCATGTTGGTGCCGAGGGTCATGATCGACAGGATGGAATCGTCCGAGTAGGTGGTCACCTTCTCGAAGTTCTTGGCCATCTCCAACAGCTTGCCGTGGTTCGCATCGACCTCTTGGCCCGTGGCCGACAGGGCGGACTTGAGTTCACCCTCTGCCTTCCGCTGGATGCCGGCCGCCCCCATGAATTGCTTACCGTAGTCGTAGACCGACCCGGCCAGCTTGTACAGGACCTGCCCGGCCGCATAGTCCACGATCGTCTTCAGGTGAGACCCGAACCCGGAGAGGTGCGACTTCGAAGAGGACGTCGCCGCCTCGATGCTGGACTTGAAGCGGTTGCCGAACCCCTCGACAGAGCGGGTGCCCTCGGCTACCGCCTTGGTGAGCTTGTCTGTCGTTGCGGACAGCTCGATTGTGACGGACCCGCGCTCGCTCACTGGGAGACACTCCTCAGAAATCTCCGATACTCTGCTTCGGTCGCGAACGTCCGGATACCGTTGGCGTCCGTCTGTCCGTCCTCAAGGAGCATGAGCTGTTGGGCCGGCGTCAGCTCCGCAATCTGGCTTGGTGTCCACCCGTACCGCTCGGCCAACAGCCGATACCTGGGCCCTACGTCAACGGCTCGATCTTCATCGGGGAGTCGTCGTCCCCGTTTTTTTTTGCAGGTTCGGGCCCCGACTTCCTGCCCGGATTCAGCCGCCGCCAGTCCGCCATTGCCGCCTCGATGTCCTCCGGATGCTCGACAAGGGCCTGTCGGATGTCCGCCGACTCCGCCTTGGGATGGTTCTTGCGAATCGACACCCACAGGAGTTGAGCCATGCCGTCCACATTGTTGAGCATGGAGAGGCCAAGCCCCGACATGAAGGTCATCGTGGCCGCGGTGCGTTGCGCCACCTCCTCCGCCCGCCGCTTGTTCTCGTCGGAATCATTCGGGTCGATCGACGCCCTCGCCCTTCGGAGGTATCGCGTAGAGACCCATAGGTCCATCTCCCCGATGTCCCGGTCGGACAGGGGAGACATCCGGTAGGTCTGCCCTCCCAGGGTGATCGGAAGCGGTGCCGCTGTTGCTGTTGCTGTGTCGGTCATGGGTTAGCTCGTCGCCTCGGGCCACCACGTAACGCCGGCAGGGGTAACAATCTTGCCTTCCCGCCGCGTTCCGGAGTCGTCCAGGTACCCGCTGAAGCTCGCATTGATCTGGGCCCCAACGATGGCGTTTCCTTCGACGTCCGCCTGGATATTGGAATTCTCTCCGATGAGCATGAAGTACAGCTCCCAATACAGGAGCGACGTCACCTCGACCTTGAACTTCTTGAACGTCCCCGGCTGCAACAGGTCCGCCAGATCGTCGCAGTAGCACGGCAAGGCCAGCGTCGCGTCGAAGTTCCCGGCCTTCCGCCCCTTGTAGCCAGCGGTCGAAGACGAGACGTACTCCGTCAGCTTGCGGGTCAGGGTGATCGTTGCGGATCGGACTTCGGGGACGGCTGCATACTCGCCGCCGTAGGCGCAGGAGTACACCTTCAGACCGGAGGCGGAGAACCCGTTGACCACCTCGCTTGTGTCATGAATGGCCGACGCTCCGATCGTCAGTGCGGAGTTGCCCGAGAACTTCAGGTTCTGGGAAATGACCCCGCCCTCTTCGATGGGGATCGAGATTTCGGTGGACTCCATCACGGCCGTGCCGGTGGCCCCAATCGCGCCATCGATCGACCCGGAGAACGTGAACGAGGCACCGGGCAGAATCGGGGGCGTGTGTCCGTACACCTTGGCCGTCCCGCTCCAATCCTTGTTGCCCGGCACGCGGACAACACCGCTCTTGGTATTGCTCGCGACGTATTCCTTCAGTTCGCAAACGTGGCTGATCTGCCAGTTGGAGATGCCGGGGACGCTACCGAGGCCCCCGCCGATTCCGCCGATGACTCCCATGATTAGTGCCTCCGTGTGGCCTGACCAGGGCCATCGAATGTCTACGCTAAGTCTATACTACACCTTGACCGTTGCAAACCACATTTCCATCGTCAGGGGCAGAACGTTGAGCCAGCCGGCCACCCCGCGATCGAGGTCCACCTCGGACAGGGAGAAGGTCCCGCTTCCGGCCTTGAGCGTCTTGACAAACCCGACCTCCCCATTCCACTCCAGGGCCTGAAGGCGATCCCGACACCTCGACAACGCCCGAATCGTGGCCCACAGCACGGGAAAGACGACCTTGCGCATGCGCATGTCGCCCGCCGCAATCTGAAGGTTCACCGTGAACAGGACTTTCGTTGACGATGACGTGCAACCCAACGGTTCCACCGCTGAGGGAACAAGCCGGACCTCTGGCCGATCGGCGGGCCCGATCTGCTCCTTGATCTGCAGCGCGGGGTCTGGCGAGTCGAACTTGGCCCGATTGCCGGCCAGGACGACAGAGCAAAACTCCGCCGTGTCTTCCAGGATGGCCCACAGCTCATCGACCACCAGAGAGAACGGATCAGTCGCCATAGACTACCCCTTCGCACTTCCCATCACCTCGCCGGCCACCACCTCTTCAATTCGCCGGACGGTCTTAGCCGACGGATCGGCCAGCAGCCTCCGCGGTGGAATTGTGTCGGTGCCGTAGTGATGAATCGCTGCCAGTTCGGCAATCGTCAGCCCGTGCCCCTTCGGATGAGGGGCTCCGCCCCCGTACCCCAGCTCCACGCCTTCTGGATCGATCAGCTCGATATAGCCGGGCGGCCTCGCCCGCATGGGATTCATCGTCCCGAGCAAGATTCCCGTGTCCCACAGGATGGCCACGCCGCCGTTGGTCCTCTGGAATTCCTGAAGCGCCTTCGCGGACTTGTTGGCCGCCTTTGTGGCTGTGACGAGTTTCTGAGTGAGCTGGACGATCTTCTTTGCCTTGGAAGCGTAGAACTTGGCCCGCTTCATTCCGCCGGACTTCGGCGGCTTCTTGTCAACGATCTTCTTGAGTCTGGCCTGTGCTCTGAATTTCGCGGCATGCTGGCGGGCCGCTCGCTTCATCAGGGTTCGCCGCTTCTTTCGGAATCCTCGCCGGTTCTCGATCGTGCCCTTGCTGAGGGGTGGCCACTCGCCGCCGCCTGACTTGGACAGTCTTACCGCCCGGTCGAACTCCCACGCCCGGACAATGAGGGCCGATTTCTTGAAGGCCCGCTCCTTGCTCCGGGACGGCGCACGACCCCAGGCAGCCTCAAGCCCTTTGAGACTGTTGAGTCGGAGCCGAGCCATAGGATGAAGCTCAAGCACGTTAGTCCTCGTCAGTGACGACCGCCGGGGCCATCGTGCTCCCGGTCACTCGGACGGCATCGAGAACAAGCTGTCCGGCATGGATGCGTCGGATGTCGTTCTCTGCTTCTTCCAGGTCGTAGGCGAATCGGTGCGTTGGCACGCCGCTTGCTTGGTCGAACTCTGTCACACCACGAGCCGAGTACATCCAGACGAATGCTGCCACCACGGCAAGCCGGACGATGGTAGGGGGCACCGCCCCCAATGAGCTGGCGATCGGCAGGACGTAAGCCCCGTCGCGCATGCGCACGTCAACCCATTCGTCCGCGTAGGCGATGGCGGCGGCGATGCGGGCGGCGATCTTCACCGACGACTGATCGTCGTCCAGATCGGCCGCCTTGGATACCGTGGTCACTCCGTAGCGAGCCTCGATGTCCGCCCTTGTGCAATAGGCCATGTGCTACACTCCCGCCAGGGCCGCCCGGACGATGAGGGTTCCGTGGGCCAGCACTCGCCCCGAGGTGACGTCCCACAGGCGGTACTGCCAGTCATGCGTCGCCGTGGCAAGGTCCTCGGCCGACAAGGGGACGGTCACGAGATTGTCGTCGTCGCCCGATACGACGATCTGGGAGTTGGGCACCTCGAAGACGCCCTCTGCCTCCTCGCCGGCCGTCTGGACAACGAACTTCAGTTCCTTGCCGGACAGGTCCACCGGATCGCCGTTGCCGTCCTCGACCGTCAGGGCAATTGTGGTCGTCTCGTTCTGGAAGACCTCGAAGGTCAGGCCGGCCGGGATTGTGCGTTCGGGCATCACAGACACGCGGACCGGGCCCACCGTCACCGGAAGCCAATCCGTCTGGACGTAGTTAGGGAAGGCGCTTCGAAGGTTAACGTCCTTCGGATCAAGGGCTCGGAGTGCGGCTATGAGTGCCGTCTCAAGAGCTGTGTAGACGGCCCCCGTCGGTTCTGTGACGGGACAGATGCCGAGCACCGACAGGGCGTAGGCGTCCTGAGAGAACGTCCCGTCTTCCTCCCCGAGCAGACTCCACAGGTCAAGCGACGTGCATCGCCCGTCGGCCTCAAGCCCGAGGATGAACGTCCGCCACTCTTCGCAGTCGGCGATTCCCTGGGCCGTCCGGGCATACGTTGCGAGCGACGGGCAGCCCATCGGGTAGGGGGTACAGACGATCGCCTCGCCGCCGGCCGCCTGGATCATCGACAGGATGCCGGACAACGCGAACTTCATCTGATCGAACTTCTCGATGTCCCTGCGGTACAGGGTGAGCGTTACCCCCTGGCAGGACGATGCCGAGGACATCACCGTCATGAATGTAGTCGGCAGATTGAGATAGTCTCGGCTGTTCGGTAACAGGGATACGGTGAGTCCCTGACCCGAAAGGGCACCGGACAGGCTTTCGATGGTCGGGTACGTCGCAAGGAGTAGGTCGGTCTGAGAACCGTCCTTGACGATCCGCACGCGATCGGACAGGGTCTGTACGGTGCATGAGGTTCCGGACGTGCGCGTGACCGTCATTGCCCCGGTGATCACGCCGTCCCGTCCGATGTCGACCGAGCCGATCGACAGAAGGAACCGCTTGACCCCAACGGCGATCAAGGCCGACAGAGGGCCCAACGGATCGGACAACGGCCGGCCGCCCCAGGAGGTCTCATCGTAGGCCCCACACAGGGATCGGCCGTAGTCGTCAACAACATAGGTGCCGCCCGTGTAACGAACCGAGGGGACACCCCAGCATCCGATAGCCGCAAACCCACCGGGCAGCGAATTGACGCAGTAGTCCAGGACCTGAGCCGCCCCGTCACCGATCACCGCGACGGGTTGCGTAGCGACGATCAGCTCGTTGCTGTCAAACTCGACGGCCGCCCATTCCGAGGCACCGGGCGTCACGTCGTCGTATCGAATCTCCAGGCGATCGACCGCCGCATGCTGAATTGCAATCGTCCCGCCGGTGGTCTCCTCGTCGCCAGTGCCCCAGACAGCATCGTAGTCGTGGCCGATCAGCTCGGCGTCATACCGGGTCATACCCGAGGTGTGCCCAACGTCCTCTCCGACGCCCCGACGGAATACAGCACTCGTACCGTTGGGACTTGCGTAGCCTTGGAGAATTGTCGCCCGCCTTGTGTCCAGGTTCACCAACAGGATGGAGTTGAGGAGCACGTAGTCATGGGCGAATGCCGTCTCCCGGCTCTTGGTCTGAGCTGTGGAGTCGTCCGGGTCTCCGCCCGTGAGGACCGCCACCGCCTGGCCCTCGTCGTCTCTCGTCAAGGTCAGGTCGAGGACGACCGTGTCTCCATGCATGAGCCGGAACGACTGCGGGAAATTGTCCTCGCGGTCGTCACCCTGATAGATGTGATGCTCGCACCCGAGCTGTACCGCGAGAACGCCCGACGAGACGACACCGGGGAATCGATACTCCCATCGCGTCGTCCCTGGGGTGTACGTATCTCCAGGGGGACAACCGGGGGAGTTGAAATACAGCCTTCGTTGGCTTGCGCTGCTTACCGGTGCGACCATCGGGAAGGCGTAGCCGTTTCCGGAGATGCGACGCCAACCAAACCCGTTCCGATCATTCACGCCGTCGGAAATCTGACCGCTACCGTTCGGTTGCGACCCACCGACAATCTGACCGATCGTCGATTCTTTTCCGACCGGCTTCGTGAACGATTGCAGGCCGTAAATCTGCATGACTCTTAGTCCCTCAGCGTGATGACCACCTCGACCTCTTCGCCAGCCGACAACGCACCCGAAGGTGTGATCGTGAACAGGACGTAAGGGGGCAGGTTGGGCACCGCGGCCGCGGAGACGATGCCGGTAGAATAGATGTTGTCGGACTTCATCTTGGTTGACTGGTTGCAGGCCATCGTCTGGTTGGCACCACAGAAGGGGGCCGCCGCCCCGTTGGCAATCGTCGTTTCGGTGGGGGACGTCACCGCGTAGCCCTTGACGGTTGCCGAGAAATTGCTCTTGGTCGGCACCTTCAGCATGAGGTGGACATGCCGATAGTCCGTCAGGTCCAGCGTCGCGAATTGAATTTCGGAGGACCCCACGATGAACGTAGAGGTCATCTGGTACTTCAACACCTTGACGTGAGACACGCCGTTGCCGTCGGCATACCTCGAAGCGTCCTTCAGTGTGGTAATGGTCACGGGTCACCTCGTCATAAAGCTAGGGCCCGGGTGGTCAGTCCGGGCCCTGCACAGGGAAAAGGGAAGGATGCACATGGGCCGCTCTGCGGCTTAGTTGGTCGTCCCCTTCACAAGCACGGCCGGCCGGGTACAGATGGCCAGCGGGTTACTCTGACAGTGGAGCCGGACGCCGCGGTCCAGGTCCATTCGCTCCTGCTTGGCGTACACCGCCACGCCCGGAGTGTTCGCCGTCTCCATGAAGTCCGCGGGCCCGTAATACATCTTGAACAGGCCGGGCACGCCGACCGGGTAGAAGGCCGCCTCGTCGTCCGAGATGAAGTCCTGCCCGTTCACGCGGCCGCGATACTCCTCGAAGGTGCATCCGGCCAGCTCAAAGCCGGCCCGGGGGTCGTTGCGGCGAGCCTCGCCGTCACGCCACAGGGCATAGGCTTCCTTGACGTCCGTGTGCTTGATGAGCTTGCCGAACCACGTCTTGCCGCAGAACGCCCGAACGGACGTATACGGCACGCCGCCAAGTGCGGTCTCGATGGCACGGACGACCGTCAACACCTTCTCCCGCACGTCCGTCGTGGTCGTGCCGAGTGCGAATGCGACAGAGGTCTGCGTGAGGCCGAAGGCGGTGAACAGATTCGTCAGCACGGACGTCCCGTCCGCGTCGTAGACGATTCCCTTGATCGCGCCGATCCGGTGGTACTCATGGGTCGCCTCGAAAGACTGACGCATCTCGGCCAGGCGTTCCATCACCTTGTCCTTGACGGTCTCCAGTTGGTCCGCCGTACCGAACGCCCGGACACCCTGGATTTCCTCTGCGAGGACAGCGTCCTCCAAGGGGATGTGCGGGATTCGGAAGGGGATCAGATTCCGCTTGCTGCGGTGTGCCACAGGGGCCGGCCCGCCTCGCGGCTGAGTCTGGAGAAGCCGGAGCGTCCCGTTCTTCTCCTCGATCTCAATCAGGTGATTGGATACGCCCTTCTCCTCGAAGAGACCCATCGCGCCGATCCGATTCGGCACGTAGTCCACCCCGAGGACGGCGTCCGTCAGCTCTCGCGTTCGAAACGCCTCGTTGTTGAAGATGTCCAGCGTCAACATGATTTGCCTCCGATCCTTTGTCTCAGCGGGCATCCTCAGAGGACCCGCATCGGGTGTTCGTTACGACACAACCTCATCCGTGCCGGTCCGCGGGATGATGCCGAGGGCCGCCAGTTTGGCGTCCGCGGCGTCCTCATCGAGCGATCCGTAGACAAGATGGTCCTTGCTCACGACCGCCATCCGGCAGAGGCAGGGGATGTCATACGTCTCGTCCGCCTCGGTGGTCACCGCCTCAAGGGCCACGCCGACGGCGTTGCCGACGGTCGTACAAACCTTGTAGCCTCCGGAGGTCGCCTCCAGGAACGTGCCGATGGCCACCGTCTGGTTCGCGACGATCGTCGCCACCTCGCGGCTGTACTGATGGGGACCTTCCCACTTCACAAGATCACCAACCGTTACGCCTTCGGTCAGGCTGGCTGTCATATCTGTTCACCTCTGGGCCTTGCCCGGTTACATGCCTGTCAGATCACGGCCGCCAGTGGGCCGCGTTACTTCCCTCGCTGCTTGGCAAATCGCTTGTTGAACCGCTCGACGGCCGCCGCCATGCCGCCGCCGGTGCCCTTCATGCCGTCGGGCAGGACCTGCGCCCCGGTCGCCTGCGACAGGGACACAGGGGTGTTCGTTTCGAGAATCTCCAGCATGGAATCGAACCCGTCGTTTCCATTGGACAGCGACAGGGCGAGGGCCTCGCCGGTGATGAACTTCGCAGCGACCTTGTCTCGGACGGCCGGCGTGATCTTGCCGGAAGCCACGAGGCGCTCGAGCCGCATCTTGCGATTGTCGCCCGCGAGAGACAGGAGAAGCTCGTTCGTTCGGAGGGACGCCGCCACCGCCTTCGGGTCCTCGCCGTCGGACGGCGGCTCCTCTTTCTTCGGTTCGGGCGGAGGTTCGCCCTTGGCCTTGGCCAACTCCTCCTGAAGCTTCTGAATGCCCGCGAGGATGACCTCCTCCGCGTTGTCGTCCGTCACTTCGCCCAGGATCCCGAGGGCGTCGCGAATCTTGGTCCAATCCATAGAGCCGCTCCTTAAAGAAAGGGGTCTTGCATGTGTCAGGACGAGGATGTCCTCCTCGCCACTCGCCGCCAGCGGGACCCAATCGCCAAGCCCGGTCACCACCGGATCGGTCACAAGGGCCACATGGGTAATAGGCGACGTGTACGAATTGCCTTGGCCGTCCGAATGCGTCGGGGGGATGAAGACCGACACGTCGGAGCACGCCACCAGTCTCGGGGCGTCGTCTCCAACAAGGTCCACGTCGGCCACAAGCTCGTCACCGATCGCCTTCATGCCCTCGACCCACCCTCGATTTTTCTCCGCGTCGTTGGTGTGTCCGACGGGCACGGGCACCTTGACGCCCGCCTCGCGCATGCGCCCGAAGGTCTCCGCCCAATGGCTGAGGTGCTTTCGGGTTACACTGAACGCCTGGCCCGTCGCCTTCTTGACGTACTGCCCGACCCGAATGATCGGCTTGCGGAATCGGTAGTGGGCGACGCCGTCCACGACGACCGGGCGAGGAGCAAGCCCCGGTTCTATGTCGGTGTTGAGGAGTAGCGACTGCGTCTTGCCCATCACCTCGGCCTCCAGTGACCGCATGGTCACTTGTGACCAAGGGGAGCCGTTAGGTGGGTGGGGTTTCCTAATCGGGCTCCCCTCAGTCTCACAACCCCACAATTGAGAGACCGGGTCTAGGTGTCAACTAGATTTTTTCTAGAAGTGTCCTGATTTCATCAGCGAGGGTATCGGCGTCGACGTGGAGTGATTCGGCGAGTTGCTCTAGCTTTCGGTCCCACAGATCAACCGCCTTTCCATCGACGATTCCGGAGGTGATCTCTGCCAGCTCCCTCGCTAGGGCCAATTTTCGGCTGTCTGTGATCATGTGAGCGAAAACTCCACCTCCATCGAAAGCTTGATCGTCTCTCCGTCCTGATCGTCCACCTCCTCCAACTCGATCTCCAGAACGTTTCGTACATTGGGCCGCTTCTTGTAATCGCCGTATTCGTCAACCTCTCCGGCCTCGTACGTCACGGTGCGATGCGAGACGGTTCGGTATCGCGTGTTCTTTCGGAGCAAAATCTCCTTCTCTCCCTCGATCTGGGACAGCCCGGATATGTTGACGCCAGAGCGCTGCTTGATCTTGAGCACGACGGGAACATTGTTGGGTGTCGCCCTTTTTGCCTTTCCGGCAAATCTGCCGGCAACATAGGGGGCTGCCGACGACGACGCATGCGCACCAAGCACAGACAGTTGGCCTTCCGCCTTCAGCGACTCGGCCATTTCCGACGGGATGGCCATACCACGAAATACGGTCCCTTCGTGCTTGGGAGCCAGCTTGAGGGCTGCATTCATTGCCTTGATTTTCTGAGCTATCGAACTCGGCGCCTTGCCTTCGTACTGTCCCTTTCGCATGGCCGCGTAGTCGTCAAGGGTGTATGCCTTGATGGCCTCATGGTGCAAGGCGTCATGCCTCACCTGGGACCACCAATTGGCAACCTCCGTCTGATTCATGGACTTTGCGGGCTTTGCGTCCCTTGTCTGGGGTGGGGATTCCTTGATCGGTTGCCTTGGTTTCGCTTCCGATTCCTGCCTTGTTTCCGGCACAATGGTCTTGGTCGGCCGAGGCGCCTCAAGCAACGCCACCCCGCCCGCTGGTTTTGTGGCGGCCGGACTTGCAACGGGCACTGAAACAGTTGACGGTACGTGCTTCGGTGCCTCGACGGCTGGATAAACAGGATGGACCGGAGGCGTCCACGGTCGCACGCGGTCGGGACGGACCTCGACGGGCTCGGCTTTCGTGTGAACCATGCGAGCCAGATCAAGGAGCGGGTTGCCCTCGAATCCCTTGTCCGGACCGGGCACAACCGTCTTGCCGTCGATCTTGACTTTATCTTTCGGTTTCTTGACCTTGGCCGGCTCGAACAGCGGCACGCATTGGCAGCGACAGGCCCAACCGTTCGGGGGATAGATTCGCTTCCAGATCGGATCGTCTTTCGGGGCCGTGGTTCCATCAAGGGCCGCATGGGAGGGCCTGACACGATAGTCTCCCACAGTGACATACCGGTAGCCCCACAGAACATCGTCAACGTCGGGGTCCTGCTCTTGCTCCTGCTTCGCCGCCGCATAGGCGAGCTGCGTCTGTGTTCGGAACAATGCTTCCAGGGTGAACGAGTTCGATGGCGTCAGCCCGAGGTTGTCGAAGGTCTCCTGCAATCGTTCCACGCCGGCCTTGACGTGGAGGTTCTCCGCGGTGATGTCTCGCAAGGTGGCCCGGATTCGCCTCTCCGCATGGGCCGCCAGCCCGTTGGCAATGGTGAGGGCCCGCGTCTCGGCCATCTCCTGGAATCGCAGTAGATCGGCCGGAGACAGTCCGAGCGTGTCCCCGAGTGCGCCCGTCGCATCGTCCAGCATGTCGAAACTCGCCGTCATGGTCCTGCGTGCTCGCCGGAGCCCCAGCAGCATGGAATAGAGGACCACCCGCGAAACGAGAGGGGCAAGGGTCATGAGCTGCCGCCTCATCATCGCCGCAAGGTCCAGCCTGCGGTTACGGTAGGCCGCCGCCAAAACCCGCATCGCCTGGCCGCCGATGATGGCAGACAGTCGGGCCGATTCCAACTCGACCTTGGCGAGGTCCCGTAGTTGCGCATGCGCAACGCGTCGATCTTGAGCGGTTGACTCCATTCGCTACGCTCCGGACGTTACCGGCTGCGGCTCGGTCGGCAAGTTCTCCTGGACGATCGCCACCTGTTCGGGTTCAAGAGGAGGCTGAGGCAGGAGGTTTGTGGGTTCGTTCGACCACGGGGCCCGCGGAATCCCGAGCTTCTCTTTCAGCGAGTCCATATCCAGGGAGTCGTACTCCTGGACAAAGCCGGTCGGGTTGGCCATGACCAGCTTGTAGATGTCCTGCAACAGCGTCAGCTTTGCATCGACCAAAGGAGACGCCACCAGATAGACCGATCCCCTCGCCTCCTCGCCGAAGTTCATCGCGAGCACCTCGTCAACCGCATACCAGTTGACGAGCCGCGTGATGTCCCAGTCCACGAGCTGCATCCAGGTCACCGCCAGGTCCTGCATGGCACCCGTCTCGGCCTTGGTGCCGAATTGCCCTTCCAGGATCGACCGTTCGGGCATCATGAGGGCTCGAGTCTTCAGCGTGTCGAGGTATCGAAGACGGTCGATGAAACTTGCCTGTTGCCCGCCGCCCGCGTCGAGAATCTCAACCTTCCATCCGTTGTCTGTGGCCGTGTTGAGTTCCTTGACCGTCTTCTTGACCGACATCGGAATCGCGATAGACCCCGACGATTCAAGACGTCGGAGTAGGTCCGCCGCGATCTCGCCATTGGGAGTGTTGGCAATGTTGTTGTAGGTGGCGACCCCGTCCGGGTAATAGATGATCCAATGGGACCCGGCCAGCTTCCGATCGTAGCGATCCGCCCCGTCGTTGGCGTTACCCCATTGGTCCACATAGGGCCGTGCGTTCTCCAGGAGGGGCGTTCCATGCCAATCCGTCCCCTCGGGCCGGAAGTAGATCAAGAGGCACTTGTTGCGGGGCAAGTCCACGTACCCGCCTTGGATAGGGTGCGTGCATCGGAAGCCCGTAAACGTGCCCCCCTCGTCAACGAGGATGTCCGTCAGGTCATGCAACAGCGGCTTCAGCTTGGCCAGCCGGAGCCATCGACCGTCATACCTGTAGACCTTCTCGAACGGCATCCATCCAAAATCGCAGTTGCCGAAGAGAAGGGCGTTCCAGTAGACCATCGGTCGCAGGTCAAGGAACGTATCGCGGATGAAGTCGACCCACTCATCGGGGGTCCCATCGTTCGCCTCGACCGACCATGATCCGGCAAGGATCGGCCCGGCCCCAAGCCCACGGGCAAGTGCCACCGTCGCGTCTTTTCGAAGAGCCCGGTATTGCGCGTACGTGGCGGGCATCGACCTGTGCATAATGCCGGTGCTCGTACTGATCGACACGCTCGATGTGATCTGGGGTCCGGACACCTCCTCGTCGATCGGTTGGGCCGGAATCTCCAAGACTCGCGTCACTTGCTTTTTAGCCATGGGTTCACCTCGTTGAGTAGACGGCCGACCCCATCTCTTCCTCGTCGGCGATGAGGGTCGGGGGGTATAGGGCATAGATCAGATAGCCGAGCGCGTCCGTGATGTGGCCTGCGTCCTTGTTGCTGTTGTCCGGAATTCGGGTTCCCTGCTTGTAGCTGCGGTTTTCAAGGTCCCAGATCAGATGTTCACAACGCGGGTCCATGAACAGCCTTCGATTTCCGTCTGCGCTGCAGATCATCGAATTCGTCGCCGCGTATCGATTCACCACGGAGGGATTTCCGGACAGGTAGTTGACACTCCGGCCAGCCTTTCGGAACCGCCGATCATTGGCGATCAGCAGGTAGTCCGTCTCGGCGGTCGAAGTGTTTCGATTCTGTCCAGAGGCGTCGCCGTAGAAGGCAAAGCCCGAGTCGTGGGTGCCGTACTTTGACCAGAGGACATCCAACGTCTCGGGCGTGTTGGTGTTCCGGATGAACAGCTCATCGAAGACCTCGATTCGATCCCCATAGTCATGCGCCAGCAGCCAGCACATCGGATCGACGTTGAAATCAGAGCCGACGAGAATCTCCAATCTGGGGTTGTACGAACATGCCCGGACGTTGTACGTGCGTTCAAATGCGTAGAAGATGCCGCCGCCGGTGGCCTGCCAGACCGCCTCGAATTGCTCGGCATAGTCCCGCTGATCCAGCTTTGCCCGTGCGTACAAGAGGGCCTCGGTGGATAGGATGTCCGCCGACGGCCAGGTGAACGCCGCGGAGTCGGGAACCTTCCCGGACAGGGCATCTTCATATGCCTTCTTGTACTCGGTCGCGCCAACGCCGAACCGCTTCGGCACACCCGTGCGCACGCACCAGCCGTTTCGGTGCGTCAGGGTGGGGACGATCGACAGGTCGTAGGTTCTCGGCTTGATGTCGGACGACTCGTCAATTACGCATCCGTCGTACTGCTCGCCCTCGACCCGCTGCGGTGCATCAAGGCCGAACACCTGAACCGACGATCCGAAGACCGTTTCGATTCTGAGTTCGCCCTCCTTGATCTTCTTCACCCATGACTTGGGGGTGAGGTTCACAAGGCTCTGCCATATGATCCGCTTCGCCTGCTTCTCCGTAGGGCCCCCATAGAAGTATTTCGGGTCGGGCCATGGTTTCGGGATGATGAGACTGCGGATCAGTTTTCGCTTGCAGAGTTCGGTCTTGCCTGATCCACGGCCGGCGGGCAGGACGATGAACCGCTTTCTACAATGCCAGAAAGCCGCCTGCACCGGGTGGTACCGCAACGGTGCCCATGCGCGCGTCGGAAGCTGTGGTGCCAGAGCGACCATGCCCCAAGAGTACACGCCGTTCTATGCTTGGTCTAGGTTTTGTGTGGGATCGGTTGGGCCCGAGGTGGAGGGGTCCGGGGAGGTCAAGGCATCCATCTCGTGGGCAAGGGCCGCCATACGGGCCGCCCACATAGTAGACGCCTCGACACCCTGGGACGGCTCGGTCCTGTTCAAGCCGAACAGATCGGCAAGCCTCTGTGTCGATCGCGAGGCCACCTCGAGCGCATGCTGCTTGTTCTGGATCGTCGCCTCGGGAGACTGGTAGCACTCGAGCGCCAACCGTCGCACCTCCCGTTGTGTCGCCGCCATCTCGCTACGGAGAAGCCCGACCCCCTCCTCGTCGGACGACACGATGAGTGCCTGGGCGTCCTTGATCCATCGGTCGACGGTACTCCATCGAGGCGGGTCGAATGCGACTCCTCGCTCCTGGGCCAGCCGAGACACTTCGGAGTGCCCCATAACAAAGGCACTCACCATATCCCTCGACTTCTTGCTTCGGAACCCGAGCCAGCCGAGACGAGACACGATACGGCCGATATGTAGCGACAGGTCGTTTATCACGATCGTGTAGACTCGCCTTGGCATGGTCAGCTTGGCCATACACTCAGTCTAGCCTGCCTGGGTGAACGGTCAACGCGCGCGTGACGGCGTTTATCAGTCGAACAGTGTCGGAGGATCATCGGCATTACTTTCGACGGGAGGGGTACTTGCGCTACTGGAAGACAGGACCTCTTTGCCGGCGACCAGGGTAGCCCGTGCCCAATCGAAATACTCCTGTTCGAGGGGGACATCGGCAAGATTCTCCAACTTGGCCCCCTCATCAAAGAAGTGTTCCATGCCCCGTCCCATCCTTCGGCCTTTGATCGTGTGCTTGTCGAAGGCATAATCGGGAATATCTCGGCGTTCATGGTTTGCGTAGTAACCACACAGGGCGTGATCCACGACACGGCTCTTGCGTGCTCTGATCAGAAGCATGACGGCATGGACGTAGAACAATCGTTCGGGGGCGTGCTTCGTGTCCTTCTTGGCCCTCATCGTACTCCATGTCGAATACAGGGCGTGGATGACCGAGGGGAGGTTGGGCTCGCCGAGCCCGATGTCCTCGGACACAATGATCTTCATCCGCTTCCAGGCGTACTCGGCATAGCCGGACAGGTCAAGCTCGACTGCCCAGTGCATCGCATCATCTTCGAGCCCTCTCCGTATGGCCTTCTGGAAGGCGGACGACACCTCAAATAGAACATGACCCGATCTCGTTGTTGGCATTCCCACCGCATCTCTCCTTTGTCGCAAGCCATTGAGTCACAACAATATACAGTATACCACCCATTAACGCCTTAGACAATTATTTTTGGCATTAAAATGGTATACGGACCGCCCTTTGGTGCTCATGGGTTGCTCCGGGTCGAATCTTGACGACGTTGGATCCGAACAGCTCTATCAGGGCCTTGTTGTCCTCAACTTCGGTGTCCATGGTTCGGTACTGTGAGTTCCCCCCGAGCCCCTTGAACGTGTCGACCGGGACAAAGCTAAAACGGAGGTCGATAATCATCATTCGGTGATAGTAGGCGTTCAACAGGGCCGCCACGGTATCATCGACTGCAACGAGGTGTTCGTAGCCGGGGAGGACAAACCGAACCTTAGACCCGGCCAAGAGGCCGAGGGATGACCCATTGACCAGGCCGGTTAGTGCGAAAGGTCGGTTCGCTTGATACTGCATCGGATTGATGACGGTGGAGAAGCCGAACAGGTAGACACCGGCCTCTTTCGCGAGGGCCCCGAGATTCTGGACGATCTGCCAGGCATCTCTAGGACTCACTTTCGCCTGGCCGGTACACGGAGGGGTCCACCGCCGTTGCATGGACCGGATGTCGTCGTCGATCTGTATCACGTCTCCGAAGTAACTGCACATCCACTCCCGCTTCGGTGGGAGCCCGACGATATCGTCCGGATGGGCAACCACCTCCACGTCGGGGTAGTGTTCCCGGTACTGCGCCTCTTGGCTCTGTGGAACACACAGGATGCACTTTTCGACGGCCTTGTGTGTGAGTACCCTGCCGGCCCGCCGATGCGATGGGACTACGATCTTGACTTCCATAGCTCCTGGAACCTTTCGCAAGTTACGACTCGCCCCATGCCGATCTTGTTGGCGCTCTTGTAGCTCTGAGTCATCTTGAGCCCAAACACGGTCTGGAGCCATGCGTAATCGGTCTCGTTCCTGGCCACGATGAGCACATAGTCATACTTCTCGTTGAAAACAGGCTCAATCGGATAGACGGGGTCCCGTCCGGAAACCTCCTGCTCCTCTTTGTCTTCGAGATCATCGAGCCCGTCGCCCCGGATGTTCGCTATCGACAGGTCGATGCCGAGCGAGTTCAACTCCGAAACAAGACCGCCGAGCATGTCCTTATCGAAGTGCCCGTGATCGTTGTTGAGGGCGATGTTCAACAGCTTCTCGTTCGACTCGTCGAGGTCGACAACGACGACGTCAACCTCGTGGACCTTCTGCTCGTTCTTGAGAATCTTGAGACGTTGGTGTCCCCCTACGACGTTGCCGGTCCTCTTGTTCCACACGATCGGCTCGATATATCCGAAGTGCTCGATCGACGCCTCAAGGGCATCGTACTCCGGATAGCCTGGAACAAGATTGACCCTCGGGTTGTAGTCGGCCGGCTTCAACTGGTCGATGGGGATTCGTTCGATCCGGACCTGCGCGGCCTTCTTGGGCTGACCATCCACTCGACACCTCCAATCTAAGAATCATATACAAAGTCTATACTGAGGCCGGTCTGCCGGGGTGTCAACCGCGCACGCCAATCGGGGGCCCATAGTTATTCGCCGGCCCCGTCAACAACACTTCCGCACTCGACCTCCTGGAGCATGCCACGGAGGTTGCCGTCCCACCGTTCGGCAAGGGCGATGTATGCCTCGTCGGGGAGCCCGTCGATCCCCTCGACGACGGCGATCCGCTTCGCCTCTTTGGCGAACGCCTGGACGTTGGCGTCCAGCCACAGGTTGACGCATCGCGAGATCAGCGGCATTGCGTCCTGCCGCTTGGCCTGCATCTTGGCTTCTCCGAGGTCGGTGGTAGTGAACACGACCACGACGTGTGCCGGGATACTCTCCAGAACCACCAGCAACTGCCGGATCGCCGTATCCGTCAGGCCGTGCGCCTCGTTGACGATGAACGCCCGACCACCCTTCGGCGGCCAGCCGTACATCTGCATCGACCGGGCCATGGCCTCGACGCCCCGAGGTGCCGGAGCGTTGAGGACAGAGGCGTCCACCTCCTCGATACAGAAGGGCTCGGCCACCTCGGCGGCAATGATCCGGGCGAGCGTTGTCTTGCCGGTCCCCGAGGGCCCGCGGATGAAGAATGCACGACCCCCGAATCCGCCAGACTGCTGGAGTCTCCGGAGGGTGTGAACCGATCTCTCCTGCCCAACCACGTCGGCCAGCGTCTTCGGTCTGTAGCGTTCGGTCAGAGTCATCACTCGCCCCCTTCGGCGCATCTGTCGATGATCGCCTTTGCCTTGTCGATCGCCTTGCAGTATGAACACTCGGCCGGATCGTCTCCGAAGTGATTGCCGATAATCTCCTCCTGGTGCGCCTCGCTGAGGTAGTCGACCAGCTCCTGCAACGACTTCCGAAGCTCGGTATTCTCAGCCAAAAGCCGGATCGCCATCCCAACCCCTCGGGACGATGGACGATGCAAGCCAACGATCTGGTTCCCTTCTCTGACAACACTACGCTCCTGGTTCACGGTCTCTCTCCTTTCACTCATCGAGGAAGCACTTGGCCAGGTCGTCCCAGTCGACGCCGTTCCGTGCGACGTTCAACAGGTCCAGGGCGATACCGGCCTTGAGGTGTTCGGTCTGACTCCGGATTGCATCGTCGACGATCTCTCGCAGGCTGTCGGCCATCTCAAAGGCAACCGCGTCTTCAGGTGCCCAGATGCCGGACACGACGTTCGGATGATCGGCAAAGTCGGCATACCCCTTCGCCTTCCGAGCCGCCTCCTGCACGCTATCGTAGAGGCCCTCGTCATTCAGCAGCCACAACCGGACTGCCTCGGTTTCTGGGTTTCGGTTCGGTGTCATGTGTCTCTCTCCTTGGGCTTGGGGGCCGGTCGCCCGGCCCCTGTCTCTCTTGTGTCACCCGACGATCTGGAACTTGGTCCGTCCGATCCGGGCGATTTCCGACAGCTCCTCAACGTCGATCTCGCCATTGAGCATGAAGCACTGCCACCGGATGAGCCGGGCGACCGCACGGATCGTCGTTGCGATCGGCTGGAACCCCCGAAGTCCGCAACCATCGAACGGCATCAAATCCACCGCGGACAGGTCAACCGTCTTGTCCTTGGCAACCTTCATCGCTTCGCTCAGTTCGTCTTTTGTCATGTCTCTCTCCTTATGTGTCTCGTACTATAATAAGTATATCACAGGACTAGCCTTTAGGCAAGAAAAATCTAGGTTTTTTTGTCTGACCCAAACAAAAAAGGGCCGGCCGCCAGTGGAAGCGACCGACCCTGCCGGGCCTGCGGGGGCCTCGTGATTACTGTTGGGATACCTGCCCGTCCTCGATCAGAACGGACACCTCTTTGCCGTTGCCGACCCGCTCGATCCACACTTGGACGTCGTGCGCATGCGCCATCTCGGCGATGGTCGCGAGGTTGCTTTCGTCCAACAGCGAGCCGTCCCGGATCAGCATGACCCGGAGTTGGGGGTTCGCCGCGATCGCCATCCCCACCGATACGCGGAGTTGCTCAGCGCTCGACGCCTGGGAGAAGGGGATTCGTTTGTACGTCACCTCGCCCGAGCTGGAGAAACCAAGCCCCTCGACGGGCATCGGCACATGGGCGAGAGACCGCTCTTTCTCGTTATCGATTGCCGCGATCTCCGCCGTGATGCCGTCGGCCTTCTGGGTCAGGTCCAACACCTGCCGAGCCAGCGTATCCCGCTCCGCCATCCGCTCCCGAACCTTCTCCGCCTGACGAGCTGACTCGATCTTTGCGGCCAGCTCATCGACGGAGGGATCGACCAACGCCGCCACCAACGGCTCGGCCGTGATGATGCGATCCCCAATCTCCCGATGAGCCGTCCACTTGCTCTCAAGCTCGGCTCTGAGCCGTTCGATCTCCTTGGCCAGGTCGGTGATCTCAACGAACAACCGGGCACTCTCGGACTTCAGCTCGTTGAGCTTGTCCCGTAGGCTGCGATTCTCCAGGATCGTCTTGTTGAGCTGGGCCATCTGATCGGCCAGCGACTGCGGGTCTGCATCCTCCGCCGGCGGGGTCGCCTCGATGGGGATGGCGTCTCGTCGCGCCTCGGCAATCTTGATCTCTCGATTGACTCCGGTGCGCTCCTCGTACAGGGCCTTGCGGCGTGCGTCGAGGCCGGAGAAGTCCAGCCCCGTCAGTTCGCGGAGCCGGTCCGCCTGCTTTCGGCCATCCATCCGAAGGAAGGCCAGGGGGTCAAAGCTCAGCCGCCCGACCATCTTGTCCAGGAGGGCTTGCGGAGACGACAGCCGGCCGCCTCCATTCTTCGACTCGATCGACAGGGACGATCCGGACGCCGAGAACTTCCGAGTGACCCTGTAGTCCTCCGTCTCACAGACAATTCGAGCGGCACTCTCGCCGGCCCGGATCGGCAGGGTCGCATCCGGCTTGCCGCCGAGCGCCCACTCGATCGCGTCCAGGGTGCTCGACTTGCCGGCCCCGTTCTTCCCACCGACAACGACCACGTTCCCGTTGGGCTGGATGTGAACAGCCTTCAACCGCTTCACGTTCTCCGCCTGAAGTGACACCACATGCTGATTGACCACGACAACAACTCCTTTCTAGTTGGGGTCGCCGCACGCAGCGGCGACACATTTCTGATGGACTCGCATCATTGCGGCCAAGGCCGTTGTGACAACGGCCTGTCCGACCGGATACCGCTTCTTGTAGAACGCCCTCAACGTATCGCCGACCTGAAACATCAGCCCGACCACGTGGGCCTTCTCGTCTTCCGGTGCTGTGCCCTCACAGATTCGCACCACCTCCTCTTCAAACTGCTTTTCCATCACGCCCTGAAGATCAACACTCATTGGCTTGCTCCCTTCTCAGCCGCCCCGCCGATCGGATGAAGATTCGCCGTCCGGTCGCCACCTTGCGACCGATCCAGCCGATCCCCTCGATGCGTTGCTCGATCACCACCGGGGCCCGGGCCGCTCCGGATGCCTTGATCGTGTACCTGCCCCCGATCTGTATCTCATGACTACGCACAGTTCACCTCTCTTTTCTCTACGCGGCCGACGTAGCGATCCAACGCCTCGGCGGCCGCCTCGTAACTCAGAATGTCGGCGTCGAAAATCGCATCGAAGCCGTCCCGATCTCGGTCCGGAATCATCGCCGTGATTCCCAGGTCTGGCCGAATGACGAGCTTGCTCGCCCTCACCCTTGCACAGAAAACGGCCCGCCGAAAGAACCCGATTTCCCCCAGACAGTAGGCGACCTGGGAGATGTCCAGGGGCATGTCCGACCGCTTCAGCACGATCGACATGACGGCCCGATCTTCCGGCTTGGCCTGCCAGATTCGCACGTTGCAGGAGAAGCACACGATTTCAACCGAGTACCCGGCCGCGGACATCGCGTCCGACAGGGCGGCGGCGGCCGCACCGCGATAGATCAGATGCTCGGGCTTGCACTTGTTGTGTAGCCCGACGTTGCACCCGATCCGGAACACACGCCTAGGCTGAGGCATCCGCCTGACTTCTGACCAGCATTGGGGGTCTCGACGGCCCCACAGGTCCGCGTCGATCTCGTCCCCGAGGTCCAAGCGCCGGACCACCTGTCTTCGGGTCCCGACGTTGGCCACCCGCGCCAGCTTGTGGCGGATGTCGTCCACCGCCATGACCAGCCGGTCGGGGGCATGATCCAGGACGGCCGTCTGTACTTGCTCGGTCGTCTGGTTGCACCATTCCTTCACTCGGGTCTGGAGAAGATCGGCCAAGGCGATCGACCGCTCCGTGATACCCGTCCCCAGGGCGAACGCACACCGGATCAACTCCTCCGGTGATTCATAATGCACTCGCCACACACCATCGTTGTCTTTGGTCCACTGTTTCACGGTCTCTCTCCTTCCGCTGGTTGCCTACTTAGAGAACCCACACTTGGACGCCTCTTCGGTGGTCCAGGGGGAGAAGTACGTTGCCTTCACATCGGCCAGCGTCGCCCCGCCGGCGATCCGCTTGGCGGCCGACTCGATCGACCGCGTCGACATGATGCGCCGGAGCTTGCCGGCCTCAATGGCATCGCGAACCGACCACGCCCAAACCAGCAGATCGTCGGCATTGTTGTCCCCGAGGTATTGCTCGGCGATCGCCTGCTCAAGTTCCCGGTCGTACCCAACCTCAACCGTACTGATTGCAAAACGGTCCAGCGTCGCCGCATCGAGCTGCCCACGACCCACGTACACCCGATCCATGCCCGTCCCGTAGGTGTTCGCCGCGGCCAGAATCGCCGTGTCTGCGTGTCGCTCGATCACCATGTCGGCGAACGGAATCGACAGGTGCCCATTCGCCAGAGCGGCGTTTAGGATGACCAGCATGTTTGCATCAGCCGCGTCGACTTCGTCGAACAGATGGACACCGCCCCGTTCGTAGGTTGTCACGAACGGAGCGGGCACGTAGCCCCACCGACCCTCACCGTTCGGCGCGATCCGACCGAGGACCGAACTTTCGGTCACACCGGCGGACATACTGTTAAACGAGAACCGACGGCCAAGGGCCTTGGCCACCTGACCGGCGAGGAAGGTCTTGCCTGTCCCACTGGGCCCGACCATCAGAACCGGCAGCC
Source organism: uncultured Planctomycetales bacterium (assembly GCA_964446835.1). Taxonomy (GTDB): domain Bacteria; phylum Planctomycetota; class Phycisphaerae; order UBA1845; family JAFGLZ01; genus CAYUQT01. The sequence goes on along the minus strand of CAYUQT010000078.1, from coordinate 2,392 downwards.
CGCATGCGATCAGATGCAGAACCTCTTCGAAGCACTTATGCGTCAGCCCCTCGATTTCGCGGACCTGACCGTCCAGTCCCTTGACCTCGATCCGCTTGGCTTCCGGCTTGGCCGGCTCGATCCCCTCGAGCGCCTCGGCCACCGCGGCATCGGCGATGTCCCGCACGAACAGCCCGAGGGCCGTTGTGTCCAACAGGGCCGACACGGAGGATGAGGGCGAACCGCTGGTCTTAGGTGCGGGCTCTGGAAGGGATTCGATGTTGCCTTCCAAGAGCGCCAGAAGGTTGGCCTTGGTGGCGACCCACACGGCCCGACCCGTCCCAAGTCCCCTTTCGACCACGGTCCGCCGGAGCTGGGCCGTGGTCATTTGGTGAAATCCGTTGTTTCCTGTTCCTGTATCCATGTCTCTCTCCTTTCTGTGAAGCACTATGATAAGTATATCGCAAGAGTAGCCGAAGACAAGGGAAAAGCCATGGATTTTCTAAAAAGACTGGATTTTGATGATAGACCACAGGACACGATTAGAGCCCGTATACGGCGTTTTGGTGGTAGGGGGGTAGTTGGGATAGGGGTAGGGGGGCGAACACGCAAGGGGCCCGCGGTTCCGCCGGCAGGTTGGACGATTAGACAGAGGGGTAGGCCCGATCCGATCAGACCTTGAGCTTGTTGATAGCCAACAACGCCACCGACTGGCACCGTTCAAACGACCGGGCGAACCGGCGGGCCGCGTCCAGATCGTTCGGCAGGGGCTGTCCGCCGGCGATCCGGTTACAGATCGCTCGCACCTCCTGTGTCTCGAGCTGTTGGGCGAGCTGGTCGAACGTGGCGGACAGGTTTTCGAGGACAGCCTGCGACCGGACGGCCTCCTCGATGACCACCGTCTCGCGTTCAAGAGCCTGCCTCCGCATCAATGACGAGACGATCGTTCGGGTCCGTGTTCTGATCTGGGCCATTGGTGCCTCCGTGCGTGCGCTATGCGTGCGCTATTTTACAGACCACCCCCGAAAACGGCAAAACTACCCCGATTTTTGACCCCGCCATAAGGGATCCTTGGATTTCTAATCCGACGGTCAGAGGTTCGAGTCCTCTCCGGCGCGTTGCGGGACAACGACTTACGGCACGTTCTGGGTTCGATGCGTGCGCTTTGCGTGCGCTATCCGATGCAGGACGGTGCCGAGTTCGATGAGCTGGATCAAGGTCATGGGTTTACCTCGCGGGCTTCCTGCCTAGCGAAGTTCCACGTCACAAGGTCGCCGTTCGGTGCTACGACCTTGGCCGGTCTCAGGTCGCAGAGACGGACGGCGTACGGCCTCTGGTCTGTCAGGTTGTCGATCATGGCGTATTGCTCGCCCCATGACGCCTGAGAACAGCACAGCTCGACCACTACGACCAGCTGCGGGCTTCGCTGCGCCGTCACAAGCCATGCGAGGTCACCGGCCCTGAGTTTCGGAGGTTGGGTTGCCTCAGCGGGTTGTGTTGTCACACTTCACCTCCGCATGAGCCCATGCCACGCCAGCCTCCACCGTCACCGACAGCGACCATGGAGGCGAGAGATTCTGATAAGCTCGGATGACTGACTCAAATCGAGCGGCAAGGTCGCGTGCGACGTACTCTCGATCGTCGGCAACCGATCTGGATGCGCTCAGGCGCCCAACGACTAACCCAACAAGTAACACCACGGAAAGAAGTGCAAGCGCAAAATACGTATCGTACCTGTGGTTCATGTCGTCACCTCCGCTTCATCCCACAACTTCATCTGCCCCCTCGCCCGGTACTTTGCCTTCCTCCGAGCCCAGTCGTCGTCCTCTTCTTTCTTGCACGCGCTGCAGATTCCAAGGTGTGTCCACCAGTCCCCATCGGGATCGTAATAGATTCCGGTCCAGCCCTCAGCAATGGCGGCCTTTTTGGATAGGATGTCGGTCCCTGCGTCGCAATTGGTGCATGCGAGGGAGAACGGTTTCACCTCGTCACCTCCTCGAACGCCTTGTGCCTCAGATAGAGCGTCCACCAATAATCCGCCGAGGTGCCAAACACACGGGACAACGCTCGCGAGATGGCCTGGGTGATCGTCGTCTTTCCTTCCATCAGATCGCGTGTGTCGTACACGTCCAATCCGAGCCTTGCGGCAAGGTCCTTCTCGCTCCAGCCGAGGGCCACAAGCTCCTCTCGGATGAAGTGTTCTACCGGAAACGATTCGGCGGGCTGATGCTTGCTCACGTCGCCACCTCCTCGAATTCGAGTTGTGCAAGCACATCGACATGGACGTTCCACAGCCCCAAAGCCCCCTTGAACGGGAAGGGCTTGCACCGCATCGGGGACTCCACGACCCAAAGCCATGGCCCCTCTGCGTGCGGGTGATCGAGAACGTCCTCCGAAACGGTGTCGATATGCA
>CAYUQT010000077.1:0-41889 GCA_964446835.1 uncultured Planctomycetales bacterium | reverse complement strand
GTTTCCATGACTACTCTTATCGGCTAACGCTACATCTTTTCGTGAACCGCTCTAAACAGCACGCAGCACGCTGCGTGTCGAGGTTCGGCCCGCGGGTACGCTGGCCCTCCCAAAGGCGGACGGGGCGTCTCCGGTACGGGGGGACGGCGGAATGAGGTGGTCGAGACAACGGGACGCCGGACGGCAAGGCTAATAGGAGATATAAATAGGCGACTTCCCTTGTTATCCGGATACCCTATCCGTGACGAATGTGTAGGCGGCAAATGGCGGCTGTGCGCACTGAAAGATCGTACATGACCGAGGAGTTGACGAGTAAGAGGAACGCCTTGGTGTCGATAGGCGGGATGGGGCTCCCTCCCCTCATCGTGGTCGTCGTCATGGCGGTGAAGATGCCTTCATCCACTCCGATCGCTCTGCTGTTGCCTTTTCCAGCAATCTACGCCCTTGTCGCGTTCACTGCCTGCCTGGTGCTTGCAGCCGGCTCTGAACGGCGCATGATTCGTGCGGACATACTGCGGATCATATGCTGGACGGTTCTGGCAGCTGGAGAGGGCCTGAGAGAGAAAGGTTTTGGGTGGTTCGCTCTGGGCTGGCCAGAGTATGTGCAACTCGTTGACGCCTTATCGTTGAGCATCATCGTCGTAGCACTGGGGCTCATTGTTGTGTCCCTTTTCCTTTGGCCGCCGGCGCCGGTGCGAACACTACGTGCTCATCCATCAGAAGGAGATAGTTGCGAGCATAATAACCTGGGACAGTCACCTATTTACGGTAATGCGGGTGAGGGAGGCGACGTGCAAGGACGTGACGACGAGGGCTGAAACGACACGGGCATGGGCGCGGGCGCGCCAGGGAGTGGGGGCGTCGGGGTTCGGCGACTGGGGGCCCGGCCATTGTATTTCGCCCCTTCAGGTCGTAGGTGGGCGGAGCTAAACAGCACGCAGCACGCTGCGTGTCGAGGTTCGGCTCGCGGGTGCGCTGGCCCTCCCGAAGGCGGACGGGGTGTCTGTGGTACAGTGGGACGGCGGAATGAGGTGGTCGAGACAACGGGACGCCGGGTGGCAAGGCCAACAGGAGATATAAGTAGGTGACTGTCCCTCATTATTTCTCATTATCCATGTCATATGTAATGGGCGAATGGAGATAAGTAGATGGAGGCACAGACTGAAGGGGCCAACGCGAGTCGGCGGAACCGTCTAGGGCTGATCATCGGCCTCGTCTGCATGGTGTTCGCGCTGGGTGTCGCCCTCTTGGCGTATCGCATGGTCCACGTTCTTAGGTACATCGCGGGTTTCGACAAGAACATGTTTCTCCTGCAGAATGCCCTGTTCCGCTACCACGATGAATACCACGCTCTGCCACCGGACCTGAAGACGCTTGTGGAGAGGGGTTTGGTACCCAGGAGCGCATGTCGTGTTCCGGGCAGCGAATGGGAGAGACCGGATGAGCCGAGCGGTCCCGAGGTATTCTATCTTCCCGTAGAGCACTGGGACGGCAAGACCGGATATGTCATCGGCCTACAACCAGCGACGAAGAGGGTGGGGAGAATGTATATCGTCGCAGGGCAACACCAAGCGCGCTCGGCGATGCCGAGCGAACTGGAGGGGATTCTTGCACGCGATGACGAGCTTCGTGCGAGCACGAGCCAGCCCTCGCGATGGAGCAAGGTGCCGTGGAGAGGACCTGACTCGGAGCAGAAGGGAAGATGAGGGCGCAGGATGGAGGGATACCGGGCTGCCTTGGTTTGAAGGCGCCGTGTGTTTTCTGCACGGCGCACACCAGGGGTCGTAACGGCGCGAGTTTGCGGCGTACGTCGGTAGACCAGAGCGCGAAATCGGCGACCGAGAGAACGGGACGCCGGGTGGCAAGGCCAATAGGAGATATAAATAGGTGACTGTCCGTCCTTATTTCAATTTGCAGGCCGAGTGCCGGGGTCACCGCGGAATGGGTCTGCGGAACCGCCGGTGGGTCGAGTTCGTGACGCTTCTGATCCTCGGACTGGCCGAAGGGTGCGAAGAGAAGTTCGCATACGAGATCAGATCGCTCGGTGGAACCGTTACCGTTGACAGGTACCGAACGGGTGAAGTAGTGGCGGTACATCTCGGCGAAACCAAGGCGAGAGACGCGGACCTGGCGACCCTGCAGGCCTTCAAGAAGCTGGAGCAACTGAGCCTGTCTGGCACGAAGGTGACCGACGCGGGGTTGATCCATCTCAGAGGCTTATCCGAACTCCGAGAGTTGAACCTGAGGTCGACGGGTGTGACGGATCGGGGGCTGGAATACGTCAAGGGGCTAGAGCAACTGCGGTCCCTAGACGTGTCGGGATGCGGAATTACTGACGCTGGTTTGGTGCAGCTCAAGGAGCTCGCCAACCTTAAACGCTTGACTCTGAGTGCCACGCTTGTCACTGATGCCGGGGTGATGTGTTTGAAGGACTTTCCCAGACTGCAGTATGTGTGCCTATATGAGAGCAAAGTGACGGACGCTGGCGCAGTGAAGTTGCAGAAGGCGCTTCCCGGCTGCAGGATCGTCCGTTCAGTAGACGATCGAAGTGAGTACGGAGCTGGTTCTCGGGGAGGGTTGAGGTGAAGGAGAATGAGGGACAATCTCAATCCCGCTCGACACTCAATGTAATAGTAAACTATAGCAGGGGACAGGCAGTCACCTATTTCCGGTAATGCGGGTGAGGGAAGCGACGCGCAAGGACGTCAGGACGAGGGCTGAAACGACACGGGCATGGGCGCTGGCGCGCCAGGGAGTGGGGGGCGTCGGGGTTCGGCGGCTGCGGGCCCGGCCATTGTATTTCGCCCCTTCAGGTCGCAGGTGGGCGGAGCTAAACAACACCCTGCACGCTGCGTGTCGAGGTTCGGCTCGCGGGTGCGCTCGCCCTCCAAAAGCAGAGTGGCGCGTCGCGACTCCATGACTGGCGCGTCGGCGGGGGTAGTGGGCGAAAGGGAGAGAGGGCACTGGGGGACGAGGCGGCGGGAACCCGCGGCGAATATCCGGGTGGGGCCGCCTGGTTCGGTGCGGACCGTCCGAAATGTCGGACCACACGAAACAGGGTGAGCTGGTCGGCGACAAAGACAGTCGCAATCTCAGCGATCAGCCACGAACAGCCGGACACTCGGTGGTCTGTCAAACGAACGGCTTGTTAGCCGCGACTTGCATGCGCGCAAGGGGGGGCGTATAATCCCCCTTCGTGCCGGATCGGCAGGCTAGGCTGCTAGGGTCCGGTCGCATGTCTGAAGCATAACGTCGCACAAGTTGAAAGGAGGCATGATGGCAACCTCTACCGGTGGTTCGGCGATGACCCGCGAAGTTCGGGATGACAAGATCGCCGTATTGACATTCGACACGCCTGGGATGGCGGTCAATACCTTCAATTCGTCCAACCTCGCCTCGCTGGAAGCTCAGGTTGACTGGTTGGAGAAGCAGTCCGACATTCGCGGAATGGTGTTTCGCAGTGGCAAGCAGGGCCAGTTCATTGCCGGTGCCGACCTGAATGAGATGATCACCGCCATCGCCAAGGACAAGAGTCAGGGGCGCGCGATCATCGAGCGGGGTCACAAGCTCTTCACGCGCATCACACGCTTGCCCTTCCCGACAGTGGCCGCCATCGACGGCATGTGCGTCGGCGGTGGGTTGGAATGCGTGATGTCGATGGACTACCGCATCGCATCAAACAGCCCGCGGACCGAGCTGGGCGCCCCGGAGATCAAGATCGGCATCATCCCCGGCTGGGGCGGCACTCAGCGGCTGCCTCGCCTGGTGGGAATCGACCAGGCCCTCGAGATCAACTGCGGCGGCGAGAATATCAAGGCCGAAAAGGCCATGGACATCGGGTTGGTCTTTGAAGTCGTGCCCGCCGAAGAACTGCTCGACGAGGCCGTACGCATCATCAACATGGCCAACGAGCAGGGCACCTGGAAGAAGGAACGCGAGCGTCGCGAGCAGCCCATGGGGCTCAGCGATGACAACATGCTCTTCGACTTCGAGGTGTTCCGCGGTTTCCTGCTGGGACAGACCAAAGGGCAGTATCCCGCCCCGATCGTCGCGATGGAGTCCATGCGGGACGGCTGCAACGTGCCTCTCCAGGACGGTCTCAAGATCGAAATCGACAAGGTGGTGCCGCTGATCGGCAGCCCGATCAACCGCTCCCTCGTGGCGATCTTCTTCATGGACCAGGCCGTCCGAAAGGATACCGGCGTCGAAAACGCCGCCGTGAAGCCCCGGACGATCGGGCGAACCGGCGTCCTGGGCGGCGGGCTGATGGGGGCCGGCATCGCCTTCGCCCATGTCCGCCGAGGCATGTCCACTGCGATGTGGGACATGAACGACGAACTGGTCGATGCGGGCATCAAACGCGTCCGCGAGCCTATGGAAGGGCGCGTCAAGGCCGGCCGCATGCAGCAGGCCGAGATGCTCGACTCCCTCGGCAAACTTCGCACGACGACCGACAAGAAGTTTCTGGCCGGTTGCGACATCGTGATCGAGGCCATTGTCGAGCGCAAAGACATCAAGATCGCCACGTTCAAGGAACTGGAAGACATCTGCGGGCCCGACACCATCCTGGCCTCGAACACCTCGACGATTTCGGTGACGTCGATGGCCGAGCCGCTCAAGCGCCCCGACAAGTTCATCGGCATGCACTTCTTCAGCCCGGTCGATCGCATGCAACTGGTCGAGGTCATCCGCGGCAAGAAGACGTCCGACGAAACCGTCGCGACCGTCGTGGCCCAGGCCAAGGCCATCGGCAAGAAGCCGATCGTCGTCAACGACTGTGCGGGCTTCCTGGTCAACCGTGCCCTGATCCCGTATGTCAACGAGGCCGTCCTCATGGTCGAGGAAGGCACGGACATGCAGCAGATCGACAAGGTGGCCACGAAGTTCGGAATGCCGATGGGACCGATCGCCCTGGCCGACATGGTCGGTCTGGACATCGCCTATCATGCCGGCGGCGTGCTGGTTGAAGCCTACCGCGACCGGGCCGAGATGACCCAGCTCCTGATCAAGCTCTTCGAGATGAAGCGGCTGGGGCAGAAGACCGGTGCGGGCTTCTATGCGTATGACCCCAAGAAGAAAAAGAAGAGCGGTGCCCCCGACGGCATGGTCACCAAGCTCGTCGGCGAGATCGGCCGGAAGTCGAATCCTTCGAACGACGAGACGATTCTGGATCGCCTCTTCCTGACGATGCTGGCCGAGGCCATCCGTATCGTCGAGGAGGGCATCGTCCGGAAGTACGAGGACGTCGACTTCGGCATGATCTTTGGTATCGGCTTCCCGCCGTTCCGCGGCGGACTGCTGCGGTGGGCCGACAGCGTCGGTACGGCCAAGCTGGCCGAGAAACTGGCCAAGTATGAACCGTTGGGCAAACGTTACGCCTGTCCGAACCTGCTGAAGGACTTGGCCAAGGCGAACAAGCCCTTCTACGCCCTATGACATGGGCTTTGTGCCCACCCGGACGGTGGGGACGAAGCGGACGATCGGTGTATCGAAATGAAGCAAATCAACCCAGCCGCAGGAGGCTATAATCGTGAAAACCGCTGTGATAGTTGATGGTGTTCGGATCCCGTCGGGGACGGCCAAGGCCGATACGGGATATTACCGCAGTGCTCGTTCGGACGATCTGGCCGCCGGGGTCATCAAGGGCCTGATCGACAAGACGGGCATAGACCCGGCCATTATCGAAGACGCCTATTTCGGCTGCGTTCAGCAGCAAGGGGAACAAGGGTTCAACATCTGCCGGACGGCCTGCCTGGTGGCCGGTATTCCGGCAGAGGCCTCGGGCGCCACAGTCAACCGGCTCTGCGCCTCGGGGTTGCTGGCCGTCAATTCGGCCGCTCGCGCCATTATGACCGGATGCGAAGACATCCACATCGTCGGTGGTGTCGAGCATATGCACCACTATCCGATGGACAAGGACTTCAACCCCACGCCGCGGCTCGGATGGAAGAATTTCCGCGCCGCCATGCTCATGGGAGTTACCGCAGAGTATGTGGCGATGAAGTACTTCGTCACACGCGAGGAACAGGATGAGTTCGCCTACAACTCGCATATGAAGGCCGCCAAGGCCACACAGAACGGCCTGTTCAAGGATGAGATCATCCCCACCTGGGGGCTCGACGAGAAGGGGCACAAACAGCTCTTCACCGTCGATCAGACGATCCGTCCTGACACGACGCTCGAATCATTGTCCAAGCTGTCTCCGGTGTTCAACCCCAAAGGCGGAATGGTCACCGCCGGCAACAGTTCGCCCCTCACCGTGTGCGCCGCGGCCCTGCTGATGATGTCCGAAGAACGGGCCAAGCAGCTCGGGCTGAAGCCCAAGGTGAGGATCCGCTCCATGGCGGTCGCCGGGTGCGAGCCCTGCGAGATGGGCATCGGACCGGCCAAGGCGGCCCCCAAGGCCCTGGAACGGGCGGGACTGAGCGTCGACGACCTCGATGCGATCGAACTGAACGAGGCCTTCGCTTCCCAGAGCATCGCGGTCCTGCGGCTGACCGGCTTCAACCCCGACGTGGTCAACACGTCCGGTGGAGCGATCGCCATGGGCCACGCCCTGGGATGCAGCGGGGCCCGCATCATGGTCACGCTCATCCACCGCATGGTTCGGGACAAGAAGAAGATCGGTATGGCGACGCTCTGTATCGGTGGCGGCATGGGCGAGGCCACCATCGTCGAATTGTGCTGATCCGCGCCACGGGCTCGGGAAGCGGATCTGAGTATCGTTGCCCTTCAGGGGCAATCTGAAATCACATGCCCATCCGGTCTCCATCGGCAGACGAACGGGGCCGGGTGGGCATGTGTGTTTGGCACCTCGACCCGACAGCGATCCGGTCGCCGGAGGTGCGGCCCCTGCGCCGGCGTCCGACTCTACTTGCCCGCCGATATGCAGAAGCTCGTCATCGGCGGCTGAGGATAGCCCATCGACAGGTGGACCACATCGATACGGTGGATCGGGTCCTGCATCAGGCACACCCGCCGGTCGGTGGCCGGAATCGTCGAGACGTAGATGCGAAGCTCCCCCGGCAGAGAGGTGATGATCTCCTCTCGCCAGTCGCCCAGCACGTCACCCCAAAGGACCTGGTCGCCCGCGACCTTCTCGACGTACGTCTTGCCGGCATAGGTCTGGATCGCGTGGGCGATGACCAACTCCCGGTAGGGATCGGCGTCCCAGTAGACGGCACGCGGACTCAGATCGTTGGCCCACCGACAGGTCTTCTGGTCGGCCAGGAGTTCGCCCTTGGCCGAGAACAGCCATCGGCGGTTCTGGCCGCGAGGTTCCTTCTCGGCCTCCCCTCCGTAGCACTCCATGCCCGGGTGGTTGGGGTCGATGTCGGCACACAGGCCGGCGGCATGAACGTGATAGGTCCGCTCCTTCAGCCCCCAAAGCACCTTGCCCGTCCTGGCCTCAACGAGGCACATGGCGTTGGACTCTCTGCCGGGTTCGATGCCATAGTAGATTTCGAGGCCCGGCCGCGAGGGATCGATGTCGCCGACATAGAGGTGGTCGGGGTGACCGAATCCGGTCGACCAGAGTCCATTGCCGTTGTCGTCGAGGACGGCACTGCCCAGAATGACCTCATCGCGACCGTCGTCATCGATGTCGGCGGAATGGATCAGATGAGCCCCCTGCCCCTTGTACAGGGGACCGTCTTCCTCGTTGTTCCATCGCCAGAGTTCCCTGAGTCGCTTGTCCTGGTACTCGTATGCGACCACCTTGATCGTGCTGTAGGTGCCGCGATTCACGATCAGGCAGGGCGTCTTGCCGTCGAGAAAGGCCAGACCGATCTGGTTTCGACAGTAGTAGTTGTAGGCGCCCTCTCGATCGCCCGCAAAACCCTCTCGCGAGGGCCAATCTACACGGGTGATCTCCTTGCCGGTCATACCATCCCAGATCGAAAGATACTCGGGCCCCGAGGTCACTCGTCCGTCGGGATCGCGAGGATCGCCCTCGCCCGTCTTCACCGCGATCTCGGCCTTGCCGTCGCCGTCGAAATCGTAAACCAGATAGGGCGAGTACCAGATGCCCCGCTCGATCGACCAGCCCAGATCCTTCCGCCACAGAAACCTGCCGTCGCTGAGGTAAGCCTCGATCTTGTAGGTCTCCTGGGCCCTTTTCCAATACTTGACATAGGGATCGATGTTGGCCTGGGGCTGCTTGATGACGAAGTCGAACGTGCCATCGCCGTTGAGATCGGCAAGGCCCACCTTCTGAAAGGTATGATTGCCCTTCAGCTTGAGCGAGAAGTAACCCGTTGGCTTGGCGCCGGCCGGCACGCGTGCCGCTGTCGAGGCAGTATCCTCCTTGCCATCGGCCACACGGCGGACGGTATAGGTCAGAGCCTCGCCGGGCGGTGCGGAGATGTCGGCATAGTCGGTGGTCCTGGCGATCGGTTCGGCGTTGATCCGAGTGGGCTGGCCGCCGTCTGTCGAGCGATAGAGGTTGAAGGCCGCGTCTTTCGGATCATCGGCCAACAGCCGCCAGCTCAGATACACGCGATTCTCAGCCACCGGCATCGCGACAAGCCCGCGGTCGATCCGTTCGATGACACGCTTCGACGCCCACCCCTGAACCTTCGGCTTGATAACGCGGTTGGGGGCGGCCGATCCGGCCGGCTCGGCGGTGATCATCAGACCGCACAATGCAACGAGACTGAGCATAGGACACTCTCCTTTCAATCGTCTATTCGCACCAGGAGCGGGCCGACTTGAGGTCTCTTCCGACGGTCCAGGTCTTGCCCGAAACGCGTACCTTCAGCTCAACCTTGTCATTCTCGACCGTGAAATCCTCAGGTATCTGAGCCGAGACCGACGGGCACTCGGTACCCCGATAGGGAACCAGAAGCGTCAGAAATGCCGACGGAGCCGGACGCTCGTGACGAAAGGCAAACGACTTCCTCGGCTTTCGCCGTCCGTACTCCCAGGCGAACCAGCCTTCCTCTTCGATCATGGCGGCCGGAATGCCCGAGGCCAGGCACACGAGCACGTTGGCAACGGGAAACTGCGTGGTGGCACGGCGACCGGCCAGATCGAGTCTGACCTCGCCCACCGCTGGCTGAAAGTGCAGATCGAGCACGCCCTTGGCATCACCGATCGCCTCATCCAGCAACACGAAGAACTCGCGGTGGACGAACCATAGACTTCGACGATGGCGCAGAGTGGGGTAGGACTGGTTCTCCACGACGATCGTCTCGCAGTTCGGCGATGAGTGCCACAGGAGATTCCGGCCGTCGACCTCGGCGTTCTTGCCGTCAAGGGTAAGTGTCTGATGAACGCGGGTCTGTCGGTGCCATCCGCGAGCCGCTGCATCGTGGCCATAGGTATAGAAACCCGAGTCGGTCATGAGCCATTGCCCATAGGCATAGAGTTCGAAGGTTCCATTGTCCGGCTGGTCGTGGCCGGAAATCGCCGGCGGCGAACAGTGGAGTGCCAGGTAGATCTGTTGGGGCGTCCAATCCGATCGCAAGGCGTAGAAACCCGCTTGAAGAAAAGCGTGGGAACACTCACGAGGCAAAGCAGAGTCTTTCTGATCGGCCCGGGCGGCGTAACGGGGATCGCCCGTGGAGGCCGTTGCGCCCTTCAGAGGTGAGTACAGTGGCCACGCCGACCGCGATTCAGGCAGACTGATCGGGCGGCTGCAATCGCCGAACATGGGAAACCCCAGGTCCGGCGTCGCGATCCAGAAGACATAGTCGTGCATGGCGCGAATGCGATCGCTGAACTCCTTTGGCATCTCAATGCCTGCAGCACCAAGTCGCGAGGCGATTCGTTCGGCGTCGCGGAGCACGGCCAGGTGATATCCGCCCGACCATTCACGTTGCACACCGTCGGGGGTCGTTTGCGCCAGCAAGTTCTCTGTGACGATGCGAGAAGCGATCTGGAGCCATCGGCGCGAGTCCTTGAACTCCGGAACAGTGATCGCGGTCTCGACGAATCCCCGCTGCTCGAAGATCGCCTTATTGTGGACCATGCCCATCGGCAGATGCTCGGTCTTGACCTGATGGTCGTACAGACTCGCCAACAGGATGCCCAGAAACTCGGGCGTGAAGGCATTGGCGTGAACGAAGGCCCGCAGAGCCTTGCACAACTGGTTTGCGCGGACACCCGTCTGAATGTCCAACCAGGCAAAACCCAGCCAATGCTTGTAGGTGGGGTGTGTCTTCTCACGGTGTTCGAGCGGATGCTTGGCGATTCAGTCGGACGTCAGTTCAATGAATGCTCGAGCGTACTTCTCGTCTCGAGTGGTGGTGTATGCCTCGATGAGAGGGACGACCCAGTTGAACCGATAGATCGAAGCGACCCATTCAATGTCGCCGCGAGGATCCCATTCCCAGTTCATCTCACGTCCGTAGTCTGCCTCGGGATACGGTCCCCATTGGAAGATGTGCTGCACGATCTTGTCGGCTTCAGGAAACCTTCCGCCGGCTTGTTCGTTCTTGAGCCGATATGCCTTACGGTAGTGGTTTCGCAAGGCAGAAAGGGCACCAAGGCGGTCATTGGCTGCGGCGCAGCGGGCAGCGGTCTCAAGTCCGGCACCGCTCAGGTTCAGCACGGTCAATATCGCCTCAGGCTTCAGTGAAGAAAGCTTGACCGCCTTTCGCTTGCTCACCTGAGTGGTCGGCTGCGAGGCGCCGGACATGGAAGACGCCGCAAACGACAGAACGGTAGTGCAGAGCACTGCGATCATGCTTCATCTCCTTGGGGAGCGCACATGGCATGGTAGTGCGTGCCGGTGGTGATGTCACGATGGACGATCGCGAAGAATCGTCGAGGGCGGCGAGGTGGTCCTTCAGAGATGGTCTGAGTTGTCGTTACTTGTCGTCGTCGCAAAAGCCCGTATCATTCCGACAATACCGGGACCAACCTGACTCTTGGGAGCATTGCCATGAACACTCGACTTGTCTCCGTGATCGCGTGCCTGCTGACCATCCTGACGGGGCGTTACGGGGCTGTTGGCTCCTCATCGACTCCGGAGAGCCCGGCCGGCAGATCCGTTGACGACGTGGCTCTGAACGTGGGGTGGGCCGAGCGGGTATTCACAGGATCGCCGACCGGGGCGAACCATCGTCTGCGGATCGTTCACGAAGATGTGGCGGGTGACACCAAGGTCGGCACCTGCGCCGCCGTGGAACGTCCGCCGCTTCGTCTGGGAGACAAGACATACACGCGAGGAATCGGGGTTAACTCGCGAAGTATCATTCGTGTTACCCTGGCCAAATCCGCGGCGAAGTTCCAGGCCGAGATCGGCCTGGACCGAAACGTCGATCGCACGGCCGCGTCCGTCACGATGCATGTGCAGGCCGGCGGCAAGGACCTCTTCGCCACCCCCGTGATCCGGCCCGATGGGACTGTTCGAGCCGTGGATGTCGCGTTGAACGGCGCAAACGAGTTCGATCTGATCGTGAACGACGGGGGTGATGGCCGCGGATGGGATCAGGCCGACTGGTGCAATCCGCAGGTGGTCCTCCAGGATGGTTCCCGCGTCTGGCTCGACGACATCGCGAGACAGACGCAGGTCGACGCTGGCCTTCCGTTCTCTCTTGTCTACGACGGACAGCCGTCTTCGAAGTTTCTGAGCACGTGGCGTCGAACGCTCGACACCGCCACCGTGAATGGTGCCACACGGACAATGGTCCTGACCCTGAGCGATCCGAAGACACTCTTGGAGATTCGAGTGGCATGCAGGGTCTACACCGATACCGGAGCTGTTGACTACACGCTGCACCTGACGAATCGTGGCCAGCAGGACACCCCGATCATTGAGCAGCTCAAGGCGGTGGATGTAGGCGTCCTTCTGGGTTGGGGACCGTCGCCCGTACTGCATCGCCTGCGAGGCAGCACCTGTGCGGCCGACGACTGGTTGCCGTTTGACGAATCGCTGCCGCCGGGCAAGCGGATCGAATTCGGCGCGGTCAACGGACGATCCTCCGCGGACTCGCCTTTCTTCAATGTCAACTGGGGTTCAGGTGGGCTGATCGCCGCGGTCGGCTGGTCGGGGCAGTGGCGCGGATCGGCGGAACAGGGACAGGATCGCCGGCTTCGAATTCAGGCGGGTATGGAGCGTCTCCGGCTCAAGTTGCGTCCCGGCGAGAGCATTCGTTCGCCCCGGATCATGCTGCTTCAATGGAGCGGAGAGGATGCGTGGCGGGGCTACAATGCCTTCCGCAGGACGATGCTGAACCACATCGTCCCGAGAATCGCCGGCCAGCCGGTCACACCACCGATCGCCCATCTCAGCACGTCGTTCTATGAACTGAACAACACGACAGAGGCGAACGTGTTGTCGCACCTGGAGTCGGTCAAGGGACTGGGCTTCGAACTCCTCTGGCTCGACGCCTATTGGACGCGCGACGGCTTTCCCGCCGGCATGGGCCACTATGGCTTCCCCATCGAAAGGGTCGAACCCCGGGATCGGTTCCCCCGGGGGCTCAAGCCGATCGGACAAGCCGTTCACCAGGAAGGGCTGCGCTATCTGATGTGGTTCGAACCGGAACGTGTTCATCCAGGAACCGCCTTGACCAAGGAGCATCCCGAGTGGGTCATCTCGCCGTCAAAGGATGGTGGGGGGCTCTTCAATCTGGGCATTCCGGCAGCCCGGGAGTACATGACGCGCTACCTGAATACCGTGATCAAAGAGTACGGCATCGACTGCCTCCGAATCGACTACAACATCGACCCGTTGCCGTTCTGGGATCACCTGAACAAGCAGGATGCCAATCGGGTCGGTATCGGCGAGATTCGCTATGTCGAGGGGCTGTACCGGATGTGGGACGACATCCTCAAGGCAAACCCGCATCTGTTCATCGACAACTGCGCCAGCGGCGGGCGACGGATCGACCTGGAGACGTGTTCCCGATCGATTCCCCTCTGGCGAAGCGACAATACTTGCGACATGCTGGACGGCAAGCTCGAAACCGTCGACTCTGCCGCCGTCAAGAACCAGATCATGAGCGCCGGGCTGAACCGGTATGTTCCGTTCAGCGTCGTCGGGCAGATGGGCACGACACCCTATCTGTTTCGCAGCGGGTTCAATGCCGGAATCGCCTTCGCTCAGGATTGCCGACCGGCGGGCTTCCCCCGCGAGCAACTCCGACAGGCGATCGCCGAGGGCAAGCGGATTCGCAAGTACTGGTTCGGCGATTTCTTCGTCCTGTCCGACGTAACACTCAACCCCAAGGAGTGGGTTGTCCTGCAATACCACCGGCCGACGGAGAACGACGGGATCATCCTGGCGTTTCGCCGACCGGCCTCACCCTATTCGGCCTTCGACTGCGAGCCTCGCGGTATCGAGCCGGACGCCCAGTACGAACTGACACAGGCCCAATCCTATGAGCCGTCGAAGGCGACTCGCGTCTCTGGAGAGAAGCTCAGACGTCTACGTGCGGAGATCGCCGACCGGCCGGGTTCACTGCTGATTGAATACCGCAAGGTCGCTCCATAGCGGATCGGTGGATCACGGCTTCACCTTGGCAAAGGCCTCCTCGGCCAGGCTGACCCTGAGGCCACCCTGCATTGTGGTCACCCACAGCACGCCCGGGCTGTGCTCGAAGATGTGCGGGTATGACAACCAGGCCCCCTTCTGCCGCGCAAGCACGACGGGCTTGCTCCAGGTCTGGCCGTCGTCGTCGGAGAAGGCGATCGACAGCTCCTCTCGGTGATTGAGGGCCGGAACCTCCGACCACTGGTTGTCGCCGCCCACCCGCGGCCAGCTCGTCTTGCCCTCCGGATAGGGGCGATTCCAGATCAGGACCAGACGACCGCTCTTGAGTCGTTTGAGCATGCCGGGGGCGCAGCTCGCCTCGATCTTCGAGGGGCGGATGACGCGCCATGAGACGCCTTCGTCTTCGGAGAACGCTTCCCAGAAACGATCCCAGTTCGTCCGCATCAGCATCCAAATCTTCCCGTCCCTGAGCTGCTCGATCGTGGCCTCGGTTACACCCCCATGATGACCACAACCGCCGAGGTCGATGATGTTGCTCCGCGTCCAGGTCTTGCCGCCGTCGGCCGACGAATAGGTCAGCACCGAATGCCGCCCCGGGTTGTGCAGCATGTTCATGGAAGAAACGATCACCCGGCCGCTTCGTGTCTGGATCATGTCTCGGGTGTCGCCGGTCCACGCATCGTGAAGTACCTGGAAGTCGGTCCACGTCTTGCCGTCGTCGAGGCTGCGAATGATGCAGAAGGGCAGCTTCACGCCAGGTTCGGAGTCGCTCTTGGCCGCGTTCCATTTCCACACGGCCTCCTTCTCATTCATAAATCCGAGAATGATGATGCCATCCCTGGTGCGAACCATCGCGCGTTCACCGCCGACAGTTGCATTCCGTCCTGGAAACAGCGGACGCTCGGTCCATGTCTTCCCGTCATCGCTGCTGAGGAAGGCCTGAGTGCTGCCGATGGCCAGGAGACCGCCGTCACCCGTTCGAACGAACGGCCCCTGCTTATCGGTGGGGAGCTTCCTGCAGTCGGGGTGAAGCCACAACTCGCCTTTCTGCTCGGCAGAAGCGCTGCCGCCCCATCGCAATGCAACGAGCACCAGACCCACAACCCTCAGCAAGTCATGTCTCATGGAATCTCTCCGAATTCAGGTCCACTTCCGGCCGACTCTTGTCCTCGCCCACCACAATCGTGACACCATACAAGGATCGCATGCCGACGCCAAGACGACCCCCTTGTCCGCAACCGGCACATTGACACGATTACCACGAGAGACGAATCTGTGTCCGCGAGGATGGGCACAGGAATCCCGATCGCTCGAGTGAAAGCGATCCACCAGAGCGCTCTTCTCACCTTCAGGCCTTCTTCGGAGGATATCCCATGTCGAAGTTGGATCGGCGGGCGTTCTTGAAGTGTTCGACCCTTGCGGGCGCCGGTGCCGGATATCTCTGGACGGCGGCCCGGGGATCGTCCGCGGCCGAAACGGTCACGCCTCAGCCCGCCTCGCATGCGTCGAAGGGGCCTGCGATGCTTCTGGGCGGACGAGCCTCGTTGTCCAGACCGACGCTGGCCGCCTCGCAACTGAAGTTCCGCCTGGGCATGGCCCGTACGCGTTCCGCCGCCTATCCGCTCGACTCGATGGATTTCATCATGATGGACCTCGAGCGTCCGGACGGATGCGTTCGCCACGCACACTGGTGCACCGGCGATCTGACCGGCCGGCTTCTGGAGTTCCTGAGTTGCAGCGACGGTGTGGACGGCGGGCACGACCCACGACTCTCGGGATTGTTCGAGAGGATTCTCAAACAGCGACGTCCCTCCGGCATCTTCGGCCGGTACGCCTGCCTGCCGCAGAACCGCACGCCCGAAGACGATCCATGGGCGTGCGGCAACCGACTCTTCTCCGGCCTGATCCGATACTACGACCTCACCGGTGATGCCCGGGCCCTGGAATCAGCCGAGGGCATGGCCAAACGAATCTGGTCGGTTCGAGACGCATGGCGCGACCGCATGAAGGGCTCCGGGGCGCGATTCATCGAGGCCTGGGTCAGCGAACCGTTCGCGAGGCTCTACGGGATCACTCGCGACCCCCGCTGGCTCGAGTTCTGCGACATGGTTCGCCAGCACATCGGAACGTGCGAGCAGTCGTGCCATTCGCACGGATTCATGAGCACGCTTCGCGGACTCCAGATTGCCGCCCTTGTCACCGGCGATGCGTCGTGGGCCGACAAGGTCGAGGTCAACCGCCGCCTCATCATCGACAAACGGTTTGAGTTGCCCAACGGCGACATCTCTGAGGGACTTCCCCACAGTGTGCGTAACGAGGGATGCTCCATTGCCGATTGGATGATGCTGAACCTCAACGCCGGTCTCATCAACAACGACGACAAGGCCTACGACAAGGCCGAACGCATCTTCTGGAATGCCCTGGCGTTCAACCAACTGATCACCGGCGGATTCGGACAGCGGTCGTTCACACCCAATGGTTACGGACTCTATCTGATGGAAGAGGCCTGGTGGTGCTGCCTGCACAACGCGGGGATGGGTATGAGCGAATACGCCCGCCATGCCGTCACCTTCCGAGGCGGCGCGATTCACGTCAATCTGCTGGTGCCGGGCGAGTTCACGGTGCCGTTGCCAAACGGTGCGCTCGCGACCGTACGGATCGCCACATCGTACCCTGCCAAGGCTGAGGCCACCGTCGAGTCCGCAGGGGTTCCGACAGATATGGCGGTCAAGCTGCGAGTTCCGACTTGCATCACCAGACCGGAACTCGTCGAAACCCGGACAGGGCCACACGTGCGACTCGTGCTCAAAGGCAAGCTCGGACATCGTATCGAGCCCTGCAATCCGGGCGTTATGGTGACGTACGGCCCGCTGGTTCTGATCCCGGCCATCTACCAGTGGAGCGGCGGGCAGCTCGTTCAACCCGGGCTGGCCAATGCCGCCGTGCCCGCAGGATACATTCCTGAAACGGTGCCCCCGGGGGCTCCTACCCTCAAGGTTCGCGGCCTGATCGACGCCGATGGGTTCGCCAAGTTCCCCGACCATCCGTTGCCGGAATGGGTCTACTTCGATGAAGGACCTGGCTCTCGTACGGGCGTTGAGGGTGCGTCAACCTGGGTGCCCGTGAAGTTCCCCAGCGGTGAGGTCAAACCGCTGCGCTTCACACCGATGTGCTACAACACATCGTGTCTGTCGCCCTTTGAGACCCCCCTGGTCTTCCGCGACATGGAGTAGCGGTTCGTCCCCCGTCTCCCGGAACAGGCGCCGCGCACTGCATGGCACGGTTCCGTTCCCCGGGCCCTTCGGCCAAGACGAAGGGCTCCGAACCGTGACCTGTGGATGCCTATTCCCCCGCCGGGCGATGCCCCTTGCGAGGCTCGCAGGCGCCCAAGAGGGTGCCATCGTTGTCCCATTCGACGGACTGGGCGATGCCCGAGCCGTACTGGCGTGCCATCAGATGGCCGCGCTTGCGAAGGTCCTCAAAGAACGCCGATTCCGGCTGGTCGCTGAAGACCAGCTCGTCCGGCATCCACTGATGATGAAGCCGCACGGCCTCCATCGCCTGCCCCAGTGTCATGTCGTAGTCGATCGTGTTCACGAGCATCGACAGCACGGAACTGATGATCTTCGGCCCGCCGGCGGCTCCCACGGCCAGAACCGGCCGCCCCGCCGAATCGAGCACGATTGTCGGCGACATGCTCGACAGGGGACGCTTGCCCGGTGCCACCGCGTTGGCCGTGCCCGTCCGCAAGCCGAAGGCGTCGGGCTTGCCCGGCTCGGCGCAGAAGTCGTCCATCTCGTTGTTCAGGATGATGCCGAACGGCTCGGCGACCACGTACGACCCAAACGGAAGATTGATCGTCTCGGTCCACGACACGACGTTGTCGTCGGCGTCGACCACACAGAAGTGTGTCGTCCCGCTGTCGTCGGGCACACGCGTCGACCCATACTCCTTGGTCGGTTTGGGCTTCTTCTCGTCGATCTGCTTGGCCAGCGAGGCTGCGTACTTCTGCCCCGTCAGCCCCGAAACGGGCACGTTCACGAAGGCAGGGTCTCCCACCCATCGCGATCGATCAGCGAAGGCATGCTTACATGCTTCGACGAAGAGATGGGCTGCCTGCTCGGGCTGCCGACTGTGTATCTCACCCAGGCGGTAGTTCGAGAGGATGTTTAGGGTTTCGGCAATGACCACACCGCCGGACGACGGCGGGGGCATCGTAATGATCTCAAACTTGCGATAGTTGAAACGAATCGGCTTGCGTTCGCGAACCCGATAGCTCAGCAAGTCTTCATGCTTCAGAACACCGCCGGCCTTCTCAACCGATCGGACGATCGCGTCGGCGATCTGACCTTCGTAGAACGCCTGCGTTCCGCCTGTGGCGATGAGCTGCAATCCCGACGCGAGGTCCAGACGCTGCACGAGCTGTCCGACCTTGATGGGATTGCCGTTGTTCAGAACCTGCTGATAGAGGTCCGGGAAACGGGTGAGCATCTCGTGGTTTCGTGCATAGGCGGCCGCTGCGTTGCGGCAAACGGTGACGTAGTCTGCATCGGCCTTGAACCCCATTTGCGCCAGTTCGATCGACGGGTTGATCACGCGGTCGAGTCGCATGGTGCCGAACTCGCTGAGCAGATAGCTTGCTCCCGCCAACAGGCCGGGAACGCCTACCGCAAGTCCTCCGAACCGACTCGGTACCAGCCCGTTGGGGTCCTTCTTGCGAGCCTCAACAAACATGTCCCAGGTGGCGTCGCCGGGCGCCGTCTCGCGGAAGTCGAAGGCAAGTGTCTCCTTGCGGGCGGCCAGGTAGATCACCACAAACCCACCTCCGCCCAAGCCGCAGTGATAGGGGCGCGTAACGCCCAGCGCGAACGATGTGGCCACCGCTGCGTCGATCGCATTTCCCCCCGCCTTGAGGACGTTGAGGCCGATCTGCGAGGCCTCTGACGAATCGCTGGCGACGATGCTGTTCTTGGCCTTCAGCAGCCAAGACCGTGTCTCAGGCGTCGGATCGCCCTGAGGCTTCGGAGCAGCCGGTCGGGTGGGTGGCCCTGCCTTGGCGGCGTCGGGCTTCTTGGCTTTGGGTTTCGGCTTGGGCGTCGGGGTAGCCGGCTTGGCGGGGATGAGTTGGTCCGGCTCGTCAGGTTGCTCGATCCGTGGCTGAGGTGCCAGCCGATCCTCGACCTTGGGTGTCGCGGGCTTGGCCGGCCTGGCCGCCGGTGGCGTCGGCGCCGGTTTGGGTTTCGCGGGCGGACTATCCGGTGGAAGCTCGTCCGGTTCCAGTTCGACGTTGACCTGAGCGAAGGCCAGCCCACTCATCAGCAGAACGATCGCGAATCTGGGCCACATGGAAGAACTCCTCTTGGATCCGTTGCAGGCAAGTGGGTCCATCAGGACCCGAAACAAAGGCAATGCCCACCGGGAGAAGTCGTATCATCCCGGTTGACCACGCGGGTAGCAACACGTCTCCAAGAAGGACCCTCCGTTCTGAACATCGGGTTCTTATCGGCCATTCGTGCCGCGGGCGACATTGTCCTACTATCTTACACAGCAGGTGGCCGCCGGGATGAGGCAAAGGAACCGGAAAGTTCCGGCCGAGGAGTTCCGGAACTGATGCGGCTCGTTGGGCGGCACATAGGCGATTTGCCCCGCGCCAAGGGGGCGTTCGCCGTCCGGCCCGACTGCCACGCCGTCGCCTTGAAGGACATACACCTCGTGCTCATAGGGATGACGATGGTGAGGGGTATGCCCCCCGGGCCCGAGTTCAAACAGCCGCATCGCGAAGTTTGGGGCCCCGTCCGTTTCGGTGATCAGCCACCGCACGGAGGCGTCTTTCGCCCCGTCCATCTTGACGGCCTCGTTGGGTACATCCTCAACGGTCTTGATGATCATCGTGAATCCTCAAATCACCCATCGCGTGTCGGGGTGCTCACAGGTCATAAGCTCGTCAGGCCGGAAATACAGGGCGATCTCCGCTGCGGCCGTCTCGGGTGCGTCGCTGCCGTGCACGAGGTTGAACGTGTCGCTGAGGGCGAAATCGCCGCGGATCGTCCCCGGTTCGGCCTGACTGCCGAATGTCTTGCCCATCATCTTCCGGCTGACCTCAATGGCCTTTCGGCCACGCAGGACCATCACCACGACCGGCCCGGCGGTGATGTAATCGATCAATCGAGGGTAGAACTCCTTGCCGCGATGGACGGCATAGTGCCGCTCTGCTAACTCGCGCGAGATGTGCATCAGTTTCATCGCGGCGATCTGAAGCCCCTTGGCCTCGAAACGGTCGATGATACGTCCCACGAGCCGGCGCTGCACGGTGTCCGGCTTGAGGATGATGAGTGTATCTTCCATGCTTCACCTTGTATCTGATGGCCTGGCTTCTGCGCCCGAGCCGATTGCCCATGTGGCTCCACTGAAGGCTTATGTATAGGGAACCGGCTGTTCGATTTCCAGATCTCTGTCCTCTATGCCTCGGTGTTGAAGGTCCCCTTATGCCGAACGCCTGCGAAGCGCCCAGATGCCGCCGGTCAGAGCCAGCAGAATCATCAGCGAACTGGTCGGGCAGAACATCGCCAGCAGGCCCTGCGTGTCTCGCCCGGGAGTCGTCTGATTGGCGTCGACCGGACTGTTGGCATCGGGAACATTCGCGTCCGGCACGTCAACGAGATTCACTCGGTACTCTCCGCGGACGCGACTGCCCGAGTCACTGTACTCGGCGTAGACGGTCGTCACCTGATTTGCATCGAGGTTGTTGACGTGGAGTTTTCCCTGGTTGTCCATCAGACCGAAGACCGGTGTCGACGTACTCCATATAACGCCATCGCGAAGCTGCCGAATAGTGGCGTCGGTGTAGAGTCCCGTCGCGCGGTAGCCGGCGACGGTGTTCTCCGCCACCTCGTTGGGACCCTCGATGATCACTTCCTCCAGATGAGCCGGCGTCACGTCGGTGGCTGAAATCGTCGTGCCGGATCCGACGCTGCTCGGACCGCTCACGACATGGTCGGCGTTCCTGGCCAGACAGAAGAACTTGTAGGTCGTGTGTGACTGCAGCCCCGAAACCCGCAGGAAGCCCCACGCCTCATCGCTCAGCCAGAAGGCGAGGTTCGGGTCATTGGGATCCCTGCCCGCAGGCACGGCCACCAACGTTCCATTCGGTTCGAGGAACGCTCCGCGTGTCTGATCGAAGATCGCCAGTTCGGTGCCCGACGGGTTGGATCCCCTCGACACGGCAACCACCAGTGAGTCAAACCATGGATAGCTCACGCTGGGTGTGTAAGGCACTTCGGCCCACGTTACTACGCTGACCACTTCGGAATAGGCAGTCATGACGGGCGTGGCGCCGGAGTCTTTTGCCCTCACGCGATAGGCGTAGCGGGTGTTCGGCATCAGCCCGATATCCGTATACGAGGCGTCCGTCTGCCAATAGCTGCTGTCGCCGCCGCCGATCTTCGTTGTCTCTTCAAAGAAGTACCTGGCCGGTTTGACCGGCACATTGGCATCGGTCGCTCGCATCGTTACCGCTGTGGAGCTGATCACCTCAGGAGACGACGAGAAGGTCATCGGATCTGGGATGATCCGCCGGATGATATTCGGATCGTTCGGGTCGCTCGGCCCTGTGGAGAGCGTGGTGCCCGTGGCAGAGACGCTGTCAGCCGTCACAACCCCCGCACGATTTCGGGCCCGAACCACGAACTCATACGCTTTGCCGGACTGCAGACTGCGAACCGTCACCTGTCCCCATGCCGTAGCGGTTCTCCAGATCGCCGCCGAGACGGTATTGCCCGAAGCGTCCACATAGGCCTTGCGTGTCTTGTCGTAGAGGGCCAATACGGTATCGCCGGGATTGTTGCCGTCGGACACCTCGATGACCAGCGAGTTCAACGTGATGTTGCTGATCGTCGGGGGTGGCGGCACTTCGGCCTCGGTGCAGGCTCGGACTGAGGACGAAGACTGCGTTTCTCGCGAACTCGAGGCCTCTCTCGACTTGACGCTATACGCGTAGTACCGGTTGGCCTCCAACCCCGTATCGGTGTATACGACCGACGTCTGCCATCCGCTGGAATGGCCGGTTCCGAAGTTGGGATCGTTGGGATTGCCCACCGATTCAAACGAGTACTCGATGACCCCCGAGGGTGTCAGCGTACTGGCCGGTACCGCCTGCATCAGAATCGAATCCGACCCCTGGGCATTGGGTTCAACGCCGAAAGCCATCGGATTGGGCATTACACCGCCGAAGTCGAACTCGACGAAACTGCGGGTCGAGGCGGCAAAGGGCCCTTCGGCATAGGCGACCCACAGCCGAAGCTCCTGCAAATCGTAGATCACGTTCATCAGATTGGTGTCCATGGCGATCTGTCTCGCGATCGATATGGACACGTTCGGGTCGTGAAGCCGACCGAAGTAGTTGGGCTCGTTGGGATCGTTCGGGTCGACCAGGCGGAAGAACTTCGCCTCGTTGTGCGGCAGATAGGTGATTCCGGGAACGGCTTTCAGAGTCTTCTTCACCGGAAGGTTGGCATCAACAATTGTGTTCGGATCGCTCGGATCGTTCCAGGAAATCTGCTGGTTGATCCCCCAGATATAGCATCCTGTTCGTGTGGTGATGAACGATCGGGCGTCGTTAGCATCGCCGTCGCCCACGGCATAGCCGTAGTTGCTGGTCCGCGGAGCGTTCTGAATGATCTGGATGGCCTTTTCGAGGGATGTCGTCGCCCCGGAATCCGGCTGAGACTTCGCGAGCACCTGCTTCATGAGCATCGTCATCGGAATGCCGCGAAGCATCGACAGGCGGGTAAAACTCGCCCCCACCGTCGGCAGCCCGACCTCGCACACACCGATCCGTTTGTGACTCAATCCCGCCAGCGACCCGGTCAGCCCTGCGAACCCTACGTTACAGTAGGCCGGTCCGTCTGTCGGCTGGTACACGGTGATCACCGGATTGTCCTGACACCGCCACTCCAGGCCGAAATCCAGGACCCGGGTCTGCATCATCCGGCCGTCCGTAGCCGGGCTGGTTGCGCAAATCGCCGAGCAGTTGAATTCGCACAGCTCAATAATTGCCAAGTAACGACGGAGGTCGCGCAGCGTAACGCTGGACTCGCCGGCGTCCTGTGCCCCCTTGGCGATCCACTCGAGTTCGTCCTTGAACTCCTGAGGGATGTTGGGCTCCATGCCTGGCCAGATGATGTCGTCGACATACATGTAGAGGAGCCACGAGGGCATGCCGAACTCGGCCATGGACCCCACGTCGGTGTACTCGAATCCCTTGGCAAAGTTGTCACTGATCTCCTTCGCCAGGAGGTAGCCGTACCACCAGCCCATCTGTCGGGCGTCGCCCGTCACGCGAACGACCGTCACCTGATCGTTGGGCTCACTGGCCGCCAACACCCATTTGGCCCCGCTGCCTCCAGGAGAGGCTGCCATCGCCGGTGCGGATGAAAACCCCAACAGCAATGCCAGCCCTGCGACGCCCCTCGCCCGCCATTCGATCATAGACATCGGAAATACCCCTGGACGTAGAATCTCCCCTAGTTGCGCCCCTCCTAACCAATTGTTGCACGCCGACCTGTGCAAATCAAGCAGAAGTGCATTCGCAGGGGTAAGGTCGTATGTATCCGACTGTTTGCGCTCCGCTTTGTTGGTCGGAAATCGGCCTGCCTGACCGTCGAGGCGAGCCTCGTGGGCATGTGTGATGCGATCGTGTCGTGGGATTGCGAGGAGGGGACACGAGCGGCATGCTCGATGATGCGCGAACTGGAAGTCCTGGTGGTTGGTGGGGTCACGGATATCTCGTATTGTCCCGGGTGTCGGGGATCGCCTTGGCGGGGGGAAGCGGAAGACGCTCACGCCATAGTCTGGAGTGGACTTGTCGATTAGCGTCATACTTTCGACGCGTAGTATGCGAGCTTTGGGTATGAGGGTGATGGGTATCGGGCGGAGGTGCGGGGACGATGGCGGGGGATCAATGGTTGTATTCGGAGTGTTTGTGTGGTTGGGTGTCTCACTCTGTCCCGAAATGTCACACCTCTGGTGCGTGACATGGAGGCGGGTCGGCGGGACATGGGGCGTCTCACTTTGGCAGCGGTCGGGGGTGTCGCCGAGTCGGACGGTTCTCATGGTTGGGGTCCTTGGAGTGGTCGTTCTCCTCGTCCATCGGTGAGAAGGGGGTCGGGGTTCTGTGGGCAACTGTGAGACGGATTGCGTCCGGGGCGTTCATGGCAGTGGGTGTGGGAAGGGTTTGAGGGCTTGAGCCCTTCGCCTCTGTTTGTGGGGAGGACCGTCTGCCTGGCCGCGATGTATTGCGCCGTCGTTGCAGGCACGGGGCCAAGATGGCGGCTCGTGAGGGTTGATGCCGCGGTTGCCCTTGGGCGGCGGCTGATGGGCTATCGATTCATGGTGGCGCCCTTGGCGGCCAGTTCCCAGGCGGCCATCTGGATCATGGGGCCCATGGCGGCGCCGACGGACATGGATTCCTCGTAGTTCTTCTCGTTGAAGTCGTAGCCGGGGACTATGTAGCCCAGCTCGTCGTTGGCCAGGCAGACGATCATGCGGGGATAGCCTGTCATCCTGGCCTGGATTTCAAAGCCGATTTCGGGGAAGAGCTCTCCCGGGATCGTGATGAATTCGGCCGAGCCGATGCGAATGTAGTTCAACTCGGTGGGCAGTCGGTTATCGACGAGGGACTTGTTGGCCCCCTTGGCGGCGGCCAGACCCTTGAACTTCAGATTGGTGGGTGGGATTTCGATCGGGCGTTTGATGAAACGCAGGGTTTGCTCGGGTGAAGGCTGGGCCCTTTTGGCATATTCGACGACCTGCTTGCCCAACCGATCGCCCAACAGCTTGATGTCCTCTACACGTCGGCCCGGGGTGTCTCCTGTCACCATGCCACCCAGGGCGGCGTTGACGAACACGGTGGTTCCGCCCAGGCCGTTGTCGACGTATTCGCGGAGCGGTCCGACGAAGTCCGAGGCGAACAGCTTGGTGTGGTCACCGTCGAGGATCTCGGGATGGCACGCGTAGTTGATCAGTGTGCCGATCACCCGGTCGTCGGCGGCATGGAAGGTGACGACCCCCAGTTGCGGGTTGACCAGGCCGGGATTGCGGACGTTCCGGCTGATGCCGGCCACGCGGGCGCCATCCAGCGGCAGCTCCACGGAGACCACCTTGACCTGTGAGGCCGGCTGTGCGGCCTCGGCTGCCGCACGCACGCAATCATAGACGGCCTTCTGAACGCTTCGCAGGTATTGGTTCGGCAAGAAGCCGTAGACTCCGATGGTGTCGGGGGCACAATGCACGTGGCTGAGTCCGACCACGACGTTGGGATAGCCCTCCGAGGCGAGCTTGGTGAAAACGGGCACAAGATCGAGCCGGAGCATTCCAAAGATGTCTGCTCCCAGAAGGGCGACCGACTGGCCCTGGTGACTGACGTAGCAGCAGCGAACCTGGAGGACGTCGAGTGGCTTTCGAAGCTGGTCGTCCTTGGCCATTCCCTTGATCATTTCTTCGTCGAGCCCCAGCGGCCGGCTGGCGAATCCGACCTTCAGCCCCTCCCAAGCCCGGGCATTCTGGACGGGCGGCAGCGGGCCCTGCACTTGTTTGGAGAGGTCGAGAACCTTGAGTTCGCCGGCCGGGACGCGTCGGCGGGGCGGGAAGCAGGCCGTTCCGACCACCTTGCCGTCGGCATTATTGGCGATGAAGCGGTAACCCTTGCTGGCGTAGTCGACGATGCTCTGACGGCTCAGGATGATGGTGTGTTCGGGCGGGCCGATCTTGGCGGCAATGGCGCTCAGCGTTTCGAAGCCGGGCAGTGGGGTCACGAGTTCCAGGGTGCCCACGACGAGATCGCCTTTGGCCAGGACGTTGTCCGTGACATCGTCACGCCCGGGGGCCTTGAGTTCAAACTTGCGGGCGCCGTACCAGGCCAAGGGTTCGGCCTTGATACCGAGGCGATCCATCACGGCGGCGTCGAATTTGTCCTGGCCGGGGACGAGGCCGTTCCAGGTGACGACAGGGGGTGGGGCATCGGCGGGAAAGTGGCGATAGATCGTCTGGCCGTTTGAGGTGGTCGACAGAAGGCCGCAGTATATGCCGGCAACAAGGAACAGCAGGGACCGGTACGTCATGACATCATCTCCGCTTCTTCTTGAGTTGGGCGGGTGCACCGACATAGAACCCGTATTCTTCGGTGGCGGAAAGGACGACGGAATTTGCCCCGACCACGCACCCCTTGCGGACCGTCACCCCCTGATTGACGACGACGTGGGCACCCAGATACACGTCATCTTCCAGCGTCACGGGCGCGGCGTTTTCGCCGTAGAGGACCATGGGGTTTTCGGTTTGATCGGTGTATTGGCTGACGGTCGAGAGCATGCAACCGGCGGCGATCGCGCAGTAGTTGCCCACCCTCAGGCCGCCCCATCCATAGAGAACACAGCCGGGCGCGAAGTGCGTATGGCTGGCGACCTCGATGAAGCAAGTTTCCCAGTCTCCGGCGCTCAGGTAGCAGTTCGGAAAGAACTGGACGTCGCTGCCGATGACCACACGTCCGGGCGAGCCCTGGTAGAAGACATAGGGGTAGAAGGTGACTTCGTTTCCGATGGTGAACCGGGCGGGGCGTCCCATGATATAGACGCCCTTCATGAACACCACGTGGTCGCCGACCTCCATGACCTCGGGGTGTTCGATGAACACATCGTCGGCGATTTGGACCCCCTGGCCGCAGCGAGCGAAACGGGAACGATAATCGACGCTCATGACCTGCCTCTTGAAGGACGTGTGGGCCGGTCTTCTGCGGACCGGCATCTGCCCGTCGACGATTGCCGCAAACAGAAACGCTCCGAAGCCGTCGGACCGCGAGATGGCGACCCGCGAGTTCTTCGACCGCTTCGGCGAGGCGATACTACCGGAGGGCGAGGAAATTGGCCAGCAATTTCGATCCTTCGATGCTGAGGAAGCTTTCGGGATGGAACTGCACGCCCTCAACGGGCATTGACTTGTGGCGGATTCCCATGAGTTCGTTCTGGTCGGTCCAGGCGGTGACTTCAAATTCCTTGCTGAGCGTGTCGCGGTCGACGATGAGCGAGTGGTATCGGGTTGCGGTGAAGGGGTTGCTCAGCCCCTTGAAGATCGTCTTTCCGTCGTGGTGTATCTCGCTGGTCTTGCCGTGCATGAGGCGCGGGGCGCGGGGGACCTTGGCTCCCCAGCAATGTCCGATGCACTGATGCCCCAGGCACACGCCGAGGATCGGTACCTTGCCCGCGAAGTGGCGGATGACATCGTTGCTGATTCCTGCTTCGAGCGGGGTGCAGGGGCCGGGTGAGATGAGGATGTGATCCGGCTTGTCCGATTCGATCTGTTCGATGGTCACCTTGTCGTTGCGGTGGACCTTCATGGCGTAGTTCGGGTCGAGTTCCCCGATGCGCTGGACGAGGTTGTAGGTGAACGAGTCGTAATTGTCGATAAGGACGATCATGGGTGCTAGGCTAAGCGGGCTGGTTCGTACTGTCAACGCTGGATCAGCGGGGTATGGCGTCCACTTGTCTGCCGGAGGTCGTGCGCTACAATGCCGTCATGGCTATTGGAGTTCATCAGATGGGACGGACAGGGTTCTGCCTTGCGGCGAGCCTCTGGTTGGCGGCGACAACCGGTGCGATGGCCGGTGAATCGGTCGTCCGGCCGGAGGTTGTGGGCGACTGGTGGACGATCGCGACGAACCCCGATCTGGGCACGTACCAGGGCGATAAGCAGCAACCGGTTGACTTCGCCTTATGGCAGGCCAAGGACGGCACGTGGCAGCTCTGGTCGTGCATTCGAAACACGCGATGTGGGGGTGTTTCCCGCCTGTTTCATCGTTGGGAGGGCAAGCGGCTTACCGACGTGAACTGGCAACCGATGGGCGTGGCGATGGAGGCCGACCCCAACTTCGGTGAGACGCCCGGTGGGCTTCAGGCGCCCTATGTCGTGCGGATCGACGGCATCTATCACATGTTCTACGGCGATTGGGAGAACATCTGCTGCGCTACGAGTTCCGACGGCAAGGCCTTCCGTCGCCGGGTCAATCCGAATCGCCGAACGGGTCTGTTCACCGAGGGCGTTCGGGCCAATACCCGCGATCCGATGGTGTTGAAGATCGGGGGGGTGTGGCACTGTTACTATACCGCCGGGACGCCACAAGGCGTGGGGGCGATCTTCTGCCGGACGTCGACGGACACGCTGAACTGGTCTCTGTCGCGGATCGTGTCGATCGGCGGCCGGGCGGGCAAGGGTTTCTGTTCGGCAGAGTGTCCGCAGGTTGTGGAGCCTCGGGCGGGGCACTTTGTATTGTTTCGGACGGAGCGTTACGGGCGGGATGCGGTGACGCACGTTTACGAGAGCGGCGATCCGTTGGGTTTTGGCATCGATTCGGAGGCCAAGTATGTGTGCAGCCTTCCGCTGGCAGCTCCGGAGGTGGTGACCTGCGACGGCCAGGACTACCTTGCCTGTCTGCTTCCGAACCTGCAGGGGATTCGTATTGGCCGGCTGCGGTGGCGTGAAAGGCAGTAGCACTCTTGTACCTCGCCATAAGATTCCGATAGTATGAATGAGCGATTGGGAACCTCTGGGAATAGCACGGGACATTTCATGACAAGGCTGGCCTGCTTCGTTGCGCTCGGTATGTGTCTGGGCGTTTCGGTCGGCTGCGGTCCGGTGGTCGGCGAGATCAACCAGGAAGGTCTGCAGGAATACAACAAGGCCAACTACATTGAGGCCATCGGGCAGTTCAAGACCGCGCTGATCAAGGACCCCGATCGGCCGGAGACCCTGTATTATCTCGCCCGCAGCTACGTCGGTCTGGCCGAGCAGCGGTTCCGCGACGGCAACTCGCGGATGGCTCGGCGGAACCTCGATGAGTCGGTGTACTACTTCGACCGGGCCATCGCGGCCTTCCCCGGCTACGACGAGGCGATCAAGGGCAAGACCCGAGCTCTGGAACTCCGCGGCGAGTACGACAAGGCGATTGCCGCTCTCAAGCAGAGCGAGCAGATGCTCGGTCCGACCGCCAAGTACAAGATCATGCTGGCCCACCAGTACGAGCAGCAGGGCGACTTTGACAATGCCCTGATGTCGCTTCGGCAGGCGGCTGCCATCGAGCCCCTCAATGCGTCGGTCTACACCGAACTGGGCCGGTTCTACAAACGGATCGGTCGCAAGGGTGACGCCATCGGAGAACTGGCCCGCGCGTGGCGGATGAGCGGCGGCAAGGAAGATGTTGCCGACGACCTTCGCGCCCTGGACGCCTGGCCGCCGCCGTGATCCCCAACCCTGAAAAGCCCTATTGGGAATTCTTCAGCCCGAACGGTTTGAACAAGCCATAGCACACCGTGTTGTACTGTCCCCCGGCCGGCGGGCCTGACGGCCGGGCCTGATACCACATGTTCGGGGTAATCTGCCCATCCGGCGGTCCGGCGTGGTGGGGTCCGAGCGTGTTGCGGAGCGTGCCGAACACTACCACTTCCACGGCATTGCGGCCCGGCTGCAGGGGTTCGGTTACCTCGCATCGCCAAGGCTGCCAGCCGATGTATCCGACGGGCTTCCCGTTGACGATGACCTTGGCCACACTGCCCAGCCAGGAATTCAACTCGATCCAGTAGCGGCCCTTCGGTTGGGGCACGTCGAATTCCTGATTGTAGCCGACCCCACCTGCGTAGAACGGGTGGCCCTGTTTGCTCCAACCCTTTGCCGGCTCCAGGGGCTTGTCGGGCAGGATGGCGAATCCGTTCTGCATTGGCTGAAGCGTGAACGCGCCCAAGACGTACAGCGGTTCGAGTTCATGGAAGACCGTGAAGGTCGGCGCTTTGATCGTCAGGGTGTTCTCGCCCACTCGCGCAAGCGAATGGATGTCTATCCGCCCGAAGGAGCGGTCCAGCCAGTGGGCGCCGGCGATGGGTTTCACCGACGTGCCGTTGCAGGTGATGCTGGCGTACAGGTCGGGTCGTTCCAGGACGACGTGGAGCTGCGGCGGCACCTGTTCGGCGATGGTGAAGCGGTAGGTGGCTTCGAAGCCACTGTCGGGGCCGAATCGCCGCCGGATGATCTCATCGGCGAACTGGACCGAATTGAACCAGGGGTTTTCCTTCATGCCGTTGCGGGCGAAGAGCTGGTTGGCCGCCCGGCGGCAATGGATGCCTTTTTCGGTCTTTCCGCCGGTGGTGAGGTCCAGGTAGTCGATCACCAGGAGGTTATCGTCCAATCGGCGGGCCTTAACGGGGCCCGTGGCCTGGAGGGAGGTTTCGCTGGTTTGCGGGGCAGGGGCGGGGGTGGCCGGTTGCATCGACAGGAACAGCAGCAGGCTGCCGCAGGGGGGCAGCTCGAAGGGGGCCTCGACGCCGCGGGCGGTGGTCGTGAACGGATAG
Source organism: uncultured Planctomycetales bacterium (assembly GCA_964446835.1). Taxonomy (GTDB): domain Bacteria; phylum Planctomycetota; class Phycisphaerae; order UBA1845; family JAFGLZ01; genus CAYUQT01. The sequence continues at coordinate 12,063 of CAYUQT010000077.1, read as the reverse complement.
GGGGCGACCCTTCCGCTTTCCAGACACCATTGCTGTACGCCCTTGGCGGCAGATCGGATGGTGCCACGGCTGGGCCGATCCATGCTTGCGTTGACGAGGAAGAGGAGTTGGCCGTCGTCGAATAGGCGGCGGTGGTGAAACAGCAGGCCGGTGTCGCCTTGATTGCGGTGGATGGCGAAGCCGGGGTCGGCCTGGGCCTTAAGTTCTGTCGAGAGAGCGGCGGTATCGACTTTCTTCCATCCCGGCAGGCTGGCGGCCGCTTTTCCGCGAGGGGAGGGTTGGCCGTCTGTTCGCGCGGGGGGATCGCCACAGCACAGGACCGTTGCCCCGGCCTTGAGGCACGACTCCAGAAGATCCGTGGTCCTGGTGTTGAGATTCTCTGTAAATGGGGCCAGGACGACGATGCGATAGCGGCGTTGTCCTACGACGAGCCATGGTCCATCGGCCGAGCCGTTTCGGGCTATGATGTCCTCGGACCCCAGATCATATTCCACCTGGTCGCGTTCCAGTCCGTGCAGCATTGCCTGGAACTGAGCACCGATGTGTTCGAGAGATTTCTCGCCCTGGTACATCCAGGCGGTTGTGGTTGGCTCGATCACCAGGACGGGATTGACCTGTTGCCCATGCGAGAGGGCTGCCGACAGCCGCGTGAAGTAGCCCTCGAGCATGCCGTAGGCTTCCCACCAGGGGTTGTGATATGAGAGTGAACGGGGCCAGTTGGCCTTGCGAATTCCGCGGATGGTGACGTGGGAGAGGCATTCGTTGAGCGTGTTCAAGCCCAGAACATATTGCCAGTCGCCCTGGCGTTTCATCTCCTCCATGCGGATTTCCCAGCCGCTGCCGGCGTAGGTTTCGCTGAGCGTCCGCCGCTTGCCGCACTGGTTGGCGACGCTGCCGATCTCTTTGACGATCCGCACGTTGCCGAGCTGGGCGTTGGGGCGTTCCTCATATCGGTTCAGGAGGATGTCGATGCCGGGTCGATGCTGCCACGCTTCGAGGGCCATGTAGTCCGGCGTCCTCATGAGGTTCGGCCATTCGTGCTCCATGTAGTGGCCGGTGAACTCCAGCCCGTTACGCTGACAATAGTCGTAGTAGGGTTTGGCCCATCGTTCGATGTACAGGTCGAGCAATACCTGGAAGTAGTTGTGCCGGATGCGGCGCCAGTCGCCGACGGGCTTTGCGAGGCTGGGCAGGTGCTCGAGTAGTGAGTAACCCCATCGTTTCTGGAATACCTTGGCGAGGTCGTCGGTCCAGGGCAGGCCAGGCGTGGGGTGGATGGAGGGTTCGTCGGTGAAGACGCCCGGGATGTGCTTGCCGAACTCGCGGCCGAAGCGCCGGCGATAGGGTTCGAGCGTGATTTCCAGGAACTTCTCGGTTACGCCGGGATAGAGCAGATCGACGTAGCACCTGTCGGCGAACCAGGGCGAGTTCTGCGAGCGAACGATGGTGGCCGTGAGATACTTGCCTTCGGGGAGGGGCCTTCCGGACTGTGCGTCCTGGGTGACGTTGGTTGTGCCGTCGTCGGTGAGGCGGAACAGGGCAAGGACGTCCTTGCCGATCGGGCCGGCGGGTTTGCCATCCCGGAGCAGGAGTCCTCGCCCTCGGGATTCGGGCATTGCCTCGGGGACGTGTCCGCCGGCGAAGCCGGAGGGGTAGGAGTTTTCGTCGTAGAGCCAGACGTTCATGTCGAGTTTCTCGGCTTCGCGGAGAGTGGCCTCCCAGAGTCGGAACCAGTCGTCCGACAGGTATGGCGTCATCAGTCCCGGCTGCGGGTGGACCCATACCTGGCGGACCTTCTTGCCGGCCAGGTCGCGGAGGGTTGCGAGGACCTGCTCTTCGGAGAGGAGGTCATTCCAGGTCCACAGCGGGCCTGTGCTGTATTCCTTGGGCGGGTCGGCGAACATCTTCAGGACGGTTCCGGAGCTCTCGGCCGACAGAAATCTGCCCGAACAGGTCCATGCTGCAAGGCAGATACCGATGACGAGGGCAGTTCTATTGCGCATGATGGGAAGTGACCTCCGGGTTCGGCACGATCCTCTGGGCCTGACCGACACTGTCTCGAACCGTCGACATCCTGGTGGTCGGGTGCCTATCCCTTGATCCACTCCGGCGGGATGTCGATGACGTATCCTGCGATCTGGTGATCCTTGGCGCGGATCTCGTAGTCGATGAGGAACCGGCGGCGTTCGTCGAGTTCAACGGAGACGGGGTATCCGCCGTCTGTGATCGGCTGGCCGTCGGGGGTGTACTGGAGGCACGGCAGCGTCTTGTCGACGTTCCAGAGGACGAAATCGTCGTCGATTGGCAGGACCATCGACACGCTGATCATCCGCCGGTCGCAGTAGGTCAGGATGGGTCGGCGGCCGTGAGTGCTCAGGTTGGGTGGCGAGGTTGACCGCTGATCGCGGACGTTCGTGGGCACGGGTTTGGACCATGTGCGGCCACCGTCGCGGCTTTCGGTTTTCCAGAAGGTGCCGTTGGTGGTGGGGTGGCTGTTTCGGATCAGGCCGATCAGCCGTTTGGGAGCGACTTCCAGGGCGTCCCATTCGTCGCCGATGAAGCCGGGCACGTCGGGTATACGGACGGTCTGCCATGCCTTGCCGCCGTCGCTGGAGAGGCCCGCCAGGGCGCCGCTGCCGGGGGCGATGTAGTAGGGGACCATGATGTCGCCCGTGGACAGTGCGACGGGACCGGAACGGGTTCGTGTGTCGCCGTCGGAGATGGGGCGGTCGTCTTTCCAGGTTTCGCCGCCGTCGGTCGAACGGATGACGCGGGACTGTGAGACGCCTTTTTCCGTGTAGGTGTTGTAGCAGACCAGCAGGGTACCGTCGGGCAGTTCGACGATGCCGGAATTCCGATCGTCGACGTCGCCGTGATCGATGACCACCCGCGTGGGGACCCACGTCTTGCCGCCATCATCGCTGAAGGTGTAGAGGATCTTGCCGGTCGGCGAGAACATGTGAACGCCGTCGTCGCGGAAGGCGCACACCAGGCGGCCCTTCTTTGTCTTGGCCAGCCAGGGCCAGCCGGGGTAGTTGCCTTTGTAGAGGATCACATCGGGTTGGGTCTTGGGTTTCATGGCGTTCTCCGAAGGGTTCTGCTGATGTCTGACCGCACAAGTTCTCGCCAGTGAGTAATCTCCATGGCCGTTTCACACGTGTCGGCCGTATCTCTCGTTTCTGACGTTTCACTGCCCGGCAGACTAGCCTCGGTCCTTGCGAGGATCAACACGTTTCACTTGAAGTTCGGACGAACCGGCAGGATTGTGCGGCGTATTGAGATAGGAGCAGTATCCTGACGAACATACCGGAGTGTCTGACATCCCACCGGGGCCGGGTCGGTGGAGACGGGTCAGTGTCTGAACACATCGTTGTACATCGGAGAATCACATGCTTTCATGGTTCAGGCAGTTGGACGACTTGTTGAGGGGGCGGATCACAGTTCCAGAGCGGCTTGCGGAGGGTCGGATCGACCTCTCGCTGCGCCGGTTTGTGCCGCTGGCGGTCATGTTGGGGGCGTGCTACGGCTTCTTCATGGGGTGGTACGCCCTGTCGGTCTACTGGGGCGGCGGGGTACGAAGCGATCCGCATCGATGCTGGCAGATCGTGGCATCGATGGTCAAGCTGCCGGCCCTGTTTCTCCTGACGCTCGTGGTCACCTTCCCGTCGCTGTACGTGTTCAATGCCCTGGTGGGTTGCCGGCTGAGTTTCGCTTCCACGCTTCGTCTTCTCGTCGGGGCGGTCGCCGTGAATGTGGCCGTCGCAGCGTCGCTTGGAACAATCCTGGGCTTCTTCACCCTGAGCACCACCAGCTATCCGTTTATGGTTTTGCTCAACGTCGTGTTGCTGGGTGTGGCGGGGTTTGTCGCCCTTGCCTTTCTTCTGCACACGCTTCGTCGGTTGGCAGCCTCACCCGCGCCAGCGCCCCCTCCTCCTTCGGTCGAGTCGGAAGAGGAGTCCGGTTGGATGATCAAAGTCGCCGAATCGCCGGCCCGACCTCCCGGGCCGCTGGATCGGATTCCGAAGGTTATTCCCCCTCAGGCTCTGGGGCAGGCCAAGCTGATCTTCCAGATCTGGGTTGTTCTCTACGGCCTTGTGGGCGCTCAAATGGGGTGGTTGCTGCGGCCTTTCATCGGCAATCCCACCGCCCCCTTTGAATGGTTCCGAGCAAGATCGGGCAACTTTTTCATGGCAGTGTTAAACAGCGTTCACCAGCTCTTCGGGATTCACTAGGCCGAGGCCTTGCTCATGCGTTCGGCCCTGATCCAGACCGGTCTATTCCTCCGGGGCGACGCCCTGTTCGCCCCATCGAACGTCGTTGCGCGTCCGGCGTGGTGGCTGCCTGCCATGATCTGCGGCTTCGCGCCTGTCTACGGGGCGATCATGGGCAGCTTTCAGCTTGCGTCTCCTGAGCGGTTTCTGATGGTTCTCTACGGCGGGATGAAACTGCCGCTGCTGCTGTTCGCTACGAGTCTGCTGTGCCTGCCGGGCTTCTTCGTCCTGAACACGTTGCTGGGTCTCCGCGAGGATTTCCGCGAGGCGATGCAGGCCATCCTTGCGGGCCAGGCGGGACTCAGCATCGCGCTGGCTTCGTTGGCACCCCTCACGCGGTTCTGGTATTTCTGCGAGGGCAGCTATCGGGGGGCTCTGCTCTTCAGTGCAGGCATGTTCACCGTGGCAACACTGGCTGCCCAATTGACCATGCTTCGCTACTACCGCCCGCTCATCCGCCGCCACCCGCGTCACACATTGGCCCTGACCGCATGGCTCGTCCTCTATGCCTTTGTCGGCATCCAGATGGGCTGGGTGCTTCGGCCGTTTATCGGTTCGCCGAACATACCGGTCTCGTTCTTCCGCAATGAGCCCTTCAGCAATGCCTACGTTGTCGTCGCCCACCTGATCTTTGGGTCGTAGGCGAGTGACATCATCCGCCGGGCGCCCTACAATGCGGCGGCTATACGGTCTGTACGTCGGTCATCTCAACAGATAGAGGAGCGAATCATGGCACGAATTTCGATCGGCGCGAATCTGGAATACATTCGTCGTGAGGAGAAGCCGTTCGCCTGGGGCGTGGCGAAGGCGGCCGAACTGGGCTTCGAGTACATCGAACCGATGGTCCACTGGGGCCGCGAGCTGATGTCCGAGGCCGGCTACTACCACACGATATCCCTGTATGAGGATCCGCTGGGTATCCGCGATCTTTGCGAGAAGCATCACGTCAAGTGTTCGGCGATCCAGGCCCATAATCCGCTGGCTCAGCCGGAGATCAGCGTGACGTACATCAATCTAGCGATCCGTTTTGCCTCGCACCTGGGGGCGCCGGTCGTCAATACCGACGAGGGGATCAAACCCGACTTCACCGATGAAGAAACGGATCACATCCTGATGAAGTACACGCTGACGAAGCTGACGCGTGTGGCCGAACGCCACGGCATCCTGATCGGTCTGGAGCCTCACCAGATCTACAGCAAACGTCCCGAAGGGTTGGACCGGATCTACAATCTGGTCAAGTCGCGATCGCTGGGGATCAACTTCGACACCGGCAACGCGTATCTGGCCGGCCAGGACCCCTACACGTGGCTGGCCCATGTCCGCAATCGGCTGGTACACGTTCATGCCAAGGACATCAGCGTCGCCCATAGCGAAGCCGAACGGGGTAAGGTGACGGGTACGCCCGTGGGCTGCGCCTGCGGCGAGGGCGTCATCGACTGGAAAGAGATCATTCGTATCCTTCGACCGGTGGACCGCGAGATCGTTCTGAGTGTGGAGTGCGGCACGGTCGATCAGGCGGCCGCCAGTCTCGAGCACCTGCGCGGACTGCTGTAGGAAGTCGGCTTCGGCTGCGAAGCGGGTCACACGTCTCTTGAACCGGGAGGCTTGCGGTATGCGTTCGTTTCGACGGTCTGTGTACGGGTGTCTGTGGTTGTTGTCCTGCGTTGCCCTCAGAGGGGGCGGTGTCCTCGCCGCCGAGGGCGAATCTTCGCTGCGAGCGGGCGCTGCAACGGTCGACATCACTCCGGAGACGTTTCCCGTGAAGGTCGTGGGCGGCTTTCTGGAGCAGACGGCAACGTCGGTTCACGATCGGCTCTACGCCCGATGTCTGGTGCTCGACGACGGCAAGGAACGGTTGGCCATCATGGTGGTTGATAGTTGCCTGTTGCCCAGGGATCTCGTCGATCGCGTCAAGGAATCGGCCGAGAAAGCCACCAGCATCCGTAACGATCGGATCCTGATTTCGGCAACGCACACCCATTCGGGGCCGGCGACCATCGGCGGATTGGGGACAAATCCGGACGAGCCGTATCGTGCCCTGATTCCCGGCCGACTGGTTCAGGTGATCGAACAGGCGAACAAGAACCTTGCCCCCGCCCGGGCGGGTTGGGCGGTGGCCGACGCGACCGGCTATACGAACTGCCGTCAATGGATTCATCGGCCCGACAAGATGGAGATGGACCCCTTCGGCGAGCGGACCGTGCGGGTCATGATGCACCCGGGTTACCAGAACCCTGCCTATCTCGGCCCGGCGGGCCCCGTTGATCCGTCGCTGACGGTGCTTGCCCTTCAATCGCCGGATGGGCGGCCTGTCGCGGTGCTGACCAACTTCTCGATGCATTACTTCGGCGCTCCGCCGGTATCGGCCGACTACATGGGTGTCGTCGTCGAGAAGCTCGCTTCGTTGATCACCGCGGGCAAGCCCAATCCTTCCTTTGTGGCCATGATGTCGCAGGGCACGGCCGGCGACCAACACTGGATGGACTACAGCAAGCCCGCCAAGTCGATCAAGATCGAGGCCTACAGCGAGGCCCTGGCCAAGATTGCCTACGAGGCCTATGGGCAGATTGTCTATCGCGATCGGGTTTCTCTGGCGATGGCCGAGAAGAAGTTGGTCCTCAACCGGCGCGTTCCGGACGAGAAGCGACTGGCCTGGGCCAAGGGCATTCTGGCTAACATGAAGGGTCCGACGCCGACCAACAGGACGGAGGTGTACGCTCGCGAGCAGGTCATGCTGGCCGCCGACCCCACCGCCGAGCTGAGGCTTCAGGCCTTGCGGATCGGCGAGCTGGGCATCGTTGCACTTCCGTGCGAGGTGTTCGGGCTTACCGGGCTGAAGATCAAGATGCAGAGTCCGTTGCAGCCAACATTCAACGTGGAGCTGGCAAACGGGAGCGAGGGGTATATTCCCCCGCCGGATCTGTTTCCTCTGGGTGGGTATACGACGTGGCCGGCCCGCAGTGCGGGGCTGGAGGTTCAGGCCGAAGCGAAGATCACAGAGGCTTCGCTGGGGTTGCTTGAAGAGGTGTCGGGCAAGTCGCGGCGTCCTCTTCGCGAAGGGCAGGGGGCCTACACGGCGGCTGTTTTGGGCGGTAAGCCTCTCGCCTATTGGCGCATGGCCGAGCCCAGTGGCCCGCGAGCGGCTGATGCTACTGGCAACGGCAACGACGCCACCTACGAGGGCGGGGTGGTCTTCTGGCTGGAGGGGCCGGAGTCTTCGGCGTTCAGTGGCAAGGGGCAGATCAACCGGGCCCCACAGTTCGCCGGCGGACGGATGGCGGCCAAGGTCAAGGGACTGACCGCTCAGTACGCGGTCGAGATGTGGTTCTGCAACTACCTGCCGGCCGATGCGAGGACGGTCACAGGGTATCTGTTCTCGCGAGGCCTGCCGGATGCGAAAGGGGCGGCCGGCGATCATCTGAGCATCGGCGGGACGGGCTCGGCGTCGGGGAAACTCGTCTTCAGCACGGGCGAGGCCTCGGATCAGACGCTGATCGGCAAGACCGTTCTCCGCGAGAAGACGTGGCACCATCTCGTGCTGGTTCGCGACGGGAACAAGATCGCCGTCTATCTGAATGGTGCTGCCGAACCCGAGATCGCAGGCGATATCCCCATGGGGTGCCCATCGGATGCCGAGTGCATGTTCATCGGCGGACGCGGCGACAACTCAGCGAACCTCGAAGGCAGAATCGACGAGGTGGCCGTTTACGGTCGCACGCTCTCATCGGCCGAGATCGCGGGGCATTTCGCGACGATCCAGAAATAAGGGTGAACGACCGCATCCGCGCGATCGTTCACCCTTGATGTGTTACACCATCATTCAACGCGAGAGCGCCTTCGCCCTCGCGTGGCACCTGTTACGGGTACCCCACGGCCTTCAACTGGGCGTCGAAGTCGGCCGGCAGATCGGCCAGCGGCTTGGACCCCTCACGCCCCGCGAACCGCAGCAGGTTGATCAGCAGCCGGTCGGCCACGGGCTGCTTGCCCAGGTTGTCCCGGATCAGCAGCGAGTTGACGATGAACTGGCCGGCTCCCAGCTTGTACACGCCGACGATCAGCCCCGACTGATAGCCCCACGAGGCATTGATGCCGCCGGCCACGGGGTCGGCAGCCGGTTCGATGCCCATGAAGACAACGTCGGGGATCAGCTCGCGATAGATGCCGTAATCCATCACGCCGCCGGACGGCAGCCCCTCAAAGATCGGGTGGTTCTTGTTCCACTCATCCGAGTGATACAGCCACCGGGCAATGCCGCTGACATTGCCCTTGGTCTTGAGCGGCAGCCAGCCCGTCGACTCCTTGTCCTTGGCGTAGGTGTCGGTGGTCAGATAGACCACGGTCGAACCGCGGGCGATCCGCTGAGCCAGGTCCTTGAACAGTGCCGGGGCCTCGCCCACCGGCTTGCCCGAGAGCAGGATCACCTCGCGTGCGGACTGCGGGCCGAGGACATTGTGCCGAACCTTGATGCCCCAATCCGTCAGCAGCTTCACCAGTGCGGCGTCGTGCGTCATCACGACGACCTCCGTCTCGACCTTCGGCAGCTCGCTGGTCTGCGGATAGACGAAGAACGAAACCTCCTCGCCGCAGGCGGCCGCGCCCTTCTCGAAGGTGGCTATGAACCGATAGGTGCCCGGAGGTCCGTCGATGACGACGTCCTCGGCGAAGATCGGCAGCGCCATCGGCGGCTCGGGTGTGCCCCTGGGGTCGGCGATCTTGACGGTAATCGTCTTCTCGAAGGCCCTCGCCAGATTCGGCCCGACCACCTGGAGTCGCACCGGATACTCACCCGGCTTCAGCACGTCCTCGTTCACCAGCACGGCCTCCAGCTTCACCGATGACTTGCGGTAGATGCTCATGGGTTCGGCGAACAGGCACCATCGCAAGGGGGCCCATACGTCGAAAATCGCATCGGTCGTGCCGGGTTTGAGCTCGCGGAACGTCGTCCACAGCCCTTCCGCCGTCATCCCCTGATCCAGCGTGCCGGTGATGCTGTGGCCGATGCAGACCGGATTCGCGCGAACGGCGTTCACGCTGAGCAGACGCTGGCCGGCCATCCGGGCAATGCTCTGCTTGAAGAAGTCCTCGGGACGATCGAATACTTCGGCCAGGCGATACCGGTGATAGTCGGCCACATACTGATCGCACCAGCTCTTGTAGAGCTTGGCATCTTCCACCTCCGTCTTGCCCGCCTGCTCGTACCATCGGACAGTTCGCAGGAGGTCGATTGCGCTGCCGATGCCGCATTCCGAGACGAACAGCGGCTTGCCGCCCGCCCCGACGGTCCTCAGCGTCTGGATGACGCTGGCCGTGTGCGGCACCCGCTGATAGGGGTGCTGATCGTTCAGGATGTCTTCCCACACCAGTGAACCCGGATTGCTGGCCGAGCCGAGGCTCTGTTCGGTCTTTCCAAAGGGGAACAAGGCAAACGTCTTGGTGTCGGGCTTGTCGGCCGGCTTCAGCCAGCCGTAGCTCCACGCCCCGTTGGGGTTCGTCTTGATCACAAAGTCCTTGTCGGCTTCCCACACCTTGCCGGAGCTGTTCTTGACGGTCACGGTCAGGGCGGTGGTGTCGGCGCCGTAGTCCTTATTGCCCCAGCCGCAGACTGAATCGAGTGTGTCGCCGGCCTTCACGTCGAGGGTGGCCGCGAACTTGCACTCGGGCCCCTTGCCCTCCAGGTTGATCAGGCTTTCAAACAGCACCTTTCCGTTGTGCAACAGGTGGACGCTGGTGGTGGCGTGCTCGGCAATCGTCTTGTAGACGGCCGAGAGGTCGATCTTGTCGTCGGCCGGCGCCGTCCATCGGACCACGGCATACTCGCCATACTGACCCGGGTGAAACGCGATCTGGCCGGGCTGCCATGTAATGCCCAGGGCCTTGATGACATGGTCGGTGCCGTTAAACGTGACACACGGGTTGTCGCGATCGTTGTTGCGCCATACGCGGATGCCCGTCGTGCCGCCGCCAGACGCGTGCCAGTTGCCGCTGTTCAGTATGACCAGCCGGGTATCGTCTAGCTTGCGAATGTCGGGCAGAACGGTGACCGCGTGCCGGAAGACCGGCCCATCGCCTGTCTCGTTCAGCACTCCCCACATCGTAATACACGGGTGGTTGCGGTCGCGTTTGACCATCCCGAGGATCGATTCGTTGAACCGCTCTTTCATTTTCGGCGAATCGCCCAGACACCAGCCGGCATAGCACTCGGGGTAGACCATCAGACCGATCTCATCGGCCAGGTCGAGCTGATAGCGCTTGGGCACGCCCGAAATGAAGCGAATCATATTGAATCGCATCATTTTCTGGTTGATCAGGTCGCGCCGCAGGAAGTCCGGGTCGTGCGGCATCTCCAGGCCGATCGGGCAGCAGTTGCCGGTGTGCGAACACTTCACGAAAACGCGCTTGCCGTTGAGGCGGAAAGCCCCATTCTCCAGCCGGAAGTCGCGGAACCCGCAGCGGACCGACTGCTCGTGCATCCCCTTGCCCGAAGCGGGGCACGGACACACCCGCGCCGTCACGCGATAGAGGATCGGCTCGTCGAGGCTCCACAGTCGGTGGTTGTTGACCTTCAATTCGCCTTCCACCAGCGTGTCACCCGCCTTGAGGTCCTGTTCCAGGTTCGTCAGGGCAAGTGTTTCGCCGCTGGCGGCCGGCGCGACGCTGAACTGCACCCGCACCTTGGAGGTATCGGCACCCGCGTTTCGCACGTTGGCCTGAATGCGGATCATGCCCGTCTTCCAGTCGGGCCGGACGAACAGGTCTTCCACGTAAGCCTGCGGAACGGTCAGCACCTCCACCGAGTCCCAGATCCCACCCTGGTCCCATGCACTGCCCGAGGAATAGGGCAACGCCTTGTTCCGGTGGGCCGTTTCGCCCAGCACGATGCCGTCGATGGGCTGATGGGTCGGATTCAGCACCCGAACGGCCAGCCGGTTCTTCTCACCCGGCTTGATCTGCTTGGTAATGTCGAACACGAACACCGACTCGCCACCCTCGTGCGATCCGATCGGCGTGTCGTTCAGCCACACGTCGCACTTGTAGTCCACCTGCCAGAAGCGGAGCAGCGTCCGCCCGTCGGCATGGGGATTCGTCGGCCCCTCAAAATCCTTGTAGTACCACACGAGCCCGTGATACCCGGGAAAGGCGTCCTGGATGATCCAAGGCACCTTGGTCTGTTTGGCCTCGGGGCGTGGTGCGGTCCACCATTGTTGATCGCGCCCCACGTTCTGCGGGTCGGTCGCCAGCAGCCATTGACCGTCCAGCGAGAGAATCGTCTGCCCCAAAACCGTCGTGGGAGCGGCTCCTCCAATCAGTCCGGCGAGCGCGAGACCCAACACCACCGCGCTACGATGTGCTGTCTGCCTTTGACGCATGGCTGTTCCTTTCCATTGAATCCAAGACCAGTCTGCAACGGGCGGCCTGAGGACCCGCCCCCGATACGGCATGCACTCCCGGCCAGCGCCGGTTGGAATAGTCATATTATATGTGGAAACACGTGTCAAGGGTCGTTGGGTGGGGGCGTGGGGCGAGCCGGGGTGAGACAATTCAAGGCGCTGTTGCTGCCGGCGCATTCCAAGAAGGCGACTTGCAGATACGTTCGCCCTGCCGGGTTTGTGGGGCGTTCTTGACGTGGTCCGGCATTCTTACTAGGTTCGGTGGTAACCGGCCGGAGGATGGTGTGTCCGGTCGGAGCGGTGGTGAATTGTGGAGAGATGGCCGAGCGGCTTAAGGCGACGGTCTTGAAAACCGTTTGGCGGGAAACTGCCACGGGGGTTCGAATCCCCCTCTCTCCGTTGAG
>CAYUQT010000076.1:0-42806 GCA_964446835.1 uncultured Planctomycetales bacterium | reverse complement strand
GTCCGCCTCGCAACGGCTCCGATTTCGGCCGCAGGACGGTATGGCGGTAATCGCCACCGGTGAAGTGGATGTCTATGAACCCCGGGGCGCCTACCAGCTCTACGTACGCAAGCTCGAACCGCAGGGCGTGGGCGAACTCGAACTGGCGTTTCGTCAATTACGCGAGAAGCTCCAGCGCGAAGGGTTGTTCGACCCGGACCACAAGAAGCCACTGCCCCCCTATCCGGAGCGTATCGCCGTGGTCACGAGCCCCAGCGGCGCCGCTCTGCGTGACATCGTGCAGACGATTCGCCGGCGGTTTCCCTGTGTCGAGATCCTGCTGATGCCTGTCCGAGTCCAGGGCGAGGGTGCCGCCGAGGATGTGGTCGCGGCCATCGGCTCGCTGAACCGGCAGGCCGGGCAACTCGGCGGAATCGACGTGATGATCGTCGGGCGCGGCGGCGGATCGCTCGAGGACCTCTGGGCCTTCAATGAAGAGATGGTCGCCCGGGCCATCTACGCCAGCCGCATCCCGATCATTAGCGCCGTGGGGCACGAAATCGACATCACGATCAGCGATCTGGTGGCCGATGTGCGGGCCGCAACGCCCACGGCCGCCGCCGAGCTGGTGGTACCCTCTCGTTCGGAGGTCGTCGAACAGATCGAGATGATCGCCGGCCGTTTCCGTCGCATCGTGGGTCATCGGATGGACATCGCCCGAAGCGACCTGATCGGCCTGGAGCGGTTCGAGTTGTTCCGCCGGCCGATGGCCGCCGTCGACCGCAGCCGCCAGCAGGTGGACGAACTGGCCGCCCGTCTTTCGCTGAACATGACCCGATGTCTCCGTCAGACCAGCCAGAACCTCCACCGTTGCGAGGTGGCCCTGGGTGCCATCCACCCTCGTGGGGTGCTGCAGCAACGGTACCGCCAACTCACCGAGGTGGAGCACCATCTGCGATGGAGCCAGGGAGGGAGGAACCTGAAGGCCGAGCGGCAACTGATGCAGCTCCTCCAGTCTCTCAGCGCGGTCTCGCCGCATCACAGCATCGTCCGACACCGCGATACCCTTCAGCACCTGGCCGATCGGCTGCACCGAGCCATGGCCGAACGGCAGGCCCAGGTTCGACGTGACCTGGAGCACACCGAACAACGGCTGCGTGCCTCCAGCCACGAGGCGGTGCTTCGCAGGGGGTTCAGCATTACCCGCCTCGCGCGAGGCGGTCAGATCATCACCCATCCGTCTCAGGTCCACGAAGGAAGCCGCATTTCGACCGAAACCCGAGATGGCCGCTTTGAGAGCCGCGTCATCGACGCCAAGCAACTGGACCTGTTTGAATAGTCCGCCGGGACGCTTCTCCGGCTTGCGATTCCACGCCGGTTCGACCATCCTGGTCGGCAAACATGGGCGGAGGATATCCCCTCCGCAGGCTTCGCTTCGACACGCGAGGGAGACTGCTGATCATGTTCCACGTTCTCTTGCACATCTGCACGGCAACCGTCTTGGCACAGACAACCGGTCCATCGACGACACCATCGTCCCCCCCTGCAACACAAACGATGGGACAGCCTCGATACCTGGTCGGATACTCCGAGTTTCGCACGAATGTGCCTGGAGGGCGGCACCCGAACTGCATCACCATGCGGGCCTGCCTGGTGCGAGCCGACGGAACCGAGCGAAGGGTGATTGCCGAGGAGCTGGCTCGGCGACCCAATGCGTGGACTCAGTTCGCCGGCTGGTCGCCGGACGGACGTTTCGCCATTGTCCACGGGATCTGGGAGAGCCCGGAGAATGCCGCATGGGAAGAGCAGCACAAGGGCTTCCGCATGACCGAGGGCTGGCTCTGCGATGCCTATCTGCTGGAGCTGGCAACAGGCAAACTGACCAATCTCACGAGCATCGATCGTGTCAGCGACTATAACACCGGCGTGTTCTACTGGCCGGGCGACCCGAAACGACTGGGATTCACCGCCCTGATCAACGGAGTGTCTCACCCCTTCAGCATGGACCTGAACGGCCGAAACAAGAAGGACCTCTCGGCCGGCAAGGACGGATTCACCTACGGATACAGTGCCTCGCCCGACGGCAAGCTCATCAGCTACCACAAGGACTATCAGGTCTACATCGCTGCCGCCGACGGGAGCGATCCGAAGCACATCAACACGGGGCGACCGTTCAACTTCGCCCCTCAATGGTCCCCCGACGGGCAGTGGTTGATGTTCGTCAGCGGCGAACACTACGACTGTCACCCCTGTGCGGTCCGCCGCGACGGCACGAACCTCCGCAAGCTGGGAGATCGCCGCGGGCACAAAGGCGTGGTGGATGTATTCGACGTCCCCGATTTCCACGGAGGCAGCAGCGATGTGCCGGTCTGGTCGACGGATGGACGGTGGGTCTACTACACGGCCCTGATCGATCGGAGTGTCGAATTGATGCGAGTGAACCTGGAAGGACTTGCCGAGCGGCTGACCCACTCGCCGCCGGGCGCCTTCAACTACCACCCCAAGCCCTCGCCGGACGGACAATGGCTGATCATCGGCTCCACGCGCACGGGCACTCGCCAGTTGTACGTCATGCGACCCGATGGCACAGGCGCATACCCCCTGACGCATGTCGGTGCGGGCTGGGCCGCAATGCACCCGAGCTGGCAACCTGTACCAAGCGCACAGGAGAAACCGTAATGCGGTCGATTCGAGACGTGCTCGTTTCGGCAGCCGTGGGCCTGATCCTCGCCTCGTGCACGCAAGCGATCGAACGCGGACGCAATCTGATCGTCAACCCCGACATGGAGGTCGACGGCGGATGGCAACCGGTCGGAAGCGGCTTTACTGTCGACACGACCACAGGCCACTCCGGACGGCGATCGCTGCGATGCAACGGCACGAGTCTCGACAGTGTGGCCGGTGCGATGCAGGCCATTACGCTCAACCCGCCCGTTCGGCACCCGTTCCGCGTGACCGGCTGGAGTCGCGCGAAAGAGGCGCAGGTCGGCCAGGACTACAACATCTATCTCGACATGCACCATGACGACGGTACGCCGCTCTGGGGCCAGATCGCCTCATTCGAGCCCGGAACGCATGACTGGCAGAAGGCGGAGATGACGGTCGTTCCGGCCAAACCCATCCAGAGAATCGAGGTCTACCTTCTGTTCCGCAAGGCCGCGGGCACCGTGTGGTTCGACGACATCACCGTCGAAGCCGCCCCCTTTGAGTTCGAGCGGTTCAAGGTTCTTGCCAACCCCTATCGCCAGACCGGCATCGCGGTCGTCGGAAGCCTCTCTCTGCCCGCACGCTGGCAGGTTTCGATCGAGGGTGCCGCGGATCCTCAGGCCGAACAGAAGGGTGAGGGAACCTCCATCCGGATGATCTGGCCGACGACCTCACCATCGTCCGGTGCAGCGGCCCCGGGCGATCGGCGAGTGCTGGTAACGGCCACCGACCTGATACTGGGAGAGACAATCCGACAGGAACAGAAGATCCGTCTGCAGCCTTCGGCTGCGAGCCCCCCCTATGCCGTCTGGACCGAAAGCAGCATGCAGCGTGTGCCGTGGAATGCCCTGCCCCCGGCAACGTCCGGCTCGCCCACCGCGCGAATCGCACTGGCGGGTCGCGAATATGAGAGCTTCCAGGTGGTTCTGGCGACGCCGCCTGGAAATACGCTTGAGTCGGTGGAGGTCTCGGTGAGCGATCTGGTGTGCGAGGCCAAGGGTTCCCGCATCGAGGCCGGTCGCGTCCAGTGGCACCTTGTCGGACATGTGAAGGTGGACAGGCTCCGCCCACACCCGGCCGATCCTGATGCGGCGCCCGGTTGGTGGCCGGATCCCCTGCTGCCGGTCAAACGATTCAATGTCATCGGCGGCTTCGCCCAGCCATTGTGGGTGACCGTCTGTGCCCCGCCCCAGACGCCGGGCGGGGAATACGTCGGCAAGCTGACCCTGAAGCCGCGTACCGGCACACCTTCAGAAATCGAGATACGCGCGACGGTGTACGGCTTCGATCTGCCGGTTCAAGGGCATCTCAAGACGGCATTCGCCCTGATGGACGGCTTCCTGGAGAAGGTGTACGGCAAACCGCTTGGCGGAGATCTGCGGCGCAAGTACGGCGACTTTCTGCTGCAGCATCGCCTGAACCCGGATGACATCTCTCGTACCGCCCCCCCGGCGATCGACGACCTGGTTCACTATCGCGACCGCGGCCTCAACGCCTTCAACATCCTGAACATGGTCGAGGAGCGGGGAGATCGCACCTGGGTCTGCTACAGCGAGCTGCCGGTCTACACGCCGGCCTTCAAGAAGCGATTGATCGAACGGATCGCGCCCTGTGTCGATTCGCTTCGGCGCGAGGGTCTGATCGATCGGGCCTACATCTACACATTCGACGAAAGAGACAAGTCGTTCTACCCCGTGATGCGCGAGTACTTCGGCATGGTCAAGGAGCGGTTCCCGGGCGTTCGGACGCTGACGACGGCCTATGTGCCCCAGGACCCCAACGTCATGCGCGATCTGAACGTCGACTGGAACTGCCCCTTGACGCCCGCCTATCAGTTGCCGCTGGCCGATCGCTGCCGGGCTGCCGGCTTGCAGGTGTGGGCCTATGTCTGCTGTGGACCCGGCTACCCCTATGCCAATTGGCTTGCACATCATCCCCTCGTCGAGTCGCGGGTTCTCTGGTGGCAGGCCTTTCACCAGAAGATGGACGGGATTCTGTACTGGGGGCTCAACATCTGGGACCTGCCGGGCAACGACAAGCCGATCGATCCGAATCGCGCGAGCCGATTGGACTGGAGCATCACCACCGGAGGTGAATGGGACTGGCTGCACGGCGACGGCCGGCTGATCTACGCCGGAATCGACGGGCCCATCGGCTCGATCCGACTGGCGAACATCCGCGACGGGCTCGAAGACTATGAGTATCTCTGGTTGCTGAGCCAACGGTCGGGCGGTGTGGAAAGGGCCCGAGAGGCCTGCCTGCCCGTAACCCAGACGTTGACGCTCTTCACACGCGACCCGCAGGTGCTCGCTCGGCAGCGCCAGGCGATCGCTTCACAGATCGGACCGTGAGGAGGGAACACCGATCGTTGTCGTGGTCGGAAGAGACGTGGGCTCGCTTCTCTTGCGTCAGTCGATGCGCTCGAAGACCAACTGGCAGATCCGCGTCTGGTTCGGCGTGAGGACGAGTTCGATCGGACCGTGGTTCATGATCTCCAGGGTGATCCGCCCACGAAACCGGTTGTGGATGGTCGGGGCGGTCATGTGAATGACCAGTCCGAGCCGGGCGAAGCGACTGCGTCCCTCGACGCGGGCCGCCAATCGCCCCTGTCTCGGCAGCTCAACCCTCTCCAGTGTGGTGGCAATCGTGAGCTGACCCGGCCGAAGGATGACCGTGCCGTCGGCCTCCCGTGGCAGCGGCTCAAGGTGGCGGCTCAGATGCGGAATGCGAACCTTGTCCAAACTGATCCGCAGAGTCGTGCCCCGCGGCGTCTGAACCCTCTTCTTGAAACAACGGATGTCGTCACCGATGTGCAGGTCCAACGCCGTGGACGAGAACTGGTCGTCGTTCGGCGGAGGGTCAATCACGACATGCCCCTGTCGAATGGCCTCATGAATCTGGTTGTCTGTCAGTATCAACGGATGCCTCGCTGTGCGCTAGAAGCCGATCGCCAATCCGTCCTTGCGCGGATCGGAACCACCGTAGAGCAAACCCTTCTCGTCATCAATCAGAACCGCCTGATAGCCCCCGTAGCTGGTTCTGGAACCCGCGAGCTTGTGCCCCTTGGCCTTCAGCCCGTCGGCCACAGAGGCCGGAATGCCTCGTTCGAGGAACACCCGGCCGCCGTCGGTCATTCGCCCGCCCGTCGGTGACGAAGAGCCGTCGTGCCGGCATCGCGGTGCCCTACCGGCCTGCTGCACGTTCATGCCGAAGTCGATGAGATTGCAGAGCACCTGAACGTGTCCCTGTGGCTGCATGTCACCACCCATCACACCGAAAGACAGCCACGGGCGGCCGTCCTTGGTAACCATGGCCGGAATGATCGTGTGGAACGGCCGCTTGTGCGGTTCGAGCCGGTTGAGATGGTCGTCGTCGAGCGCGAACAGACAGCCGCGGTTCTGAAGCACGAACCCCAGGTCGCCCGGCACAATCTCGGAGCCGAAGCCGTAGAAGTTGCTCTGGATGAGCGAGACGCAATTGCGGTCTTTGTCGACAACGGTGAGATAGACCGTATCGCCCTGAAATGCCCGAGGATCACCCGGTTCGCCCAACCGTATCGCCCGGTTCGGGTCGATGCGAGATCGCTGCTGCTGGCCATACGGCTTGGAGATCAGGCCTTTGACGGGCACCTTCGCGAAGGCCATATCGGCATAGAACTTCGCGCGGTCCTCGAACGCCAGCTTCTTGGCCTCGATGAGCAGGTGCAGGTACTCGACGGAGTTCTGCCCCATCCTTCGCAGGTCGTATCCTTCGAGGATGTTCAGCATCTCCAGCGCCGCGATGCCCTGGCCGTTGGGCGGCAATTCCCAGACGGTGTAGCCCCGGTAGTCCGTGCTGACCGGATCGACCCAGTCGGACGTGTGATCCTCGAAATCGCGGAGCGAGAACAGTCCGCCCTTGGCCTCGGAGGCGCCGACGATCTTGCGTGCGATCTCGCCGCGGTAGAAGGCGTCGCGTCCGCCCGCGATGATCGCCCGATAGGTCCGCGCGAGGTTCGGGTTGGCGAACCGCTCGCCCGGACCGGGAGGCTTGCCGCCGGGGGCATAGGTGTCTCTCGCATCGGCATCTGTGAATGTTTTGGCATCCTGCCACTCATGCCCGATGATCGGAGTGACCTCGAAGCCGTTCTCTGCGTAGCGAACGGCCGGGGCGAGGATCTGCTCGAGACTCATCGAACCGAACCGTTTGCGAAGCATCTCCCAACCGTCGACGCAGCCGGGTACCGACCAACTCAGCGGCCCCTGAGCGGGAATCGACGTCAGCCCGCGAGCACGAAATAAGTCTCGGCGGGTCTTGTAGGGCGAACGTCCGCTGGCATTGAGACCGTAGAGCTTCCGGGTTCGGGCGTCCCAGATGATCGCGAAGAGGTCGCCGCCGACGCCACAACTCATCGGTTCGACGAGCCCGAGCATCGCGTTGACGGCAATGGCAGCATCGATGGCGTTTCCGCCGGCCTTGAGAATACCGATACCCGCCTGGACAGCCAGGGGCTGGCTGGCGGCTACCACGCCGTGCGCGCCCACCGCCGGTGAGGTCCCCTCGCTCCGACTGACGTGATCCTTCATGGCATCGGTATCCTTCCCTGACGCGGCAGCCGCAGACCGAACACACCCACCGGCCCACAACGCCAGCATGATCAATGTGGCCTTCTTCATCCGCCTTCTCCCGGTGAAATCCGATGTGTCATGAGCATTGCCTTGCGACTCCAACCATCCTGGACGCCCTGATCGGCAGCGAGATGCTGAGACGCATTGGGGCCGGAGGCTTTCAGTGAAACGGAAAAGGCGCCATGCTTCAAGACGAGCAGGCCCCGGACAGAACGATCCTTGGGGATCGTCTCGCCCCATCGGCCGGCCGACTGTCCGCCAACCGATGGACGATGGCCGCCGGAGCGATCATAATACCGGCTGGCGAACCGTGGGCGGACGATCAGTCCTGCCGACAGACTTCTGATGAAAGGTGCTCTGAGTATGTCCGGCAACGTCGAAACACTCGTCATCATCGGATCGGGTCCCGCCGGTTGGACAGCGGCGATCTATGCGGCCCGGGCCAATCTGAATCCGCTGGTCTACGAAGGTCAGCCCAAACGTGTGGGGGCGGCCAACGAGATCCCCGGTGGGCAACTCATGTTCACTACCGAAGTGGAGAACTACCCCGGGTTCCCCAAGGGCATCGATGGGCCCGACCTGATGATGAATCTGCGGGCACAAGCCCAGCGGTTCAATGTGCGAATCCTGACGCGAGACATCGTTCGCGTTGATTTCTCGCGCCGCCCCTTCCGGCTCTGGGGAAGCTCGGACGAACAGATCGAGGCACAGGCTGTCATCGTCGCGACGGGCGCCAGGGCCAACTGGCTCGGACTCGAAAACGAGCAGCGACTGGCGCAGGCCGGTGGTGGCGTCAGCGCCTGTGCGATCTGTGACGGCGCTCTGCCGATCTATCGCGGCAAGGAGCTGGCGGTCGTCGGCGGAGGCGACTCGGCCATGGAGGAATCGCTGTACCTGACCAAGTTCGCCTCGAAGGTCTACATCATTCACCGGCGGGACCAATTGCGAGCCAGCAAGGTCATGCAGGAACGTCTGCTGAACAACCCCAAGGTCGAGGTCGTCTGGAACTCCATCGTGGTGGATGTCCTGGGCAAGGACCGGATCGAGGCCTTGCGGCTGCGCGACGTCAAAACCGGCCAGGAACGTGACCTGCCCGTCGCAGGCATGTTCTGTGGTATCGGGCACACCCCGACAACGCAGTTTCTTGACGGCCAGCTCGAACTGGATGCCAAAGGCTACATCAAACTGACCGATCCCTACCGAACGACGACCACCGTCGAAGGCGTCTTTGCTGCCGGTGACGTGGCAGACCCGGTCTACCGACAGGCGGTGACCGCCGCGGGGATGGGGTGCAAGGCGGCCATTGACGCCGAGCGATGGCTGGTGACGCAGGGAATCGAATAGGACGCGGACGAAGGGCGAATTGCCCGTCACGAGAGGTCCGACACGACGGAGGCCCGGACGCCGACGATACATTCCGGAATGTTCGATCTGTCTGAATTCCGACTGACGCACACCCTGGTCTTGAACGCCCTGCTGTTCTGGACCTGCCGACGGATCGTTCGAATATCCACCGCAGCCTCAGACCCGGTCGATGAAGCCACTGACCTCATCCTGTGGTTCTATGCGCTCGCCTCGGGGCTCGTTCTCGGACTGGGCGCCGTCGGGCTGCTGAACCGCGGGGCCTTAAGTGCAGCGGTCATCGCCCTGACCGTACTGGTCTGGGCGATCTCACGGAGGGCACCTCGGCTTGTTGCCGCACCGGCTCAGGCTCAATCCGTCAGTGGTTCCGCATGCCGTACCGCTCTCCCAGCCGTGTCCCGACGAGGCATTGCCGAGCTGAACCCGCCGATGATCATCGCGGTGCTGGCCGGAAGCGTGGTGGCCGGTTGCCTGTGGATTTCGCGCACGAGCCCCGCACCGGCCACCGACACGCTGATCTATCACCTGACGTTGCCGGCACGCTGGATCCAGGACGGGAAGCTCAGCACGATCCCCCTGTGGTTCCACAATCCGGCCAACAGCTATTCGCCGCTGCAGGCGTCGTGCCTGTTCGCCTGGTTCATGGTGCCGATGGGCAACGATCTCGTGGCGCGATTCGGACAGGTGCCCTTTCTGCTGTTGTGCGGACTGTGCCTCTACCGGCTCCTGCGGCAAGCCGATCTCATGCCGACCGCCGCCGCCGCCATCGCCGCCGCCTGCTGTCTCTGCCGCGCGTTCCTGGCCGAATCGCTTCATGCCAAGGATGACGTCATTGTGGCGGGCTGTTTCCTGGCCGCGGTCTGCTCGCTCGCCGATGAGGGCCCGGGATCCGTTCGGAATGCCCTGCGTTTGGGGCTGTCCCTGGGCCTGATGCTGGCCACCAAGTACACGGCCATCCTGTTGCTTCCGCTATTCATGGTTCTCGGCGTTCTGAAGTTGCGACCGCGTGTCTCGATCCGACAGATGCTGTGCGCTGCAATCCCCATCGTCCTTCTGGCAGGGCCGTGGTACCTCCGTAACCTGATACAAGCCGGTAGCCCGATCTACCCCGTCGAGTTGCGGATCGGCTCGTGGCCGGTGCTGAGCGGTGTATTCGCTACTACCGTCGATCCTGCCGACCGGTCGCCGGTCGCGCTGATCCATGTAATCACCGGCACCAGTCGCTACACCCTGCCTCCACGACTGATGCTCCTGCTGGTCTTCCTGTGGGGAATCGCCGGGGTGGTGTCGTGGCGGCGACTGAAGCGGCCGGTGTTCCTGGCGGCGATCGCGGCCCCCCCCCTGCTGCTGGCCGTCTTCTACGAAGTCTCGCCCTTCAGAGAAGTCCGTTTCCTGTTCCCCATGATTTCGATGATGTTCGTTGCCTGCGGGATCGGCATCACGCGACTGTCCGGCCCCCCCTGGGTGAGATCGGGTGCGGCGATCCTGCTGCTGAGCGTCTGCATCGCCACGGCTGTTCCGTCGCGAACGCTGGCGGACACACTCGTGCTGGCGCTGGGCTTCGCCGTGATCCTTCTGAGCGTCTGGATCGCGGCACGGTGGGCCTGTCGGCGAGGCCCCGCCGTAACCAGGCCCCTGATGGGCATCGTCGGCCTGGGTGCGGCGGCTGCCGTCTACGTCTATTGGGACAACTACACGGCTGCCTGCCGCGAGGACTATCGGCTGATCTGGTCGATGGCCTACGCCGAGAGCGGTCTGGGACCCGCCTGGGCCTGGATCGATCGAAACGCTGCCCCCGGAGACGAGATCGCCTGCACCGGCACGCCTATGACGTATCCGCTGATGGGATTTGATCTGTCGCGCCGTGCGGTGTACCTGCCCATCTGCGCAGGAATCGACGACTTCGGGAGACTGCCTCGTATCCCGGAGCGACTTTCCGGCAGGCAGATCGTTGCTCGGACGGTTCAGTCGTATCGCAATCGCCCGGACCGCGACCACTGGCTCAGCGAGCTTGGCAAGCGGAAAGTGCGATTCCTATTGACCACATGTGCCGCCGATGAGCCACCGCCTATCGAGCAACAATGGGCGGACGGACTGCCCCATCTGCAGCGAACCTTCTCCAACCGTCGGACGACGGTCTATGAAGTTCGATAGATGATTCCGTCTCCCCACGCGGCCCTTACGGATTGTTCGAGACCAGTGGCTCCATGACGGACACGCCGTCCGACCACTCCCCCATGAACCGCTGCTGAGGTGTGTTGCCCAGGGCATACTCGCGGAGCGTGCCGTAGAACGCGGCGCTGGTCAGGGCGTCGAAGAGTTTCCAGTATCCGTAATAGTCGTACGCATTGCTGTCCTTGCTGTTGGCCAGCGGGGCGAAATGATCGGCCAACAGGTCCGGATCGCCGTGACGGTCCGATCGAAACAGCACGTAGTTCTTATTGGCCGCGGGAACCTGTGTCGTCTCCTGGATGAACTGTATCGCAGGTCCTGTGCCCACAACGGTGTCGTCGTCGCCGGCAATCGCCAACAACAACACGTCGCCAGAAACCCCGCTGAGGTCCTTCAGCAGGTGCGCACCGCCACCGATGGGGATGCTGTTTGGACCACTTCCGTTGGCCACCATGACGGCCTTCGGCAGCGGAATCCCCTCGATGGCTGCCACGGCGGCCAGGTTGATCGTCAGCAACCCGCCGGCCGAGTGACCGACAAAGGCCACCTTGGTCAGGTCCGGCATGACATGTCCGCCGGCCTGCAACCGGGCGATGCCGTCGCGAATCGACACCAGGGCGTTCGGCAGGTGTTGAGCCGGGTCCGTCAGTGCCTCCTGGAAGTTCGGGTAGAGAACAATCGCACCGCGGCGGACAATGTGGTTGATCCAATCGCGATAGTTGGCCGGATCGTTCAGCAGCCACCCATGGCTGAAGATGACCAGGGGCGCCGAAGTCGGCGCCGGCTGTGAAGGTTCGAAGAGACGGTACTGGGTGACGCCACTCCCGTAAACGTTCTCGACAACCGCGGCATGGACGTAGGTACTGCCGCCCGGCCCGGAATCGGGCTGGCCCGGCGGAACCGCGTTGCACGAGGCCGCAACAGACAACAGCGAGGACAGCACCACCATCAACAATGCCAGAAAGGCTCTCATAGATTCTCCTCCAGACATGAGTCCGCACACAACGCGGGACGACGTCAACATTATAGATGTTAATTCAGAGGGTTTTCAACGAAACTTGAGGCGGATTTGATCTTCTGTGCACCTGCCCCTCTGATGCGGGAACAGCCGGTGCGACGTCAGACGCGAGGAGAACCCTGTGCCGCAGGTGCCGAGCGACCACCGTCCGGAAGCGTTGGCCAGTGATAGATCCTCCTGATTTCGGCTTGGACCTGCCGAAGAGTCCGGTCCAGGCGATCGAGGAGTTCCTCCTTGCTCATCGCGGCCACTTCCGCCGGGGTGATAGGAGGGGCATACCTGACGATCACTTTGGCCGGCAGCGGCAACGGACGATGTCGAGGCCAGACGTTCACGGCGCCTTCAATCACCGTGGGAATCACAGTGACCTTTGCCTGTTTGGCTACGGCCGCCACACCCGGCTGAAGTTCGCCGATCCGACCATCCGCCGTTCGGGTACCCTCGGGGAAGACCAGAACCATCTGCCCCATCTTCAGGCGGCGAAGGGTCTCCTTGATTGCCCCCAGATCGGCGGTGTTGCGCCGAACGGGGAAGGCGTTGAGCGAGACAATCAGTTCTCGCAGGACGGGGATAACGAAGAGCGAATCCCGGGCCATGTAGCTGCATTCGCGATCGAAAGCCAGCGAAACCAGAGCCGGGTCCAGAAAACTCTGGTGGTTGGACACCAGCAGCACGCCGCCCTCACGAGGGACGTTCTCTCGCCCCAGCACGCGTCCCTGAAAGGCCAGCAGGTAGATGGATCGCGAAAAGGCCCGCATGAACCGCCACCACGGGCGCATGCGATCACTGGCCCTGTGAGGCGGCATCTCGGCTCGTTTCGATGGAGTCTTGTCCGACATCTCGCGGCGGCCTCGGCGGCCAAGGCCATGCTACTCCGGATCGGACCGCTGAATTGGCCCGAGGCTGTCTGTCCTGTCCGTCGGCAGGGCTCCCATACCCTGTCAGTTCTCCCCCCGCTCCCGTTTGCGGACATCCTGAAGCATCCGCTCGATCACCTGATCGATCGTCATGTCCGTCGAATCGATCCGGATGGCGTCTCCGGAAGCCATGAGCCCGACCCAGCGAGCGGCGTCGCCGCCATCTCTCTCATTGACATTCGCCAGAACCTGCTCGTAGTTCGCACTCTGTCCCGCGCTGCGCATCTCCTCGTGCCGGCGTCTCGCCCGCGTCTCAGGAGAGGCATCGAGAAAAAACTTCACCTGGGCATCGGGGAAGACGACACTGCCCTGATCGCGCCCCTCTGTCACCAGGGAACCCAGTTCGCGCCCGATGCGCCGCTGCTGTCGAATCAGCACATCGCGAACACCCTGAACGCGGGCAACCTTACCCGCCGCCTGATTCACCAGCATCGTCCGGAGCGAATCCGTCACATCCTCGCCGTCGAGCCACACACGGACACCGTCAGGACCACAGACGAGCTCCAACTGGCTGCCCTCGGCCAGGCGAACCAGATGAGCGTGGTCTTCCCACTGCGCCCCGGCCCGAAGGGCCTGAAAGGCGATGGCCCGGTACATGGCTCCCGTGTCCAGATAGGCAATGCCCAATGCGGCGGCCAACCTTCTGGCCACCGTGCTCTTGCCCGCACCGGCCGGACCGTCAATCGTCACAATCATCGTTCGACACTCCCGGCGAAGATTATAGATTGCTGTGCCGATCGGCAAAAGCCCGACACCGGCATCCACAAAGGAAATCCCGAGAGCGATGATCCGCCCCTGAGTCGAAGGGGTCAGGCGCGAACGAGGCCCTGAACCACGCCGCGGATCATTTCGACTATCTTCTTCGCCGCGCCCGGCACGGGATCGCTCAGCAGCGGGAGGAACAGCAGGTTCTCCTGCATCTTCTCCGTAGAGGGGAAATCGCCGTCTCGGTAGCCCTTGTAGTCGCCGCACATCGGTCCGCGGTTGTGACCGAACAGGTCGAAGCCCTCGGCGAAATAGGGCAGGCGGTGCAGCATTCCGTAGCCGTCGCTCATCTTCACGCCCCCCTCACGAAGGGCCGCGACGAACCGGGAGGCGGGCAGGCCGCCCATCTTCTCGGGATGGTAGTGCGCGGGAAGGGCGTAGAACCCGCCCCGTTCGACACCGGGATATGTGGGCACCGGCGTCAGACAGGGGATGCCGGCGAGGCCGGCCTCGATCTCCTCAACATACGCCCGACGGCGATCGTTCAGTTGCTTCAGCTTGCCGAGCTGAACCTTGGCAATCCCCATTCCCAGTGGGTGGGCGCGGAACTTCATGCCCGTTCCGAGCGGCTGATGCCTCTGGTACATCGGCGTCTGAAGATCGAGTCCGGCGATGCGGTTGACCTGGCCGACCATGGCAATCCGGTCGAACACCTCCGAATCGTTCGTCGTAACAATGCCTCCTTCGCCTGCGCTGATCGGCTTGCTGCCCTGAAGACTCCAGGCCCCCACCTGTCCGATCGAGCCGACGGGACGCCCCTTATACATCGCACCATGGGCGTGGCTGCAGTCTTCGATGATCGGAATGCCCGTTTCACGACTGATTGCCATGAAGGCATCCATGTCGGCCACCCATCCCCATACGTGAACGACGACAATCGCCCGCGTTCGAGGGGTGATCCGCCGCCGGACATCTGCGGGATCGAGCATCATGGTCTTCGGGTCGCTCTCGGCCAGCACCGGCCGCGCATGCAGGAACGGAACGGGGCTGATCGTGCAGATCCACGTGTAGGTCGGACAGATCACCTCGTCGCCCGGCCCCACCTTCAGACCGAAGTAGGCGCTGAACAGCGCCGTCGTCCCGTTGAACGTGGACACGGCAAACTTGCAGCCGGTCATCTGTCGCCACTCGGCTTCAAACTCGCGGACGACGGGCGTGCCCCCGGACAGTTCGTTGCGCATGACCATGTCATAGGTCATCCGAGCCTCATCCTCGCCCACCTGCTGCCAACGATCCAGATCGGGGAATTCGGTCTTTCCGCTCTGAACGAAAACCGGGGAGTATTGGGTCTGCTGTGTCTTGTCTTGAGCCAAGTCCTGTGCCTCCTGAAGAATGACCGACCCATCATATCGGATGCCGAGGTCTATCACATAGTGGCCGTTCGATGTGCTCCCGGACACGCCACTCCTTGCGCCGCAAGCACTCGTATGTCCCCCGGTCGGTCAGAAACCAGCAAACCCGTTCGAAGAAAATCCGTAAGGGACTTTGACTTTCCTGGCCGATCCATGTAGTTAACACATGATTGTGGAGAGCCAAGCCGATGCATATCGAGACCGGTACGACCAATGAGCGTCTGGCCCGTTCAGGAATCATGGTGATCGCCCTGGCGCTGTTTGCCGCGTGGTTCGCGATGGACGGGTGGTATCGCTATCCGATCAAGTCGCTGGAGTGTCTTCAGAAGGACATCAAGCTGACCGAGTTGCCGGTGCCCCACCCGAAACTCTCCATGTCCGACGCACACGGCCCCAAAGACAAGCTGAAGCCAGGTACCCCGAAAGTGGAGGTTATGGCCATCCTGGGCAAGCCGATCAAGAAGGAGCCGTCGCCCAAAGGAACGTCTGAGCACTGGCACTACATAGGCCAGTATGGCCGGCTCGACCTTGAAGTGGACTCCACACAGGACCCCGGCCTGGGCAAGGTACTCACCTATACATGGGAACAGACCCCCTCCGACTATCGAATGGAGGCCGTGCAACAACAGAAGGTCTTCGCCATCGTGTGCGCCGTGATCGCCCTTGGGGGTGCCTGCTGGGTCATCGGCATCTGGCGAACGCGCGTGGTGGTCGACGAAACAGGGCTGATCTATAACAAGCGAAGGATCCCGTGGGACGCCATGACCGATCTGGACGCGTCTCAGTATCACGCCAAGGGGTGGTTGAAACTCGTCTATCAGGACGGAGAGCGCCAAAGGCGATTCAAGCTGGACAGTTTCAAGATCGACGATTTCGACGGAGTCATCGACGCCCTGTGTCGACAGAAGGGATTCGCCAATCCCATTCCCATTGATGAGGCAATGGATCATCCGACATCCGGCAACTCGACGCCGTCGGACAGGCCTTGAGAACCGGCCCCACGCGGAAACCCAACTCACCCCTGCTTGGCCACCACCGCCGGAGGTGGCTTTGTACCGGTTTGGAGTTGCCCCTTAGCCTGCCAGGCCACCAACCACACGCCCAACAGAATGAGGGTGACGCCTAACCATTGCCAAGGCGTCGGATGCTCGTCGAGGTAGATGCCCGCCACCACCACAATGATCGCAAAACCGACCGTCACCATGATCGGATAGGCGACGCTGATGGGCAGGGCCTTCAAGGCGTACGTGTAAAGGACCACGTTCGTGGCGAAGCAGAAGAGGCCGAGGAGCAGCACCCAGTTGCTGAGCAGGGCCACGACCGCCGGCCAGAGGCCCTGTGAAAGATCCACTCCCGCCGCCTTGAACCGCTCGACGCCGAACTTCATCATCAGGTTGGCCGACGCATTGAGCACCAATGCCGCAAACAGGGCAATACCGTAGCGCATACACACCCCTTAATGTCCGGGGCAAGATCGCCCCTATGCACGTCTAAGCATAGCAACGGGCCTCTGTCTCATCCAGTCTGAAGTCGGAAACCTCATGAGCCGCAACAGACCAACAGATAGGGTCTCCGACGGGCGGCGTCCCGTGGCCTATCCGTGGTGCCCGGAGGGTCGTCGCCCACGAACGTCACGGCAACAAAAGGAGACTCCCGAGTAAACCCTTGCCCTGCTCTGTCCGATTCAACTAATGGTCCGAAACGCTGTTCATACGCAACATCTCGTCAGCATCTCCATGTCCTCTCCATTGGGGGCGCGCAACATGGAACGGTTCGCGATCGACATGCCGGTGGGAGCCCCAAAGGCCCCGACAAAATCCGCGGGCCTTCTGATCGAAATCCCCCCCACGCCCTTGCGACAGGTCGTCGATCAGGTCCGGGACACGGCCCAGTCGCCGAGGCCCACCGACTACGACCGTCTCCAACGTCTGGCGAGTCTTCTGAAGGACGCCGCCCGTCGATGCCGGCTGACCCCCATCCTCGACGCCGCCCGGCTGCTCGACGACGCCGCGCGTGCGCACGATCGAGAGGTCACCGAGATGGTCGTGGATGAACTGCTCCGCCGGTGCGAGATATCAGCGGAGACCCCCAACACCCGTTGAGAACCGCCGCAGGGCTTGTGAGCCACCTGCGCTACGCGACGGGTCTATCGTCGTAATCCGCCGATCGGTTGTGCCCGATGTCATGGACAGGCGACCTCGCCCGCCCTCAGGCAAGACAAACCCCTGCCCCGGGCTGAATCGTCGCCAACACCTCACGTCTTGAAAGCCGCCGGGCAATCTGCAACCATGACCTCGAATTATGGAACGTCACTGACCGAACCAACATGAAGGAGTCTGAGAATGTCCGTCAAGACCCAACCGTTCGGAACCACACCCAAGGGCGAGAAGGTGGATCTGTACACGCTGACCAACGCCAATGGTATTCGTACGCAGATCATGAATTACGGGGGAACGATTGTCACCCTGGAAGTCCCCGACCGGAACGGCATGCTCGACGACGTGGTCCTCGGGTTCGAGACGCTGGAACAGTACATCAAAGACAGTCCCTGCTTCGGGTGCGTCTGCGGACGCTATGCCAACCGCATCGGCGGAGCCCGGTTCACACTCGACGGAACGACCTACACGCTGGCCAAGAACAATGGTCCGAACCACCTGCACGGCGGCCTCGCGGGCTTCGACAAGGCCGTCTGGAAGGCCGAACCGGTCGAACCGCCGGAAGCGATCGGAGTTCGCATGCGGCACCTCAGCCCCGACGGTCATGAGGGCTATCCGGGCAATCTCTCGTGCACGATGACGTATCTTCTGACGAACGACAACGAACTGCGCATCGACTATGAAGCCACGACCGACAAGCCCACCGTCCTGAACCTGACCAACCACAGCTACTTCAACCTGGCCGGTCAGGGCAACGGGGACGTCCTTGCCCATGTGCTGGTGATCCACGCCAACCAGTTCACCCCCACCGACGAAACACAGATCCCCACCGGCGAACTGCGCGACGTTCGCGGCACGCCGATGGACTTCACGGAACCAACGCCGATCGGAGCCCGGATCGATCAGAATGACCCGCAGCTCCTCACCGGCAAGGGCTACGACCTCAACTGGGTGATCAAGGGAGGCGGGAAGTCTACGACCCTGGCCGCCGGGGTCATGCACCCGCAGACCGGTCGCGTGATGCAGGTGCTGACCACCGAGCCGGGCGTCCAGCTCTATACCGCCAATCACCTCGACGGACACCACGTGGGCAAGGGTGGCGTCCGCTATGTCCGTCATGGAGCCCTGTGCCTCGAGACGCAGCACTTCCCCGACTCACCGAACAAGCCGGCGTTTCCGTCGACTGTTCTTCGCCCGGGCCAGACGTTCAAATCGACGACCGTCTATGCCTTCGCGGCCCAGTAGCCGGGACGCCTTCTTCGTACATCGGGACGATATCAGGCGATGGAGCCACGCGTGGAACCGGTTCGAATCGCGGTCGTCGGCATCGGGGTGATGGGGAGACTTCACGTCGAGGACCTCTGCCGGGACCCCAATGCCGAAGTGGTGGCTCTGGCGGATGTGATCCCCGACAGGGCCCAGGCCGCCGCGGACGCGGTCCGAGAGCGGACGGGGCGGACCGTACCGGTGTTCGACGACTATACCAGACTCCTGGCCTCACGAACCGCCGAGGCGATTCTGATCGCCACGCCGCACCCCTCGCACCCCGAGATTGCCATCGCCGCATTCCAGGAGCGCCTGCATGTGCTTTGCGAGAAGCCCATCGCCACGCGCATCAGCGACGCACGGCGCATCAATGAGGCCGCCGCTCGCGCCGGGACGGTCTTCGGCGTGATGCTCCAGCACCGCATGGATGGAACCTGTCGGCGACTGCGACGGGCACTTCAGGAGGGTGAACTGGGGCGGCTCACTCGAATGCACTATGTGACCACCGACTGGTATCGCACGCAGTCCTATTACGATTCAGGCGTCTGGCGAGGAACCTGGGCGGGTGAAGGCGGTGGGGTTCTGATGAACCAGGCCCCCCACGATCTCGACCAGATTGTCTGGCAAATGGGACCCTTGCGGCGCGTGAGCGCCCGCTGTCGCACCAGTGACTTCCACCGAATCCAGGTTGAAGATGACGCCGAGGCGCTGCTCGACTTCGCCAGTGGGGCCGTGGGCTTCTTCTCGACGGCCACCTGCGAAATGCCCGGCGTTCGCCGCCTTGAGATCTACGGGGATCGCGGCCTGATCGTCTGCACGAAGGATAAGGTGCTGCTGCGGAAGACCGACTTTTCCATCCGGGAGCAGAACATGGGAGACCCCCTTGCCCCGGAATCCCTGACGGCCCACGATGACATCGAACTCGATCCCGACGGACCCGTGAAGGGGGAACACATCGACATCGCTCGTAACTTCTGCCGAGCCATTCGAACCGGCGAACCCCTGATCGCCCCGGGCCCCGATGCCTACTACTCGCTTGAGCTGGCCAACGCGATGGTCCTGTCCTCCGAACGGCAGAGTCCCGTGGATCTGCCCCTCGATCCGAGCGCATACGATGAACTGGCGGACCGGATGATGAAGAAGCACGCCAAGCCGGCGTAGCGTCTCCCCACAGAAATGACCCCTCTACCCCCTGTGCTGCCTACGCCTCACTTGCCCAACAAGCCCGGGAACTTGGAGATGGGCGACGTCGTCGGGGCGTCCTTGGCCGCCTTCTTGATGTTCTCGATGCCATACTGAGGCAGACCGCTGTAGTACTCGATGTATCCAAGCAAGAACCGAAGACGGAAATCCTCTTTCGTGTCCAGACGCTTTTCCAGATCGGCCCGGCGGATGTCCAGGATGTCCTTGTGGCTGAGAAAGGCCCGCAAGTCGATGTTGAACCGGGTGATCTGCGGGAAGCGTCCGATCCCCTCCTCGAGACTCGCCACGGCCGAGAGGTAGTCACCTGCACCGATCAAGGCATGTCCGCGACCGATCCAAATCAGCGGATTCTCCGGATCGGCAGATCGAGCCACATCATAGGAATCCACGGCATCGTAGTATCGGCCGGACTTCAGATGGTCCTCGGCCTTGGTAAACGCCTTGTTGGCGAATGTCTTGTCCGTTCCCGCGAAGGTGACGATCGGCTCCTGAAGCATCTTGCGCTGCTGTTCCTGCTGTCCCAGAATGAGGGTTGACCGGGGGGCTGAGGGCTCAGCCGCCGGCGAGGGGGCATCAGGAGTAGCCGCAGGTTTCATCACCGATGGGGCCGTACGTCCGGCGGCGTCTTGGGTGCCTTCACCCTTTGTCTTGGCATCGACCGGTGTCGTCTGTAACTCGGTCACGCTGGCGGCCTTGAGCATGCGGCGGTAGACATCTCCCTGGTCGGTCGGCAATGGAGGACCACCGGGAGTTCGAAGCAACAGTTCCTCATCACGAGGCGACAGTTGCCTCCCCGGCTCCCGAGCGGATTCAAGCTGCCCCGGCGAGGGGCGCGTGGCTGCCTGAAACGGATAGAGCTTCGGCCGGTCGTCCGGAATCTCCTGAAGCCCCCCCGTTCCGACCTGGCCGGGCGTCGACGGATTGATCAGCCGATCCAGGGGGGTACTCTGAAACGAACCCCTCTCGTAGGGCCGCTGTTCGGCATATCGATCCGTCGGTTCCTGCCTGGAGTACATCCCCTGCATGGTTTGAAGCTCGGATGTCTTCTGGGTCAGCTTCATCGTGCCGGGCATATTGGGGTCTGCGCGAGGCGAGACATCGGGCTTCGACAGATCCGGGGCGATCCGGAAGAGCGAACTGCGATTCGTCAGCGCCGATCGATCCCAGACCGACCCCGACCAGGTCTGACCCGAGGGAGGAATACCCGGTGTGTCCGTTCGAGGGAAGAGGCGAACGTCCCCGCCCGAACCGGACTGGAGGCTGCTGAAAGGCTTACGCGGGTCCGTGGGCACGTTGATGTACTGCTGAGGCCCCGGGGGCAGACCGCTCGCTCGGAAACCGACCGCGGCGTCACCGGCGCTCTGGACGGTTCTCGTGGGGGAGTAGTAGGACCGAGGCAGGTACGAGGGAACGCCCGACCGGACGTCATCGACTCCGATGGAGTCGCGACGGAAATCGTCCAGCGTACCGACGCCGCTGGCTCCCGTTCGCCCCCCAAAATCGGTAGTGGAGCTGATCGGCGAGTAGCCGCGGAACTGCCGACCGCGGGTGATGTTACCGGTCATGATGTCGTTGCCGTACTGGGTCACACCCTGGCGATAGACGTTATATCCGCCGCTGCCCACCCGAAGGCTCGCCTCGTTCGCTCGCCCGCCCTCGATGGGCTGAGCCGGGAGCGTCGCCGACATCGACGCCACGACCACGAGCACGAGTGAAGAATACCTGGACATGGTCCACCTCGCTTGAAAGACCGCCCGGATGCCCACGGAAGACACCCCGTCCTATCGTCATATCGGACAAATGCTTGAGTTGTCTTGCCGTGTCCTGACGATATTGTCTCCTTGCCAGGGGCTCCTATTCCATTATAGGACGCGCCCCGTGCAATTCCAGACAAACCGCCCCGTGTCCCCTCATTCCCACCGGCGGCACGATCGATTACCCTATCCACCTCGTGTCGGATGACGATCGGCTGCTTTTGTCCAAGGAGTGTGAAATCGTGTCGGCCTCCAAGCGTATCGGGCACTATGTGGTCAGCACCCACTGGGATCGCGAGTGGTATGAGTCGTTCCAGGACTATCGGTTTCGACTGGTGGACATGCTGGACGAGGTTCTGGCGACCATGGAACGCGATGCGCGATTCCGTTACTTCCAGTCGGACGGACAGGTGATCATCTGGGAGGACTATCTGGAGATCCGTCCCGAGCGTGAACCCCTGGTACGCAAACTCGCGAAGGAGGGTCGGCTGCGCATCGGGCCCTGGTACGTGCTCCCGGACGAGTTCATCGTCAGCAGCGAGTCGTTGGTCCGCAATATCGAAATGGGCCTGAAGCTCGCAACCGATCTGGGCGGACCGTCGCGCGTGGGGTTTCTGTGCGACATCTTCGGACACACGTCCCAGATGCCGCAGGTGCTTCAGGGATTCGGCATCGACAACGCCTTCGTATGGCGTGGACTCGGTGAGGCGCCCAAGGGGGGCCTCTTCCGATGGGTCTCGCCCGACGGCAGCGAGGTGATCGCCTACCGCTTCAGTTCACTGTATGGCTACTGTTCGTATCAGTACCTTTCCCGCAAGTGCCAGCATCCGGAGCATGACTACAACATCGAGGAGGCCCTCTCGGGCCTTCGCACCCAACTCGATTTCGAGCTGAAGCGAATTCCGACATCGGCCTTCCTGGTGTTCGACGGCGGCGATCATATGGAGATCGAACCGCGGAGCATGGAGGTTCTCGAAAAGGCGAATAAGGCCTTTGGGGATGTCGAGCTGGTTCACTCGCACCTGGAGGCCTTCATTGAGGACGTCCGGAAGGATCGGCGGAAGATTGAGCGGGTGATCCGGGGCGAGCTGCGCGAACCCGGCGAGGTCGGCGACGAAGGCTGGCTGATCCCCGGTGTGATCAGCAGCCGGGTGCAGCTCAAGCAGGCGAACGCCCGCTGCGAAAACGAACTCTGCCTCTGGGCCGAACCGTTCAACACATTCGCCGCCCGGCTGGGGCGTAGCTATCCCCAACGATACCTGGAGGTCGCCTGGCGGCACCTCCTCCAGAACCACCCCCACGACTCGATTTGCACGTGCAGTATCGACCAGGTTCACCAGGATATGATCTTTCGATTCGACCAGTGCCACGCCATCGCGGCCCACCTGACCCGCGATGCCCTCCGGCACATCGCCGCCAGGATCGAGCTTCCCGAACTGGGAGAGCAGGACTTCGCCATGGTGGTGTTCAACCCGACAGCCGATGCCATCGACGGGCCGGTCGACCTGACACTGCGATTCCCGACGAGCCTCGATACCGTCTATCAGGAGTTCTTCGGCTACGAGCCCAAGATCGGCTTTCGCCTGTACGACGCCGGGGGGCAGGAGCTGCCCTATCAATACGTTGGCCACCGGCGCGACGTGGTGGGCTTCCACCGGCGCATCCGCAAGTTTCCACAGGGCGACAACCGGCACGAAGTGGACATCACCGTTCCACTCCGCGTGCCGGCCTATGGCTACACACGGATCGTCTGCAAGCCCCTTCGCGAACCCACCCGGCACATCGGCTCGATGGTCGTCAACGATCACACGATCGCCAACGAATGCCTTCAGGTCTCCGCCGCCCCCAACGGCACCCTGACGGTAACCGATCGTCGAACGGGACAGGTCTTCGAGCGGCTGCTCACGTTGGAAGAGCGGGCCGACATCGGCGACGGCTGGTATCACGGGGTGGCGGTGAACGACGAGGTGTATTCCTCGGTCGCCTCCGCCGCCGATGTGGGATTGAGCGCCGACGGTATCGCCAAGGCGACGCTGAAGATTCGGGTATCGATGCAGGTGCCGGAAGCGTTCGCGTTTCAGACGATGCGCCGCGACGAGAGACTCGCGCCACTGGTCGTGACTCACCATGTCACGCTGCGCAAGGGATCCGATCAGGTCGAAGTCCGCACGGAAATCGACAACACGGTACGCGACCACCGCATTCGCGTGCTGCTGCCCAGCAGCGCCACAACCGCCACGACCTATCTGGCCGATGCCGCCTTCGACGTCGTCGAACGAGCCATCGCCCTTCGCGATGACAATGCGCGGTACAAGGAGTTGGAGGTCGAGACGCGTCCGCAACAGAGCTGGACGGCGGTCTCCCAGAAGGGACGGGGGCTGGCGGTGGTCTCGACGGGCCTGCTGGAGTCGACGGTCCGCGACATTCCGGAACATCCCATCGCCCTGACGCTGCTTCGCGGCTGCCGAAAGACCGTCTTCACCAACGGCCAGGAAGGTGGACAGATCCTGGGACATCATGAGTTCCGCTATCTGATCGTTCCACTGAGCGGGGCCCCGGACAGCGGTCGCCTTTGCCGCCTCGGACAGCGACTGGCCGGCGGCGTGCGAGCCGTGCAGATCGAACGACGGGACCTCCGGGAGCAGGCGGTCGATGGGCCGACCGAACGGACCCTGCCGCCCAGTCACGGTTTCCTGACCGTGGGATCCGCCGAGGCGGTCGTCACCTCGATCCGCCGCCAGGAAGGTCCTGAGGTCGCCACGGTTCGGGCGTTCAACCCGACACCGTCGGCCATCGATCTTCGGCTGAAGCCGTGCGGCACGATTCGCAGCGCCCAGAGCGTCGATCTCGAGGGCAAGGGCGGCCAGGCGATCCCCTGCGATGACCAGGGTGCCCGACTGAGCGTTCCGCCCAAACGGATCGTGACCGTGCGTCTGAGCGAATAGATGGGGACGCGACGTGCACCGGCGTGAGTGCCCGAACGACGGGCCCGACTCACTGGCCCGCGTGCTGTCGCACCTCCGCCAGGTCCGATCTCGGACACAACAACAACAGACTGAGCGCCTGGTGCGGCGCCACGTCGACGGTCATCTCACCGGGCGTACCGCGAGGCACACCCTGCTCGTACGATCGCCAGCGCCCGCCACGGAGATCGCCGATGTCGACGATCGGATCCTGCCATTGGGCCTTGGAAGCGATCCGAACCGTGCCCGCCCGAAGCGGCATCAGCAGGATCGCCCGGGATTCGGAAATCCCCGCACCATCGAGAGTCAACACGATGCCGTCCGTCGTGTCGGTCAGCTTCGTCTGTCCGTTCACGCGGAGCTCGCCCTGCACCTCGGCGGCCCGCAAGAGGCCGCGACCGTCGTGCCACACCAGGGCCGGACGATTCCGTCGAACGCCCATCTGATACTGCCCGCCCCTGACCGGCAGGGACACCTGCTGACACGAGGCCCCCGGATCATTGTTGAAGACGATCTGCACGTCCCCGCCATCGTCCAACGGCTGACGCATGACGTGCAACAGCGGTTCGTCCGGTTGGAGAGGCACTGGTGCACACCCCGCGATTGCCAGGACGCGGCGATAGAGATCGACGTGCCGCCACAGGTTCATTCGATCGGTCCGCAGCTCGATGGGGTCGGTCGTCAGAACCACGTGGCCTTTGCCGAGCCGATGGTGAACGACCACCGGCCGCCCATCATGGGTGCGATAGAGCGGTGTTGCGCCGGCCGACTCCACGTCGATGCATGGAGCGGTTTCCCGGAGAATCGGCAGGGCCCCGTCGGCCGGCCAGAGATCGAGTCGCTGTGTTTGGCCCGGGTCGATCCCTTCGTAGCGGGACCGGAGGAACCTCACCCCGCACAATTCAGCCAGACGTTCGGGGTGGGTACGCCGTCGGAGGGCGTCGAAGGACACGTCGCCCGACAGGTAGAGCGTTCCCCCCGACCGCACGAAGCCCAGAAGCTGATTGTAGGCCGCATCGCTCAGACAGAAGGGCATCGGCAGGTAAATGACCCTGGCCCCCGGTGGAATAACCATGTGATGCTCGTTGAGGGTGCCCAGGCTATCCACGTGCGCACCCAGGGCGAGTTGGATAGAGGCCAGGATGCCCTCGATCACCTTCATCTTCTGGCCGCCCAGGCGGTGCGTATCGGGCGTCATCACATAGACGGCAGGCGGCTGGTAGACCGGTCGAAACCGGCGGAACAGCAGGCTCTGGTTCCGGTGGACGCAGGCGGTGTCCTTCTCGACCTCGTCACACGGATAGACCATGCCCCACGGGAAGATGCCCTCGCTGCCATCCTTCCAGCACCAGTTATGGATCCGCGAGCCCCCCAACCCCAGGGTGTAATGAGCGATAGCCAGGAACAGTTCCATCGCCTGATCGTTCGTGCGCGCCTTATGATAGCCCACCACAAGCGGGTCGCGCCAGGCCGGATGAGTCTTGACACCGTACTCGCCGGGTCCGAACGATTTGCCGCGACTTCGCAGATCGCTGTACTTCAGCAGCAGGGGCAAACGCTGGATGTCGCGCTCCGGCTCTTCAAAGAACCCGATATTGCTCAGATCGACCTGCCCGATGCCGGCCGGCACGTCCACGCCCTGCCAGGGAAGCTGGTAGAACTCGGACGCGGTCGGATGCGTGGTGTCATGCTTGCGAATGGCCTCGATCAGGGTGTCCTGCCAGCGGCGGATCAAATGCGCCCGGAAGAGGTTGAGGTCATAGGCCCGAACGTCGGACCAGTTCGCCCCGGTCTCGCTGTACTCTTCGGCGAGCACCTTGTCGATGCCCAGGTCCGGTGAATTCCACGCGGCCTGCAAGGCTCGGTCGTCGGCGTACCGCGATCTGAGAAACGGCGCCAGTTGCGGCTGAACGGCCGGCCTGACGTGACACTGAAGATCGCCGTTGAGGTAGTAGATCAGGCCCGGCACGCGGGCGAAGCGTTGGGCGTATGCCCCGGCAAACTCGGCGTGCTTGCGAAGCGTCGCATCGTCGACGGACACATCATAGCCACACAGCAGACACGGGAAGTACACCTGGTTGAACTGCTGGGTCAGTTGCACCAGGCCGTCGACCTGGTTGAAGAACCGGTCCTGTTGCTGGGGCGAAGCCGGCAGGCCGATCTGGAGGTTCTCGTAGATCGTCACGCCGAAGTCGCGGCGTTTCTCCATATCGCGCCGCCACTGGAGCGGTGTCTCGCGATCGGAGCCGAACACATAGGACCAGTCGTCGGTGCCGAACAGAAAGGTCGGGCGATCATTGACGCGAAGATAGTTGTCGCGGTAGGTCAACCGCGGCCCGGCCGCCAGAATTCGATCGTTTCGGACAATCAGCCCGCCCTCGACCACATCGTCTGTCGCAGCAGCAGGTGGGGACAGACTCGCACCACCCGGCTTCGGTGACCTCACATCCATCTCGGCCCGAATGCGATGGAAGCCCTGGTCGCCGGCCCTCACGACCCAGTCGAACTCGACCTTGGCCTCGCTGTTCGGAGTAACGGTCAGGGGTTGGGTGTGCCGGTGAACGACCTCGCCGCCGGCCTCGTCGATGACCGAGACTCGCACCTCGACTTCAGATGGCTGTCGCCCACCGTTGAAGAGCCGCGTCGTGATCCTGGCCTTCTCGGCCTGATTGTAGAAAGGCTTTTCGGCCGCAACAGAGATCAGGTAGGTGTCGCACACGAGGTGTTCGACGAGACGGACGAGGGCCGCCTGCCCGCCGGATCTGCCCGTAGCAAACACATCGTGGGTCGTCAGGCCGAAAAGGACCCAGGTGGAGCCCTTCCACGAACCGGCATAGTGATGAATCAACGATCCGGCCGCCCCGCGCAGCCGGCCATAGCGATCGAGACCGTTGATCAGCGGTCGCCACCTCGCCTGGTTGTGTCCCAGGACACCACAGGCCGCATAGCCCTCGATGCCCTTGTCGTCGGTGCCTTCGATCGACCAGCCGGCGGGGAAGATTGTCTGATCCGGCGCCGGACGGACGGAGTGTACCCGCATCAGGCGATAGTCCGGATCGAACACGCCGAGTTGGGTCGGCTCGACTCGAAGACCGTCTTCGGGGCGTCCGTGGCGGGTGTTCATGCGCTCTTCGACGACGGCGTGGTTCAATCGAATCTTCAGGCCTCTTTCAGAAGCGCGCCGTTCCGACGGAACCACTTCGCAGAGCCCCTTCTCCGACCGGCACCAGGTCATCGGCGCCGCGACATCGCCGTTCGTCTGAGGGCCGACGGCCGTGTTCAGCACCGGTTGCCCCTGTGCGTCGACTAGCCGGAGGTCGTCGAACCACGCCTGCCCCGCGCAATCCCACATGCCGGCGTAGATCATCACGAGGTTCGTTCGATCGTTGACCCGAAAGGCATAGGTGTAGTGCTGCCAGGGCCTCGTCCCGCGAAGCTGGGCGAAGTCTTTGAACTCGACCACCTTCCCCCCGGCATCCAACTGGTAGACCGCCATGAAGGCAAATTGTGCGCCGATGATCCCTTCGGAACGCGCCCAGGCGCTGCACGTCATCGTGCCTTTCGAACGGATCCGATCGGCGGGGATCTCGAAGCGCCACCGGGCGTCCGCAGGACCTGCCGGGGGTTTAGGCACATAGGGCTGCCACTGCGTGCCCTCTCGCTCGACGAGGTGGTCGAAGGCATAGCCGCCGACCCCGATGAACTTGCCGCCCTCGTGCAGAAACTGCCTCACCGCCGCCGAGGCCTGAACCGGAAATGCCGGACCGTAGGGCAGAATAAGCACATCCCAATCGGCTCGTTTCAGCAGGCGGGTGTCGCTCAGTTCGCCGGCGCCGAGACACCGTGCGACGAACCCTGCCCGCCCCAGTGCGGCGGCCAGATCGTCCGGCGAAGAGGCAATGCCCTCAGACACCCCCATCCCCCCCACCGGCAGGTTCTCTTTCAGAATCGCCACCCGACCGCGCGAGGCCGGTGCCGTGGCGGTCTCCGCGGGGGCGGCCTGATTCATCCCCGCCAAGAACACGATGACCCCCAGAGCCCTTCTCTTGGCGAATGCCTGTCGTATGCGTCGCATGTTCTCTCCCGGTTGATGACCGTGCGGCCTTGTGATCGAGCGGCGAGATCGGGCCGGCCGGGTGTTGGGACCGGCCAGCGACTTCGACCGCCGCGATCGTGCCCCGACATCTTCTGCGTGGCGGCGCGGGATGACAATGGGTTAGAAGGTGTGGAGGCTCGCCGGTTGGGGAAGTGGCGTGCGGGGCCGGGATGGGCTGGGGCGGGGATTCGGAGTCGACGTGTCGGCGCATGTCCCATCATGTCCCGAAATGTCACACGCGTGGGGAGGCTATTCGGATGGGGCGTGTCGGAGCGTGTCTCGTTTTGTCCCGAAATGTCACCTACTTGGAGGTCCGCCCAGGGGGAAAGCCGGGGCTCGGCTCGGAAGCGTGGCGTAGGGCGTCGGAGTGGCAAATGGCGACAACTCGAATGCGGTGTATCGTCGTATGTCCCGCTTTGTCCCGAAATGTCACAGGTTTCGAGACTGATCTTGGGCGTCGGGACAGTGGGCTCGTGGTCAGGAACACGGTTAGCGTTTGCCAGTGTCTCACTTTGTCCTGAGATGTCACGCTTCTCAGGTATCGACGGGAGCCTGGGGGCGAACTGTTGGGGCTTTAACGGACCGTCTGTATCCTCCAATGTCCCGTTCTGTCCCATCTTGTCACATGTTCTAGCGGGGGGTGGTGGCCGGAGGTCGGGGGTGTGGGGCTTGTTGGTTGCGTGTGGCGTTGATGATGACATGGTTGGGCTCCTTCGATCATGGGTCCCTCTTGCGAGGGCAGGCGTCAGGAGGAACAGTGGGTCTGTCCTGCCCCGTAGGTGACAAGGGGGCGGATGATCGGTGTCGGTTATGTGGAGGGCGTGCAGAAGGGGGAGGTTGGGGGCAGGAGTTAGGAGTTAGAAGTCAGGAGTTGGAAGCTGGAAGTCAGAAGCTGTAAGGTGGGCGGGCGAGGGGCTGACTGGACGCGCACGGATGGGATGTGGAAGTATACCACGCGTCTGAGGGTCGTCCCAATTGGGACATGACAGCGGGTGGCACTGTGGGGTATTGGGGGGACTATGCGCGGCGGGTGGTTTCGGGTAGTCTCTTTCGACCCATGGACACACATCGATCAGAACAGCTTGCCGAGTTCGTCGCGTACACCAAAACCCTTGATGGAGATGAGAAGGGAGAGGCCCAGGTCTTCATCGACCGCCTGTTCAAAGCCTTCTCGCGGCGGGGATACAAGGAGGCCGGGGCCAAGCTGGAGATGCGCGTGAAAAACGACCGCGGCGGCACGGCGTTCGCGGATCTCGTGTGGAAGCCACGGGTGCTGATCGAGATGAAGAGGCGTCTGGTCTGCTACTTCTTCGAGAACACCACCCTGGGCTGCCGATTCCTTCGAAACACAGACTCCCTCTCAGGGAAGACCCTGGCACCCTCGCAGGTGCCTGTTGGCGCAGCACCCGAAGTCGGTAAGCTTGTAGTGCAGGCTGGGCAGTGAACATGGCGCGAAGCGCATCAGACAGCATCTTCGAAGAACTAGGCTTGGACGGCCGCGAACCGCCTGAACTGTACCGCTCCGCCGCTGACGTGGTCATCGGTCCAGTTAACGGGTACACGCACACGTTGCGCCGGGCCTGGAAAAGCTTCGATGACTTGGTGGGTGTCCTTTCGGTTCAGGGGCGCCCTACGGTCTACATAGAGGAATGTGCTACCGACGATCGCATCGGATACCAGGAGCAGCGCCGATTCTGGAGTAATGGCGTGGCGCCGATCCTCGTGCGGGTGGCGCCGCGCGAGATCCAGGTCTATTCAGGCCTTCGCCCTCCGGCCCTCGCCGACGAAGACGTCGATGCTGACGAGCGCCTCGTGGACCTGTTTGAGGGTGCGGCTCGGGCCCTCGAAGTGCGTGAGTTCTTGCGGTCCGTTGAAGCTGGTGCCGTGTATGGGCGCTATCCGGAGCACTTCGATCCCACCCAGGCCGTCGATCAACAACTTGTGCAGAACCTCCGCGCGGCGAGGGGACTCATGTCGAGGGGTCGCAATGCCCCCGACTTGCCATGCATTCATCGGCTCCTTGGCCGCGTACTCTTCACGTGCTATCTAGAGGCCCGGGGCGCTCTAATCGCGAAGGACTTTGGGAGACTCGGAGCAGGTGCGGAGGCGAGGTTCCGTGAGGTTCTCAGTTTGCCCGAGCGAGAGGTTCGAACTGCGCTCACCCGGTTCTTCCACAAACTCGGTCGATACTTTCGCGGTAATCTGTTCGACGCCGATCTTGCTGGTGACCTGCAGAAACTCCGCGACAACGATATTGTTACGCTCCGCAATCTGATCTCGGGCAACGACCTCGACAGCGGACAGATGGTGTTGCCGTTCGACGTCTACGACTTCAGCGTCATCCCGATCGAGACGATCAGTGCCGTTTACGAAGACTTCATCCGTGCTGAAGACCCGAAGGCGCAGCGAAAGAAGGGGGCTTACTACACGCCCCCTAAGCTGGTTGAGTTTACAGCCGATCTGGCTACCGAGGATCAGCCTGACCTGACGGGCAAGCGAGTGCTGGACCCTGGGTGCGGCTCCGGCGTGTTCCTCGTCTCGACGTTCAACCGGATGGCTGAGGCGTGGGTCCGACAGAACGAGCGAGCAAGGAACGGGACACGAGCCCGAGCGCTGGCGAAGATTCTGCAAGAACAGATTTGCGGCGTGGACCTCAGCCTCATTGCCTGTCAGGCGACGTGCTTCAGCCTCTACATGGCACTACTCGACTTCCTCGATCCGCCGGAGATTCGGCGGCTCGGACCAGAACGACTTCCAAGTCTTCTGCTGGGCGGAACCGAGAAACGGCGTCAGAACGGCCCACAGACGGTGATCCACGGCGACTTTCTGTCCTCGCTCCCTGCCCTGGAGTCGAAGACGTTTGACCTGATCGTGGGGAACCCGCCGTGGGTTGCTCGTGGGAACGTCGAGAAGGAACTGCTGACCCAGTGGGCAGCCAAACATCCCGCTAGCGACTTTCCAATTCCTGCCCGTCAAGTCGCTTGCGCGTTCGCCTGGGAAGTGCCGCGATATCTCAAGCCTGATGGACGTGCTTGCCTGCTATTGCCCGCAAAAGTCTTGCTCGGCGATCAGACCGATTTGTTCCAGGCCAAATGGTTGAGCCGTCACCGGGTCGAGAAGGTGGCACAGTTGTCGGACCTGCGCTTCTGTCTGTTCCCCGGCGCCGACCATCCGGCAGTCGCGATACGGTTCGGTTGTGGTACACCAGGCGCAGGGCACCGGCTGGACTTCCTCACACCGAAGACAAGTTCGGCATCCCTCTTCGACAATGTCGTGGCGTTAGAACCAGACGACCGCAAGACACTTGCCCTAGCTGAGATCCTGTCAAGCGCCGCCAAGGACGAAGCTGCAGCGTGCTGGCTGAGCTACAACTGGGCGTCGCCCCGTGATCGAGAGTTGCTGTCACGCCTGCGCGAGCTACCACCTCTTCGTGACCTTGTCGGTGAGCCCCGGGAGAAGAAGCGTTGGATCAAAGGGCAGGGCTTCCAGCCTCCAAAGAAGGAGGAGAAGCTCAAGAACCCGAAAGGACCCTTTTGGAGATCGGACCAGTCATTCCTGCCAGCGAAGCGGCAGTTTGATTTTCTGCTAGCTCGCACGGACACGATGAGGGTGGACCCCGCCGTCGCCGTCTTGCGCCGAGCGCCCGACGAGCGGCTGTTCAACTCGCCCCTGGTCATCTTCAGCCAGGGGTTTTCCAAGATCGCGTTCAGCCCGTTCGACGTCGTCTTTCAACATGCGCTGCAGGCCATTTCTGGTCCCGACTCGGATCGGGACCTCTTGATGCTTCTGACGGCAACGCTTACCTCACCGTTAGCGCAGTACTTTATCTTCCATCTGTCATCGAAATTCGTCTACCGATACGCGTTCCTCACCGAAGTCCTGCGAATGCCATTTCCTTTGCCGGACAGCGCGCCAGGTGCAGATCCGAGAGGTTCGGTACGAGCGGTGGCGGAGGTATTCGCTCGTGTCAGCCGCGACCCGCGGTTCG
Source organism: uncultured Planctomycetales bacterium (assembly GCA_964446835.1). Taxonomy (GTDB): domain Bacteria; phylum Planctomycetota; class Phycisphaerae; order UBA1845; family JAFGLZ01; genus CAYUQT01. Next base: position 10,502 of record CAYUQT010000076.1, on the reverse strand, counting down.
GTGCGCTCGGCCACCAGCAACTGATCGACGACGCACAGCATGAAGTGACGAAGCACGTCTATTCCTACTTCGATGTGACTGCTGAAGAGGAGATTCTGATCGAAGACACGATCAGCACGTTGCAGAGAAGTGCGATGCCGTCTCGGCATTCAGTCGTTCCGACGCTTGTGGCACCGAAGGAACCCGATCGACAGCGGTACGCCAACACGCTGATCGACGCACTGTACGCCTGGGCAGGACGAAGGGGAGCCAATCTCGGCGCGAGATGCGTTCTGTCCGAGAAGGCAGGCATAGCGGTCGTGACGATCACAAGAGCGCCCGGCCCAACGAAGTATGCGGAGACGAAAGCGCCGGTCCACCTCGATCAGGTGCTGTCTCGCCTCAAATCGCTATCGCCCCAACGCTACGGCAGTCTCGCTTATCTGCGGAACTTGACCGTGCTGGAAAAGGATTGCATGCACATCGTGAAGCCCCTGGCGATGCGGTTTTGGCTGCGGTCGGCCGCATTGAACGACGCTGACGCGGCTGCCTCCCAACTGCTCAATCACAGAAGGGAAGGGATCAACCGTGCGAGTTGAGGGCGAAGCCCCCGGATTAGCAGACCTTCTGTTTCCCAACGGCCTTGTCCCCCAAATCCTCCGGCTGTTGATCGACACTTGGGAGACCTTCGACAAACCCGCCGACGATGAGGACGAACCCAAGATAACGAACCGATTCGTGAAGGCGCTCCAGAATGAGCGTCGGAGAAGGAAGCTGTGTTTTCGCGTGGTAGCGCACAGCAAGGACCTTGAGGACCTCGACGAGGCGACCGGCCGCGGGTTCGCCGAGATCGACATCATGGTCCCGCACGCGTACGACGAGCGGTGCTACTTCGCCCTTGAGGCCAAGAAGCTCAATACGGGCAACAAAGCCGGACATCGGGACTCGCGGGCAGGTGAGTACGTGGGCACTGACGGGATGGGGTGCTTCGTGGAAGGCCGCTACGGATCGCATCAGAATCAGGGAGGCATGGTTGGCTACGTCATGGACGGCGACTGTGACCGGGCGAGGGACAGCATATCAGGCGCGATGACCCGGAGAGCCGACGAACTGCGGATCAGCACTCCGTGCGAATTGACGCCATCCCGGCACCTTCCGGATCGCGCCGAAGCGTTCGAAACGAAGCATAACCTGCCAGATCGTGGTGAGTTTGTGATCCACCACGTTCTGCTCGCAGCTTAGACAGCGGACACGGCTCCTTTCTCTGGCTGCGATCGTCGACAACAAGACAGATCATGATGGTTGCCGCGGACGGGTGTAAGGAGCGGCGGATTTGATCAGCGACGATTGCATTCGGCCGTGACAGGAAGCCCGTTGAAAACGGGCTGATTCTGGGTTACGGAGAGAGGTGTCGTTGGCGGGTCGCTAACCGGTCCTCAAAGGACCGGCATAATAGCCCGGCAGCGCCGGGGAAGCCCCGTGAACGGGGCAGAAGTATCGGGAGGTCCGTAATCAGGTGAGGAGGGCCATGATCCGATCGATCCGGCGTTTGACGTCGGCCAGGTCGCCGCGGCCTTCGTAGGTCAGGGGGCCGGTGTACCCGGTCTCTGCGAGCTGCTTCATAACGGCGGGCCAGTTCACGTCGCCGTCGCCCAAGGGACAGAAGCCCTGGATGCCCCCTGTCTTGAGACTGTAGTCTTTGATGTGCACGCGGCAGATCTGCTGGGCGAGGATGGCGATCCAGTCTTCGGGACAGCCGAACGCCAGCACATTGCCCACATCGAAGTAGGCGCCCACCCAGGGGCTGTTCATTCGATCGATCAGATTCGACATCTCGATGGGCGAAAGGGCGAATCGATTCCACACGTTCTCGATGCCGATGATGACGCCACGCCTCTCGGCCTCGGGTGCCAGTTCACACAGCGCCTCGTGGACGCGGTTCATCGCATCGAGGTATCCGACTTCGGGGGTCGGGCTATCCCACCGCCCCACGACGGCCGGGACGACCAGAATGGCATCGGTGCCGAGCCAGGCGGCACAATCGAGCATGGTCAGCGTCAGGTCGTGCGCCCGCCGGCGGACCTGGGCATCGTTGGAGGCGTAGTGGCATTTCCAAAACAGCGACGAGGCCAGTGAGGCCACCTTCAGCCCGGCGCCCCGAACCCCCTCGGCGATTCGCCGACAGGCAACCTCATCGGTCGAAACAGTGATCGCCCCCTCTTCGCCCAGGGTCAGTTCGATCGCCTCGAATCCGGCCTGGGCACAGCGATCGGCCATCTCCTGCGGCGAAACGCCCTTGTCGAAGAACCACGCGTTGATCGATCGCAGCATGCAGATACCCTCTGGGCCGAGCCCAGCACCAAGAGAGCAGACCGACACGGCCCGCATGGATCGGGGGTGTCGCGGCAAGTGTACCGCCGCGCAGGCTCGGGGGCGAGGGAGTCCGCAGGTTTCGCCGGACGCCGGGCGGTCAAGCAGCGAGGAATCAGTCTGCCAATTCGCCCTCGATCACCGGCTGGGTCTTCTCGAAGCGATAGGCTTCGCCGTTGCAGTCGATCTCGATGGCGTCGCCGTCGACGAACTCACCGCCGAGGATCCGCCGGGCGAGCGGGTTCTCGATCTGTTGCTGGATCAGCCGCTTCAGTGGCCGGGCACCATAGACCGGATCGTAACCGTCGGTGGCCAGTTGCTGTTTGGCCTTGTCGGTCACGCGAAGCTGAATCTTGCGATCGCCGAGGCGCCTCTGAAGATGGGCCAGTTGAATCTCGACGATCCGGCCGAGGTGCTCGCGGCTCAGACGGTTGAAGATGACCACCTCGTCGATCCGGTTCAGAAACTCCGGCCGGAACTGGTGTTTGAGAAGGTCGCGGACCTGCGCCTCGATCTCAGCGTCATCGGCACCGGCCTCGCTGAGCGACTGGATGCGATCGCCGCCGATGTTGCTGGTCATGACGACGATCGTGTTTCGGAAGTCGACCGTCCGGCCATGGCCGTCGGTCAGGCGCCCGTCATCGAGCACCTGGAGCAGGACGTTGAACACGTCGCGATGGGCCTTCTCGATCTCGTCGAGCAGGATCACGCAGTAGGGCCGCCGATGAACCGCCTCGGTGAGCCGCCCCCCTTCTTCGTAGCCGACGTAGCCCGGCGGGGCACCGATCAGCCTGGCGACGGAATGCTGTTCCATGAACTCGCTCATGTCGATGCGGATGAACGCCGCCTCGTCGTCGAAGAGAAACGCCGCCAGCGCCTTGCACAGCTCCGTCTTGCCGACGCCGGTGGGCCCCAGGAAGAGGAAGCTGCCCACGGGGCGGTTGGGATCGCCCAGCCCGGCGCGATTCCGGCGAACCGCGTCGCTTACCGAAACGACGGCATCGTCCTGGCCGACCACGCGATCGTGGAGCCGGTCTTCCATCTTCATCAGCTTCTCACGCTCGCCTTCGAGCATTCGCGAGACGGGGATGCCCGTCCACTTGCTGACGACCTCGGCCACCTGCTCGGAGGTAACCTCCTCGTGGACCATGGCGTGTCCGCCGGCAGCGAGGGCGGTCAGCCGCTGCTCGGATTCGGTGAGCCTCTTGTTCAGCTCGGCCATCTCGCCGTACTGGATGCGTGCGGCGAGTTCCCAGTCGCCCTTCCGTTGTGCCTCGGCCAGATCGTTCTGCCGCGTGCCGAGCTGTTCGCGCAGCGACTTGGTGGAATCCAGCAGGGCCTTTTCGTTCTCCCATTGGGCGGTCAGACCGCGGTTGGTCTCCTGGTATTCGGCGAGCTGCCGTTCGACGCGTTGAAGCTGTTCGCGGCTGCCCTCGTCCTTTTCCTTCTTGAGGGCCTCGCGCTCGATCTCGAGCTGCATGATCTTCCGGCGAAGTTCGTCGAGTTCGCTCGGCATCGAGTCGTTCTCGATGCGAAGACGCGAAGCGGCCTCGTCTATCAGGTCGATCGCCTTATCGGGCAGAAAGCGATCGCTGATGTAGCGTTGGCTGAGGGTCGCAGCCGCCACGAGGGCCGAGTCCTGAATGCGGACGCCGTGATGGGCGTCGTAGCGGGGTTTGAGCCCGCGGAGAATCGCGATCGTGTCCTCAACCGTCGGCTCGCCGACGTAGATCGGCTGGAACCGGCGTTCGAGGGCCGCATCCTTTTCAACGTGTCTGCGGTATTCGTCGAGGGTGGTCGCGCCGATGCAGCGCAATTCGCCCCGCGCCAGTGCCGGCTTGAGGAGGTTGCCCGCATCGACGGCCCCTTCGGCCCGGCCGGCCCCCACCACGGTGTGGAGTTCGTCGATGAAGAGGATGACCTGCCCCTCCGACTCGACGACTTCGCGCACGACGGCCTTGAGCCGTTCCTCAAACTCGCCGCGGTACTTCGCCCCGGCGATCAGCGCGCCCATGTCGAGCGCCACGACGCGTTTGTCCTTCAAAACGGAGGGGACATCGCCGCCGACGATCCGCTGGGCGAGCCCCTCGACGATCGCGGTCTTGCCGACGCCGGGTTCGCCGATGAGCACGGGATTGTTCTTGGTGCGACGCGACAGCACCTGCATGCAGCGGCGGATCTCGTCGTCGCGGCCGATGACGGGGTCCAGCTTGCCCCGTCGGGCCGCCTCGACCAGATCGCGGCCGTAGCGCTGCAGGGCCTGGTAGGTCTCTTCGGGGTTCTGACTGGTCACCGACGCGCTGCCGCGAACCGAACGCAGCGACGAGAGAATGGCGTCGTGCGTGGCGCCGCTGACCTTGAGGATCTCCTTGGCCGCGCCCTCCTCTTGCGCGATCGCCAGCAGGAGGTGCTCGGTGCTGACATAGGTGTCCTTGAGCCGATCGGCCTCTTTCTGGGCTCGATCGAGAACCTGCTGGAAGGCGCGGTCGACGTTCACCTGGCCGCCGGATGCGCTGGGCATCCGCCGCAGTTCGCTCTGAACGATCTGGCGGATCTGAGGAATATTCGCCCCCATCTTGGCGAGCAGGGGTTGAATGATCCCACCCTCGGCTTCGGCCAGCAGCCCCCAGAGCAAGTGGACAGGAGTGACCGTGGGATGCCCGCAGCTCGTAGCATGCTCCTGCGCGCGAGCGATGGCCTCCTGGGCTTTGACGGTGAATGGGTCGATTCTCATCAGGGTGTCTCCTTCTGAAGAGAGCATGATGCATGTCCCGTTCCAGTCGAGAGACTACGCAAGTGATGGATTCAAGCAGGTTTAGATATGCCCACACCCTGCGCACTGCCAACTTGACAGTGCAATGGCAGGGTCGATAGGGGCCTTCTCGGGGCGCGCGGGCGTCGCGGCCAAACGTGAAAGGCACGCGTGTCGGACCGGACAAGAGCGCGATGCCCCCTTGTGGAAGGACGGACACGATCGAGAGGCTCGAAGCGAGGGTTGTCGGCAGCGATTTCGCGGGGCCGCGTGCAGGATCGGCGACCTAACCGTATGAGAATCGACAACTTCCGACATCTTGGGGGCCGGGCTTTGATAGAATCCTGGTCAATTCCGCCGATCGGAAAGGCTCATCTGCGTTTGTATCAATGTCAGGACCAGGCACACCCTCGAACCCGTCTCGCACATCACCTGTGCGTGACTCGTCGTCAACGGGTGAAGCAACACCCGCTAACGATGGTGTTCTCGTCCGTCGATATCAGAGCGGACAATCCGAGGCGCTGGTCGAGATCATCGATCGCCATCAGGTGGCCGTCAGGCGCCTGCTCCTGATGCTGTGGGACGATCGGCACGAGGTCGACGACCTGTGCCAGGAGGTCTTCCTGCGGCTGATTCGGAGGCTGCCGGAGATCAAGCCGCCGGATTCGCTTCGGCCGTGGCTGTACCGGATCGCTGTGAATCTGGTGCGCGACCGGGCGCGTCGGTTGAAGGTCCGCCGATGGTTGGGTCTGACCCGGCACGCGGATGACGATCTGAGGTCGGGCGCCGAGCCGCCCCCCGACGTAAGGGTGGAACGGCAAGAGGCGGTGGATCGGTTGCGAAGGCTGATCGCCCGGCTCGATCGATCGTGGCGCGAGGTGGTGGTCCTGAGGGACCTTCACGGGCTCTCGCCCACAGAAACGGCGGAGTTGTTGGACATGCCGGTTCGTCTGGTGAACGACCGACTATACAGGGCCCGCAAGAGGCTGGCCGAGCAGATGCAGCACGGAGGATTGGAGTAGAGCTGGCAATGTCGATGGATAACGATTCTCCAATTCAAGAACAGGCATGCGTCGAGTGCTGGGAGGCGATGGTCGAGTCTGGCCGGAGCGGTCAACCGCTATCCCCGGAGGCCTCGTCTCACCTGAAGAGCTGTCCGGCGTGTCGAGAATTGTCCGGCAGCGCCTTTGGGCTGGGGCAGGTGAACGCAGCGCTTTCGGCCCAGGTAGATCGGGAGTCGGCAGCGAGCCGATCGGAAGGCTCGGCTCGAGAGATGGTCGATGTGATTCAGAAGATGCTCCGCTACGACGCGATGATGGGTTGGGCGAAGCGCGGCTGTGCGGCGGGCATTGCGGCGGCGGCGTGCCTGGCGTTGTTCTGGAGTTCGGCAGCAACGCCTTCATCGGAGCGACTGGCCAGCGCCCCCACGGACCAACTCTGTCTGGCCACGCGTTCCGCGGCCACTCCGCCGGAAGTCCATCGTGTAACCATCCTGGATGCTCAGGGCTCCCCGGCAGAGGCGACCATTCCCGTTCAAGGCTGGATCACGCTTCCGCCGAAGGAAGTGTCGGCCGATTCTTCCCTGTGGTGGGTGGTATTGAGTTATGGCGGACAGCAGAATCGATAGCCCCGTGAACCATCAGGTTTCAACCCACGCGACGCAGGCGCGGCTGTGGCTGACTGCGTGCGCCTTTGTTCTGCTGGGTGTGGGCATCCTGGCGGGGGTGACACTCGACAGGCACCTCATGGGGCAGTCGATCCCCGCAAACGGATCGGCCGGCTCAGAAACCCAAACCGCCAAGACAGCGGCCGAACCCAACGACACCTGCGTGATCAAAATGCCCCTGATCGATCCGAACCTCGATCCGGAGTCGCCCGAGATTCGCGATGCGGTGGCGCTGCGCGTGAAGGAGATCCTGAAGCTGGACAGCGATCAGCAGCACCAGGTGCGTGCCATCATCGAGAAGTACAACCCGCGCATCCAGGATCTGCGCCACAGATTCGAGCCGGAACTGCACCGTCTGGCATTAGACGCCCTGGGCGATTTGCGCCGGGTATTGAACGACGATCAGAAGCGTCACCTGGACGTTCTGTTGGGCAAGCATGGTCGGTGGTTGCTGAAACCTGCGTCGCAACCGGCCGGCCCACGTTAACAAATATCGAGGGAAAACCGATTCAAGGGATGAGTGGTCCCCCTCATCGGCATCTAACAGCGGGAGTAACTGCATGAAAACCTCTGCCAAGAGACATCACGGAAGACGGGCGTTCACGCTCATCGAGTTGCTGGTCGTCGTGGCGATTATCGCCCTGTTGATCAGTATTCTCTTGCCGTCCCTGAGCAAGGCCAAGGAGAACGGCCGGCGAGCGGTATGCCAGTCGAACCTTCACCATATCGGTGTGGCGTTCAAGCAGTATTTTGGAGACTACGAAGACGTTCTGCCTGAGGCGGCGGGACTGCCCTCGTGGAACCCCGAGAGTCCGAACGACCCCGGCTACTACCCCCCTATCACGCAGTTTCTGAAGCCCTACGTGAAGAATCTGGACATCTTCAGGTGCCCGTCGGACATGCCGGGCGTGGTGGAGAGGTCTCCGGAATTTGCCAGCATGAGTTTCTTCCAATCCGGCGGCACGAGCTATGAGTACCTTCTGATCTACAGCCAGCTCGTCGACTTCGCGAAACAGCACAATGTGCCGGTGAAGATCAGCGTGGGCGATTCGACAGTCAAGTGGCACCTGCCGCCGATCGTTGAACTGGTGCTGGCGACAATTCCCCAGCGGATCAAGCAGTGGATGTATGTTCGGACCTACGACCTGTACCTGCTGCGCGACTGCGACAAGTTCCATGGCAAGCGGGGCAAGAAATCGATCTATCACACACTCTATGCCGATTGCCATGTCGAGGACACGTGGCGTCTGCCATGGGGAATCGATCCGAACTCGCTTGACCCGAACCTGGTCGATCCGAACGTGTTGAACGAGTACTAGACCCAGAGCAAAAACGGAATCAACCCTCTGAAAGGGGAGGCGATACGATGCTGTTGCCCGTCATCGACTGGAAGGAACTGTGGAGCAAGCCGGGTTTTCGAACCACGTTGATCGGGGTGGCTCTGGTCTTCGTGCTCGGTGGAATCGGCGTCGCCGGCTACCGCTATTGGCCCGAGCCGGCCCCGAAGCCGCCGCCCACAGCACCCGACACGCCGATTGCCCAGACCATGGACTATGCATCGAGCCAGGACTTCAACCGTCTGCCGATGGAGAAGCGTGTTGCCTGGATCGAATCTCAGATGCAGCGGCTCGGCCAGATGGACGACGAGGAGTTCGCCGCCGCATGGCGAAACATGGACAAGGCCACACGAGACCGAATCCAGAACAACATGCGAGAGGTCGTCCGGGTGCGGATGAATCGTCACATCGACGAATACTTCACGAAACCCAAGACGGAACGCGAAGCATATCTCGACCAGCGCATCGACGAGATGAAGCAGTGGGATTCCAAGTTCCACAAGATCTACGGGCGCCCCGGCCGCGGGCGCACCCCGCAACCGGACCCCAATGCCCCCCCCACTCCCGAGCAGCAATGGCGCGAGCAGGAACGCAAGGGCATGCAGCAGCGGTTCATGGCAGACGCCTACAGGTTCATGGGCGAATCCGCCGACCGTCGCGGAAAGACGGCACAGTTCTTCAACCAGATCGCCCGTCGAAGGGCGGAACGCGGCGAAACGGACTTCTTCGGCCGCAAGCCCCAACCCAAACAGAAGTAGCCCCCGAGCCCGCAGCTCGATTCAGGGGACGCCGTTCTCTTGCAAGAGGGAGCGGCGTCCCCTTTCATTTCGCGAGGATCTCATCTCATGGGATATGTGAACAGGCCGGAAAGTAACCAACTCGCTTGACGACATCATTAATCCGCAAATAGCGGGACTTCGGAAAAGCTGGACTGATACTGCATCGAATGCCGAACAGAATTGTTACAATGGCTTTAATTGGAAGCCACTTCCAGACCACAGGTGGGGAACAAGTGGCATGTCTTGATTTCGGAGGCTTTCACGTGCGCAGCCAGACCTTCGTCGGCGTGATCACAGCAATCGCTGTTGTTGGGCTCTCCATCATGGGGTGTTGGACGTCGCTCCCATCGCTACCCGGAACAAACGGCACCGATGCGAGCACCATCGGTGTGCCAACGAACTCGTTTTCGTTCGTCGACATAGCCTCCAGCCAACGCGGGGCGTCCGCCAAGGTCGTCAATGATGAGCGGGCAATTGGAAGGTTAGCCTACCTTGGCTTCATGATGTTCCAGAACCAGGACGCAAACATGAGTTCGTACGTCGTAGCTGGGGCCCTCTACGTCGACCCCAACGATCCGCTGACGTACCCGTCCACGTTTCCGAAATACGTGGTCATGTCCGATTACGTCTACTACACCGGTGGGACGAACCCCGATCCGAACACAGTCAGTTCGGTGGTGGCCAGCGTCTCACAGGACAACCCCATGGAGGACAACGGCAATGTCTACCTGGCCATTCGGACGGCCTCTCGATTCTATCCCCGAGACCCCAACTACCCGCCGGGTGGGCCACTGTGCAGGCTGACACCTCCGGACCCGAACAGAGGCGCCCTCGATGGGTTGAGTATCTACATCCAGGCGGGGTTCATTCCCATCGCCGGAACACATGCCTGGCAGTATTGCCCGACGCTCTACTCCGCGGCCAGCGGCGGCGACAAGATGGCGGCAATGTACGCCCTCGGATGGGACCAGTGGACTTCCTTTTTCTACCAGATGCCCTACGCCGTCCCATTCCGCCTGGCTGATCCCAATCTCTTCGGTCCCAATGACCCCAACTTCGTCAGCTATCAGGTGCCGGACGCCGCATTCCAGGATGCCAATTCGCCATATTCCTTCGTGCCCCTGAACTACTCCCCGGGGTACCCCACTTGCCATTCCAGGCACACGAACATGACAAGCCCGAAGCCGGACCCGAACCACAACTACGGCTACCCCATGTTCCGCAATGTGAACAGCGTCAAGGATCCGAACGTCGTGGCCGGCCCCGGGTATGCCAATGGCGACATATACGAAATCGGGATTGCCTTCTCGGTCTGTAAGCTGATGGTGCGGTAGTCGTTCATTCCGCGGTCCCCCTGTACCGCAGACACCCCCTCTGCCTTTGGGAGGGCGAGCGTACCCGCGAGCCACAGGGGACTGGCTTCTATTCCAACCGCGCCGCTCGCAACACCGAAGACCCGGAAAACGTCCCTCTCCCCCTCGGTATTCACCCCCGACCCCGTCCCGCACAACGAAGACCACCATCGTCTTTCTCAGCGCACGGCCCGCCGATCTCGATCCGACAGGTGCCGTAGGCACGTCCGACACTAGCCCAGCGATTCATCGCTGGGATCCCGACAC
>CAYUQT010000075.1:0-43016 GCA_964446835.1 uncultured Planctomycetales bacterium | reverse complement strand
CGCATACATCGAACACTGCGGCTATCGCGATACGCTCGGATGAAAACTGCTCTAAGGGGAGAACAGCGGTCGACCACCCCGGAGGCGGCCGACTTGGATGGTGACGGGGTGGCCGAACTGCTGCTGGCGCGGGAAGCGTCGGACGGCGCGGCCAGCCTGGTGGCGCTCGGCCTCGATGGGAAGTATCGCTGGACCAAGACCTTCCGGAATCACACCGCCAGTGGGATGACATATTGGGTCACCGGCCACTTCCGCTGCTCCGATCGCCTCGACGTCGCCGTCACCCTCGCCCGCTCGCTCATGCATTCGGACGAGACCTTCCTGCTCGACGGGAGGATCGGCCAGACGATCTGGCGCCGGGACGTGCTCGAAGTTCGGGATCCACCCCACACCCGCGCCTTCGGCGGCGGGCCCTTCGCGGCCGCAGATCTCGATGGCGACGGCCTCGACGAGCTGATCCTCTGCTACCCCTCCGAGCTTTCCGTCACCAACGGTGCCAGCGGTGAAGTTCAGGCCGTCTACACCACAGGCCCGATCCCCGAGGCCGATCTGCCCGGCGGTTTCTGGGTCATCGGCGGGACCCCACTGACCGCGGACCTCGACGCCGACGGCCACCCCGAAATCCTCTGGTCAACGAACCGCGATCTCCTGGCGGCCTTCAAGTACGACCAGAAGAAGCTGAGGATGCTCTGGCACAGCGAGAAGAACCAAGCCACCAGTGCCATTCCGGCAGTTGCTTGCCTGCCAGGGGGCAAGACGGTGATTGGCGCGGCCGGTTATCCTGATGGCTTCCGTGCCATCAACGGACCAGATGGCAGCATCCGCTGGAGTGCACCGCTGAGCGGCAGTTCGGTGAGTAATACGCTTGCTGTCGGGCTAGGGGAGGGAGGCGGCGTGGGGTTTCTGTTCGCTGTGGGCAATCGACTCTTCGCACGGCGGGCTGACGATGGCCAGGAGGCGTGGGCAGTGGAACTGCCCGGCCCGGCACTGCAGGTGCTCGCCGTCGAGGCCAGCGGGGGGCGGACCAGTCGCATCTACGTCTCTACCGTGCAGGGAGAGGTGGTGTCGCTGACGCTCGGTCCCCGATGAGACGCGAGCGCCGTGTGCAGACACCGGCGCCCCCAGCAACCGCGCGACGACCTGCACCGGGGGCAGGCAAGATGCTCGCGATACGCTTGGGTGCCTGCGCAAAAGCGGTATCCGCACGATGTCCGTCAGGCCTGCCTGTAGCACACGCGGAGATCGATCTCCACCAGGTTGATCTTCGTCGTCAGATCGGGGATCAGCCGGGTGGGCGCGATGTCGAGCGTGTTCTCGCCCTTGCGGAGCTGGTTCGGTCGAAGAGAGAGTTCGTATTCCAGGTAGGGTCCGAGTTTGACGGTGTGGATCCGGGTGTCGCGCCCGTTGGCCGCATAGCGCACCTGCAGGCTGCAGGGCTCGACCGGGTGGCCGTTGAGGTGTGTCTGAAACTGTTCGGTGCGGGCCACGTTCTCGATCTTGAACCGCAGTGTGAGAGTCTGAGCGCGGTCGTATTCCTCGTAGCAGTGGAAGACGGCTTTCAGGTGACGCTGGCCGTCCCGGCGATCCATGCCGGCCTGGTCCGGGTCGAAATGGCGATAGCCTGCCTCATTGCTGAAGTAGAAGAGGAAACGCTTGTCCTTGCCGCGCAGCGATTCCGCCCGGCCGATCTCGTCGAGCGCCTGGCCGACCCGTGTGAAGTCATGGTGTCCGCAGGCCCGCATGTCGGGCAGCGCGATTTCGACGTTGTCCACCGCGGTGGGCCTCTGAGCAGCCAGTTCGTACAGGCAGGGGTAGTTGAACAGATAGACCCCATCGGCACCGCGTCCATACGTGTTGGCGGCAGCGGCACGGTATTCCTCGAGCCCAAGGTACTGCCCGGTTTGCGGCGAGCAATTGACATAGGCAAAGACCGGCGTGTCGTGGACGAGGCGTTTCTTCCACCGTTCGATGGGGTGGTTCATGGTGGCCTGGTACGTGCCCACGCTCACAAGGTCGAAAAGCCGCTCGGCGTCCCAGGCGGCCACGTCGAGGCCGCACTCCAGAGCGAGTTCCGGCGTGAGCGGCACATTGATCGACAGCAGGTAGTCCGGGCGTTTCAGTCGTTTGGCTTGAGCGGCCAGTGCCGTCTTGATCCTGCGAACCATGTCTGTGAACAATGGTGCACATTCCGGGCCCTTGCCGGGCGGAAAGAAGAAGGGCGAGCGCATGGCGTCGAGTTCGATGCCGTCGACCTGAGGGTAGAGGTCGGCGAATTCTGTGATCCGGTCGATGAAGTGCCCACGGACCACGTCGGACGCGTAGTTCAGGCAGCCGCCGTAGTATCCGTAGGCCGAACCGAGGGTCAGCTTGGCATGCTGCTTCCAGAACTCGCTCACGTTCGGGTTGTCGGCCGACGTGAAGTGGGCGTCGTTCATGCGGAAGCTGGCCAGGATCTTCTTGCCGAATTCGCGAAGGATTCCGAATGCCGTGCCGAAGTAGCCGCCGGGTTCGGAAGCGAAGTTGTCGACGTTCTTATAGATGCGCGAGCGTGCGAGATCGGCGCCGGCGCGTGCGGCGGTATAGGGTACGCCGACGCGGGTGGGATAGAGCGTCGGCCAGGACATATCGCCGGCACAGTAGGCCACCGTAACCACGCCTGGCCGGCAGTAGCTTTGCAGGTATCGTCGGAGATCGGCCTTATGGAGATCGTCGTTCAGGTTCAGGAACACGTAGCCATCGTCGTTGAGCACCAGACTGCCCGCCAGGGGTGGCCGTTGGCCCATTTCCTCTGCGCCTGCGGCGGCTGCCACGGCGCCCGCGGCCGAGGCCTGCAGAAATCGACGGCGAGTTAAACGATGCGACATCATAAGGCTCCTCGTATCGCCTGGTTCTCAATTGGCTTCAGTCCGGATACGCTCCACCTGCATAAGGTGGACAATGCCCCGCCTGCTCGGCTGTGCGCTGTGCCGCCTCGTCCATGTCGTGGGTGACCCCACGCATGAGACAGTCCCTTGATTCCTTGTCTTGCCCCATACGAGATATCCCAGGCTCTGCGGGCAAGGGCGGAGAAACGCCTCATTCCACCGGGCGTCGTCTCGACCGGCCAATGCTCAGGACCGTGTGGCCCATGTACCGGTTGTTCACGGCGAGCATTTCGTCGATGGCGTCGAACCGACCGATGACGAGAAGGGGACATCCCGGTCTTCTTGAAAAGCAGAATGTCACCATTGCGCACTGTCATGTATTCCCCAAGGGCTTCTGTCTGGCCCCCAAGCCCGGAGGAGTCAGTAGTTTCAATCTGGGCAGCGTGAGAGTCAATGTGTTGGGGAATGAGTGGATTCGGGACTCGACGTCTCAGGTGAAGACCTACTCCGTCACGGTGTCATCCGCATGCATCGATCGGGCGTGAGGAAGAAGGGGATCACGGCGGCGGGGATATTGGAAAAGGGCAGGGCTTCCGGCGCGAGGCGGATGCCGAGCACATCGGTCATGAAGGTGCGGCGAGCTTGAACGCGTTTCCACATTGCGGGATACCGGCGGGTCAGTTCTGCACGAAGTCGCGCATCGGCAATCGCAATGCCATCTTCGGCAAAGACCGCGTGGTGGGGTTCGGGCAGCGCCCCCCAGAAATCGGCCTGGAAGTACATGCCGCTCTTGACCTTCGCCGTGGCGCCTGCGGCCACGAGCGAATTCGTCCACTCGTCCATTGCGATCTGATGGCCGATATTCAGTGCGAACCGGAAGCCGAGTGGGGCCAGCCGGTCGACGACGGCATGGTGCAGCCGGTCGCCCGTCGCGCCGATCCGGAGGGTTTCGTACCACGCGGCGAGGCCCGTGAAATAGGGGCCTGCGGCGCGTTCGACGTAATCGGCCAGTTTCCTGGGCAGGTCCTGGGGCCCGCGTGCGGCCCAACCGAACCGGCAGCAGTTGGCCCCCTGGTAGGAGTAAGAGATGAACACGGGGTCCCCGCGTTTGATGCGGCGGCAGGTGGGGCTGGGAAAGCCGAACTTCATGACGTTCTCGCCGGCGGCGAGGCAGGAATAGCACGAGAGCATGACGCCGCTGTAGGGCATGGAGGCGAAGACGGCCTGTTCCGTCATGCCGGGCCGCAGGGCGCGCAGGCCTTCCAGCACGTTCTGGGAATTGTGCGTGGCGATCCATTCGAAATCCGCGAGCTGCTCAGGCTCATGCAGGTTTCTCAGGCCCGTTTCCGGGTCCATGAAGATCGCGGTTCCGTTGGTCACGCGGCCGGCCGGAGCAACGGCCTTCTGCAGGGGTGTCGCCAAGTATATTGGCAGATCGAGCATATCGGGTGCATTCGCGTACTCGGTATTGGTGAAGTATTTCCACCCGGTTGCGGCCACTCGGCGGCATCGGCCCAGGCCTGCGGTTCGGAGCAGCTTCTCGAGCGGCTCGACCTTGTCGCGGGGCTGGCCCAGGAGGCTGAGCGGCTGGAAGAGCCGGCGCTCGACCTCGAGGCGCGCGATGCGGGAATAGCCCATGCCCTCGTTGCCTACGAAGAGAACCGGTGTGCCTTCGGGCAGTACGATGAGCAGCGTTTCCTCGAAGCGGGGGTCGTAGTTCGTGAGCCATTGGATGTTGCCAAAGTGTTCACGGTCACCATAGACGACGAGCGCGTCGAGCCTGAGACGGCGCATGGCGGCGCGGACGCGCGCCAGGCGTCGCTTAAAGAGGGCCGGTGGCAGGTCCGGGCGTGGTTCCTTCGGCCTTCCGATCCGGGGATACCGAACCCGGGCCAACATTGCGATACGTTTGCGGGGCATGGGGGCTCCTGTGCCCATTCATCCGTTTCCGGCTTCTTTCGGGGCGACCCTCTGATGCGCGATCAGTCCGGCACGGTGGGTCCAAGTGTACATTCGAGGTTGGGCGGCGGACAACACCCACTCAGGACTTCGGATGATGACGAAGCTCAACCGTGTCCAACAGCGTATCATCCCGGCCGGCAGATTTGTGTGCGTCGAGCTTGAGGACGGCATTGCGGCGGGGTACAAGATTCTTGTCGCGTGATCGCGACCGGTTCGTGTATTCGATCGAGGGCCACAGAGACAGGGCACGCGCTCGATTGCCGCAAGAAACGCCGGAGGGCTTTGAGCGACTGGGGCCTCTTCCGGCGGGGCGGCTCGAACGCATCGCGACGCCCGGAGGAAGACAGTGGACATGAGACTCTCACGACGGCAATTCCTGGGCGGGACGGCGGCGGCGATGGCCGGTGTGCCCCTGCTTTCGGCGAACGAGGTATCGAGGAAACCGCCCGTGGACAAGCGCATCATCTACTACAACAACTTCGCATCGCATCTGCTGTGCGCCTATAACCCGAACATGTACTATCCGTCGCTGCCGTATCGGTGGTCGGATGACGATTGGCGCGGGCTGATCGATATGGTGGCGCATTTCGGGTTCAACGTGTTCGAGTTCTGGCTGGAGCCTCGGATGTTCTGCCGCGAGGCGCTCGAGTCGGATGCCGGTCGTGAATACGCACGCCAGATGAACGTCGTGATCGATCACGCCCGGAAGCGGGGGATGAAGCCCGAAGCGATCATCGCGCTGGCGACGGTGGGGGATAAGTGGCGCACGCTGTGTCCGAACGAGCCGGATGAATGGCGTGAATGCCTCTATGTGTGGGACCAATGGACGCGGCGACTGCCGGGCCTGGAGGTGATCGGGATCTTCCCCGGCGACCCGGGGGCCTGTTCACGCAACGGCTGCACGGCCGAAACGTACATCGACAAGTCGATTGAGGTCTCGCGACTGGTCAAGAAGAATCTCCCGAAGGCGGAGATTGATTTCGGCACCTGGGGCCCGCCGTTCTTTGGCTGGGGTAACATCCGCATGGGGCCCAATAGCAAGGGTGAGTTCATCCCGGCCGACCAGGGCACGGCCTGGACGTTCTCGAAGGAACGGGCCGACCGCGCCATGCAGCACCTGTTGAAGCGCCTGCCGGATTTTCCATCGGACACGCTCGTGTCCATCAATCTGGGCTTCAATGGAGACGGCAATCCCACCGGGGAGCAGGACGCGCGTCCGTGGGCCCGTGAGATCGCCAAGACCCATCGAATCCTCACGTGGGATTTCAGTCTGACTGAGGGCGAGAACGCCGTCTATCCGCACTACCGGTTCACGCGGCTCTACTCGCGGCGCCGGGAAGAGAACGCCGCGGCGCCCTACCGCGGCGGCATCTGCTTCACGATGACGCCGCTGCTGAATCAGTTGTCACTGTACGAAGCAGCCCATTCATTCTCTCACCCGGATGCCGATCCTAAGGCGGTCGCGGATCAGTTCTTCATAATGCTGTTCGGCAATGCAGGACGGCAGGTGACGGAGAACTACCGCCTGTTTGAAGTCATTCCGGACTGGGGATGCTACGACGTCGTGAAGATGGCGCGATCGGAACATCACGGGCGGATGGTCCAATTGGTCCAATGTCTGGAGGACCTCAAGTCGTCCGTTGTCTCCGGCGCCGTGTTCCATCCGTCACCAGAGGCTTATCGGCAAGAGCTGCTCTTCTTCGCCCGACTCTTTGCAGACCTGACGGGGCCATCGCCGAACTACGGCGAGATCAAGAAGCGGTATTGGGATCGGGTCTACCGAATCTACGATGCATTGCCGGATCACGTGGACCCGCGTCCTCGTGGCGCGACGGACCGCTTCATCCAGCACTTCGTCGGTTGGAGCGGCAAGAAGGCGTAGCCCAGGACGACAATTGCGCCATCGCGTGAATCCTTCAGGTCGATCCTCTTGGCCCCGCATCCGCGGCACGATCAAACCGCCGTGAAGCCATTCCCTCCGGAGGGACAGACGAGGCGCGAGCAGGACACCTAACACGAAACGCCGACTAGCTGCTAGAATGGCGGCCCGTTCGATCACGAATCGGGCCCCAGGCTCAAGCCTGGTGGGAAAGATTGGTTCAAGGAGGTTGGCGTGAACCAGACGAACGGGTTTCTGCAGAGATACGTCGTTCCCCCTCTGACGGCGTTGAGCGAGAACACCTACATGTCGGCCATCCGCGCCGGGATGGTGGCGATCGTCCCGATGACGATTCTCGGGGGGTTCTTCACCATCATCGCCCAGATGCCGATTCCCGGGTGGGAGGAGCGGGTCAAGGACTATCGGCCTCTGCTCGACGTTCCGTGGGCCGCCACCTTCGGCCTGCTCTCGGTCTTCGTGTGCTTCTCCATCGGCTACGACCTCGGCAAACAGCTCAAGCAGGAAGCGATCGTCAGTGCGACGATGGCAACGCTGGTCTTCCTGCTGATTGAGATCGACATGAAGACCGGCAAACTCGCGATGGACAACCTGGGTTCGAACGGACTGTTTACGTCGATTCTCATCGCCCTGATCACGGTTCGCGTTCAGAAGTTCTTCACCGACAAGAACATCGTCATCAGGATGCCAAAGAACGTTCCGCCCGTGGTCTATGAGTCCTTTCTGTCGCTCACTCCGCTGTTCTTCCTCGTGCTGGCCTTCTGGGTCGTTCGCTTCGTGCTGGGAGTGGATATTGATCACCTCGTACAGAGGGCTTTTCAGCCTGTGGTATTCGCCCTCAACACGCTGCCCGGCATATTGGTGTATGC
This sequence comes from uncultured Planctomycetales bacterium, assembly GCA_964446835.1. Classification (GTDB taxonomy): domain Bacteria; phylum Planctomycetota; class Phycisphaerae; order UBA1845; family JAFGLZ01; genus CAYUQT01. Next base: position 35,424 of record CAYUQT010000075.1, on the reverse strand, counting down.
TTTCCTCGTGACGCTGCTGTGGTCCGTTGGGATCAATGGCGACAACGCCATGGATGCCATCGTGGCGCCGATCTTCCTGCAATACCTGGCCGTCAACACCGAAGCGGTGAAGCAAGGACAACCCATACCATACGAGACCGCGCTGGGGTTCTTTACGACCTTTGTGAATGTCGGCGGCACGGGTGTGACGATTGCGCTGGCGCTGGTTCTGTTGAACTCCAAGGAGCCTGGCTTCCGGAAGGTCAGCCGTATGGCGATGCCCACCCAGATCTTTCAGATCAATGAGCCCATGTTCTTTGGCATTCCCATTGTGCTCAATCCCATCTTCATGATTCCGTACGTTCTCAGTGCGCTGGCCCTTACCACCACGTCCTATCTGCTCATGCACTGGGGATTGGTCCAGAAGCCCATCGTCAATCTGCCCTGGACGACACCGCCCATCATCGGACACTACCTGGTGACCGGCGGCGACTGGAGGGCCGCTGTGTGGGGGGCCGTTTCCATCGTGCTGGCTATGGGCGTTTACTACCCCTTTGCGAAGATCGCCGAACGGCAGCGTTTGCAGGCGGAGGCGGCCGGCCATGCTCACGAGTAGAGTGCCGGCGCGTGCCTCTCTTATTAAGGGATAGAAAAGCTGATCACGTCCGACCGCTTCTCGTCGCTCGCGGCATCCGGCTCGGAGCCGTAATACTCCAGTAGTGCCCCCCGGGCGACGGCGTACCAGCGGTAGGGCTTTCCGGGCTCGAGCCCCTTCACGGAGACCGTTGCCGTATCGCCTTCACGCAGGAGCTTGTCCTCTCCGATGAACGTGTCGTCGACCCGGTAGAAGGCTACGTCGTAGGTTTGAGGCCCATGGACCCTGACGGAAAGCGTGGTGCTCGTAGTTCCGCTGGGGAGGGCCGTGCCGTTGGCCGGCGACGGCTGGGTCGGCGTCTGAACCTCTGAGACCATTTCCGGCACGACGACGATAATGCCGTACTGGTCATCGTGGTAATCCATGTCGGCGGCCACGGTGAAGATCAGTGCGCTCTGGTGCAGGAGGGTCCCATGAGGCTTCATCCACATGCCTCTGGCGACTCGTGTCTTGCGGATATGGTCCACCGTCCACTTCTCCAGATCCCGAGTGAGATAGACAAACGAATCGTTGCCGGCGGAGAGGAAGACGTAGTAGTTGTCACCATAGCGCGCAAAGGACACACTGCTCCAGATAGCGTGGGCCGGCACACGGGTATCCTGCAGGGGGCCCCAGGTCTTGCCGGCGTCCGTGGACTTGAAGTACTTCAGGGTGGACTGGAAGTTCATGTTCTGCTGGCCATCGAGCGTGCCGTGTTTGCCCTCCGTGACGAACAGGTACCAGACATCGCGCGAGTGCCGGACCAGGGCGACCCGGCCGGTGTGGTTCGAGACGGGGCCTATGATGGCCGGTTCCTTCCAGCCGCTCGCCTTCGTCCATTCCCAGTATTTGACATTGCTGCGTTCGTGCGGCTTGTCGTAGTCGATGGCCATGATCCAGGCGCGGTCTTCGCTGAAGGTGTACGTGGTTCCTTCATGCGCCTGCGGCTGCTGGGTTCTCAGGCCCGTATCGCGGACATCCCTTTCGAACACAGAATTCCGGAAGGCTTCGAAGGTGCGACTGGAGGCCAACTCAAACCCCGACGGATCGGGCCAATGCCAGCGTGTGCCGATTGCGTGATACTGGCCGTCCCAATAGCCCCAAAAGGGATGGCCGAAATCGCCGCCGTCTCCGAAGGTCGGTCCGCCGTTCCATTTCTCTCGCCGGACGAGCCGTTGAAAGGTCCGGTACCATCCCTTGTTCAGGTCGTAGGCGGCCCATGCGCCGCGCTGGGTGGTCGCGAACCAATGGCCCTTCTCCCAGCCGTGCTTGATGTACCCGTACTTCCAGCAATCGGAGTTTGAGATCACCGTCTGCTTGGAACCGATGAAGACGGCAAGGGTGAAGCTGAAGGTCTTCGACTGCGTCACGACGCCGTCGGCGGCCGTCACCATCCAGCGATAGGTCTCCCCGCGGCGGAGGATATTCTTCGGTCGCGCCCGGAACGTGCCCGATGGCTCGCGGGTGAAAGCGGCGATGTCTTCCCACTGGCCGGAGGCGTCGCTTCGGAACGTGACATCCATCTTCTTTCCGGCACTGTGTTGGATCGCGACCGACAGGGGCGGGTTCAGCGAGCCCAGAGTGCCTTCGTCGGCGGGGGAGGGCTCTGAGATCGTGATGGTGGCGGCATCCGCCCACACACTCGCTACCCAAGGGCAGGAAACCCATGCCAAGATGAAAACAAGGTATTGGCCTCTCCTCATATCACTGACTCCTGGTTCACGGTGATTCCTGCATCGCAGGTGTTGGACCCCACAATCATCCATTCTTTGGCCGCTTTCCTGATCCGTCAATGGTGAGCGGGGCATTGGGCTGCCGGTTTGCCGGTGGGTTCGGCCCTTGATGGCGATGGAGGCTCAGCACCGAGGGGCGAACGGCGAGTTTTGAGGGTGCGATTGTGGACGTCGGGGCAATGACGTTACGCTGTGGCAGCGTTTGGAGGTGTGGACAATGGCCGAGCAGGCAACCCGACAGCTTGTCAGCTACATCGCCCCGGCGGCACCGGCCACCCGGCGGCCCGCTACGGGAGATGAGGCGTTTCTGCGTCCGGAATTCGGTTTCACCCCCAGGTGGTATCGGCAAACGTTGGACATTGAGTTCGGGGAGCGTTGGCATGCAGATCCGCTGTACCGATTGCGTGCGGCGGAAGCGATGCGCCGGGAGTTGGATCGGCGATTTACAGGGCTGGACATTGGCCGCAGGGGGCGACCGGACGGGCCGCCCGATCTGCTGACTGGCACTTTCGGCGGCTGCCTGGTTGCGGGTCTCTATGGGGTCCCGATTCGATACGCGCCGGACAACTGGCCCGCGTGTGAGGGCCGGTATCTGTCGGACGATCACGTGGATCGACTGACGCCGCCGGATCTGGATTCCAGCGCCCTGTTCTCCGGCCTGATGGACCAGTGCGAGCGGATTGCGCGGGAGCTCGGCCGAATCGAGGGCTACCTGAACTGGCAAGGGGTACTCAATACGGCCTACCGTCTTCGAGGCGAGGACCTGTTCGCCGATATGCTGCTGGAACCAGGGCGAGCTAGGCACCTGTTTGAGTGTGTGGCCACCACGATGATCGAGGGCACCCGGCGAGTCTATGAGCGTCAGCAAAGGTCCGGCGTAGAGGTACGCCATTTCACGGTGAGCAATTGCCTGGTGAACATGGTGTCGCCGGAACAGTACCGGGAATTGCTGCTGCCTTTTGATCGGCAGATCGCCGAAGCCTTCGGCCTGATCGGGATTCACAACTGTGCGTGGAGCGCCACTCCCTACCTGGGGGAATACGCGAAGGTTCCGAACGTCGGATATGTGGACATGGGGATCGATTCGGACCTGGCGGCCGCGCGACGAGGGTTCCCCCACGCTCGTCGGGCGATCATGTACACACCGATGGATCTGGTGAACAAGGCGACAAGTGAGATTGAGGCCGATTTCGAGCGAATCGCCCGTCTCTACGGACCGTGCGACATCGTTCTAGCGGACATCGAGGCGGGCACGCCCGATGAACGGGTTCGCATGGCGGCGGAGCTCTGCCGGCGCATCGGAGACAGGGTTCAGAAAGAGAACCAGCCTATCCGAGGATGAGTTCCGGTCCGGCTTCGACGCTCCGTTCGTCGTCAGACGCGGCGTGCCGAATCATGCGACGTTCACTTGGCCGGCCCGGTTGTGCTCTGGGTCATCTTGCGGATCTGCCGCGTCCACGGCGTGTCTTCGTTGGCCTCGTTGACCGCCTTGGACAGCCCGGAGCAGTGCGTTGCCAGGACCTGGAAGATCTTGTGCGCGATCAGAAGGCTGCCGACGCGATTGGCATGAACGCTGTCCTGATGGACCAGCCAGTCGGCCCGCCCCTGGGCTGAATACACGTCCGCATAGAGGCATCCGGTCCGTTGTGCGAGGTCGAATATCGCCTGATTGTACCGGATCGTCGCCTCGACACTTCCGTGGTCGAACGGCGCAAACCAGTCGTAGCGAGGCATGTGGTAGACGTTGATCAGCACCACCAGACAGTTGCAGGAGGTCTTGACGTCGCGGACGATCGTTTCCATCTCCTGGATGAAGACCTTCAGGTCCATGCCCGCCCGCATATCGTTCAGCCCGTAGGCCAGCAGGAACAGATCGGGCTTGTTGGCGATGACCTCCGCTTTGTAGCGCTCGATCGCGCTGGGCTTTCTGGATGCGGCGTAGCCCGGACTCTTCGGCGAGATCACGCTTGCTCCGATGCCCTTGTTGAGGTACTCGACCGGTTCGGTCTGGACCTGGTTGATCAGGCCGACGAGGACGTCGGCGTATCGGTGTTCCTTCTTTGCGACCCATCCGCCGCCTTCAACGGTGCTTTCGCCAAGTATGACTACGCGTTTGAACGGTTTCTGCCAGACGTCTCCGGGCCGCTGCGGCACAGCCGGTCCTGGCGTTGCGCAGCCGGTGATGCCACACACGACCAGCAGTAGTCCAGAGACTGTCGCAGATACCTGGCGCACGGGATACTCCTTATTCCTGTTCCATCCCCCATTCCTTCTCGAACGGCTCCTGACCGAGGGCATTCTCTCCACGGCTACTTGCTAAACACAGTCTTTCCGAGTCGCACGAGCTGGCAGTGCGTGTCTTCGGGGATGTGGCCGTTCTCGATGTCGATGGGCACGTTGATCGTGATGGCCCCGCCCACCGACTTGATGCGGCGGACGAACTGGAACAGCTCCTTATCGGTGTAGTGGCAGAACTGGTTGGGGACCGCGGGATTGAACGTCAGATCGATCGGCAGCAGGCAGTGCCATTGCATGCCGTCGATGAGGGCCGCGTCGGGCAGGTAGTATCGGGCCTCCTGGCCGCGTTTGCGCAGCACACCGGGTGACACCACGACGATATCGCCGCCCGGCGGCAGAAAATCGCGTCGGATCTGGCCATTCTCCAAGAGGTGGATTTCGCCGGCGTGGTAGTCCGCCAGCTTGCAAACCGGGTTGATCGGTCCGCCGCAGCAGAACTCAGCACCGCTGAAGGCGACCGCCGCCGCGGGGTTACCGGCCCGCACGGCTGCCAGGTACTTGTTCCAGTAGTCGTCCGGATGCGGTCCGCAACTATCGAACCACCAGCCGTGATGGAGGGTACCGAATTTCACGGAATACTGCCTGAGGAATTCGAAGTAGCGTTCCACGTGTCCTTCCGAGGAGTAGTTGAAGATCTCCTTGAGAGCCGGATCGGCCGCCTCTTGCGACGGGATGTAGAGGATCATCCGCTTGCCGATCGCCTTGAGCCGCTGTGCGATTTCCAGTGCGATGTCGCGGCGCGGGGTCCGGCCTGGCGCCTTCGCGTCGAGGCAGGGATTCGGGCTGCACAGATAGCCCGTGCACTGTCCGAGGGTGAAGATCAGCCAGTCGGCTCGGGTTTCCTGGAACTGCCGGATGTAGTAATCGAGGTCGAAGCGATCCACGGTGCGATTCAGGTCGGCGGTCTTCTCTTCCGGGGTGTTGCCCTTGGGCGTGATGAGGTAGTGCGTCATGACGCCGTAGGTACCCTGGGGCATCCACGCGGCCCGACCCGAAGATGCCGTGGCCTCCGCACCGGCAGCAACTGTGACGAGCGACATCTCCGTTGCCAAGGACACAAGACACCCAAGTGGTAGACGCGACATCCGGATTTCTCCCTTCGAGCACAAATGGTTCACAGGGTCCGAAGCACGCAAGTAGCTCATTCGCTCGCGATTCCGGTGACCCGACCTATCGATCAGGGCGCGAGTCTCGGCATTCGCTGTGCCAAAGTCAAGCTTCACCACAGTGTGGATACTTGCGAGACGAAGGCAGGACCAATTCTTGTTGCCGAATGAGTCCAGCGAACCGCCTCAAGGGGGGCCGGGCAACTGGGCCTCGACGAGACGATCCCCGTCTGCCTCGCCGATCACCCGGAACCCCACGTCGTATACCGGTTGGCAGGCAGGATAGGCCTGACGGAAGGCGGATCGGCAGCGGTCCGGGCAGTCGTACCAGGAGCCGCCGCGAACGACCTTCTTGCCCAACGAATCCTGTGGGTCTTCTTCGTTGACCTCACGGTACGGGTAGGGGCGGTAGTCCGAGCGGGTCCACTCCGCCACGTTCCCGTGCATATCGCAGAGCCCCCACGGATTCAGCCGGTAACTTCCCACCGGCGCGGAAACGCGGCTCCGGTCGTCGTACCGTGTATCGGCCGGGCGCCACGGCGGGATCGTTTCCGGGCGTATCGGCTCGCCGAACGGATCGATCGCCTGATGGCTGGCGTCGGAGACGTTGGCAAAGGGTGAGAAGTCACTGTCCAGGGAGCCATACCACAGGGACGTGGTCGTGTCGGCTCGGCAGGCATACTCCCATTGCGCCTCCGTCGGCAGCGTGAACCGCCGGCCCGTTTTCTGTGAGAGCCAGCGGCAGAAGGCCATCGCTTCGTTCCACGAGACGTGGACCACGGGCTGCCTGGGGCTCGATAGGGTCCACCCGCGTTCACCGGGACTGAATTGCAGGAAGTCACCGTGTTCCAGCCGGCTGTCATGGCTGGCATTAAACAAGGCGAATTGTTCGTTGCTTACCTCACACCTTCCCATCCAGAACGGCCGGGCGATCTTCACGCGACAGGCCGGCCGCTCGTCGGCGCAGCCGTCCTCCTGGCCCATGACGAATTCACCGGCCGAAATGCGAACCAGTTCCAACGAAATGCCGTCTGCCAACGGGATCGATACCTCCGAGGGTCCTTTGCTGGTCGCTCGCTGCGGCCGGACCGCTTCCGCCGCATCTGACGCTCCGCTTGGGCGGCGAACGTCGGCAACGTTGGACGCTGGAGGCGGTTTGGGCAATGCTGGCCTGGACGTCGCGGCAGGATAGATCGCCTCCGGATCGTCTTCCATGCCCGCATAGAGCTTCCGCATAGCCCGGCGGCGTTGCCACTGGTGCTTCACGTGGGCACCGATCTCGGCCCCGCGGACATCGGTCCAGTTCCCGTGAAACGGCGCATTCAGATCGATCCACGTGATCAGCCGGTCCCAGGCCTCGGCATCCAGACGGGCGTCATGATGCCCCTTCTGAAGCATCTGCACCAGTCGGGTCGTGTCGGCGTGGAACTCCCACGGTGGCAATAGGTGGAGGTCGCTCTCCTTGGTCGGCGTCCGCACAAACCGCCGAAGCTGATAGTACGAGAGGCTGAATCGCGACGCCTGGTTGATAGGGCTGCTGTTCTTGAGCATCGGCATCGCTTTCCCATCGACGAGACCGGGGATGTCGCGTCCGTCGGGTCGGGGCTTACCGTCATGACATGCGACACAATAGCGGTCCAGCACAGGCTGAACCTCTCGGCGAAACGCAAAGCCCCGTGGCGGCCCGTGCCACGGCTCGATCTCCGCGGCGGGTTGCGTGGCGGCCATCACCTTCCGCACGGGCGGGGCCGTGTTCTGCCTCTCGTGGCAGCCGACGCACGAAACCTCCTCGCTTGGCATCGCCGTGAACCAGCTCCGCATCAACTGCACCGCCTTCCCTTCGGCGTCCAGCGGTTGTATGGCAATAGGGGTGTAGGCCGGTATACGGAATCGAGCCGAACCATCCTCACACACTGGGACCGTGCCCAGGATGAGTTTCGGGTCCCAGGGGCCATCGAGCCCGATGCTGTAAGGCTCGGCGCCCATGCCCTGGTAAGCGAACTGGTAGCTGATCACCCGCAGGCGTTTGATCGTTCCCCGCGGCACGCCTTTCAGTCCGTCACCACGGTTGAGGTCGGCGATCAAGACCTCTGCATCGCGGCGGGCGAGGTTCACCTTGTCCGGGATCTGCGGTGGCCGGGGTGTCTTGCGAAGCGGGATGGGCTCCAACATCGCATAGCCCGGTTCTTCGCTCAGCAGCACTATGTTGTCGAATACGTCCACCAGGTAGATGCCCCACAGCGCGTCGGCGGACGGTTTGCAGGACACCAGGAAGTACTTCTCGCTCAGGGGATAGGGATGCAGGAATTTCGGCCAACTTTGGCCGATGGGTAGATCGAGCGCGGCCGGTGCAACCTTGCGGCCATGTCCCGGAATTCGTTGAACGGCGCCGTTCGACTCAAAGCGTCCCATCGCCGGATCGAAGACCACCATGTCGCCCATTCGCGGAAGCTCATGGTGTCCGCCCACGACGGCCACCACCTTCGTCGGATGGTCCGGGATCGGTCGGGCGAAGAACATCGACGCCGGCCAGTACGAGTTGCTCCCGTAGTATTCCATCTGCTCTGTGCCGTCGGGGTTCATGTGGAAAAGGATGCGGGAGAACGCGTGCGGGATATCGATGTACTCCCAGCGAAGGTACAACACCCGGCCGTTGTTCAGCACGGTGGGGCACCAGTCGTGGTCCTGTTCCACCGTGAGTTGGCGGATCCTGCCGCCGGGTTCGAGCAGATAAAGGTTGGAGACATGGCCCGACCCGTTGATACAGGGCACACCTGCGAAACAGGCCGTCGAGCCAAAGACGATTCGCTCGTCGGGGAGGTAGCAGGCGTCATAGTTGTCGACGTCCGGCTCGCGTATGAGCGGGAGTTCGTGGAGATTCGAACCGTCGGTGTTGATCTCGAAGACCCGCCAACGGCCATTCGATCCCGGCATGGAGAAGAGCATCCGATCGGCGTCGAAGTGAAGATCCACGTCGCCGACGAACCTGCCCCCCTCAGGCCGGTAGAGCGTGGTGAGCTTCCCCCCAGGCCTGACGGGTGAGAGGACCGCGATCTGGTTATCGTAGCCCGTCGGCCCGATGCTGGAATTGCTCAGGTAGTTCATGGGCAGGCCGAGATTGCCGGCGCCCCGTTTGACGAGCAGGAGCCGCTGGAAGTCCAACAGCGGATTGGCCAAGAGCGCTTCGCGGCGAATTTGGGCGAACTGCTGGGCGAGGTCCGCCGACGACTGTGTCTTCTTCAGCGAGGCCAACCGGTTCAGGCAGGCCGGACCAAGTGGGTAGCGGTCCCCAAAGGTGTCTATCAGATCGCGAATCGCCAACTCCAATGAACGCCAATCGTCGTCCGACACGACCGGCTTAGGCTCGACGCCTCGTGGAGAGCCATCGCCGTTCATGGCCAGGGGCTGCCAGCTCTTCGCATTTCCGAGGTATCCAACAAGGTTTTCGGTCAGGCCCTCAAAGTTGCGCCGGTACGTCGCGGCGGCATCGCCATAGAGCCGTCCCAGTTGCCAGGCCATGACGACGACCCGGCCCTCGCCGAGGGCATACTCCACCAGCGGAATCTCCGGACCACCGGGCGTTCGCGCAAGGAACATCCCCTTCGCGGGATTGCTCGTCAGGTGGAACTTGGCGAATGCCGGGAAGACGGCGTTGGACATCCAGAGCACGCCGCGGTCCAGATCGAGTCCCCGGAATGCCGGATGTTTCGGGGCGAGGGGTACGAGTCCCGCTTGGCCGCGATCATTGTTGTACATCAAGGCCTGCACGTTGACCGTGTCGATCTTCAGCGGCACAACCAACTCGGCCGCTCCGCCGGTGAGCAGGAGCCCTCCCCCGTTGACGACGTACTGCCTCAGGCTCCCCACGACCTGGGATTGCTTCATTGGGTCCGGCGGTCGGATCGAGTGTGGCTGGTGACACCAGATGACGCGAAAGCGATCGAGGGAGATATCGCGCCCAGCTCGATCCACGAACCTCCCGCCCCTGGCCGGCAGAATGACGGTTGCCGAGAACAGCCTCCCGGCCAGTTCACACGTGACATGAGACTCCTGCTCCACCAGACCTGCCGCGTCTTGCGCGATCAGAAGGCCCACGCCCGATTCGGCGGCCATGCCATCCGCCGCCATGATGGCCTGCGCCGCCAGAACTGCGAGCGAGCAGCACCACGTTCGTCTCCATCCACAGACGATGAAGATCTCCAACTTCACCCTCCACAGAGTTCCTTACGTGCTGCAGGCCCGGTTGCTTGCCGCGAAAATGCACAAGAAACACGCACAAACGAACACAAGGTCATAACAACAACCCCATCTGCCTATCGCCTCCCCTTCCGTCCCCCTTTCTACATACCTCTTGTACCTCTTTGCGGCTCATCCTCCCTATTGAGGAATCACCTCGACAACCTTCCCGATCTGGAGGGTGGCCGGATGATAGAGTCGCGGGCCGCCCTCGCCGCCGAGGCAGTATAGGGTGTCGCCGAGGACCGCGGCACTCGGGTAGCAGGTTTGCTCGATCAGTCGATCGCCCGTACCCAGGCATCCAGTCCGGGTATCGTACACCAGCACTGTGTTCCCGAAGAAAGTGTTGAAGTGGCGGGCCTTCTCCTCGGCGGTGTAAACCTCCGTCACGGTGCCGTCGAGGTTTCGTGTCTTGGCGTACTTGAAACCGGTGAGCAGAACGATGTAACGATCGGCATACGTGAGCGCCCGCCGATTAGAGCCGTGCGGCATGTCCTTCACCCTTGTCCATGCATTGCTCGCCGGGTCGTAAGTCCAACTGTCGTTGGCGTTGTAGTACGGCAGCTCCGACTTGGCCAGCGGCGCGAAGATACCGCCGAGCTGGTAGATCTTGCCTCCGACGGCGGCATTGGCGGCATCGAACTTGGGAATCCCGGGGCAATCGGTGAGACGTTTCCAGCCGTCCTTGAGATTGGCCGTATCGAGGACGAGCAGCGCCCGGCCGACGGGGCTGCCATCACGACCCGCTTCCGAATGGAAATCGGCCCCCTCGGCTCCGGGGCCTTTGCAGTAGTCGGCAGCACCCAGCAGATAGACCTTCTTCCCGATCACTGCCGTGCTGTCCGCTGCACCGTAGACCGGCCAGGGGAGCCGACAGGTGGAAAGCTCCTCCCAGACCCATGTTCCGTCTTTCTCCTGTAGCCGATAGGTCTCGCGATAAGTCAGCGGCTCGGTGTAGTTGATGCCGCCCATCGCATAGAGCATGTCATCCACAACGGCAACGGCAGCGCCCTGTCGCGCCGGCCCCGGCATGTCGGCGATTCGCTTCCAACCGGCGGATTCGTTCTTCGGATCGAACACAAACGCGAGCTTCGTGAACCCGCTGGGTTGGCCGCCAAATGCGTCGGGGTGTTTCTTGACCACGTCCAACGGATGCCTGGTGAACCCACCGGCGGAGACGACCTTGCCGTGGATGATTCCCACGGCCGCGTCCTGAATACCCATTGGATAGTCCGGACCGAGTCGCCACCGGATCTTGAGCATGGGCTTGAGCGAGTCCTGCACCGGCGCCTTGAACTCCTCCGCACGGCAAACGCATGCATCGGGCCGTGCCGGGATCCCGGTGACCAGGGCAAGGCCGAATGTGAGGAGCAGCGGGAGTGAATAAGTCGTCGTCTTCAGAGTACCCATGTCCAACTCCTTGCCGATTGGTAAGACAGCTCCTTGTACCAACATAGCTGCGACAGTCCGCAGGAAGTCCCTCGATGTCAGCTTCTTGAAGCCTGTCCCGGAGTCTCCGCCTCCGCCGCTTTCAGGAAGCGAATCCTGAGTGCGGGAGAGTCCGATGGACTCGGATCGGAGAGGTCCTTGTACGTCCACACCGTCAACGGTGGCGCGAGGTCGGCCAACGCCCCTTCCAGACGCGCGGAGACGTCCAGTCCCTGCACCGGGATGTCGGCCCGGCGGCAGTCAAAGGACTGGTAATAGACGGTACCCTTGCTCTGGAAGCGATAGAAGAAGAATGCCATGGTGGCCTCCGCGCCCTCGAATTGCGGCACCACGATGTCGCCGGATTCGACCGTACTTGCCTTGTCGGTGAAGCAGTTCGCCAGAACAGGCAGGTCTTTCTGCGTTCGCTTGCCTGCCTCCGTGCCTTGAACGCGAGCGATCACCAGACAGTTGCCGCCGTCCTTGGCCCAGCCAGTCACCTGGAATCTATACCGTTCTCCGCTGCGGACACGGAGCCCGCCGGCGTCAAACACTTTGTATCCCTCCTTGAACTCGACCGCCCCGTCGGGACCCGGCTTGTGCGGAGCGAACCGGCGGGTCTGCTCGTCGAATGGCGACCTGGCGAAGAGCATAGCCCTTGCACCGGGACCGATGACCAGACGCGTCTTCGGGCGCAGGGTGTCGCGATAGAGCACTCGCCGGCCGCCGGCTTCGAGCTCGGGGAAGAGAATGTCCGTTCCCAGCGACTCCAACTCCGCCGCCACCCTGTAACTTGGCATTCGATAGGCGGGCTCGATCCATCGATCGCCCGACCGGATGACCAGGTGGTCTTGCAGCTCCGGGATGCTCTGATCGACGGCCGACGAGACTACCTCACTTCGTGTGCCGTCGGCCGCGACGACCGTGACCTGGAAGGACTGACCGGGTGGAACGGTCGCGTCGTCCTTTTCGAGGCGCACCCACCAGTCGGCGACGCGGGCGTCCTGGGGCGCGATCTGGGCGAGCGACAGGGTCTCTTCGCCGCTCTTCTCCGACGGAATGCTGAAACCTGCCGGAGTCTTCAACGTGACCTTCACGTTCTTGAGCGTGGCCAGATCGATGCTGCCGCCGTACCAGGAGGGGTGTCGGCGGTTCCATATCTGGGCCTGAACGTGGAACACATCGTCACGCTTCAGACCGACGATCCTGTAATCGAGCGCCACAAGTGGCGACAGGCCGCGATTCACTACGTCCATGTTGATCTTGTGCTCCCAGCCGAATCGCCGCATGTGGTCGGTGATGGTCCAGCAGGAATCGTCCTGGTATCTCAACTCGTTCCAGGCCCGGGTCCTCCGGCCCGTGTCGGCGAAGAAGAAGCTTCCCAGGTTGAGCGGGTAGTCCCAGCGCGCCAGTGCCACATTGTCCTCCATGGTGCACAGCCGCATTCCGGGCGGCGCGGATACCTGGCTGAAGATCGGGCAACGAAGCTTCTGGGCCGGCTTCTGCGTCTGCTGCTCCCAGATTCTGGCGTTATTGGGATAACCGAAGAAGCCGTCCGCCCCGCCCGGCCTGACGATGTCCTTATAGTAGATGGGCACGAGCCTCGCATCGCCCTGCGGCTTGACGGCCGGGTTCTCGCCCGCACAGTCCATCGAGGAGTAGCAGGTCGACTGATAGTAGATCACCGGCCTGCCGCCCAACGCCTCTCGCATGACCTGATGGATTTCCGTCAGAACTCGCACATATTCTCCGCCCCACCAGAGGCGATGCTTCTCGTTGCGAAGATCGAAGGGCTCGCCGAGTTCCGCCTGGATGTCTTTCTGAAAACGCTGGATGTCCCACGGTAGCGGATCCCCCTTCTTCCAGTTCGCCCCCGTGTCGCCGAACGGGCACGAGGTGAAGTGGCCGGGCAGTTCTTCCAGGAAGGTGCCGCCAACCACGGCGTTCGGATTTGAAATGCCCTTGACGATCAGTTCGACCTGGCGGCGCGTTTCGGCGAGCAGCTTGTCTTTGACACCCGTCACATACAGATAGTGAAACAGCGTGGCCTGATAGGAGTTCTGCGGGCAATCGCCCAGACTCATGATGGGCCAGACGCGGATCACGAATTTGTGTTTCGGATTCAGCTTCAGGATCTCATTGCAGCGATCTACCGCCCTCTGATCGGCCGACTCGTTGCCGAAACAGATGTAGCTCCAATCGAAGCGGGCAACATCCAATGCGCCGTCCGACCGGCACGCGCTGATTCCATACGCCCCCCAGCCCCAGGTCCAATACCGGCTCGCATCCTCGGCCAGGGCCACACCGGCGACAGCCAACGACAGGAACGCGACGCAAGAAGCTCTCGACGTTTCGCTGGGCAATCTCATGTTTCAGGCCCTCGCTCGTTGGCGAAACCCATCCATCGCGCCGGCATCTCTCTCGGGGCTCGCGTATGCCATCCAGGCAGATGGGGGCAATACTGCCCGCGGTTCAGGCAGACGTCAACACGCGAATCGGATTGAGGCTCACCCGGGGCCCGGCTAGCATGAGCACACGCGTGCCTTCGAACGCACCACGAGCCAGTATTCAGGGGCGTGACATGCCATGGTGAGAATCCCGCTGTCGATCTTCACGGTCTTGGTCGTGGCCTCACCGGCCATGCCGTCCGCTGATACACCCGACGAGAGCGGTCAGCGCAGACCCGCGTCGTGGCTCGCGCGTGGGATATGCATCGATCGCCAGGTGCGATCGATCCCGCCGGAGGCCATCATGCGTATCGGCCGTGATGACATCTGGCTGATCCGAAGCATGGGTTTTGAGTTCGTGAAGTTGCTCTTCAATCCCGCGGTCTTCGAGTCCAAAGGTGAACTCGATTCCTCGCACATATGGTATCTGGATCAGCTCCTCGATCTGGCCGCCGCCGAGAAGCTTCCGGCCGTTGCGTGCGTCCATCCGGAGGACGATTACAAGAGGCGGGTGCTTGGCAATTCTGCTGAGTTCGAGCGGTTCCTTCACTTCATGACCGCACTGGGCCGGCATATTGCGGCCCGCTGGTCTGGGCAGGAGGTGGCGCTTCAGATCATGACCGAGCCCTATGGCTCCGGCTCGAACCCTGCCGACTGGAACTACTGGAACAGACTTCAGCAGCGGCTGTGGAAGTCGCTCCGAAACGAGATGCCCGGGCACACGCTGATCCTCAGCGGGGACCTGATCGGATCGATCGAAGGTCTGCACAATATCCAGCCGGTCGACGACGAGAATGTGATGTACTGCTTCACCTTCTACGAACCTCATCTCTTCACCTGGCAGGGGGGCACGTGGCGGCCCGGCACGATCCAGCACCTCAAGGGGCTGCCTTACCCTTCGGGTCTCCAGACGCTGGCGGAGCTGCCGCGTCTGCTCAAATCGATGCCAGAGGCGTTGCAGGCCGAGGCCAGGACCCTGGTCGAGCAATACGCGAGGGAATGCTGGAATCGCAAACGGCTGGAATCCCGAATCGATAAGGCGATGGAGTGGCGGCGGCGGCACGGCAATCGGCCGAGGCTGTGGTGTGCCGAATTCGGGTGCTACCAGGTCGCCGCAACCCCGGCCGACCTGTATCGCTATCTCTCCGACATGCGGTCGGTACTCGAAGACCGCAGAATCGGATGGGCCTGTTGGTCGTACAACGAGACGTTCTCTATCATGACTCGCGACAGCACGCCCTTCGCCTCACCCACTATCCCCACGCCGGATAGGGGCGTGCTGAAGGCGCTGCTGCCGGGCAAGTATCCGGGGCCATAGGTTGTCGTTCGACGAACGGCACCGAAACACCATCGGAAGGGAAGCGTCGTGAAAAGAATAGCGCAAGCCTGGACGGGTCTCCTGCTGTTGCCGGCCCTCGTGTCGCATCCCTCCGCGGGACAGTGTGCGGAGGCCTCACTTAAGCAGACCATGGACGGTATCGTCGGGCGCTTCTACGCCACCTTGGATGAGAAATCGCTCGCCTCACTGAACCAGGATGCCGTCCTGAAACAGATCACCGATGCCGAGCGCATGGTCCTGGCCACACGGTACTGGACCTTCGATGTCGACGTGCCGGTGGTGGTTTCGGTGGTTCGAAACGTCGACCAGAAGGTGATGCCCTTCTGGATCAGCGAGGCCGGTTTCGAAAAGACGAACCTCCGGGTGCGAAACGAGATGGGAACCTATGAAGTCTGGCAGAAGCGATATGGTGCCGGACGCGTCGAACTCGGGATCAATGGATTCGACATGCATCGAACCGTCTACTTCGTCTGCGTGGGGGCGCAGACTCCCGCGACGCCGGTCAAGATCACCAACCTGTTCCCGGCCAGTGAAGCGGTGATCATGATGAAGAAGGGGGCGTGGACCTACCGCGACTGGGATGACCTGTTCATTGAGCAACTGCCGTCGTCGCTGGAGGGTCAGCTCCTGCTGACGACGTATCGCGGCCGGGCGAGAGAGGCTCACCTGGTCGGGGCATTTCGCAAGACTCCCTACCCATCATCGGGCAAGCCGGATCAGGTCGTGCTGACCTGGAGCGAGGACCCGTGTACGACACAGACCGTTCAGTGGCGCACCAGCACCTCGGTGAAGCACGGTATCGTCCGGTATCGGGCAAAGGGCGTCGAACTTGGGGCTTCTGCGGAGGCGCCGGCGCAATGCACGGTCATCGAAGATCGGCTTCTCATGAATGACCGGTTCTCGCACAGGTTTTCCGCGGTGCTCCGTGGCCTGAGCCCTTCTACGGCGTACACATACTCCGTGGGGTCCCCGGACAACGGTTCCTGGAGCGACGAGGCCGAGTTCAAAACGGCGCCGGAGAAGGACACCCCCTTCTCGTTCGTCACGTTCGGAGATACCCACCGCTCGCCTGAATGGGGCCGTCTGCTTCAAGCGGCCGGCCGCCGTCATCCGGAAACCGCCTTCTACGCCATCGCGGGCGATCTCGTCAGCACCGGCCTGTTTCGAGACGATTGGGACCAGTTCTTTGCGCATTCCAACGGCGTTTTCAATCGAAAGCCTCTAGTGTTCGCCCTTGGCAACCACGATGACCAGGACGGCCTGGGCGCCGGCATGCCCCTGGCGCTCTTCGGCCTTCCGGAGAACGGTCCCAAGGGCGTCGAACTCGAGCGGACCTACAGCTTCCGATATGGCAACGCCTTGTTCCTGGTGATGGATGTGGGCACCCCTTATGAGACCCAGGCGAAGTGGATGGAGGAACAGTTGGCCGGCACCGACGCGACGTGGCGGTTGGCCATCTATCACTTTCCCATGTACGCCCTTGGGGATGACGATGAGTACGGCGCGATTCGTTCCAGGTGGGAGAAGGTGTTCGCGAAGCATCCGCTCGACATGATGCTGAGCGGCCACGTCCACTACTATCTCCGGACTCGCCCGATGAAGAACGGACAACCGGTTGCATCGGCCAGTGAGGGGACGATTCACCTGATTTCGTTGGGGACGCCCGGTTTCAAGCGGCCTCGACGGCTCCCCGGATACGTCGAGAAGTATCTCAGCGGCGGCCCCTGGTACCAGAAGTTCGACATCGCCGGCAATCGGTTGGTCTATCGGGCCTATGACGTCGAGGGCAAGGTCTGCGATGAGTTGACCATCGAGAAGCAGGGTTCGCGAGCTTCGAGCAAGTGACGGCTCCCTCGGGGAGCTGGTCAACCGAACCCATCCGACCTTGCGCTAGATGGCGAACCTTAGCTTGCGGCCCTGCGACCGCATGTTTAGGTTGTCGAGAGACCACTGCGGTCTCGGGTGGCTTGGGAGAGGATGGACGGCCATGGATATACCCTGCAGTATCATCGATGCCTGGATGCAGCATCCGACGCCGGACTTCATCATGCACCCGATGTTCGAGTCTCTGCGGCGATGGATGGGTGGTGAGGTGCCGACGGAGATCCCGCCCGAACTGACTCTGTCGATAATGGAGCAGGCCGGTGTACGTAAAGGGCTCATTTGTGCATGGTATGGACCGCAGGGACCGCTGATCTCGAATGACGAGGTAGCCGCCCTCGTGAAGGCGCGCCCGGACCGGTTCGTCGGTATCGCCTCCGTGAACCTGTATCGGCCGATGGAGGCAGTGCGTGAACTTCGCCGGTGCGTACGCGATCTCGGATTCCGAGGCCTCCGGATATTGCCCTGATTGTGGAATCTGCCGCCCAACGATCGACGGCACTACCCGCTCTATGCCGAGTGTGTGGAACTCGGCGTGCCATTCTGTCTACAAGTGGGGCACACCGGACCGATGTGTCCGTCCGAGCCGGGCCGGCCTATTCCGTACGTCGACGAAGTGGCCCTGGACTTTCCGGAGCTGACGATCGTCGGCGGACACATTGGCTATCCGTGGACCGTCGAGATGATCGCACTGGCCACGAAGTACCCGAACGTCTACATCGATACATCTGCCTACAAGGCGAAACGCTATCCGCCGGAACTCGTGGAATACATGCGCCGCCATGGCCGTAAGAAGGTGCTGTTCGGATCTGACTATCCGATGCTCACGCCGGCGATGTGCCTGGAAGGCCTGGATGCACTCGGCCTGGACGACGAGGCCCGCCGGCTGTTCCTCTGCGAGAACGCGCAACGGGTTTTCGGTTTGGATTGAACCAGCCCCAAGCGTCGGCTGCGTCCATCCTCCCGGCCACTGCCAGCATTGTGGCTACAACCTGACGGGCAACCAGAGTGGCCGATGTCCTGAATGTGGAATCGAGGTAGCCGTGGAACGCCATTGAGCCGTGGGAGCCTGATGCCGTGGCGAGGCCTCCGACCTCATGATGTTGTCCAAGAGTAGCCGAGGACCGGGCCGATGAGCAGATTCGATCGAGCTACTGCTGATTCGGCCCCAAGGGACTGCGTGCGTCCGCCCAGCGGAATTCCCCATAGAGAACGGCCTCTTCCCTCTATTGGTGAAGCAGCTCCGCTCGACCATCGTCGACCACCCCCCAGTGAGGTTTGCGGGGCTGGCCACCGGGGCAACATGTGCCATTCGATCAGGTCCTATCGCCGCCGCAAGTAGAACATTCCCAGCAGGCCGATTGCTCCGAACGGTAGTATAGGACCCAGGCCGCCGGCACATTTGAACGTAGCCTCGACCTGGTAGTCGCCCTCCATTATCAGGTGTAACACCGTGTTGGCATCTGAAGAAGCGTAATTGGCGTCTCCAGGGTGGTTCGGATCGTAGATGGTCCACCTGTCGAAGCATCTTCCATCGATCGGTGTGGCGGTCAGAGTCACGGGGAAATTGGCGTCGATGTAGAAGGGCTGATTGGGTTCCACATCAACACTTCCCCATGGCGGATTGATGACCGTAAGAGTCAGCTTGGGGACGCGGAGAAGGAGGGCGCGGACAGTGCCTGCGTTGTTCATATAGCTCCCGACGATTGTGTTGCCTGAGATGCCGATCTTCCCGAAACGGAGGCCGGGTCCCTCTCCAGGATAGTCCAGTGTTGTCCATGTCTTGCCGTCGTAGAGGAAGCGATGCACACGACCGCCACCAGCGTACTCTCCTACGATGTTGTTGCCGTCGATGCCAAAAACCCCTGTTAGTACCGCACCAGGGTAATTCAGGGCAGTCCAAGTAGTGCCGTTGTATAGAAAACCGTGCCCGACGCCATTGCTGTCCACATAGAAGCCGATGATGTTGTTGCCGTCGATGCCGGTTGCTTCCGTCTTAATTGCCCCAGGGAAATCCAGCCTCGTCCAAGTCGTGCCGTCGTAGAGGAATCCGTGACAAACGATGTTGCTGTCGTAGTACCATCCGACAATGTTGTTCCCGTCGATGCCCCAAGCCCCACTGCTGCTTGCCCCAGGAAAGTCCAATGTTGTCCATGTGGTGCCGTCGTAGAGGAAGCCATAACCATCAAGGCCGTCCGCATACCATCCGACGATCTTGTTCCCGTCGATGTCCCAAGCCGCAGTGCCATCAGCCCCAGGGTAGTCCAACGCGGTCCATGTGGCGCCGTCGCAGAGGAAGGCGCGCGGGCGCAGGTTGCCGTCAAAGAAGAATCCCACGATGTTGTCGCCAGAGACGCCGGCGGCTTCGGTCAGAAACGCCCCTGGAAAGTCGAGCGTCGTCCACGTCCAATTGCCGTATGTCCTCCCAGCACCTAAAACTACAATCACCGCACACGCCACTGGACAGGCTCGTCCACGTGTCATGCTCCGAACGCTCCTTTCGGGGCCGCCCCACAGGTTGGGCATTCCATGTGGAGCCCCATGTCCGATGCTGGTGTGGTCGACATGTTCTCCGGCAACAGAAGCCTGAGGCAGGCAAGACCCACCCCGTAACATATTAGGTCTGTTGCATCGCAAATTCAATGAGGAAACCACCCTTTTCGCCTGCCGTTGGGCGGCCGTCAGGTCTTGGCCTGATGTCTCACTCCCTGCCCAAAGTGGTTCATTGGATGTGTGAACAGGCCAGAGCATTCCACGGTTGACTGTAGCGGTGACCGCAATCTTGAAACTACCCCCGGGCATCGGTGACGGAGACAGTCCGCAGGGCCCGAGCAATGGCTTGAAGAAGCTCCGCTTGGGTGCGGGTGACCTTTCGGAGATAAGCCTTGATCTTCAGCCCGTCATCTCGATGGGGCTAGAGTCGGGACTGTAAGGCGGCAGGTACCCGATGCGCATGCCTGAACGCTCCAGGGCCTGTAGGGTGCATGTGGGGGCCAGGTTGTCCATGACCACAAGATCAGGTCGCAGGCTGGGGATCAGGATCTGGTCCACATAGACGCGAAACACGGCGGTATCTCTTGCCCGCGTCGTCGGTCGGTTCCCAACCGTCCCGTGATGGGCACTTGAGGACCGAGGGCGTTGAGGCCGTGTGGGGAAGGCTTGGCAGACCATTTCTTGCGTATCCGCTAATTAGGTTGGACATCCTGTCACGATCCTGCTATGCTTTGCCTTAACCAGTGGGCGAATAGCCATTGGATCATGGCCAGGTATCGATGGCTTCACAGGACGCAGCATGCGTCCGGCACCTATCCCGGCAGAATCCAGACTCGCCTCGCATTCAGAAAAGACGATTAATGACATTTGCAGACATGCGGCTCACCGAGCCGATCCTTCGTGCGGTTCAGGCCGAAGGCTACACCGTTCCTACTCCGATCCAGGTGCAGGCGATTCCGCCCGTTCTGGAGGGCCGGGATGTTCTGGGCTGTGCCCAGACGGGCACCGGCAAGACGGCCGCGTTCGCGCTGCCGATCCTGCAGCGTATGAGCCGCTCCCGAACCCACGATCATGGCAAGACCCGCGCGATCCGTGTCCTGATCCTTGCCCCGACGCGCGAACTGGCATCGCAGATCAGCGAAAGCTTCCGCTCTTATGGCCGGCATACGCCTCTGCGTCATGCCGTCGTTTTCGGCGGTGTCGGTCAGAACCCGCAGGTTCGTGCGCTCCGCGAGGGGATCGATATTCTCGTCGCCACGCCGGGCCGGCTGCTCGATCTGATGGGCCAGGGGTACGTCGACCTGCGGCACATCGAGGTGCTCGTTCTCGACGAAGCCGACCGGATGCTGGACATGGGGTTCATCCACGATATCCGCAGAATCGTCGCCGAGGTTCCGACGAAACGGCAGACGCTGCTGTTCTCGGCCACCATGCCGTCGGACATCCGGGAACTGGCGGACACGATCCTGAGAGAACCGATCAGCGTAAACGTCGCACCGGCGACGGTGGCGGCCGATACCGTCGGGCAATGCGTCTACTTCGTGGACAAGGACAGCAAGCCGGCACTGCTCGAACATTTCCTGAACAGCAAGGCGGTCGAGCGTGCCCTGGTGTTCACGCGTACCAAGCACGGTGCGGATCGGGTGGCGCGACGTCTGACGCAGGCAGGCATCCGTGCCGAGGCGATTCACGGGAACAAGAGTCAGAACGCCCGCACGCGTGCGATCACTCGTTTCAAGTCCGGCTCATGGCCTGTGCTGGTGGCGACGGACATCGCCGCGCGGGGACTGGACATCGACGACATCTCTCACGTCATCAACTATGACGTGCCGAACATGCCGGAGACCTACGTGCACCGGATCGGCCGGACGGGTCGCGCGGGTGCTTCGGGTGAGGCGGTGTCGTTCTGCGATAACACCGAGAGGGGACTCCTCAGGGACATCGAGAAGCTGATCCGCAAGCCGATTCCGGTCGGGTCCGACTGCCCGGATTCCCTGGCGTCCAGGGAACCATCACAAGAGAACTCCAGGCATCAGCGGCAGGCCGCGAGCCCCGGACGGCGCCGGTGGGCACCGCGTGCCGGCAGCGCCCGTCGGATCGTGATCGAAACGCAACCGGCCACACAAGAAGGACGGGAGTTGC
The DNA here is from genome assembly GCA_964446835.1 of uncultured Planctomycetales bacterium. Lineage (GTDB taxonomy): Bacteria > Planctomycetota > Phycisphaerae > UBA1845 > JAFGLZ01 > CAYUQT01. The sequence goes on along the minus strand of CAYUQT010000075.1, from coordinate 13,708 downwards.
AAACCGCCGGCGCCGGCTGTCATCGGAAGACGATTTCGAGGCGCATCGGTCGCCGGTGGCGCGGGCGGCGGTAATCCAGCCCGCCCGTGAACCCGGTATGATCACAGAGGAGTGACCGCTTCCGTGGCCTTTCCCGCCGCAGGTGGGCGCCCGTTCGAGCCGGAATCGATCCTTTTGGCCCGAGCGTCCCAAGGCATCGGCATCCTATTTCTTCAACGGCTTGATGAAGATATTGCGATAGTCCACGGCCGTGTGATCGCCCTGGAGCATGAGGGGACCCGGTTCGTCCACCTTGTCGTCCAGGGCTCCGCCCGTGGGGTGCGGTATCACATAGTTGTCGATGATCAGCTTGCCGTTCTGATGGACGGTCACCGTCTTGCCCTTCAGGGTCACGTCATACCTTTGCCACTCTCCGGGTTTCAGTGAAACGTTCTCACTCGGGGCCTTCAGGGAATAGATCGCTCCGCACGACTGAACGGTCAGCTTGCGGCCCATATTGTGGGCCACCTGGATCTCATAACGGCCACGCAGATAGACGCCGCTGTTGCCGAGGGGAGGGACCCTGAATTCGACATGGAGCTGGAAGTCGTCGAATTTCTGATCGGTCACGATGTCCACGCCGTGCTGTCCCCACTTCGGGGCGTTGATCATCACGCCGTTCTCTGCCTTCCAACTCGTGGTGGCGCCTGGATTTCTGGCGTGCCACCCGCTGAGGTCCTTGCCATTGAACAGTGCGATCCAGCCCTCCTTCTCGGTGAAGGCATCCTTGGCGGGGGCCTCGGCAGCACGTGACACGCCAACGATCGAACACACCAACGCCGTCATGACCCAACGCATGTCGTGTCCTCCCATGTGACCCCGTGACAATCCACATACTCTCCCAGAATGTCAAGGGCCCGATACCGCCTCCATGAGACGGCCTGATCCGATCAACGCCCCCTGGCCTCATGAGCGGGCGGCAGATTCCCTCGATGATGATCAAGAATCCACGTTGACGATGATCGGTCGAGGGTTGTCGGTGATGGACGCCGACATGCTCGCTTATTTCCCGGTCTCTGTGTCTCCGAAGAGACGGGAGAAGCTTTTCCCCCAATCAACCTTCCAGATCGAAGTGCTACCTACGGGGTGTATCTCCCACCATGAGTCTGTGCCCTTCTGCTGGCGGAATACCCCTCGAACCCGTCCTCGTTCGTCAACCAGGACAAGGCTCCAGGTTCTTGCGGCCGGCAGAGTTGCCGGTTGGGACGAGGGCCACGAAGCGATCGCCTCTACCGGTGCGGTTGACACGTATCCCCGGGTGGAGAAGTCGATGGACTTCTTGAAGTCAGGCTTCCACACAGAGTTGTCGTCCAGGCAACGCACTTCCGGAACAGAACGCGAGTTGGGCTCGGCGTTGGGTTCTGGAAGCGGCATCTCCGCCCTGTCCTTGCCTGTTTCGTCTGCGAAAATCCAGGTGAAAGTCTTGCCCCTGGCGTTTTCTCGCATCTGTTCGGCAATGGCTTCGCCCATCGCCTGGCCGAGAGTGGGACTGTTGTAGACGCAGCCAGCACACATCAGCGCCGCCACGCACAGGCCGATTGCCGCCACGGCAGCAGACTTCGTGATCGCCGGAGCGAGTTTGCGGGAGGTGACGTTCATCAAGGCATCTCGCTTGAGCCGCCGAGGCTCCGTCTATGATACCGCGCCTCCAACCACCACCGTCACCGCTTGCCGCCTCGCCCGTGAAGCCTGCAGGCTGCCGGTTGTGCAACAGCGGCCTCGATTGCGGCGGATGCTGACGTGCAACGGCCTCGATGCGTTCCTCCCTGAGCGGAGAGTCTCGCGGTTCGAAGTCCTCGGCATCCGCGGTTGCAGCGGAGCTACTTGATTACGATCTCGGTCTCGCCGATGGTCGGGTGATCATAAGGCTTCCAGAACAAGGGATGAACGAAGTAGAAGCTCGTCTCGGTCACCAACCGAGCACGGATGCGGTAACGTCCCGAACGCAGAGGGTTCGGCAAGCGGATCCAGTCGCGGTAAGGGTAGGTCGGGGCCTCGATGTCCTGGATGGTAAGCCCCCCGCGATAGGGTGTAAGCCGGAGCGTTCGCTCAAGCGGCCGGCGCGGCTCTACGATCACGTAGCGGTTCTGTGTGTCCAAGACGTCGAGAATGAACCCGGTGGAGGAGACTGGATACATTGCCGGGCCGACAGACTGCTCCCTGCCGACCGGCCAGTCCCGGGATGTGGCCGGCTTGGCCCAGTCCGGATGCTGCACCTCGATGGCGATGAAGTTACCCCGGTCTATGCACACCGAGCCTTTCTTGGCCACGAGCTTGGCCTTGAGCAGGATCGGTTCTTCGGGGGCAAACGCTTCCTGCGCCGGCGACAGCTCCATGCTCAAGGAATTCGGGGCGTTCGTGCAACCGATGAGGAACAGACATGAGAGAATCGATATGCGGATCACCATCGTCTTCTCCTTGTGTCCCCAGAAGATAGGCTCTCAGCGGTCAGATGCCACCCCGAAGCTTACGGTGTTCAACGGAGTATAGCAAGGCTCGCAACAAGCATTTACTGCGGCCTGGTGGTCGAGCGGCCTGTTGTGGGCCTGCTCACGATGACAATCTGCGTCTCGCCGACCACGGGCTGGTCGTAGGGCTTCCAGAAGAGAGGGGGCGGAAACGGGTCGGTGCTCTCGTTCCAGAGCGAAACGCGAACGACATACTGGCCAGGTGCCAGAGGTCTTTCCGACCGGCCCATCGAGAAGTTGTATTCCCGCTCCGAGCTGTGAACATTCAGATGATACTGACCATGCTCAAGGGACAGATGAAATGGCTTCTCAAGCCCATTGGGTACGACGGTAAAGCGGCCTCCAAGATTGCCCACATCCAGGTATGCGGCGGAGTAGTAGAACGGTAGTAGTGGGAGCATCAGCATCAGGGTCGTCGCACATTTCATCGTAGTGCCGTCGCACGCCTCCATCGGCGGCAGGGATGACTGGGGGCGTAACTCAACAGCAACGTGGAAACCACGAACCAGGCAAATGCTGCCCCCTTCCGCCTTGATCGCGGCGTTAAGGCAAATCGGCTCGTCGGCGTAGAACGTCTGTTTCTCTGGCGCAACGGTCATCTTCGCCGCACCAGGTGCGTTCGTGCAGCCAGCACATATCAGCACCGCCGCACACAGGCCGACTGCCGCCACGGCAACGGGCGTCGTGATAACAGGAACGGATTTGCAGGCGGTGACGTTCATCGAGGCATCTCGCTTGAGCCGTCCGGCTTCCGGCCACGCTCAACTTCGGGACTGAGAGGCGTGCTATCTCGCCAACGTCTCAACCATTTCCCTGGTGCACCTCACCCCGAACCAGCGTGAGTAGGTCTTGTCCCAGTCGAGTCTCCATACCGAGGGACTGTTCGTGGGGTGTATCTCCAATCTCACTGGGTCAGCAACAAGTAGGAGCACCCCTCGAACCTGTCCTCGTCTGTCAACGAGGGCAAAGCCCCGGATACTTGGATCAGGCAGATCTGCCGGTAACGAACTCGGCCACGAGGTCAATACCTTTTCCGGTTTCGCTGAGAAGTACCCTTTGGTCCACAACTCCCATGACCTTGTAGGGTCAGCCTTCCAGACGGAGTTGTCATCGAGGCAACACACCTCCGTATCTCGCAAGCCTGCCTCATATGCCTCAAGTGCTTCCATCCCGACGTTTAGAAAGAAATCATTCTCTAGAGCCTGCCGCAAGGGGGGAAGAAGCTGCTTCTCTGCCCTGTTCTTGCCGGTTTCGTCTGCGAATACCCCAATCAAGGGCTTATCCGAAGCGTCCAACCACCTTTGGGTGGTAAGGCACTGCCCTACGGGTTCGCCGACACCTCGGTGGATGCAGCCCGCACAAACCAGCACCGCCGCACTCAGGCCGACTGCCGCAACGACAACGAGCTTCGTGACCGCACGAACAGGTTTGCGGGAGGTGGTGTACATCTTGGCATCTCGCTTGAGCCGTCAAGGCCTACACCAGTATAACAGCCCACCGCATCAGTTAGTTCGTCTCGTCTTGCCTGACGCCGAGCAGCTTGCTTACATACCGATACACGGGAAAGCCCACGAGCACGCCAGCCAGGCTGGCAAGCATGGCCGAGAGGAGGAAGTGCCAGTGAAGGACGCGAAGGAAGAGATACATGGCGGGGCCTTGAACCACTCCAAAGGTGATACCAAACGCGATGAGGGCGATGAGTTTCTTCATATGGATAATCCCGTGAGGCTCAACGGTGTTTAGGCCGATCGGCCCAACAACCGCAGTCCGGTTTGCAGTGCCGCATAACACGCCCACGAATGCGTGGCGGCCTCACTGGCTACTCCAACATCGACCGCTGTCCACCCGTCTGGGGCGGTAGCCTCATCCTGGCCCTCGCCGCAGCCGCCGAGGCTCCAACCATGATACCACGCCTCCAGCCTTCGTGGTCACCGCTTGCGGCCCTGCGGCTGGAGACGTAGGCTGCTGGATATGCGACGGCAACCACAACTACGGTGGACGGCAGATAGGACATGGTGATCGCCCGCTACGCACGAGACCGATATGCGGAGGTGCTCCGCCAGTTCGTAACTGGCCAGATCACGAACTTTGAATACGAACGGTGCTGTGAGGCCATCACCTCTAAAAAGAAGGGCGACGATGTAGCAATAGACGAAATCTGGAAGACGGTGTGGCAAACATATGATGACTTCAAAGAACATAGGCTTGCAGGTGCTTGGGCTCTAAGCAAAGAATTGCGACAGACAATGGATCGATGCCTACTCTTCCTCGCCTCCGATTACCCCTACGAGTACGAACAGACGCACGTTCGCTATCGACGGAAGCTCTGGAACCTGCTGACCTTCGGGCTGTACAAGAGATTGCGAAAGGAACACCCCGACGAAGAACTGAACGGAGAATGGCTGGTCTGGCCATTCTTTCGCACACAGGATTACAGAGAAGCACAAGCGAACCCCAAGGTATTGCAGCGATGGCATTCTGGATCTGCGGAGCCGATACAGATACCACGGCAGTCACTTCTGGATACCCACAGGAGAATCACGCTGCTTCAGGTATGCATCGGCGTTCTGATCCTCTGTGCGGCGTTTATTGCTCTGGTTCGAGGATGTGATCTGTAAGCGGCTCCGAATCGCTGATGCCCTTGTCGCTGGCCCTTGGTTTCTCGACAGACGGCTCCTGCTAATGTCTCCTTCACAGATCCCGCCCTCCACTCGCCACCCGTCGCACCTGTTGGACTTCGGGAGGTATTCCTTCCCCTCTGGATGCCGCTCGTGCTCCTGCTCATTCCCACCGCCTACCTTTGGTATCGAGACCGACGCCCTCCTCCTGGCCACTGCCAGAAGTGCGGCTACGACCTCACAGGCAATGAGAGCGGACGGTGCCCTGAGTGCGGCCAGCCGCTGGACGGCACGACCAACCAGGGTCAGCAGTGACGCCCCATCTCAGCACCGTGGCCCTGCAAGGTATGCCCGCCCAGGTGATGATCAAGGTGTTCGGTCACACCGATTTCGAACTCATCCTCAAGGTCTACTACGCTCAGAATGATGATGCCAGGCTCGTGGCCGAGGGCAGCAAGATTGATTACGGGCTGGGTCTGCCGAAGACGGCGTGACTTCTCTCATCATGCGTCTGCTCATATGGCTCGCCCTATCAAGCAACCAAATCACCCATCGGCTTGACAACCGCCTTGAACCGACTATCTACTAGCCCTGGACCAGGGTTCCTGGTGGGATCAGGGATCTGGCGAGCGACACGTTGCTCGTCTTATGAACCATCGACAGGGTAACTCATCAGAGCCATTCATGCGGAGCGAAACATGCAGGAGACAACCAGGCGAAGGATCGTAATCGTGTTGGCGTTTCTCTTGGGAGCAGGTGTTATGGGGGTGGCTGACAGGTATTGCCGTGGTAAGTGTGTTGGCATCTTCGTGCCCGCTTCTCCACAGGACGTCGTATATCGAGTGTTCGAAAATGGGCGAGTCGAGGTTTCGAATCTTTCCCAAACTGGTTGGACACCGTGGTGGACTGTTGGAAAGTGAACACCGAAGTGAGGCTCATCCCGCCTCCGACTATGATACCACGCATCCAGCCATCCTGCTCACCGCTTGCGGCCTCGCTTCCGGAGACGTAGGCTGCCGGTTATGCGACGGCGACCACGATTACGGCGAGTGCTGAAGTGGGCTGGGACAGTCGTCTGTGTGCTGATGCCTGTGATCTGGGTGGCAAGCAGCGTCTATTATGTCATACTCACACTCGGCCCCCCTGGAGAAATCCATCTGTGGCGAGGACGGATTATCGTTGATGGACCCATCACAGCGAAGGACCCAAGAATTTCCTCGGTTCGCCAGCCCGGTGGTCCATGTCTGTTTGTGACCGGATCGCCACGCCAACCCATGTTCCTCTGGAATTGGCACTTTCAACGGCCTGGTGCTGGTGTTGCCTGGGTGGTTGGCTTTCCTCTATGGCTACCCCTCCTGGTCGTCCTCATCCCCACCATCATCCTCTGGTATCGTGACCGCCGCCATCCTCCTGGCCGTTGCCAGAAGTGCGGCTATGACCTGACAGGCAACACCAGCGGACGGTGTCCCGAGTGCGGAACCGAAGTGCCCATGGGAGGGCATAAGCGTTCAGGAATATGAGGCGCCCTGGTCGAAACGCCTTCATATTCTCAGGTGTTTCTCAGGGCATCGCATGGTAGAACACGGACCAGCCGGGAGCCATCGACGCCGTGCAGCAGATGTTCCTAACCTCTGGGTTGCGGCCATCCGAGTCGTATACAAATCCCCAGGCTGAACGGAAGGAGCTGCCGGTTTGGAAGTACACGATGCGCTCCTGTGGGAATACCGACACGCATTCGATGGCATCATTTCCTACCTTCTTGCCGTAATACTTGAAGTGCCGGAACCCGTCCCCTTTGCACATATCTTCGAGGCTCTCGTCGGCGGTGGGCGGCCCCGCAGAAGCTCTTCGGCTGCCGCTTGAAATGCAGGCCGGTCCCGCTCGAAACGTATCCGAAGTGGCCAGTCGGTTTCCCATGCCGAGATCACCAGCGCAACGAGAACCGGTGTGCAGAACCATCGCCAGACCGATCCCTTCCATCGTCTCCTGAAGACTGAGCCGATCCGTCGGATGCAATAGTCCGACAGTACGAGGGCACAGACAGGCCAGAACAAGCACATGTGTGGAGTCGGTGCATGCGGCTCTACAGGGAGGCTGAGCGAGTAGATCGCCATCAGCGAAAAGAACGAAGGCCAACGATAACAGTCAGAGCGGCGGCGCGGTCAAGAACCACCTTCGAACTGGCGAGATGCGTTGGGTTCCGGAGGCGCCTTGGTCGACGGGTAGTGCATCAAGCCTGGCACCCTCTCCATTCAGCAAGAGCTTTGTCCTCCCATCAACGCGCGCCTGACAAAGCTCTAGAATCGAGGCGCCTCAGCCGGCAGGCCGGCCGAATCGATGCCTTCACACAGGTAGTTATCCACCGTCACGTTGCCGCTCCCGTCGAGCCTTACGGTCCAGATCGTGTCGTAGTCGTCCGGCGGCCAGGTCAACGACGGGACCGGCTGGCTGCCGCCATAGCTCTGCAGCAGCGCAGTAATCAGCGGCGGAAAATGATCGTGCTCCCAAGCCACGAGCACGCTTTGGTTGGAGAAGGCGCCGCCCTTGAAGAAGAAGTCTATGGTTTCCAGGGCCACGTTCGGATCGGTCGCCTGCCCGATATAGAAGCTCGCGACCAGGTGATAAGGCAGGTTATTGGCAACCGCGTAGGGCAGCACCGTTAGTGAAGGCCGGACGTACGAAAAACCGAACTGATCCACCCCGAACGCCTGGGCGGGATCGATGGAATAGACCTGATTGGGACTGATCTTGCTGCGCAAGAACTCGGGCATGGCCAGCGCGCGCCACTGCCCTGCCCCCACGTAGTTCCCATTTTCAAATTGTCTCGTCGGATGCGCCTCCGCATGCCGAATCAGGTAGACCGTTTCGTTGGTGTTCATACCCGCCGGCACGACGGCGCCATCAACCCCTGCGGTGCGTGCCAGACTGAAGGGCGTCTGCTGCGTACCGCAGGGAGCGCTTGGCACGGGCGCCGGCAGCGCCGGGTAGCCGGCAGACGGATTCAGTCTGCTGTCGAGGGCAAGAAGGCTGGCCAGGCCGCAGGGCGTGATGGAGATCACGTAGACGCAGTTTGTCCCCACAAAAGCCGTCGGCAGATTCAGGCAATAGCCTTTGGCATCCTTGATACCTGCCAGCAAGGCGCGGGTAGTCTCCCAAGGCGCCGAGAAGACGTAATAACCGGGGACACGGGCATCGATGATCCGGGTTGCCAGGGCAATGTTGTTGCCTGCCGCGTCGTCAAAATCCAGCCCCTGGCAGTTGGGCGGGAATATGTTCGGCTCAACAACGCCGCTCGGCACGGAACCGCGCGCATACGACGTTCCGATCGGGTAGCTGTTGCCGGTCGTACCCATCAAGGTGATCTGGTTGAGCAGGGCAAATTGCTGTACGAACGCGAGGCCGGCCATATCCGGATAGCCATGCTCAGTCTGCAGGTGTGTCATGGGCTCAAGCGCGTAGATGGCGGTGACATTTCTGCATCCCAGCAGATGGTCTTTCACATAGGAGCCCATCATAAGCGAGCGATGCAAGCCCTGGCCGGTAAGATTGGCCGTGGTCAGATCGACGTCGCCGGGCGTCTGGTAGGCCACATCGGGGCTTACCACAAAGATCAGATTGACGTTTTCATCGGGCAAACCGCATGGATGGGGAATACATCCGCAAGCGGCGATCAACGTCAACGCCGGCAGAATAATCGCCGACGGCACGATAGAGATTCCCTTCATATCTGCATTCCTCCTGGTATCGGTCACTGATGACTGGCCGGTAGGCCCTGCAGAGACACCCTGTGACCTTCGCCGCAGCCACTGAGGCTCCGTTCATGATACCACGCATCCATCTACCCTGGTCACCGCTTGCGAGCCTGCTCCTGGAAATGTAGGTTGGCGGCCATGCTGAGGGAGCCTCGATGGATTCGGGCGGTGAAGTGGGGCCTGCTGGCGACAACCATGCTAACAGGTGCATTGTGGGCACACAAAACAACCAGATTCTACTTGTTAGTCAGGCCCTTAGGCTTCACTGGGCAGGACAGGCGGAACTTCATCGGGGCGATGATCTGGCTGGGGGTGGAGGGACTCCTGCTCGCCGCCATGGGATTGGGGCTTCTGTTCTCCCTTCGCCGCCGCATCCCTCCTGGCCACTGCCAGAAGTGCGGCTACGATCTGACAGGCAACAGCAGCGGGCGATGCCCAGAGTGCGGCCAGACGCTGGACGGCAGGTCCGACCAGGGTCAACCCTGATGTTCCGCCACTCCTTTCGCACCACGGAAACAAGGGCATGCGGCGGCTCGACCTGATAACGCTATCCCATGGGCCGGATGATACTGACCTGAAAACAGGGCTTCCGTAGTTTGGCGAATTGACTTGACAAATCGTCGGTTTTTGACGATATTTACCGACGTTATGTCAACACACACGAATGACGAGCAGGTTGGTAAGAAGGAAAGGCTCGTGCGGACACTCCGCAAACTGGGGGTTGCACGTTCCCGTGAAATCCAGCAGCTCGGCATCTCTCGCGAGTATCTGAGGAGCCTTGTCGGGCTTGGACTGGTCGAGCGAGTGGGACGCGGGCTGTATGCCCTGCCCGACGCCGACGTTTCGGAACACCATACCCTGGTCGAGGCGGCCAAACGTGTTCCCCAGGGTGTCGTCTGCCTGCTTTCGGCACTGCGGTTTCACGGCCTCACCACGCAGGCCCCTTCTGAGGTCTGGCTTGCAATTCATCCAAAGGCACGACGACCCACAGTGGACTATCCACCAATCCGGATTGCCCGGTTTTCTGGGCAGGCCCTCGGCTACGGTGTAGAGGAACATCGCCTGGAAGGCGTATCCGTGAGGGTTTACTCCCCGGCCAAGACGGTGGCCGACTGTTTCAAGTATCGCAACAAGATCGGGATCGATGTGGCCATCGAGGCCCTGCGTGACTGGCGGCGAGGACGCAGGGCCAGTCTGGATGACCTATGGGCGTGTGCCAAGGTATGCCGCGTCGCTAACGTCATCCGCCCATATCTGGAGGCCATCGCTTGACCAGGCAAGCACCCAAGAACCTTGTTGCCTCAGTGCGTCATCGGCTGCTCGATTTGGGCCGCAGGCGAGGTGACGAGTTTCAGCTCGTCCTGATGCACTACGCCGTTGAACGCCTGCTTTACCGGCTGAGTCGGTCGGAGCACTCAGATCGCTTTCTGCTCAAAGGTGCGATGTTGCTCTCGGTCTGGACATCCAGGCCGTATCGTTCGACACGAGACCTTGACTTGGCCGGTCGTGGCGACAGCTCGACAACCGGGGCGGAAGCCATCTTCCGAGGCCTCTGTGGCCTCAAGGTGGAAGACGACGGCCTCGTGTTTGATGGAGCGTCGGTCAAGGGTAAACCGATCCGAGAAGATCAGGAGTATGAGGGCGTGCGGGTCACACTGATGGCACGCCTGGGCAACGCTCGCATCCCACTCCAGGTAGACATCGGCTTTGGAGATGCCGTGCAGCCTTCGCCGGAAAACCTTACCTACCCAACGATGCTGGGGTTTCCAGCCCCGCAGCTCAAGTCGTATCCGAAAGAGACCGTGGTGGCCGAGAAACTCCAGGCGATGGTGGCCTTGGGGCCAGCCAACAGCCGTATGAAGGACTTCTACGACGTTTGGGTGCTGGCTCGAACATTCGACTTTGGCGGGCCGGTGCTGTGCCGGACAATCAAGGCGACCTTCACACGGCGAGCGACACCCCTCCCGAACGGCCTGCCCTATGCCTTCACCTCCGACTTCACATCGGATCGTGTGAAACAAACTCAATGGCGGGCGTTTCTCAAACGAGGCAGGTTTGTCGAAGAGCCACCACCATTCCCGGACGTGACTGCACTCATTCGGGACTTCGTGATGCCCCCGCTGCAAGCCACGGCGTCCAGCGAAACCTTCGAGGTAAACTGGAAGGCAGGTGGCTCCTGGTCATTCTGAACAGGCTCCGCCAGACCAACAAGAAGAATCAGTGGGTCTTTGAAACCAGGAGAGGCACGCAGCTGGGCGACACGAGCCCGACTCAGCGGCTTGGAGTGATCTGCAGGAAGCTGGGCCTGCGGAAGCGATACGTCCTTCACTCGCTGCGGAAGTACTGGGCCAGCACCGTGGCCCTCCAGGGTATGCCCGCCCAGGTGATGATCAAGGTGTTCGGTCACACCGATTTTGAACTCATCCTCAAGGTCTACTACGCTCAGAACGATGATGCCAGGCTCGTGGCCGAGGGCAGCAAGATTGATTACGGGCTGGGTCTGCCGAAGACGGCGTGAGAATGGGCAGGCCGTGTGCACGGGCCGACGACCAACTGGGATACCAGCCAGCCAAACCCTAATGATGAGCTACCCTGTTCGCTCGCCTCGCTTCTCGCGACGGGACGCCAGGAACCGCTCCCACGCCACATCGATGTTCATCGTGTAGAATTTACCCCAGGCCTCTCGGAAGGCAACACCGTCCTCCAAACTCAGCAGCAGCTTCTCAAACTTGTCCGGATCGTGGCCCTTGAGATACCCGATGAACATCATCGCCTGACGGTAGAGCGACTTAATCCGGACATCCGCAGCCTTGCCTCTCGGATTGGTTTCGTATGCCTTGGTCTTCGTGAAGATGGATCGGAAATCGTAGAACACGTTCCCCTCAAGCACCGGAATGAAGTGCTCCTTCGCGAGGAGGTCATCGGTGGCCTCACCTTCGCTGACTTCGGCACCACCGCCGCCGGACACGTAGGCGGCAAATCCCTCGCGGAACCAGCCTGGTATGTTGCGGAGGTATTTCCAGGGTCCCAGTTGCTGGGAGAAGTGCAGATGGGAGAGCTCGTGGGTAAGAATGGGTGCGACCCTTTCAGGAAACTTGGCGAGCGGAGCTCCGTTGAGAAAGAGCTTCCCGAAGAACACCACCCCCGCCGCTTTCCCTGTGGCCGTGAACCGTGTGAAGCTGTCCTGCGTCGAGCAAGTGTAGACGAGAACTGGTTGCACGAAAGGACGGTGGTGTTCGAATTCGACGCGACGAACCGCCTCGCCAACGCTCGCAGCGACACGCCCAGCGACCGCCTCTGCTCCTGGTTCATAGAGAACCCGTGGCTCGGTGCCGAGCGGACGAAAACCCTCCGTTGACTGGAGGCAGGCACGGATGTCTCGACGGAGTATGACCACAGGCAGTCCGATCAGCAATACCAGGACTGCTGCCGCGACCGCCACACTCTTGTGCCGCCTAACGGTCATACCCATTCACCTTGTCACGGTCAGCCTATGATACCACGCCTCCAGCCATCACGGTCACCGCTTGCGGCCTGGGCATCTGAAACGTAGGCTGCCGAGTATGCGACGGCGACATCGATTGCGACGGGTGATGAAGTGGTGCGGGACGGTAGCGTGCGTGCTGATATTGGCGGCGTTCGGAGTGAGTGCTGTTGGGAACGTGGGTTGGATATGCCTGCTCCCATTATCTAAGTCAGGGTGGTTCAAAGAGCACCAGTGCTACCTAAGTCGTGGGGCAATGAGAGTGAAGATGGGAAGGGCGGACTGGAAACCTCCACCCTGGCCAGCAACTGGCTTGCACGTTTTTGCACAAAGACACAATCGTTCGTGGACTTGGTGGTGCCGTCCCTATCATCAGGTGGTCGGAGCCGATGAGAGATTTCATTACTTGGCCATTCCCCTTTGGATACCCTTCTTGGTCACCCTCATCCCCACCGCCTTCCTCTGGTATCGAGACCGCCGCCATCCTCCTGGCCACTGCCAGAAGTGCGGCTACAACCTGACCGGCAACGAGAGCGGGCGATGCCCTGAATGCGGCCAGCCGGTGGAGGGCACGAGCAACCAGGGTCAGCACTGATGTCCCGCCGCTTCCGTCGCACCTCGCAACGAAGGCCATCCAGCCGTTCTGGTCACCGCTTGCGGCCTCGCCTTTGGAACCGTAGGCTCTCGGTATGCCCTGGCGACCACGGTTGCGGCTGGTTGTGAAGTGGGGAGCGGTCGGGTTTCTTGTCCTGACGCTGCTGATGGTGGCGATGTCGGCCCGGCAGTATTACGCACTCCGCCGCGACATGGGCGTTGCGATGAAGTGGAGGGAGTTCCTGCCGCAAATTGTCTTTATGACGATTGGTCTGGTGCCTCCCTTGTCCCTCGTGGTCTTCCTCTGGCATTACGACCGACGCAAATTCCCTCCCAGCCACTGCCAGGATTGTGGCTACGACCTCACAGGCAACGAAAGTGGGCGGTGCCCAGAGTGCGGAACGGGCTTGCCGACAGAGAGCAATACGGGACGGCTGGACGCCAACCGTTGGCTTCCTGCCGCATACGTGATGGCCTGTGTTTTCGGGTTCTTCTCCGGTTTCGCTGTTCTGACCGTCTTACTGGAGGAGGTCGTCTTTCCGGTCGAGCGAGCAACGGCATCGGTGCCACACCTTACCGTTCTTGGGTTGGAATTCGTCGGACTGTTCTGCAGCACGGTGCTGTGGCTACTCCCTACGCCTCCTGGAAAGCACAAGCAGGCTCTCCCGCCGCACGTTGCTATTCTCGTGGTCTGCATTACGTAAGCGTTCCGTAAACCACGTTCGGTCGAACGTCTGGCGTGGTACGGGGCTT
>CAYUQT010000074.1:0-45535 GCA_964446835.1 uncultured Planctomycetales bacterium | reverse complement strand
AAGGACCCGCACACACGTCTCGGGCGCACCCGACCTTCTTCCCCCACGTGGCACCCCCCCTCATCCAAGTTCCACCACCATCACAACATGCCCCCCCGGCGAAAGGCCTGCATCCCGAAACACCGGCCACCCCTCTCCAACAGGGCATTTTTTTCGTGACAGAAGCGTGTATACTGGCTCCACGAGCGCGGGACGACCGGACACAAAGTCCGCTCATCAAGCTCGGCTGAGGAATCAACGGCACCGAAACACAGGGCTCCCCGGCGGGCCCGGAATTCGGAGTGAGGCATGGGGCTTGCATTTCGTCGGGTCAAAACGTACGCTAAAGCCTTCGTGATCAGTGCGTTGGCGCTGGTTCTCGCTAGCGTCGTGATCGCTAACAGGAACAACACCGCAGACGTGTGGTTCTTCTACAGCTTCAAGCAGGTGAATGTCCTGTGGCTTGTGTTGGTGAGCGGCGCGATTTCCGTAGTGAGCTTTTGGACGCTTCGCCGAGTCCGGAAGGTGGCTCAGGAGCTTCGCGAACTGCGACGCGAGAAGGAACTCGATGTGAAACTGGCCGAGCAGCGCCGCATGGCGAGCGAACTCCAACAGCAGGAACGTCGGATCGACACCAAACTCAAGGGTTCGATCGCTCAGGAACAGCCGACCACGGATCAGCCGTCCTGAACTCAGAGTGACAGGCAACACAATCAACGCTGTCTATCGAACTGGGAACATAGACAACGGGAGGTATTAAACATGCGTCGTATGACCACCGCTGCCCTGAGGGGTGCCGTGTGCTGCGGTATTCTCTTTGCACTGGGTTGCGAGGACCCCAAGAAGCAGATCAGTCAGCTTCAGGAGGAGAAGAAGGTCCTGAGCCAGCAGTTGATGGAGGCCAACCAGTCCCGCGACACGGCCCAGGCCGAGGCCTCCGAACTCAAGCAGCGAAACGCGCAGCTCCAGACAGAGCTGACGCAGACCAAACAGGCTCCGGCCCCGACCGCTGCACCGGTGGCGGCCCCCCCGCCGGCCTCGCTGAAGTTCGTCGGTGCCATCACCGGCACGGACTTCGGTCGGGCCAATAAGCCTGAGCTGTCCTCTCAGGCTAAGGCACAACTCGATCAGATGGTCTCCGAGATCCGAAGCAAATACGGCAAGGACGCCATCTACGTGATCGGGCATACCGACAACGACCCGATCCGCAAGACCAAATGGACGGACAATCTCGAATTGAGTGCCGAACGCGCCATGGCCGTGGCCCGCTATCTCGGCAGCAAGGGCATCGCCCGAACGCATCTGGTGGCCGGCGGCATGGGTGAGTACGATCCCATTGTTCCGAATACCGGCAACGCCAATAAGGCCAAGAACCGACGGATCGAGATCTACGCCGGACCAAAGCCGAGCCGGCAATAAATTAACTCAGGGGTGTGGGCCCGGGCGGCTGCCCGTGCCGCGGCGTGTCTGACGTGATCGCCATCATCGACTACGGCATGGGTAATCTCCGCAGCGTTCAGAAGGCCTTTGAACGCGTGGGGGCCGATGCGCAGATTGTGACCAGCGCCGATCAAATCGAACGGGCGGCCAAAGTGGTGCTGCCTGGTGTCGGTGCCTTCGCCGACGCCATCGATCACATGCGGCAACAGGGGCTGGTTGATCCTGTCCTGTCGGCGATCCGGTCGGGGCGACCCTTCCTGGGCATCTGCCTGGGCCTGCAACTCCTCTTCGACATCAGCTATGAAGACGGTGAGCACACCGGCTTGGGCGTCGTGCCCGGCAAGGTCGTGCGATTCGATTTCGCCGACAACCCCACCCTCAGCAGGCTCAAGGTGCCTCACATGGGATGGAACGCCCTGCAGTGGGAGGAGCCCTGCCCCCTGCTGGCGGGACTGACGACCGGCACCTACTTCTATTTCGTTCACTCCTACTATGTTCAGCCGATCGACGCTGACGTCAAGCTCGTCCGCAGCGACTACGGTGTCGAGTTTACAGCGATGATCTGGAAGGATAATCTCTTCGCCACGCAGTTTCACCCCGAGAAATCGCAGAAACACGGGCTGAAGGTCCTGGAGAACTTCACGAGGCTCTGAGCGGTGCTCGCCTTCGGCTTCCCGAGGATATCCCATGGATGTCATTCCTGCGATTGACCTGCGTTCCGGTCGGTGTGTTCGCCTGCTCCAGGGCGACTACGATCGACAGATCGACTACGCCGCCGATCCGGTCGAAACGGCCCGCCAATTCCACAAGGCGGGCGCCCGATGGATCCACGTGGTCGATCTCGACGGAGCCCGCTCCGGACGATCGGAGAACCTCCCGACCATCCAGGCGATCGCCGCAGCCACTTCCCTGAACGTCGAGGTCGGAGGCGGCATCCGCGACGACCAGACCGTCCGGAAGATCCTCGATGCCGGCGTGCAACGGGTAGTCATAGGAACACAGGCCCTCCGCGATTGGGCGTGGTTCGAACGACTCGTCCATCAGCCCGGACACGAGCACCGTATCGCCCTCGGGCTCGACGCTCGCAATGGCCACCTCGCCGTTCAGGGGTGGACGCAGCAGACGCAGGAATCGGCCGTCGACATCGCCCGGCGCGTCGCCGACTGGCCCCTCGGTGCCATCATCTACACGGACATCGCGCGAGACGGTATGCTACTCGGACCGAACGTCGAGGCCATGGACGAAATGGCCCGGCAAAGCGCGATCCCTGTGGTCGCCTCTGGTGGCGTAACCAGCATCGACGACGTGCGACGCCTCGCAACGCTGCCCATTGCCGGCATGATCATCGGTCGTGCCATCTATGAGGGGCAGCTCGATGTGGCCGAGGCCATCCGAATCGTCCACTGACCGCACGAGGAAACCATCGAAAACCTTCCCCTCCGCACGATCGGCGAAGGGACCGTGATGGATCAAGGAGAGAACGATGTCCGCACTGGACACCCTGAAGTATGATTCCAACGGCCTGATCCCGGCGATCATCGTTGACGACCAGACCGGCGAAGTGCTGATGATGGCCTATATGAACCAGGCCAGCCTCGCCCAAACCCTGACAACGGGGAAGACCCACTTCTGGTCGCGCAGCCGACAGAAGTACTGGATGAAGGGTGAGAGTTCCGGACACGTTCAAGACGTGGTCGCCATCTACACCGACTGTGATGCCGACACCCTGGTCATCCGGGCCAAACAGACCGGCGCAGCGTGTCACGACGGCTACCACAACTGCTTCTACCGGCAGCTCGTCAACAATGAGTGGAAGGTCGTCGCCGAACGTCAGTTCGACCCGAAACAGGTCTACCCCAAGGGCACCTGATGCGGCTCGCGTGATCGCCATGATCCCAGCAAAGGAAGATCCCGATCTCCCTCGCCCGTCCCGGCTCTATCGCGTGCTGACCGTCCTGATCGCAGTGGTCGGCACGGCGGCCGCGGTCAGCCTGGCCGTCGACTACGGGTTCGAACAGGAACAGCAACCTCTGTCCGACGAGGCCCTGCGGGCCATCCAGATGGCCGCCGTCCTCCTCTTCGTCATTCGAACGCTGGTCGGGCTCGCATCGGTGCCGGTCCGGCGAGAGTATCTCCAGACTCGATGGCTTGAACTGCTCGTCCTGCCGACCGGTGCGATCGTCATCGGCATCGGATGGCAACTGCACCTGAACGTCTGGCTGCTCGCCAGTGTCCTGATGCAGGGTTTCTTCGTCGTCGAGTTCCTCCTCCACCTGATCCGCATGAACGCCCTGCTGCTCAGACGCTACCACCCCACGCGACTCATGGTCGTGTCGTTTGCCGTAGTCATTCTGATCGGCGGGTCGCTGCTCTCCCTGCCCCGAGCCTCGAAACCGCAGAAGATCGGAGCCTCCACGAGCCTGCCCCACCACGTCCTGAACTGCTACTTCACGGCCGTCAGCGCCGTGTGCGTCACCGGCCTGACCGTGTATGACACCCCGACAGAATTCACCCTCTTCGGACAGATCGTCATCATTCTCCTCATTCAGGTTGGCGGCCTGGGCATCCTCGTGTTCGGAACGGTCTTCGCCATGCTCATCGGTCAGCAGATGAGCATCACCGAAACCGTCGCTATGCAGGACAGCGTCAGCGGACCCACCGTCGGAAACATCGCACGCATGCTCCGCTTCGTCGTCCTGGCCACCTTCGTCATCGAGGCCATCGGGGCCGCCATCCTCTACACCATGTGGGACCCCTCAATCGCCTGCCCCTGGCGCCGGATCTACCTGAGCCTCTTTCACTCCGTCAGCGCCTTCTGCAATGCCGGGTTCGCCCTTCAGTCCGACAACATGATCAGCTACCGCGGCTACTGGCAGCTCTATGTGTCGCTCATGATGCTGATCGTCATCGGCGGCCTGGGCTTCCCCGTTCTCCGCGACATCTACGAATGGGTCGGCACTCGATTGATGCCCACGTGGAGAACGCGCGTCACCCTCGGCATCGCCGGACGGATGGAGCGCCTGAATCTGCACTCCAAACTCGCGCTGGCCATGACGGCTGTCCTGATCTTCGGGGGCGCGGCGCTCCTGCTGTTCTTCGAGACGCCCACCCGGTTCAACCCACGCTATCGGCCGGGCATGAGCGCCCACCTGATGCCCAAACCGCCGGTCATGGCCGGCGAGACCTTCGGACAACGAACGCTCGATGCCTTGTTCCAGTCCGTCACTACGCGAACCGCCGGGTTCAACAGCATCCCGACGACCCTCACAGCCATGTCCCCGGCCAGCATATTCGTCATGACCGTCCTGATGTTCATCGGCGGAGGATCCGCCTCGACAGCAGGCGGGATCAAGACCGTCACCGCCGCCGTCATCTACCTGGCGGTACGGGCGACCATGCGGCGACACGAACAGGTGGAGGCCTTCGGCCGAACCATCCCCGTCATTCAAGTGCGCCAAGCAGGAGCCGTCCTCGTGCTCATGATGTTCATGGTCGGGGCATCGGTGACCCTTTTGTCCTTTACCGAAAGCGAACGCGCAGGATTCCTCGAACTGCTGTTCGAGGAGGTCAGCGGATTGTGCACGGTCGGATTGAGTTGCGGCATCACCTCCGAATTGACGGCCTTCGGCAAGCTGGTGATCATGGCCAATATGTTCATCGGCCGGCTGGGGCCGTTGACGCTGCTGGTGGCGATGGCCGGTCGGGAGAAAACCCGTCGTTACAGGTATGCCGAGGAAGGCGTGATCATCGGCTAGCGATGATATCCCCCCGGATCCGTGACGACCGGAAGAGTTCTGGAGTGCGGCTCGTATGGTGAAGTTTGCAATACTGGGACTGGGACGTTTTGGTCTCAAACTGTCACGTCTGCTGACCAAGGCCGGGGCGGAGGTCATCGCCATCGACAAGGACTACAACCTCATCCAGGAGGCCCGGGACGACGTCGCCCTGGCCGTCCGGATGGATTGCACCGACGAAGAAGCCCTCATCGCCCACGGCATCGACAAGGTGGACTGTGCGGTCGTCGGCATCGGCCTGGATTTCGAGTCCACCGTCCTGGCCACCAGCACCCTCAAGAAGATCGGTATTCCGCGGGTCCTTGCCCGGGCCGCCAGTGAAGTCCGCGGCGAGATCCTCAAGCGCGTCGGGGCCGATGCGGTCGTCTTCCCCGAAGACGAGTCCGCCGCCCGCTGGGCCAACCGGCTCATGATGCCGCAGTTCGAGGATTTCGTCGAACTCGACGAGAAACACAGCCTCGTCCAGGTCCCCGCCCCGCAGGCCTTCGTAAACCAGACGCCCCGCCAACTGGAGTTGCGTACCCGCTACATGCTCAATCTGGTGGCCATCCGGCGTCCGACCACCGTGGCAAACGCCGATGACCCATCGACCCGTCGATGGCACGTGATCGCCGTACCCAATCCCGACGAACCCATTCAGGCCGGAGACGTCCTGGTCCTCATCGGCAGCAACGACAGCCTCGCCAGTCTGCCGAAAGACTGAGGCGTACGACCCAGGAGAATCCCGGCGATCAACGCGCCTCCAGAAGGTAGTACATCGTCCGGAACCGCGGGCCCACATCCAGTCTCAACCGTCCCTCTTCGATCGGACAGTCCATCTCCACCGTCGTCGCCCCCTGAGGATCGAGGCCGCGAACGCGCATGGCGGCCCGGCTCGTTCGGATCGAGAGGCTCCCGCAAACCGGCTCGATCAGAATCGGAGCGTGTCCCGGCGATATCTTCCGCGTGTGGAAGAGGTCGTAGACCATCCCCGTGTTCTCGGCGCGGGCCACCGTCGTAATCAGCAGGCGACCGGACGAGCCAATCGGTTCATCCGTCAGCGAGCTGACGGCCACAACGGCGAACGGCGATCTCAGCGCCATCTCCACGTCGCCCAGGCGAATCGGACGAACCGGCTCACCCAGAAAGCCCCAGGCCGCCTGCGTGCGCGGCGTGTCAACCGTCGCGACGGCCGCCTTCCAGTCGCGACGGAACTCTCCCGTGTCGCTGAACACCTCGTGGGCCGCCTCGGCCACGACGGGCTGGCTGCTGGGAACCTCACGCCAACCCTTCGGCACCGAGGGCCCCAACGCCGTCGCGACGATGCTCCGCTCGGCCGAGACGTCGTACGCGACACACCGGGAAGGCGCCGCCGGCTTCCGGTCGTAAACCTTCTGGTCCGGAATCCGAATCGCCAGCCGCTCCCTCGCCGTCTGAACGTCGCCCCGGCGAACCATCAACGCCGCGTGCGGAAACAGCCCGAACAGACACGGGTCGTTCAGCGTCTCAAACGGCCCCGACAGACAGTCCACCGTCGGATCGGACCGGTGCGCATAGGTGTAGATCAGCGCCCCGCCCCAGTCCTGGAACGAGGCAACCGCCGCCACCGCCAGCGGCATCTCGGCGCGAAACTCGTTCGGCCAGGGTTGACCATATTCGCTACAGAAGAACGGCTTGCCGGGCACCCGCTGAAAGGCCAGCGACCCGAAGATCGTCGGACGGCTGCGAACCATCATGCGATTGCGAATGCGCGTGTAGCGGTCCCAGCAGTGGTCCCAATAGCCGTGGCTGTCGGTGAAATCGCACGGCCCGAACGAGGCCACCAGCGGGGCGTTCACCGTCCAGTTCGAACCGGTGATCGGCACCCGAACCCCCAGACGACGCAGATGGCTCACCATCCGGGCATGATAGGCCCGTTGCACGTCCACCATGAACCGTAGCAGCGACGGCGTCAGGTCGTCCAGATCGATCCTGCCAGCCGGCAGCGAGACCCCTCGCGCTATTGCCCAGGCCCGATAGAGCAGCTCGAAACGCGTGCGATAGGGCTCGATCTCGATCCGGCCGCTGAACACATCGTTCTCATTGGCGATGGCGATCATCGCCACCGCCGGATCATTCGCGTAGGTCAGAGCGGTATAGGGGTTGCGATGCGTCAGCAGGCTCGTGGCGAACTCCTCCTGTAGACGGATCAGATGCCCGTCGAAGTTGGCGTACGGCTTGCCTCCCAGTTCGAGACGTCCGGCCTCAACGACACCGTCCGAAAGGTCGAACGTCCGCGTGCTGAGCAGATCGAAGTAGACGTAGATCCCCTGCTGCCTGAGCTGGGCCACGAGATAGTCGAGCCGGTCCATCGACTCCGGATCGAGCTGCCGCGTACCCTTCGTTCGCCGCTCCCGTCGAAAGAGATTGTTCGTGGCATAACCTGCGTCGGCCTGATGGATCCGAACCATGTTCACGCCGTACCGCGCCAGGCGCCGCGCGGTCGCCTCTGCGTCGCAGTGGGGCGGCAGATTCTGCTCGGCGCTGAAGTTCGTGCCCCAGAAGCGAGCCGGTGTGCCATCGGCGAAGACGAATCGCTCCCCCCGCACCCCCAGAAACCCGTGTTGCCCCGCGGGCGAACCGTTCAGAAACGACAGGTCTACCGCACAGGTGTCCCAGGGCGGCGTATAGCGGATCCATTCCAAGGTGTCCGTCCGGTGTGCCGACGCCATGTCGTCCAGCACCACCTGATGGCCGGAGTTTGGCCGCAGATCGAACGACACCCCCGCCGATGTGCCGCCGGCGATCTCGACGCCCTTGTCCCCGCGGGCGAACAGAAACTGAAGCTCGTACAGCTCGGCGTCCTCGGCCCGGCGGTCCTCGATCCGCAGCGGCATCGGTCGATCGAGCGAAAGGACAAATCCCAGCGGGTGATCGGGGGCGAAAGCAACTCGTGTGACCGTATACGTCCCCACCTCCGACTTGGCCGGCCGCTGAGGCGGCACCGTCAGCGTGTTGCGAGAGGTAGCCGATCCGCCCGAGGTCGGGGCGGCGGGTCCCGTCAGCTCGATCCGATGCCCCACAAATTCCGCCGCACGAATCGACCACGCCACGTAGTAGCCGTTGATCCGCTCGCTTCGAAGAAATCGCGTCTCGTAGCCGAGCCGAAGCCCCTCGGACGTCCGTTCGGTGGCCTGCTTGAACTGAATCGCCCCCAGGGGCTGCCCCACCGGCATGTGAATCGGCATCGTGCCCGTCAGCGTCCGCCGATCGTCGGCGATCTCCGACCAGCCGACCATCTCGTCCTGGCCCGTGAAGGTCCAATGGGGCCCCTGAACCGCCAGCGACACCGACGCGTAGTCGCGCTGACGATCGCGCAGCCACACACGCCCGTTGACGTCCAGCAGAAGGCTGGCCCGAGTCCGATCGAACTGGGGCTGCAACCTCGCCGAACGCCTCGCCTCCTCCGGCGTCACCACGCTGAACCGGATTCGCCTTCGCGTGGCCGCCCCAGCCGGCACCTTGACGTCGCCCACCATCCGGAACGCAAGGGCATAGGTCTTGCTCTTCGGTTGCCCCGTATCGGACAGCTCGATCAATGTCCCGCCGGTCGTCTGAATCAACAGCACGCGGTCGGCATCCATCGCGAAGGATACCGCCCAGCCAAAGCACTCCGTCTTGAACGCCCCGGAACCCGAAGATAGGCCGACTTCGGACCCGGCCGGGTAGAACGTCGCCTGCCGACCCGCGAACACCTCGGCCGGCAGGTAGAACAGAACAGACTGCAGATGGATCTCGTTCTCGGCCTCGAACTCGACGGCGTAGTCGATCTGAAGCTCGGGGCCGTTCCAGGCAGCCGATTGCTCGAAACACAGATGCCCCTTGCCCGAGGCCGGCATCGCCATTCGCCCGACAAACCGGTTCGGCTCCGGACGGGAGACGTCCGTCGCATGCTCCTGACCGCAAGAATCCCACGCCTGCCCATAACACATCAGCCCGCCATGGAGGATCGTCCGACCGCCCGATTTCAGTTCGAGCCACCCGCTGGGCGCAAACGTCGCTTCCAGGGGGGCCGCACCAGCGGCGGCACCGCAGATCAGGCTCAGGCCGGCAACAAGATAGACCATGTCCGAACGCCTCCGGAGAAAAACCGTCGACTGGGCCGTGCCCTGATGGTATCTGACAGGGCGCCTCGTCTGCCATAGGCCGACTCCTCGACCATGGCCTCGGACTGGTCGCTGGCTCCCGATGAAGATACCCTGAGCAGAATGATGCACCGTCTCATCGGGAGAATCCACCCATGACTGGGAATGCCGGCCGGCATCGCATCGAACGGGTGATCCGTGCCCTCTCGCACCAGCCACCCGACCGCGTGCCGATCTGCGACAGCTTCTGGGGTGATTTCATCCCGGCGTGCAGGCGCCACCACCACCTGCCCGACGATGCGAGCCTCCCGGACTTCTACCAGATCGACCTGGCCGTCGTCGTGCCGGACGAAACGCCGTTCCCCTCGCGGGCCCAGGTGCTGACCACCGACGGCGACATCATCACGGAGCGAGACGGATGGGGGCGCGTCATCCGCCGCCGCGAGGGGGCCTTCTTCTACGAACAGCTCGCCCCCGCCCTCCACACGCCCGCCGAACTCGACGCGACCCCCTTCGAATCGCCCGCCCTCGACGCTCGCTACGCATGCCTCAATCCCGCCGCCGGCTTCGACCCGACAACGCGCTGCACCTTCATCAAGACGGGCGGCCCCTATCTCCGCAGCGCGTTCATGCGCGGCAACGAGGACTTCCTCATGGACATCGCCGCCGACCCCACCTTCGCCGCCGCCCTGGCCGCCCGCGTCGCCGATCATCAGATCCGGATCGGTCTGGAGGCCCTGCGGCGGTCGGGGCTGTACCGCACCGGTGTGTGGATCTACGATGACATGGCCTACAACGACGGCCCCATGTTCTCGCCCAAGGCCTTCGAACGCATCTTCCTGCCGTGCTACGCCAGAATGGTGCACGCCTGGAAACAGGCCGGGGCCAGGTTCGTCCTCCTCCACTCCGACGGCAACATCGAGCCGCTGCTCGACATGCTGATCGAGGCCGGCATCGACGGCGTGAACCCGATCGAACCGCGAAGCGGAATGAACCTCGTGCGGATCAAGCGGCGTTACGGCAACCGCCTGGCCCTGATCGGCGGCATGTGCAATGCCGTCGTCCTGCCCCGCGGCCCCATCGAACGAATCGTCGCCGATGCCAAGGCCATCCTCGATGTGGGACGCGATGGTGGCGTGATCATCGGCGCCCACTCGATCGGGTCCGACGTGCCCGTGCAACACTACGACGCCTTTCACGCCACCGTCATGGGACCCGACGGCCAGGCCCCCAGGCGACATCCCCCGGCCTGAAACAAGGCCCATCCGCCGCTCCCCCGGAACGTGCCACGGCACCGTTCGCCATTCAATAGCTCCGCCACGCCTTCCGATATTTCCCAGGAAAAGCTATCATCTCTGAGGCTCGCGGAGTGCGGGCGTATTGTTCACTAAGGGAGTGATCCAGATGTCGGAAGCTACAGATGCCATTCGGTTGTACTACAAGAACGTCATGCTCAAGGGCGTGGGCCCCGAGCATGGCCTGCCCGATCGCGAACTCGACGGACTGGCCGGCGGTTGTGCCGCCATCGTCGAACGCGTCGAGGCCGAACGCGGCGAAGGAAAACACCGGTACCGCGAGCTGCCCTACGATCAGGCGATGCTCAAGGCCGTTCAGGAAGCGTGCAAGCGCCATCGCGGCCGCTACGAGAACCTGGTCGTCTGCGGCATCGGCGGCTCGGCCCTGGGCAATATCGCGCTCCAGACCGCACTGAATCCCTACACCTACAACATGCAGCCGAGCGACAAACGCGGCGGCCCGCGGCTGTTCGTACTCGATAACGTCGACCCCGTGCAGTTCGCCGAGGTGCTCGACCTGCTCGACGGCGGGCTGGACAAGACGCTCTTCAATGTGATCAGCAAGTCGGGCGAAACCGCCGAGACGGCCTCCCAGTTCCTCATCGTCCGCGACATGCTCCGTCAGCGACTCGGTGCCGAAGGCCAGAAGAAGCACATGCTCGTCACCACCGACGCCGCCAAGGGAACCATGCGGCAGATCGTCAATGCCGAGGGCTACGAATCGCTGCCCGTGCCCGACGGCGTCGGCGGTCGCTTCAGCGTGCTCTCCGCCGTCGGCCTGTTCAGCGCGGGAATGTGCGGGGGCGATATCGAATCGCTGCTGGCCGGCGCCCGCGACATGGACCAACGGGTCAAGTCGACCGAACTGCGAACGAATCCGGCCGCACTGCTGGCCGCCATCCACCATCTGATGTACCACCGCGGCAAATGCCTCCACGTGATGATGCCCTACAGCTACCGGCTCAAAGACCTGGCCGACTGGTACCGCCAGCTCTGGGCCGAAAGCCTCGGCAAACAACGCTCCCTCTCGGGCGCCGACATCTACGCCGGTCCGACACCCATCAAGGCCCTGGGCGCCACCGATCAGCACTCGCAGATCCAGCTCTATCGCGAAGGGCCCAACGACAAGGTCATCACCACACTGGCCGTCGACCACTTCGATCGCGACGTGACCATCCCCAAGGCCGACAAAAACGTCGAAGCCATGGGCTACCTCGGCGGCAAGAAGATGGGCGATCTGCTCAACGCCGAGCGACAGGCCACCGAACAGGCCCTCGTCGCCAGCCGGCGACCCACGCTGACCATCCGCTTCCCGCGGATCAACGCCCACACCGTCGGCCAGTTCATCTACCTGTATGAGGCGGCCACCACCATCGCCGGACGACTGTTCTCCGTCGACGCCTACGATCAGCCGGCCGTCGAACTGGGCAAGATCTACACCTTCGCCCTGATGGGTCGCACCGGCCACGAAGACGCCGCCCGCGAACTGACCAGCAAACTCGCCGAGGACCCCGAGTATCTGGCCTGACCCCATACGAGGGCCTGCCCGAACAACTACCCTCGGCATGCCCTGCACACCCGGCGGGATGAGACCCTCGTCCCGCCGGGGTGCAGGCCGATCGTCCCTCTCGTTGCACGAAACGAATCCCACCGCGTAGAATCGCATCATGTTTTCTCTTCCGATTCAAAGGAGCCGACGATGCCTCGAACCCTGCGGTGCGTGGTGGGTGTGCTTGTTGTCTGTGGGTTCAGACTCCCCGGGGCCCTCGCGGCGGAGGGCCCGCTCATGAAGACCGCCGAGGTCATCGACATAGGCCCCGCATGGTCGGGCATCCCCGTCTCGTTTGCCCTGATCACCCGATGGGACCACCAGTTCGTCGCCTATTACGACGATCAGCGGCGCCTCACCGTCGCCGCCCGCACCTTCGACCGTCGAACGTGGAACGTCGTCCGCCTGCCCGAACAGATCGGCTGGGATTCGCACAACTACATCGCCATGGCCGTCGACGACGACGGATGTATCCACATCAGTGCCAACATGCACGTCGTCCCGCTGATCTACTTCCGCTCGCAGCACCCCTGCGACATCCACAGCCTCCAGCGCGAGAGCATGGTCGGCCGCGATGAAGCCAAATGCACCTATCCCCGCTTCTTCCGCGGGCCCCGCAAGGAACTCCTCTTCACCTACCGCAGCGGCGTCAGCGGAAACGGCGAGCAGATCTACAACGTCTACGACCACGCCTCCCGCTCCTGGCAGCGTCTGCTCGACCGCCCCCTGACCTCAGGCCAGGGCAAGATGAACGCCTACATCCACGGCCCCGTCCTCGGCCCCGACGGCTTCTACCACATCTGCTGGGTCTGGCGCGACCAGAAGGGCTGCGAGTTCAACCACGACCTCTGCTATGCCCGCAGCCGCGACCTGATCCGCTGGGAAACCAGCGCCGGCAAGCCCCTTGAGCTGCCCATCACCGCCCAGACCGCCGAGGTGGTCGATCCCGTGCCCGTCCGCGGTGGACTCATCAACGGTAACCATCGCGTCGGCTTCGACTCGCAGCGCCGCCTGATCATCAGCTATCAGAAGTCCGACGAACATGGCAACACCCAGATCTACGCCGCCCGATTCGTCGACGGCCGCTGGACCACCCACCAGACCAGCACCTGGGATTACCGCTGGGAGTTCACCGGCGGCGGATCGATCGAATATGACATCCAGTTCGGTCCCGTCCAGGTCGATCGCCAGGGCCGGCTCTGCCAGTCGTACCGGCATATCAAGTATGGGGCCGGCACATGGATCCTCGATGAACAGACCCTCAAGGTCGCCGGCCAGGCCCAGGACCGCCTCGAACGCCCCGCCGAGATCGAGGTGGCCCAATCCGACACACCCGGCATGAAGGTCCGATGGTGCGTCGGGTCCGGCCGCTCGCCCCAGGATGACCTCCGCTACATGCTCCGCTGGGAAACGCTCGACTCGAACCGCGACAAGCCGCGCGACCCCGTCCCCCCGCCCTCGATGCTGAAGCTCTACACCTTCGTCCCGGCCAGGCCCGCGCGGGCCGCCAAGGCCGCCGACCCGGTCGCCACGTCCGCCCTCCATCTGGCCGCTGCCGAGGCACCCGCCGCCCGCAAGCCCCTGATCCGCAAACTCGGCACCATCGACTGCGACCTCGTCGAAACCACGCCGATCGTCTGGAAGGGCCGGCTCTATCGCTTCGAGTACATCCGCGACAACTACAAGCCCAACAAGACCGGCAAGAGCTACTTCCGCTTCGTCGACGTCGAGAAGGACGAGCCCACCCCCGCCTTCGCCGCCGGCTATCACCTCGGCAGTGCCCACGTCGAAGGCGACACCGTCTATGTCTACGGCGTCAACGCCTGGGACGGCGATACGATCCAGGTCTTCTGGTCGAAGGACATGTCGACCTGGTCTGAGAAGACCGCCCTCAAGCTGCCCGGCTGGGGGCTCTTCAACAATTCCGTCTGCAAGAGCCCGGGGCGATACATCATGGCCTTCGAGGTCGGCAAGCCGCCCGAGGTCGTGGGCAATCCGTTCACCACCCGCTTCGCCGAGTCGAAGGA
The DNA here is from genome assembly GCA_964446835.1 of uncultured Planctomycetales bacterium. Lineage (GTDB taxonomy): Bacteria > Planctomycetota > Phycisphaerae > UBA1845 > JAFGLZ01 > CAYUQT01. Next base: position 31,348 of record CAYUQT010000074.1, on the reverse strand, counting down.
CCTGATCAACTGGACGCTCATCGGCGAGCAGGCCGTCTATACCAAGGATCGCTACTCGGCCTGTCCGACGATCCGCTGGCTCGAAGGCTACTACTACATGGTCTATCTCGAGGCCAAGCCCGGCCCCACCTACGAGCCCTACATCGTCCGCACGCGCGACCTGATCCATTGGGAACTCAGCCCGCTGAATCCGATCATGCGTTACGGCCCCGAGGACAAGATCATCGGCAACCCCAAGCTCACCCCCGCCCAGCGCGAGCACATCGCCAAGGCGAAGAACATCAACGACTGCGACGTCGACTTCTGCGAGTTCCAGGGCAAGACGATCATCTTCTACTGCTGGGGCAACCAGCAGGGCACCGAATTCCTGACCCGCGCCGTCTACGACGGCCCGCTAAAGAAGTTCCTGCAGGGCTTCTTCCCGTAAACCCCACAGAGAGCCTGGTCGATCTACCCGTCGCGCCGCACCACCTTATTCCGGGAGGGCGAGCGTACCCGCGAGCCGAACCTCGACACACAGCCTGTAGCGTGTTGTCTAGCCCCGCCCCGTTACGCCCTGAAGGAGCGAAATACAATGGCTGGGTGCAGCCCCGAATCCCGACGCCTCACGCTCCCTGTGCCCGTTTCAGTCCATGTCATGACGTCCTTGCGCGTCGCTTCCAACACCCGCATTACCGGAAGTAGGTGACCGTCCGCAGTAACTCAACAGCAAGCATACAAGAAGCACGACGACAAAGACTGCGGTCAATAAGCAGACCCATGGCAGGAATGGAGAGATCGTTAGGAACCATCCAGTCTGATTGATGGTAATATCTGGAACAGGACGTTCTGTTGCCATAGTTCACCTCCTAGTCCACTTTGCACTTGCAGGTGATTGTGCGGCCAGTGAATCTCATGGATGTTAGCCTCCTATACCCGTAGTGCTTATGGCCGAACATAGTGCAGGACCGCACACGGAAAGAACGGAAGTAGGGGTCAACGGAAGTAGGGGTCAACTCTTGACAATTGACATGACCCCATGCTCTCCACGGTGCCGAGAGAACCGTCCCCCTCTTGGTCGACACGTTCCGATCCGGCGATCACAGCACAGTAGGCAGTGCTGTTGGGTCGCTCAGCCGTGATAATGTGAGCGAAGCCCTCGCAGAGACCTGAGGCACCGACGTAGGCTATCCGACCTCCGAGCCGCTTCTTCTGGACGCCAGACGGTCCTTGCGAACTCGATCAGGCACGAGGTGTAGGCGGGTCCCACCGATCTTCCGCTTCCGGGACGAGGTACCATATCCAGGCGAACGGCTCTTCGCCTTGAGTCTCGGGCCATGTCGACAAGCATTCGCTTCGGATCCATCTCTGATTCGGGATTCAGCGGAACACGCTCAAGCGGAATCCCAAGGAACCGCGCCAGTCGCTCCCGGTCGGCCATGAACCAGGCTTCAACCTCGCGAACGGCCACACGAAAGCACATCCATCGTGCGGGATGCGGCAGATGCTCCTTGCAGAACGGCGGGGCACAGTCGAAATCACAATCCAGATCCACAAGGACCACCCATGGCGCATATCGTGCCGCCGAGTTGTAGCTCTGGAGGCGCTTGATCAGGCCCGCCTTGCCTTCTTTACCATAGACGCGATGGAGTCCACCCCCGACGGTTTGCACGAGGCGCCGTAAAACGGCATCATCCACGTCTCCCTCAACGGCAGCAGAGATCTCCCAAGGCGGTTTCTGGCCCATTCCTCAGCCCATGAAGTCGAATGTCAACTGCTCGATGCTTGCCGGTCGGACCTCAGGTAACACCACGTCCGCGAGCGGCAGTCCGCTCCGGAGGAGCTCCGCGGCCTGGGGGATGCTGGCGGCAGGACGAACCTCTGTTCCTTCCCCGGTGGGAACAAAGAGCAGCACCTCATCCAACCCTATGCCGGAATCGCGAAGCATGTCCGGAGAATGCGTGCTGACGACGATCTGCCTCCCGGACCGGCTTTGCACGCGGGCAAAGATTTGTGGAATGAACCGAACGACTTCAGGGTGAAGGGACAACTCCGGTTCCTCCAGGAGAAGGGTTCCTCCCCGTTCCAGAGCAACCCAGAGTAGACCCATCAACCTCAGCGTTCCATCTGAGAACCGCTCCTCGGTCTGCCATGCTCCGTGCGGGCGCCAGTGCTCATATCGCCCCCTCAAATGTGGTACGCCCCTGTTGTCACGCCAGAGTTCCAGTTCCTTGAGCTGCGGCACCGCCACCGCCAGCGCCTTCAGAATTCGTTTCAGCCTGGCCTTCTGGACCTTGTCCGGAGTCTTGGCGACCTGCTCGAGGAAGTCGCCTCCGTAAGGATCATTGCTTCTCCCGACCGATCGATCCGGTTCACGAATCAGTTGAGGAACGATGTGAAGGTACCGTACGGATGCAAACAGACCTGCAACTTCGCGAAATGCTTGGTTGGCATAGACCTGCTGGAGATACGTCTGTGTGAGTCGCTCGGTATCCTTCTTGTCCTCGTCATCCGGACGAATGAGGATGTCCCGTCCGTTCCGGGCGACCCTCTCCCGCTTGATGACGGGTCCCCGCTCGGCAGTCTGGTTGAAGCGAAGCTCGTACTCCCAGGCGGCGGCATTGTCCTCGCTGCCTAACCGGATCCGAACAACCACATCAGAATTCCGACGTGCGGCAAGGCACCGGAGGCTGGAAACCCCGTTCTGTCTGCCCACGGCCGCCTGGAATCCGCCGCCGACAGACACAATGTCACGAAGGAAGCGAAAAACATCCAGGAAGTTCGATTTTCCAGAGGCATTGGGACCGACCAGAAACATGCGACTTTGGAGGGGCACATCAGCTTGCTGGAAATTCCTCCAGTTCTCCAGGTGTACATGGGTGAATCGGAGCGACTTGTCCCGTATCGGTGGCATAGGGTGTTTGCTCCACAGGAGGGTGTCGACCAAGACTCCAATCCGTGGGCCAGAGACCGACCATTCCAGACGGCCGTCAGTGTAACACCGACTCCAAACACTGTCACCCGTTTGCGCAAACAACCGCAGGACGCGAACCGGAGACGCAACTGCTTTGCATCCGTCCCGGGATCAACCCACTCTCTCTGACCTCTGAAGCATCTCTGGCTTGCAGCCTGATCATCTCCGCCCTGGATGTCGATCCGCGCTCACCAGACAACTCCCGCACACCTTCCCGCCAGTCGCCCTCCCCAATCCTACGAATGGATGGATGGACACCCCATACCAACGGGAGGCCGTCAGTGCGTACCATGAATCCACAGTCAACTGCCCCCTCCACACCGAACGTCAGCGCCTGCCTCCCCGCCAGTTCGCTCAAGCATTCACAGACCCTCAAACTCCCCATAACTCCGCCCAAGATGTGGGACAATACGGGACAAAGTGAGACATCCGACGACAACCCAGATCGCACCACCAATAAACCACCTCATCGAGTCGCATTGCCCCAAACCCCATCCCCCGTTCCCGATGTCCCATCCACCACCCAAGACCCTCCCCGCGAAACGCGTGAAGAATGGGTCGAAAGTGAGACATTCGCCGACGGCTCATATCGCAATCTCATCGCCGTGGCCCGACACGCCGTCGGATCACGTCCATCACCCCTGTCCACCATGCCCGATCCCCCGCTCAGCGAAACGTGTGAAATATGCGTCGAAAGTGAGACATTCGCCGACGTCTCAGATCGCAATCTCAACAATGAACCCCGCGACACCAGCAGACTGCGACGACCTACCCCCTATTCCCTACGCCCGATGCCCGACAACCGCCCGGCCCAAGCGCGCATACTATGTGTCGAAAGTGAGACATTTGACGACATGTCAGATCGCGATCTCATCGCCGTCCCCCGACACGCCGTCGGATCACGCCCACCACCCCTGTCCACCATGCCCGATCCCCCGCTCAACGAAACGTGTGAAATATGCGTCGAAAGTGGGACATTCCCCGATAAACAAAATCGGAATACCAGCAGACGCCCCCTGAGGATGCAGATTCACGATCCCTCAACGCCCGCTGACAACACCCCGTTCTCATCACCGAGTGCAGTGAAGAAGGCGTTGCACGAGCCTGGCGTAGTCAGGGATGAACGGGGAGGTTACGCAACTCAGGACAAAGGATACCATGGGGATCAGGACCGCCAGAATGGTCCATCTGGCTACGCGAGCCGAGCGGCTCAGCGCAAAGGCCAGGAGGGCGCCTGGAATGCCCATCACCAGATATGTAAAGGCGAGATAGCCGCCATCCAGGATGATCGCTGCGGCGAGGGCGTCCAGCGCCACCCATGCGAGCACATAAACCCAGAACCAGCCTCTCTGAGGCGTGATCGATCTGTCCCAATTCATGCGAGGCCCACCCTTCGGCCCCATTCTTGTGGTGCCGGCCGGGTGGGTCAATGTTCAGACTGCCATTGTGCTTCAGCTCGAAGCGGCCCGCGAGCCTCAGCAGTCGGGCACAGCCCCCGTGCCGTCCGCCCCCCTGGCTTCTTTCCCAGAATCGCCGTACAAAGAGGCACAACACACGAGGACCCACTGCCATGCTCAGCTCAGGCATTTCGGTTCTGATCGGCGTAACAGCAGCAATCACTCCAGCGGCCGCCGCACAGCCCGAGCCCCTGAAGTTCTGCAACATCATCCTCCACAACCAGGGCAACGACAGCATCGTCGGCCTGCACCGATTCATCGACGGGGCGAAGGCCCGCCGCCGCCTCGGCCCGATGAGGCTGACGATCATCCTCAACGGGCACGAACCTCAGGCGATGCCCACGGAACTTGCGTTCTTCAAGGGCCTGGCCGAGGCCGGCCACGAAATCGGCGTCGAATGGCCGCAGTTTCGAGACCCCATCGCACAATGGCTCGGCATCCCGCCCGGCAAGATCACCACGCTGGCCACCCAGTTGTTCGCCGACGCGGACCTCGAAGTGCAGACCGCATCCGCACGCGGCGGCTTCCGGGCCAGCGCCCATGCCTGCGTCGAGGGCAACTCCCTGGCCGAGTTCTGGGACATCCCGCACAACTGGGAAGGGGCGCCCATGTTCCCCTATTGGGTCCAGTGGGATGACAAGGCACCGCTGCGGACGGCCCGCGTCAATCGCGAAATGCAGCAGAGGCGGGCGGTGCTCGAACTGCACTGGGCCTCGCGCACGCTCTGGCACAACTACGATCGATTCCCCATCCCGCAATGCTGGCACTTCGGCGAGCCGCTCAAGCGGGGACAATGGAGTGTTGGCCAGCTCGTCCACGCCAAGGAGAAGGGCGGCTGGTGGCGGGTTGAGCTCACCCAGTATGAGAACAACCTCCTGGCCGGACGCGTGCCGTTCCTGTATCTGAACACCGCCTCCGAAGGGAACATCTTCACACCCAAGGGCCCGTGGAGCCCCATGCTGAACAACGACGAGGCCCTCGAATGCGCCCTCGATCTGGTCGATCTCATGCTCGATCGTGGCTGGAAGCTCGTTACCGTCGATGAATTCACCCGGTGGTTCGAACAGCGATGGCCCTGCCCCGCCGCCCCCTCCATGGTCTTCCTCGTCGATGACACCCTCGCCAATCGCCGCGACCTCCAGGGCCGAACCATCGAAGGCCACGGCCGGCTCCTCCATGCCGAAACCCGCCACTATCAGATCTGCGACCACGAGAACCGCGTCGCCCCCGAAATGGTGATCGCCTATGACCTGCAAACCCCCAACCTGCTGCGGAACGGCTACACCTTTGCCAACCCCGCCCGATGGACCGAGAAAGAGAGCAACACCGGACACTACGCCTCGACCACGGGCAACGCCCTGTTCTGGAGCCCCACCGAGCCTCTCAAGGACATGAACGGCGCCCCCTACTTCCCGCCCATCAAGCCGCCGCAATGCCGAAACCGAACCTTCACCTTCTACCTGGGCGACCGATGGGAGCTCTATCAGTTCGCCAAGAGCGGTTTCAGCAACATTGAGCGCAACGGCGATGAGATCCGCTGGTCCAAGACGATGGATGCACCGGTTCAAGGCACCGATGTCCGCCTGACGTATCATCACACGCTGAAGGGCGCCGACCATACGATCCGAGTCGAGGTCCGTGGCCGTGCCGCCGACGGCCTGCCGGCCCGCTTCCGCCTGTGCCCTTACTTCCACCAGGGCTGGGACCCGCCGATTCCCGAGAAGATCACCGACCCCCGAATCCCCGATCCCCGCAAGGCCGGCCAGGAGCGAAATGTCTTTGCCTTCGCCAATGGCCGTGAGTTCGCGTTTTCCGAGTCGAACGGCGAGCTGGTCTCCGCCTCGTTCGCCCTCAAACCGACGGACGGCAAGCGGCCCCTGGAGCTGTCGATCTTCAATCGCAACCCCGGCGCACCCAACGGCACGTATGATGACAACCCGCTGATGAACCGCGGCCTGACGCTGAGCATCCAGCAACCCCAGGCCGAGGTCCGATTCATCGACGAGCCCGGGCCGAGCCTGTACGTGACGGCCGTCGTCGACCTCGGCCCGCACGCCCCCGGGCGCGATTACACCTTCACGTTTCGGTATTGGCATGGGCTGCCGAGGCCGACCCAGTGACCGCAGCCGAGGCGTGGTCACGCCCCTGCTGACGGCAGGCGCCGAGCGATCGAGTCCTGTTGCTTGACCATGGAAACGCGATGTACGATGGTTCCGACCGCGGAAGAGACCATGGGGGGCCACGCAGGCGACTACGTCATGCGGAGTGCGTCGTGCGCGAGGCACTGGATTCTGTTTGGCGGTCCGTCAGAAGTCTGGAGCGGCGGTGTCGACACCGCAGGGATAGGGATCGAGGTAGACGCGGACAGATAGGTGGAATGTCCACTTCGTCTGCCCCGTTCGTTCGTGCGAGGTAGTCTTTCCACATGAGAACCGAAGAGAAGCAATCTGTGTCCCCAATTCGTATTCTGGTTCTGAGCGTCGCGCTGATGTGCTGCGCCGGCGGGCCGGCCCGCGCGGCCGACCCGGATGCGCCGGCCAAGCCGCCCGCCGAGGATTCTCGCGAGACCGTCGGGTGGCATGGAGGCAATCGGGCGGTGCTGCCGGTGTCGCAGACGATCACGCCACTGGGAAGGCAAATCGAGATGCCCGGCATGAGGCCGCAGGCCCTGGCGCTTTCGCCGGACGGGCGAATCCTGGTGGTCACCGGCAAGACCAACCAGCTCGTGATCATCAATCCGGGCACGGCCGAGGTGACGGACCGGGTGGCATTGCCCATCGCGGGCGTCACACCGAACTCGCCCGTCTCGCCCCGACAGTTGGAGGCCGCGGCGAAGAGCCAGGTGAGCTTCACCGGCCTGATCTTCTCGAGCGACGGCCGGCGGATCTATCTGAGCAACGTCGAAGGTGACATCAAGGTCTTTGAAGTTGACAGCAGCGGGCGCGTCAAGGGTCTGCGCAGTATCCCGCTGCCGGAGGCAAAGGGCCTGCAGCGGAAGGCCGAGATCCCCAGCGGACTGGCCCTCAGCCCGGACGGAAAGCGTCTGTACGTGTGCGGCAATCTCACCAACACACTGCTGGAGATCGACACGGAATCGGGCGGCGTCGCACGGCAATTCGACACGGGGGTCGCGCCGTATGACGTGGTGCTGGCCCGGGGTAAGGCATACGTATCCAACTGGGGCGGTCGGCGGCCCGGCCCGGGCGATCTGACCGGTCATGCCGGGCGCGGCACCGTCGTGCGTGTCGATCCGGTACGCTTCGTGGCCAGCGACGGCAGCGTGACCGTCGTCGATCTGGCCTCGGGAAAGAAGGAGGAAATCCCGACCCACCTGCACGCGTCGGCACTGGCGGTCACGCCCGACGAAGCGTTTGTGGTGTGCGCCAACGCTGCCAGCGACAATCTGAGCGTTATCGAGACGAAGACCGGTCGGGTCGTCGAGACGATCTGGGCGAAACCCAAGCCGAACGAGCTGGTGGGCGCGACGCCCAATGCCCTGGCATTCGCCCCCGACGGCCGGACGCTGTATGTGGCCAACGGCACACAGAACGCCATCGGCGTGATTGCCTTCGCCCCCGCCGAGCGGCGATCCAAACTCGTGGGACTCTTTCCGGTCGGCTGGTTCCCTGCGGCGATCGCTTTGGACACCCCCCGCCGGCAGCTCTACGTTGCCAATGTGAAGGGGTTCTCCGCCTCGCCAACGCCACTCAAGGACCCGCCCTATGCGGGAATGGAAGGCTACAACTCGCGGCAGTGGCACGGATCGGTGTCGCTCGTGCCCCTGCCCGAGAGCGCCGCTCTGGCCGGCCACTCACAAGCCGTGTGGAACAATCTTCGCCGACCGGCGATGGAGGCATCGCAGTTGCCGCCGCGGAAGAACCAGCCTCCGCGGGCGGTCCCCGAACGAATCGGCGAGCCCAGCCCCATCAAGCACATCGTCTACATCATCAAGGAGAACCGCACCTACGACCAGGTCTTGGGCGACCTGCCGCAAGGCAACGGCAACCCGCAACTCTGCATCTTCGGCGGGAAGATCACGCCCAATCAGCACAAGCTGGTGACCGACTTCGTGTTGCTCGACAACACCTACTGCGCAGGAATCCTCAGTGCCGACGGGCACCAGTGGAGCACCAGCGCGTTCGCCACCGACTACATGGAAAAGCTCTTTGCCGGATTCCCGCGGAGCTACCCCGACGTCATGGACAAGGACGACGCAGATGCCCTGGCCTACTCGCCGGCGGGGTTCATCTGGGATCGGGTGCTGGCCCGCGGACTTCTTCTGCGCAACTACGGCGAGTTCATGGGACCACGGGTGCGATGGCGTGACGCCGCCCGACAAGGCGAGCCCAAGTTCCTCGACTGCTACCGAACATGGCAGGGCAAGAGCAACGAGGTCATCTTCGAGTGTGAACCCCTGATCCCGTCGCTCCGTCCGCACTCTCCGACGGATTACGTGGGCTGGTGCATGGATGTGCCGGACCAGTACCGTGCCGATGTGATCCTCCGCGAGCTTCGCCGGTTCGAGCAGGAGGGAAGATTCCCCGCCCTGACGATCGTCTGCCTGCCCAACGACCACACCAGCGGGACGACCGCGCACTGCCCCACGCCTGCGGCGCTGGCAGCCGACAACGATCTGGCGTTCGGACGACTGATCGAGGGCTTCAGTCACTCGCGATTCTGGAAGGAGATGGCCATCCTGGCCATCGAGGACGACCCGCAAAACGGCTGGGACCATGTCAGCGGCTACCGCACGACCGCCTACGTCGTAAGTCCATACGCGCGCCGCGGGGCGGTGGTGAGCACGCAGTACAACACGGTGTGCGTGCTGAGGACGATCGAGCAGATTCTGGGACTCACGCCGATGAACCAGTTCGACGCGGCGGCGCCGCCGATGCGCGATTGTTTCACCGACACGCCGAACTTCAGGCCCTACGACTGCCTGCCCAACACGGTGCCTCTGGACCAGATGAACCCCGATCCGAAGGCAATCGCGGATCCGCAGCTACGGGCCGACGCCATCGCCTCGGCCAAGATGAACTTCGAGGAGGTTGACCGAGCGCCCGAGGATGAGCTGAATCGAATTCTCTGGCGAGCGATGCGAGGCACGGCGGAACCCTATCCCGCCTGGGCCGTCGCCACGCTCGACGACGACGATGATGATGACTGAGGTACACCGTCGGGCAAGCAGAGACGGGAGACCACGACCCATTTCAACATCGTGAGATGGGTGACCGTTCGGACGGTATGGAGACAACTACAGGAGTTCGTTCCGGGCCAGCCCACAGCAACCCGGTACCGCCGCCGAGACGTGACACGCAAGGCCCCTGAGGGGGAGGTCGCAGTCAAAAAAAGGTTCCTGAACCCGTAGGGAAGTCGTCCTGGTTCGCGTTTAACCAGTATCGGGACGTGAGGTGGCGCCAATACTGCGCCAAGACAGTAATATAAGTCCTTGCGCGTCACAATGTTGAGCATTGCCAGTCGGACGTCTTCATGGCGGCCGTGACGCGGAAGGGTTTCCTGACAGGGCTTGCACGGCCCTGGGGTCTGCCGGGTCGGTTTGCAGGGCGCAGCCGCAACCGAAGAGTCCGGCAGATGACCAGAGAGCAGGACTTCAAACCGAACAGAGCCTGGGGAGAACGATCCCCAGGAGGAACGAGCCCTTACCTGTCGTGCCATGCGGTTCCTGTGCCCCCTTGCTCACCCGACAAGGGGGCACAAGGGAGCCGCGGGCGACGCCTACGCCGCACAGCAACGGACGGAGAAAGCGTGGTGTCATGTGTGCTTTCGCCCTGCCGCCGGAGCGTGGCAACGGCCGGTGCCTAAGGGCTTCTTGCAGGGGGCCAGAACCATGGCGCGGTTGAAACCGAATCAAGCGTTTACCCTCATCGAGCTGCTGGTGGTCATCGCCATCATTGCGTTGCTGATCAGCATCCTTCTGCCGGCATTGGGCAGAACCAAGGAGAAGGGACGCCAGGCGGCGTGCCTGAGCAATCTGCATCACCTCGGTCAGGCGTTCCAGCAATACCTGGCGGATAACGGTGACGACCTTCCACCGGCGGCAGAAATGCCGTCTTTGGAATTGCTCACCGCCGATCCCAACCAGCGCGCCCTGCCGATCACCGAGTATCTCAGATACACGGCCAAGAACCTCGATGTGTTTCGCTGTCCGTCGGACATGCCGGGCAAGATCATCCGCGATACGCTCGATCCAAACATCCTGGGGCGAAGCTATTGGGAAACGGAGAAGACCTCGTACGAATACAACTTCATCCCCTGGTCTCGTTGGTATGTCTACGCCGGCACCGGCGGCGAACGGCCTCGTGTGAACGTCGGCGACAGCGTCCTGAAGATGTCACCGCCCGGCCGCCACCGTCACCAGAATTGGTTCGGCACCAAGCTCTCCGACTTCTACCTGCTGACCGAATATGAGGCGTTCCACGGCAAACGCGGCAACCAGGAGATCCGCCACACGCTCTACGGTGATTTCCACGTCGAGGAACAGCGGCATTATCCGTTCGCAGTCGATCCGAACGATCCGAACGGCTCATAAGCGGGTGGGACAGAACTCGGAAGACTGCACCCGATCGTCAGGAGATGAACCCATGGCCGTCCACGGCAGATTGTTTGACATCCTCAGTCAGAGAAGCCTGAAGATCACAGCCGTTTCACTGGCAATCGTCTTGGGCCTCACTGGGCTGGGCTGGGGAGGCTACCACTTCTGGCCGAGGCCCTTGCCCAAACCACCCGAGCCCAATGCCAGCGTCGAACAGGCCCGGGATTTTCTGGCAAGTGACGACTTCAACCGACTCCCTATCGACCAGCGGATCGCCTGGGTCGATCAGCGGATGCAGAAGATGTCCGAACTGGGCGACGATGCCTTTCGCAGGGCCATGAGAGATATGGATGAAAAGACCCGGCATCGAATCCATGAGAACATGCACGCGGTGATGGAAGCACGGATGGACCGCAATGTGGACAACTACTTCAAGGCCTCCGAGGCCGAACGAACGGCGCTGCTGGATAAGCAGCTCGACGACATGCAGCGATTCATGAGAAGAGAGCGTGGCCCCGACAGCCGCCCAGGCGGTCCCGAGGGTTCGCGAGGTCCCGGCGGAAGAGAGGGCAGAGGCGACCGAGGAGGCAGATCTCGAGGTGACGGAGGACCTCCTGGCGGAGGAGGCGGCCCGGGAATGGGCGGCCCTCCGGGCGGTGGTCCTGGACCGGGCGGCGATATGGGTGGCCGTGGGCGACAGGCCATCGTCCGCTTCTCTCAGATGCCCGCCGACAAACGTGCCCGGGCGGTCGCCTATCGAACCGCGATGAGAAAGCGCATGGTTGAGCGCGGCATGGGCGGGCCCGGTGGCCCACCAAGATGACATGACCCGGAAGCCGAAAGACGGACGCGACCCTTGCTTAAAGAGGGCCGCGTCCCTTTCATTCAAGATCAGTGCTTGCCGTAGTTGAGCGGAACGCCCTTCCGCTGAACGATGATGTATGCCTCGAGCGCCCGCATCTTCGGATCGTCGCCGGAGAAGGCCTTGCCCCGAACCGGATGCTCGATGCACCAGTTGACCATGTCGCGCAGAAGGGCAACCCGTCCCATCTGGGCCTGGAACTTCGGATAGGTCTCGGGGTGGGTATTGGAGGCGTCCGGATGGCACATGTCGCACGAGACGCCGATCGTTCCCCCCAGGAGATCGGCACTGTGGAAGATCCGAGAGCCCTCGACCACCATCTTCTCGGTTTCCTGAGCCCAGATCAGGATGTCCCGCTCCGTGTAGTTGCCGTATGAATGGCCCTTTCCCTGCTCGCCTTTCAGCAAGTCGCTGTTGTCGGCCGGCGGCTGGATCGCGTGACGCTCCTTCTCCTCTTTGACCCAGTTGTCGACCCGACCCGGGTTCTTCCGTTTCCACTGGTCCATATGGGTTTCGACGACGGCCTTGGCCGCGGCCTTGATCTCCTGCTCGCTCTTGGCGGGCTCGGCTGCCACGGACCGATTGGGTCCCCAGACAACGGCGATGATCAGGCCGGCGACGGTGATGCATGCGGCGGCCAGAAGCGATTTCTTGAGTCTCGAAGACATAGCATTCTCCTATTGTTGATACGCGTGTTTCTTCTCTCAGAAGCTTGGGCGATTGGGTCTGGGCGGAATCGACGCCTTGCCCCAACTGGCCGTGTAACCCTTTGCGACGGTGATGGGATTACGGTTCCACAGGTTGTACACCTTGTCGACCAACCCATCGGTGTAGACATTCACCTCGCCGTCACCACAGCCGTCGTTGGGGTTGAACGGGTCGGGCCGACTCATCTGGATCGTCAGCTCGGGCATGCCCTGGGGAGCATACGGCCAAGGCCACGCGGTCGACAGCAGGCCGTGAAAATGAATGTTGCCGATGCGGTTGGTCAAGAGCTGGTGCGTGTGACCGTGAATCACGACGACCCGGTCGAACCGTTTGAGGATCGCCTGAACCTCGTCGGCGTCATCGGTCCAGAAATTCCAATTCTTGTACAGTTTGTAGAGCGGGGAATGGGAGAACACGATCAGCGGCGCGTTGTTGGGGAGCTTCTCCAGATCCTTCTTGAGCCACTCCCGCTGTTCCTCGCCGACCGTGAACGGACTCTGGACGCCGTTGTCGAGCCCCGCGACCGTCTGCATCCGCTGCATGGGGGTCATGCCTCGTGCAGTCCAGAAGTCCTTCTCGACAACGCTCATGAGCACGACGAAGTGGACGCCCTTGTGATCCCAGGAATAGGTCGGCGGGCCATACAGCGCCTTCCACTTCTCTCCCATGTCCAGATACCAATCGTGCTCGCCGACCATGATCTTGAGCGGGGCCTTCAGGTTCTTGAGGATCTGCGAACCCAGCTCCAGCTCGTGTGCCTGGCCGAGCTGGGCCAGATCACCCCCGTAGAACACGAAGTCCGGCTGCGGATCAAGGTTGTTCACATCGTCCACCGCGCGGATCAGCCCCCTCGCGAAACGATCGTTTTGCTCCTTCGCGTAGAGGTGCGAATCGGAGATGTACGCGAAGCGGAAGGCAGGGGCCGCGTCGGATGCCTCTGCCGCCTGGGCCACGCTGACGGGCAGGAAGGATTGAGGCGGGACGAGCCCCTTGGCCAACACCGCGCCCATCGCGGCCGTCGACACCTTCAGAAACGAACGCCGATCGAGCCCTTTCAGGGAATCGAAGAACTGCTTGCGGTCTTCCATGTGCCGCGTTTCGATGCTCTTTCGCTTGCTGTTCATAGTGATCACCTCGTTACTTCTTGTTGCCTTTGTCGCCCGAAATCCGGTCCTCGAAGGCGAGCTTCTTTCGGAGGGCCAGATCATTGTCACGAAACGCGCGACTGACCTTCGCCGCCGCCTTTTGGGCCTCAAACTGGCGGTTGTTCTCACTGGCGAACCGCTCGTCGGTCAGGCTGAAGAGGAAGGCCACGACCTGGTCGATCTCCTCCTCGCTCAGGGCCAGCGGCTCCATGCCCCCATCGAGGAATGGGTTGGCCTCGCCTCCCTTGTTGTAGTGGTCCATGACGTCCCACAGTGTCGGCAGCGAGCCGTCGTGCATGTACGGCGGCGTGATACCGATGTTCAAGAGAATGGACGTTCGGAAGGACCCCATGTCCGCGCGGTTCTTAGTGACCATGAACCGGCCGAGCTCGCTCATCGGTGTATTCAAGGCGAGTTCTTCGAGCTTCTTTTCTGACGGATCCTCGCGCAGAATCTTCAACGCGCGCCCGCCCAGGGTCTCAAAATCCTGGTGACGGGCCGAAACGCCTATGTTGTGGAACCGGTTGTCCGTGCCGAGGGGATTCGAGAGATTCATGTGGTGGCACGTCATGCAGCGTGCCTTGCCGTTGAACAAGTCCCACCCAGCTCGTGCCTCCGGCGAAATGGCCTTGGTGTCCCCCTTGAGAAAACGCTGGAAGGGCGAATCCATGAAAACGAGAACCCGTTCGAACGCGCCGATAGCCCGGCCCATGTCGTCGTAGTTCACATCGCGACCATACGCCTCCTTGAAGGCCTTCTGATACTCCGCGTCGCCGGCGATGGCCTTCACCGCCGCTTCCCCATCGGGCATGCCCATCTCGATCGGATTGATGATGGGCAACCTCGCCTGGTGGTCGAGCGTCGGCGACCGGCCGTCCAGGAAAAGCGTCTGAAGCAATGCCGTATTCAGGACCGTGGGCGCGTTGCGCTGACCCAGTTGCTTCTTGATGCCCTCCGACGTCTTGAGCTGATCGGTGAAGCCCCGGGTGACGTCGTGGCAGGTCGCGCACGACACCGTCCCGTCGGCGGACAGCCGGGGATCGAAGTACAGCTTCTTGCCCAGTTCGACCCGCTGTGGTGTCATCGCATTGTCCTGCGGGATGAACGCGGCCCAGACCACAGGGTCGAAACCCGCCGGAACCTGATCGATATCCGGCTTGGGCATGAGCCTGGCGAGCTCCTTGAGTTGGTATTCCATCGTTGCAGCCCCATGGGGCCCCCTGGGAATCGTTCCTTCCTCGCCCAGGCAGGCGACGGACCCATACCCAAGACACACGCCGAGCAAGACAGCACCCAACGCCGTCCGCCCGAACGTCCGACGGGTTCTTCTGCGGCGATTCATCAGTGTTTCCTTTCACAACACATGAGGCGAAGCGAGAGCGCCTTCGCCCTATGTGTCCCACACATGAGTCTCGTGGTGTGCCTCTCAGGAGACACCCACAGGAATACGAGAGACGTCGATACGACAGAGACTGAATGGGCGGACAAGCCGTCCGCTATTCATCGTTGTTGCGTTTCCGCTTTGTGTGCGAGACCCGTCTTCGCTGGCTCGCCCGTCCGAGCTTCGCACGGCAGTCCGAGCAGATACCTCGGTACTGAATCGAATAGTCATCAATATCGAAACCGGCCGAACGAACATCCGGCAACGGCAACCGGTCAAGCGATTCGTTCGCGTAGTCTGTCAGCTTGTCGCAATGCATGCACACCAAGTGATGGTGGCGCTGGATGTTGGCATCAAAACGAGACGAGGCGCCCGGACTACAGACCCTCTTGATGGCACCGATCCGCGCCAGCGCGTCGAGCACCCGGTACACGGTCATCCGCGATACGCCCGGAATACGATCTTTGACCCCTTCGTACACCTGATCGGCAGTCGGATGGTCAGCGCGTCCACTGAGAAACTCGTAGATCGTCCTTCGCTGCACCGTCACGGGAAGCCCGTGCTGCCGACACATCGCCTCGAAGGCTTCGACTTGTGCCCTGCTCAACACTCGTCGCGACCTTTCTGTCATTGGTAATATATACCAACTGGCGTACGGTGTCAAACGATTGTTTCCGGTTTCTTCACTAACCTGACTATGCCCCATGCCGCCCGGAGTGCAATGAGAGTATCCTGCTTTGGAGATCGCCAAGGCAATCGCAACCCGCGAGCCGCGGACGTCGAGGCAGGTGCGACCTGCAGGCCGGAAGGGCGAGCGTACTCTGCAACCGATCATCCGATGCGCAAGCCCTGCAACGAACGAGAAGCATGCGGCGGAGCGTTCTTGACGAAGCTCACGTCCGTCAGCAGCAGGGGATAGTCCAGAAGAGGAAGGTTGCCGAACACATGAACCTCCTGAGGGCTGCGGGCTCGATCCGATCCATAGGCACGACCCGTCAGCAGGTCGATCAAGACCGGATGACTCAGAGCTTTTCCCACCTCGACGGGCAATCGCAGACCGAGCCGGCCCGGCGACCAGCCCTTCTGCAGGTCCGCCGGATACCAGAAGGCGACGATCGGGCAGCCCGCCCTGACAAACGCAGCCGATCGCACGAACTGCCGCTTGTCCGGGGCGATGCTGCATTCTGCCACTTCGGGTTTCCACTTCGCGAGGCTGGTCTTTGAATCGAACAGGGCACACACGCATTGATAGGCCCGATAGGCGGGCTTGGGGCTGTAATCGTGACCGCGAAGAAGTCCCTTGAGGTTGTTCTTGCCCCGATAGCCCAGCAGATCAACCGTATGGAAGTAACTGGTCAGTTCGACGCCCAAGCTCAGGTCGATGAGGATGCGCCGGAGGAGCCACTTGGCCTGGCGGAGTTCCGTCCAGGTCAGATTCGACAGGGCTCCGGTGGTTTCCGGACCTCCGATCGAGGGGCAGCCGTTTTCGCCCTGCCAAATCTCAATGCCCTGCCGATGCTGAGCGATCATCTTTCGCAGGGTTCCGATTTCGTCCTCGTACTTCAACTCGGGAACGGCGCGATAAGGGTGATAGGAGATCTTCTCCACGTGATCTGCCAGACCTGCCTCCAGACACCCCTTGATGTAGGCCATGGGGATACCGGCAAAGGCTCCCCCGATGATCACCGCCTCCGGAATCGCACGACGAATCTCGGGTGCCGTCAGCTTCACCAACTCGACATAGTCCTCAGGATCAGGCTTCCTCGGCTTCCAGAAGCCGGCGATGTTCGGCTCGTTCCAGATCTCCCAGTGCCTCACCCGGTCCTTGAAGTGTGCGGCGATCCGCCCGACGAACCGAATCCATGCCCTTCCTGCCGAGTCATCAAACAGAGGAGCCCAGCCAACGGCAGCCGGATCGGTCGCCTCAGGCGCATAGAGCCTGTTGCCATAACCCAGGTTGAACCAGGGTTGGACGCCCTGGCGACGAAGCGTGTTGACCACGTCGTCCAGCCAGTCGAAGGTGAACTCGCCGGGCGTCATCTCGCAACGGCACCATCCGGTCTGACACCGCGCCCACTTCACACCCAGTGGGGACAGGTGCGGGTAAGTCTTCGACGGGTCGAATCCCTTTCGATCGAGAACCTCGAACCCTACGGACAAGGGGGATCGATCGACCGATAGCGAAGAGGCCGGTTGGACGCGACCGATCGGCTCCATTGCGAAATCGTACGGGGTATCGCCGGAGGATTGAGTCGAGGCATCGGCCGACAGGAGTCTTCGGGCGCCCAGAGGGCCCGTAACGGCAGCCAACCCCAACCGAAGGATCGATCGACGGGAGCATCGCGCTGTGTTCATGACGCGGATTCTAGCAGACCCATCCGATCCTTGTCTTGCGTCCTGTCCTTGGCAGTACTTCGAGGGTCTAGGGGTGCCGCTTGGCTGATTTGCCCATGAGTTTCCGGACCCTCACGGCGATCGCAGAAGATTGAAGGGCCTTCGTGAGGAATATCCCTCTGACTGAAATGGGCTCCTCAAACCATAGAACCATGGAGCCCAGGGAGTTTCTTCACACCGTCTATTGACAACCAAACCGAACTGTTAAGTCGTTTAGCATTTCTGCCCATGCACGGACAAGTCCTCTCGGATGGGAGCCGAATCAACAAGTGGTGATCCGCGTGTGTGTTCCGAGTCTCCGATGAGCTGTCGCATGCTCCGTGAAGACTGTCGTCGCGCACGAGGGAGTCGTTCGCCAACACAATGGAGCCTGATGATGAACTTGAAGAAGAAGCTCTTGGTGAGCAAGCTGTCGCTGATCGCCGTTCCATGTCTGATGATCCCTTCGATCATCCTGTTGCGCGCCAATAGTGGATTCCGGCAGGTTGCCACCGGCACAGCCTCCGGACTGAAGGCTAACACCGATGGGGCGCGAACGGCCCTCGTCAGTACGGCCATGGATGGACTCCGGCAGACAGCGTTTGACGTCCATGCCATGTGTCAGTCGCAGCAGGAAGTGCTTCAGCAAAAGGTCAACGCCGACCTGCGCGTAGCCGTGGACAACCTGGAACGCCAGGGAGCCGTTTCACTGGCCAAGGACACCGTACAGTGGAAGGCCGTGAACCAGATCAGCAAGGCGGCCAAGGACATCTCGCTGCCCAAGCTGATGGTGGGGCAGCAATGGCTCGGCCAGAACCGCGACCTCAAGGTCCCTTCCCTCGTCGTGGATCGCGTCAGGGAACTGGTCGGCGGAACGTGTACGATCTTCCAGCGGATGAACACCGACGGTGATATGATTCGTGTCTGCACGAATGTGGAGACCGCGGACAGGAACCGCGCCATTGGAACGTACATCCCGGCGGTCGGATCGGACGGCAAGCCCAGCCCGATCATCGAAAATGTGCTGAAGGGCCAGACCTATCAGGGGCGAGCCTTTGTAGTGAACGCCTGGTATGTGGCGGCCTATGCCCCTATCAAAGACGCCGGCGCACAGGTCATCGGCATGGTCTATGTGGGTGTCAAGGAGGAGAGTGCCGAGTCGCTGCGAAAGGCCGTCATGTCGATCAAGGTGGGTCAGACCGGCTACGTGTATGTCCTCAGGGGCAAGGGCGACACCAAAGGCAACTACGTCATATCCAAGGACGGCAAGCGGGATGGTGAGAGCATTTGGGAGACCAAGGATGCCAGCGGCCGACTGGTGATCCAGGACATCTGTCAGCGAGCCACGGCCCTGAAGGACACCCAGATGACGGAGATCCGATACCCCTGGAAAAACCCAGGGGACACTACCGCCCGAGAAAAGATCGTGGTGCTGGCCTACTTCGAACCGTGGGACTGGGTAATCGGTGTCGGCTCCTATGAGGACGAATTCTACGGCGCGGTCAACCAGATGGAAGCCAGGTCGCGCGAAACCCTCGCCACCGCTGAGCGGACTCAGACCGAAGTCATGCGATCGGTGATTTCGTGGTCCGTCGGTATTGCCGTGTTCTCTCTGGGCGTGGGTATCGCCGTAGCGCTGCTGGTCATCCGCAGCATCGTCCGGCCGGTCAAGCAGTGCATCGAGACCTTGAGCTCGGGTTCCGAACAAGTCCACGCCGCCTCAGAACAGGTTTCGACGGCGAGTCAGCAACTTGCCGAAGGGGCGTCCGAGCAGGCGTCCAGTCTCGAAGAGACCTCTGCCGCCCTCGAACAGATGGCGGCCACAGCCCGCCAGAACGCCGACAACTCGCGCCTGGCCGACCAGTGCATGAAGGACGCCACACAGACGATTCATGCGGCCGACACGGCGATGAAGGAAGCCTCCGTGGCGATGGGGCAGATTCACGAGGCCAGCGATCAGATATCCAAGATCATCAAGGTGATCGAAGAGATCGCGTTCCAGACGAACCTCCTGGCTCTGAACGCCGCGGTAGAAGCGGCTCGAGCCGGCGAGCACGGCAAGGGGTTTGCCGTGGTGGCCGACGAGGTCCGGAGTCTGGCCCTGCGGGCGGCCACCGCCGCCCGAGAGACCGGCGGCCTGATCGAGCAGACGGTCTCTCGTGTTGGCCGAGGCGTCGAACTGAATCAGGTCACCTCGTCCAGCTTCTCGAAGATCAGCGAGTCGGCCTTGAAGGTAGCCGGTCTCATCGCGCAAATCAGCCAGGCCTCCGAGGAGCAGGCCCGAGGCGTGGACCAGGTCAACGCGGCCGTCTCTCAGATGGATCAGGTGACGCAATCCAACGCCGCAGGGGCCGAAGAGTCGGCCGCGGCGGCAGAAGAGTTGTCCACGCAGTCGGAATCGATGAGATCCGTTGTGGACAACCTCGTAACGTTGGTGGGCCGATAGGGCCTCACCACCGCCGAAGCCTTGACGGGCGCACACCGGGCAACGAGCGACCAGCCTTGTCCGGGGTGCGCCCGCCCCGACACACCTTGAATACCGGCGGATCAGGCCGCAACCGCTGGAAAACCTCTCCACCCAGTACATCCGAAATGCCCCCGCCGGCCTCCTCCCCCTCAGGCCGAGGTTGAGGCTATCATGTCCGCAACCCTGATGAGCGGGTTCTTCGGGAGCATGACATGATGAGAACCTTCGCCGGTCTGATGATCCTCGGAATCCTGACGTGCATGGCACGTGGCGCAGACCAATCACTGCCCGCGTTGACCGATGCCGATCTGAACGCCGGCAAGACCCCAAACGTGGGCGACACGGTGATCCTGTCCGACCTGGCCCGCTGCTTCCCTCGTTCGGCGATCAGCCCCACAAACACCAAGGGCCGATGGTGGCTCCGCCCCTATCGAACGGCCGGCGGAAGGACCGGCAAGATGCTTTCCGTCGAGATACGGGACAAGGACAAGCCCGAGACCTGCCTGGCCGGAACGCTGACGTACCCGCTGACGCTGTCCGGTACATATGACCTCTGGATCGGCACCTATCGTCCCAAATACGGCGGCGGAATCGACATTCGGCTGAGCCGCGACAGGGTCTTCGGAACGATCGATCCGTGGGAATGCCGGATCGACGCCCGTCCACCCAAGCCCGGATCCTTCGGCAGGCTTGTGGAGATCTACTGGAAGACGGCCGACCTGACCGGACAGAACCTCCACATTCGCCAGCCGCACGGCACCTATCAGAGCCTTTGGTGGGGATTGTGCAATGCCCACATCGCTTACATCAAACTGATCCGCCGCGATCCCGACGCGATTCGCCGGGCCGAAGCGGCGCGAAGGGCCGAACCCCGCAAGGACATCATCCTCGATCGTGACGGAATGTCGTATGTCTGGATGTGGGGCACCGAAGACGTCGACTGCATTCTCCAGCAGATCGAGCAGTTCCAGTATGACAATATCGAGGCACTCAACTGGTGTATCGGGACGACCTTCGCCACGAACTTCCCTCATCCGATGTCCACGGGCTTCACAGGGTATGCCCCACTCTGTGGCCGCCTGGGAGACCATCGATATGACCGCGTTGAAAAGGGCTTCCGAACGCGCGGCATCGATATCCTCCAGCTCCTGGTCGACCGTTGCCACGAATTCGGTGTGAAGGTCTATGTCTCGCAGCGAACCAGCGAGGGCGGCGGCACCGAGCAGTCACGGGCTCACCCCGAGTGGTTCCTCAAGACGGGGGCCGCCCGAGGCTGGTCGCCCAACTGGGCCCTGCCCGAGGTCCGTGGCTTCTTCCGAGACTTCATGCTGTACATCGCCGAAACCTACGACATCGACGGCCTGACCATCGACTTCTCGCGATGCCGGTACAACTTCGAGGCCGGCCAGGAGAAGCCGGAGTACATGACGGCCTATCTCAAAGACCTCCGAATCGGTCTGGATCGAATCGGCAGCCAGCGAAACAAACGGCTGTCGCTGAATGCCACATTCACCTGCGGCACGTGGTATGACGGCCGCCCTCCGGAAGCCCAGGGATTCGACCCGACCACCTGGGTCCGGGAGAAGCTCATCGACTGCATCATGCCCGAAGGACGAGACGTAAAGCGGTTCATCGACCTGTGTCGGGGAACCACCACCCGGTGCTACCCGCGATACTGTCAGTGCATGAGCTTCGAGGGAGACGCCCTCACGCCCAACCTGCACGATCCCACGCCAGAGGAGGACAAGACCGACGTTCCTCCCTACCACCAATTGGGGCCCGACCAGATCGCCGCCGGTGTCCTGAAGTGGTACGACGCGGGGGCCGACGGCGTCTTCCTGTTCAACCTGTCCGATGCGTGGACCTCGCTGCGAAACCTACCCTATCCCAAGCGGCTCCGGGAAGAAGTTGCCGCCCGGCAGACCTTCGGAGTACGCGACGGAGAGGCCATCACGTGGAACCCCTGAACAGCGGGGGAGTGGATCGATGGCTTGCCGATAGGCGTGGCCCATCAGGCAATCAGCGGCAGCGAGATATCGATGACCAGGCCGCCATCCGGGGCGTTGGCGGCCGAGATGCTCCCACCGTGAAGGCGAACCGCCTGCTGGGCGATGGCCAGCCCCAGACCGACTCCACCCGTCTGGCGATTCCGATCGTCTCCCACGCGGTAGAAGGGACGAAAGATATGGGGGATGGCGTCCTCAGGAACCCCGGGGCCGTGATCGCGCACACGAGCGATGGCCCGTGAATTCCCCTCCATTCGCTCGACGTGGAGCGTCACGTCCACCTGCGTTCCCTCCGGCGTATAGCGAATGCTGTTGCGAATCACGTTCTCGATCGCACTGCGGAGCAGTTCCGGAGTTCCCTTGGTCGTGCAGGAATCGCACCCGAGCACTCGCACGTGTCGTCCGAGGCTGACGGCCTCAAAATCGGCGTCGGCCACCACCTCGCGAACCAGATCCGACAGGTCGATCGAGGTGTCGCCGACCACCCGGTCGCTCCCCTCCAGTCGACTCAACGTCAGCATCTCCTCGATCAACTTGTCGAGGCGGTGGGCCTCGCGCTCAATCCGGTCGAGAGCGTCTTTGGACTCGGGACCCGACGTCTGAACAGCCAGCCCCAGTGCCACACTCAGACGCGCCAGCGGAGACCGCAACTCGTGCGACATGTCGCGGATGAGGCGCTGCTGAGACGACATGAGCGATTCGATGCGTTCCGCCATGTCGTCGAAATCGCGGCCCAACCGACCAATCTCGTCCCGTCGGCTGCCCACCCGTGTCCCCGCCCGAACCTTCAGGTCGCCGCGGGCCAGTTGCCGCGCCGCCGCGCTGAGCCGCCTCAGTGGGGCCGTCAGATAGCCCGACAGCCCGTAACACAACACGCCGGCGGTCAGAATGACCGCGACCAACTGCATCAGAATCAGCCGGGGCTCCGTCACAAGATTCTGGAGAGAACCTGAGGGCAATTGGCCGACGACGGCATAGTGGCCGCCCCGCGATCCGGAAAGCCGAACCCCCATAAAGCGAGGAGACCCCTGCGTCGTGACGAACGCGGTGCCATCTCGGGCCATCTGGACCGCCAATTCACGCGCGGCTCTCGGCGCAAGATCGCCGCCCAGTTCGTCACCCCGATCGTCCAGCAGAAAGACCGGAAACGGAAGCGGTGCGGTGGAATCGGTCATGTGCCTCTCAAGGGCCTCCGGGCCCTCACGCTCCAGGATGAGCACCGCACCTCGGCCATAGAGCGCCAACGTGTTGCTGAGCACGCTGTCGAACTTCGGCGGATCCGCCGCCACCATCGCCCGCATGACAAAGGTCATGGCGACCGTGAGAAGTACGTTCGCCAGCCAGAACCAGATGAAGATCTTCGAGAACAGGCTTCGCATCGTATTCCCGGCGGACCACCATCAACCCGCGTCGGTCGCCCCGCCGTCGGCGCGCGTACTGTCGACGCGTGCGTATACGTATCCTACACCTCGAACCGTGGCAATACGCTCCACCGAACCGATCATATGACCCAGCTTCTTGCGGAGATTGCTCAGATGGACGTCCAGGCTCCGGTCGAATGGCTGCAATCGGCGCCCCAGAACCGCCTTGGAAAGCTCCTCGCGTTCGACGACACGTCCCGCAGCCCGCAAGAGCATCTCCAACAGGCTGAACTCAACCCCCGTCAGCTCCACCGGCCGGCCCGCACACCGAACCAGACGCGCACCCGGATCCAACTCGACGTCGCCGACCACCAGCTTCTTGGCCGGCAGTGCCGTGCCGGCAGCGGATGCCGCCCGCATCGTCCGGCGGAGGATCGCGTGGATGCGTGCCACCAGTTCCCGATGATTGAAGGGCTTCCGAAGATAGTCGTCTGCCCCGATCTCCAGACCGACAATCCGGTCGACATCCTCGCCCCGCGCCGTGAGCATCAGAACGGGGGTCGAGGACCTCGCTCGAATCCGACGCAGCGCCTCGAAGCCGCTGAAACCGGGAAGCATCACGTCGAGAATGACCAGTGCGTGTTCGTCGGAAAGGGCTCGAACCACACCCTGTTCCGCATCGTGAACGGCCTCGACCTCAAAGCCCTCTCGCCGAAGATACTCGGTGATGAGTTCGCAGAGTTCGACATCATCATCGATAATCAGAAGACGCCCTGTCGGATGCTCGGGGGTTCCAGTAGACAATGCAGAGGTCTCCAAACCAACGTTGCCTCCAGATTATACTGTCCGCCGACGCCGACGCCCCTGTTCTGTAAAGAAATGTTAAGAAGTCCTTTGCACTAATTTGCGCGCCGTTTACCAACGCTTCAGACCCCATGTCGTATGTATATGTAGGCAAGACCCTCAAGAGTGGTCCGATCGACCACCGGGTCCGACCGACGCGTACGAACACCTCCGCCTGAAAA
Source organism: uncultured Planctomycetales bacterium (assembly GCA_964446835.1). Taxonomy (GTDB): domain Bacteria; phylum Planctomycetota; class Phycisphaerae; order UBA1845; family JAFGLZ01; genus CAYUQT01. The sequence goes on along the minus strand of CAYUQT010000074.1, from coordinate 7,057 downwards.
GCGGAGTGATCGCGTGGCCGGAGGTTCAGGGGCTGCCTGGCCGTGGTAAGGCCGCTCCGCCTCAAATGCCTGTGCCCCATACGCGGAGAAAGATGAAAGGTCGAATATGGTTAAGTCGTTGGTGGTCAGTTCGATAGTGTTTTGCCTGCTGAGTTATGCGGCGATTCTGTTGCTCCTGTGGAACAGTTGCGTCGGCGCCGGTCATCTGGTGTCACGTTCAGTCCACGGACAGAGTCGGCCGCAATCGACCCAATCGATAGCTCCGGAGCTTGGTTGAGCCCGTTCACGACGTAAACGCAAGGGGATGACGCCAGGGGACAGTCACGAACTCTGCCACCTTGAAAAGCGGTGGCTGTCCCCCAACACCCGCAATCGAATGCCCTCGCGAGAACAACCCTCCTCGGCTCGCGAGTATCTTTGCACCTCCCCGTCTCAGTCTTCCATGAGAGTAAAGGGACAGGCCGCCTTCCGTCATCCTCCACCGGAGAGAGCCGCCGTCCCTTTGATCGACATGCTGGCCGCAACCGATCCGCCTTCGCCGCACGATCAGTCGCCGTCGTCGGATTTCCCAGGGGCGACTTGTGTGTCGTCGCCCTGAAGCGTGGGCTCGGCCAGCGCCCGGAAGGCCTCTCGGGCCCGTTGCACCCCGATGGCCGCAATCAGATCATTGGATGCAAGACGAAAACTCGCATCCGGGTTCGGTGTGAGAGCCTCATTCCGAATGACTGCGACAATGGAAGCACCCGTGTTCCTGCGAATGTCAATCTCCCCGATAGATCGCCCAACCAATGGGCTCTGCGAGGCCAGGTGTGTCCACTCCAGTTCAAACTGACCCGCTACCCCCTGAAGCTGAATGAGCCTCCGATAGTCTGAAGGGGCATCGGGCGGCCTGCGGCGCCAGTCTCGGCGAACGGCATCGGCATATGACTGGATAACCGCGGGGGCCACCTGCAGATGCAGAAGGGCCTGGCGCGTCATCTCGATCCCCGCCTCCAGCTCTGGCTGCACGACTTCGTACACACCCAACGTTCTGAGTGTTTCAACGTGCTCAGAACCCGACGCCCTGGCAACCACCTCCAGCCGATCGTTGAGCCGACGGGCCTGCAGGATGATCGAGCGAGTTACCACAATGCCGGGCACGGTAATCAGCAGAAGAGAAGCCTGCGCGACCTGAGCAGCCTCCAGCACCGTCTCACGTTCGGCGTCGCCGAATACGACCGGCATGTCCGCCGCCTTCGCCTGGTCCACGCGGCGAGGATCGAGTTCGATGATCACGAACGGAAGCTTCAATCCCTGAAGCAGACGGGCAACCTGAAGTCCGACCCGACCGCCTCCGGCGATCACAACGTGTCGCGCAAGTCCGTCGGACGGCAGGTTGATGGTGGTCAGCGGCTCATGCCTGAACCAGCGTTTCTTCAAGGCGTATAACCGGGCCGTCTGCCCCGATATCAGCGGCGTAAGCACCATCGTCACAATGGCCGTCGTCAGCAGCAGCGAGTAGATCTCGGCCCCGATCGAACGTGTCGACACCCCCACGCGGGCCAGAACGAACGAGAATTCGCCCACCTGGAACAACCCCAGCCCCACTGCCAGAGGGACGACATTGCCGTATCCAAAGAGCTTGACCAGAAGAGAGAAGATGCATCCCTTGCCGATACCAACCGCCAACACAAGCAGGACGACTGTGCCCAGATTGTCCAGCAGGAAGCTCGGATCCAGAAGCATGCCCACCGATGCGAAGAACAGCAGGCCGAAGAGGTCTCGCACTGGTACGATGTCGCTGAGGGCCTGGTGACCGAAGTCGGATTCGCTGAGCACCATGCCGGCTACGAACGCCCCAAAGGCAAACGACAGACCCACTCGATAGGTCGCATATCCAACGCCCAATCCGATCGCCGTCACGGCAAGCATGAACAGTTCGCGAGACTTCCATCGAGCGATCTGGGCCATCAGAAGGGGAAGCAGCCGACTGCCCAGCAGGATCATGGCGATCAGGAAGCCGGCCGCCTTGAGTACTGCGCCGCCCAAGGTCCACAAACCTGCCGACGGGTTGTTCAACAGCGGCAGGATAATGATCAGGGGAACGACGGCCAAGTCCTGCACGATCAGCATGCCGATCATCACGCGGCTGGACAGTGTGCCCAGCCATCCCTGATTCATCAGCGTCTTGAGGATGACCATCGTGCTGGACAACGAGATGATCGCTCCGAGCCAGAGGCACGATGTGAGGTTCCACCCCATCAGTCGTCCGAGTGCCACCCCATAGGCGATGGTCAGTAGCATCTGGAGGGGTGTCCCGATCAGTGCCACCGATCGAACGGGTCTAAGCTCCTTCAGGGAGAACTCGAGCCCGAGCGCGAACAGCAGGAGGGCTACGCCGATCTCGGCCAGGCGCTCGATCTCATGGACATTCGAGACCGTAACGCCCCCCGTGTACGGCCCGACCGCAATACCCGCCAGGATGTACCCCAGGATCAGTGGCTGCCCAAACCGCTGGGCGACAATACCCCCCACAAGGGCCGCCACAACGATAATGATGATGTCTGTGGCAATTCCCATCGCGGACGACTCCCGCGGCAACCCCACCTCTCATCGCACCGAACACGATGCACCGTCGGCCTGTCTCCGCCCACTATATCACCACGGAGGCCCACGTGCGTGCCATCTTGGCACAGAAAGATGCCATGAACGCAAGGGTCGAGGAACGGCCGAAATGTCGTTGGATTGTCCTCGATGAGCGTCAGGGCGTCGTGCCTTGTTTCCAGCGGAAGCATCGCTCGCAAGGCGCCAGGCCTGTGTAATGCCCCTGAAGGATCCGGCTGCGGATGTCTTTCATGCGCGGACTGTGCCACGCGTCGAGCAGACTCATCTCGCGGGCATGACCCAATCCCATCTGGCCGTCGATGTCCGAGCAACAGAAGGCGTAGGTCCCATTCGACAGAACCAACAGGCGGGTGCCGCTCCCACAGTATCCCTGGAAGCGATCGAGCTTGTCCGGCGTGACCTGACGGACCGCACCGGCAGAATCCAGATACGCTTCTCCGACGACGGGAACGAACGGCTTGACGGCCACTTGACAACCCACGTCGGCCCACGCTCGCTGGAAACGCAGCGCCTCCGCCCCTGCGGGGTCGGACATCAGCGTCGTCACACTCATCGCATGTGTGGAGATGTTCATTTCTCTGGCATGGTCGATCAGGGCCTTGACGTTGTTCTTGACCACGTCGTACCGGCCACCCACACCTGCTCCGTCCGCAGGGCCCTCGTCGCCATCCACCGACACGCCAATGCCGCGAAGCCCCCGCTCCAGGAGCCGACGACTGCGTTCCGGGGTGAGCAACACGCCGTTGGTCTGAATCCCGAATTGGGTCTGAATCGGCGACCGCTTCGTGGCGGCCGCCGTGATCTCCACAATCGTCTCGATCTGGGGGTGAAGCAGCGGTTCGCCCATAAAGTAGAGGCTCACCACCGGTCCGCCCTCGCGCGCCACCTCGTCCATCAGTCGCTCCAGGAGCCCCACATCGATGTCCTGCGGCGGGCGTATCATCTGCCGCCGGGGACACATGATGCACTTGAGATTGCACCGGTTGGTCAGCTCGATCTGAACCCGGAATGGGAACCTCGGGGGCGTTAATCGCAAACCATGGTTGCAGAACAGGTCCTGCGCCCGACACGACGCGCTCCAATCCCACGTGTTCTTGCGCTCGCTGTAGTCCTGCTCGAGGTAGATTCGGTGGGCCTCCTCGATGCGATTCATCTTCTCCAGAACATAGGCAATGGTGTACAGACTTCTCGATCGTATCTCATCCGTCGTCCCGGCAGCCTCGTGAATGATGCCCAGCAACTTGAGGGCATACGACGGACGCCCGTTCTTCAGAAGGTCGGTCACGACCGCGAAGCATTCCTCGAACTGCCGTTTCTCCAGCAACGCCTCAAGGTTCATGTGGACAGATCGCCTGACGGGCCCCTGGCCCGAGGGACAACACGGATCGCGCCGCGAGACACAACCGACATCCTCATCATCGGTTCCCAGACCGACCAATGTGAGCTGCCTGTCGAAGTCCGAGAACCTCCGCCTTGATGAGCCCGTAGAAGGCCGCACCCTGTTCTGCGGCAATTTCATCTTCCGTTCATGTTGGACCCTCTAGAATCAGATGTGACGGGTCGGACAATGCCGGAAGTGGCTGGGGCAGATCGAGGATGGCACGTCGACAGTCGGCATCGGTTGTCCTGCAATGCCCTCTCGGCGACCGGTGCACGCCTTTCCGGGCGGGTCCTCCGTGGACCCAATGCATCCGGGGCGTGGGTCGATGTCTCCGACGGCTGTGATGGCCGCTTCGGCTCAGTCCAGGGGTTTTCGCAGCGTCTCCGGGATCGACGCCTGTTGTGGAGACGAACTGTGGTACGATCATAGCGATCAGGATGGATAGAATGCGCGTACTCATTGTCGAAGATCAGGACCGGCTTCGAAGTTGGCTGGAGAAGGGCCTCGAAGAGGCCGATTTTGTCGTGGACGCCACCGGCGACGGCAAGGAGGGGCTCTGGTACGCCCAGAGCAACTCATACGACGTGATCATCCTCGACCTGATGCTACCGGGCATGGACGGACTGAGTATTCTGCGACGCCTTCGGGAGTCGGGGCGAGAGGATCAGGTTCTGATCCTCACCGCAAAGGATACGGTGCCGGATCGCGTCAAGGGTCTGAACCTCGGCGCCGACGACTACCTGATCAAGCCCTTTGCCTTTGAAGAACTGCTGGCTCGCGTCCATGCGCTCGTCCGCCGCGGATATGGCAAGCATTGCCCAGTCATCCGTATCGGCGACCTGGACATCGACACCTCCAAACGGCGGGTGTCGAGAGGCGATCAGGAGATCGAACTTCGGGCGATGGAGTACAAGCTCCTCGAGTACCTCGCCAGACGGACCGGTGAGACCGTCACTCGCACCGAGATCTGGGAACACCTGTACGACTTCGATTCCGGGGCGATGAGCAACGTCGTGGACGTCTACGTTGGAAACCTGCGCCGCAAGCTGGATCGCCCGGGTGAAAAGAGCCTGATTCAGACGCGCCGCGGCCTGGGCTACGTCTTGGGAACACCTTCATGATGCGATCGCTTCGATCCCGGCTGATCGTCGGAATGTTGCTGGGGATGGCCGTGCTGCTGATCGCGGCAGACATCATCATCTACTCGGTTCAACGACGACAACTCTACCGGGCGTTCGACGATACGCTCTTGAGCAGTGCCAACTCCCTGACCCTGCTGATGCATCCTGGACCGCACGGTCTCCTCTGGTTCGACTCCGAGGGCCTGGCCAGACTCCCCGCCGATCGCATCCGACAAGGAGCCCTTTTCCAGTTCTGGAGCAGTCGTCGAATCCAATCCTCCCCCTTCAAGCCGGACCCCAACTTGATGGAGGACATGCCGGGCCCCCCAGGCCACAGGCGGCGAGAACCGCCGTCATCGCGACTTCCTCTCATACTTCCTGGCCTGGACTGGCCGCCGGGGCCGCCGCCCTTTGAGCCGCCGGATGACGCCTTCGAACCCAGGCCGCCTCTGGCACCCCAGGAACCGAACACCGGAGCGTTCACGGTTCGCTCGACAACGTTGAACGGTGTGGACCTGCCTCGATTGGAAGCCTCGCTGGGCCAACCGCGATACGAGCGAATGCCGCTGCCGGGCGGCGGGGTGGGCCGGGCGATCGGTCTTCGTTTCCAGTTGTTTGGGATGGAACAGATGTTCGGTCGAGCCGCTCCCGGCGAGATGACCCTCGTGGTGGCGGCCGAAACCACCGAGATCGAAAAGCAGTTGGGGTTTCTCGCGGGACTCTTAGTTGTGACGGCCCTGGGGACCATGGCCATTTCGGGCGGCGTGGCGTGGCTGGTGGTCAGCCGCGGCCTACACCCCCTGGCAACCGTTGCAGGCAAGATCGCTGCCATGGACGAAACGGGGCTCAAGCAGCGAATCGAGGATTTGAACGCACCTCGAGAGGTCGAGCCGGTGGTGCGCCAGCTCAACGGCCTGCTCGGGCGATTGGACGAAGCGTTTGACCGGGAACGGGCCCTGACGGCCGACGTGGCGCACGAACTGCGGACGCCGGTCTCGGAGATCCGTGCGATCACCGAAATAACGTTGAGCCGCCAGCGCGATGCCCAGACATACCGCGAAGCCCTGAGCGAAACGCTTGATGCAACCAAGACACTTCAGGGATTGATCGAGAAGCTGCTCATACTGGCGAGACTGGAAGCCGGGCTGATGCGGCCGGAACTCGAACCCGTGGCGCTCCAGCCTCTGTTGGTCCAGCACTGGACCCAGATTCGCAACCGCGTCGAGCCGCGCGGTGTCACACTTGAATCGCAGTGTGACCCCGAGGCAATCGTTTCGGCGGATGCAAAGCTCCTCGAAGTGGTTCTGACCAACGTGCTGTCCAACGCCGCGACCTATTCGCCTGATGGAGGCCGCATCACCGCCCAAACCGACCACACCGGGACACTCTACCAGCTCCGTATTGCCAATACCGGCTGCGAACTGAGCGAAGAAGAGGTCGCCCGAGTGTTCGATCGTTTCTGGCGAGCTGATGCCGCCCGAAGCCGCACCGGCCTCAATTGTGGATTGGGCCTGACCCTTGTTCGACGCGCCATGGAGGCCATGGGCGGGGAGGCCGATGCCTCTATCAGCAAGGACCGCTGCTTCGTCCTGACCCTCACATTCAGCGCTGCGGGCGAACCCGACTGACCGAGTGGAGTCTCACAGGAATCGACTTCGAAGAGATGCCTCCCAAAAAACCCCGATGAGCACCCTTCCCCAGACCCAATTGAGGATGCGCCCTACAGTGACATCGCAATAGGCCGGCGAATCCATCCATCCCCCCGCTGAGGCTTCCGGCGTCGACGGAGATCGTGGCAGGACGATTCCTGGTGTGCGACCGTAGTGAGTTATCGGAACACAGCCCAAAAGCCAAGTTCTAGTCGTTTCAGATCAAATAGCACGACAAGTTATAAGTTAGAGCGTTTTTCGCGCGGCTCTAGCGCCCTGGTGTACAAGGTGCTACGCTAATT
>CAYUQT010000073.1:0-45710 GCA_964446835.1 uncultured Planctomycetales bacterium | reverse complement strand
CCCGTACCGGGCCTGGCGGACATGGCGCGACCACCGTTCGAGGCCGTGGGTGTTAAGGATAAGGACCCACATCGTCAGGCCTTCTGGTATCGACGGACCTTCACGCTGAACGGCCCCGTTCCCGCGGTGGCCCTCCTGAAGATCCATAAGGCCTGCTACGGCACGAAGGTAATCCTCAACGGTGCCTCGATGGGCGAACACCTGCCATGCTTCACGCCGGCCTTGCTGAATGTGCGCAACACCCTGAAGGGACAGGGACAGATCAACGAGCTGATTGTTCGCGTCGGCGCCGATCGAACCGTTCTGCCCAAGGACATGCCCGACGGGTGGGATTTCGAGAAAGTCCGCTACATCCCCGGAATCTATGACAACGTCGAGTTGATCCTCTCTGGCACGCCGCACATCGTGCGCGTGCAGGTGGTGCCCGATGTGCCCAGCAAGACGGCCCGCGTCGTCGCTCTGATTCGTAATGACGGACCGGCCTCGGAAGTGCAGGTTGCCGCCGAAACCCGCGAAGCCTCCACGAAGAGACGTGTCGGCCAGGCAAGAAGCGAAACGCTGGCCATGACACCGGAGCAGGAGAGGACCGTGACGCTGACGCTCCCGATCACGGATTGCCGCTTGTGGTCGCCGGAGGATCCGTTTCTGTACGAACTCGACGTCACGACAACCAACGATGCTCTCACGACCCGCTTCGGCATGCGAAGTTTCCGCTTCGACCCCGCAACCAAGCTTCCCGTGTTGAACGAGAAGCCCTACCTCCTCCGCGGAACCAACATCTGCATCTACCGTTTCTTCGAGGACCCACAACGAGGCGACAAGCCGTGGAACGAGGCATGGGCCCGACGGGTGATCCGCCTGTTCCGCGACATGCATTGGAATTCGGCTCGCTACTGCATCGGGTTCCCGCCGGAGATCTGGTATCGCATCGCCGATGAAGAGGGGCTGCTGGTCCAGGATGAGTTTCCGATCTGGTACGGCACCCGATGGCCGTCGGACCTCAAGAGCGACCGTATCATCCCAGAATACACCGAGTGGATGCAGGAACGGTGGAATCACCCTTGCGTGATCATCTGGGACGCCCAGAACGAATCCGTGTGTCCCGAAACGGGAAAGGCCCTTCAGGCCGTTCGTAGCCTCGACCTGTCCAACCGTCCCTGGGACAACGGTTGGTCCGAACCCCAAAGCCCCACCGACATGCAGGAATCCCATCCGTATCTCTTCATCAGCCCGGCGTTCCAAATGAAGAACCTGGCCAAGAGCAAACCGGCGATCCACCAGGGCATCTACGGAGGCGCCGCAAAGCACAAAGGCAACCCCGTGGTCATCAATGAGTATGGCTGGCTCTGGTTGAACCGTGACGGAACGCCCACAACGCTCTCGAAGACCAACTACGAGCGACTGCTCGGTCCGAACGCCACACCCACCCGGCGGCGCGAGACCTATGCCCGCCTCCTCGCGGCCAAGACCGAGATGTTCCGCTGCCAGCGGCAGATGGCAGGTGTGCTGCACTTCTGCGGCCTGGGATATGCCCGGCCCGACGGTCAGACCAGCGACAACTTCCAGGAAGACCTCCGCACTCCGACGTTCGACCCAAGCTTCTACCGATATGTTCGCGACGCGTTTGCACCCGTCGGATTGATGGTCGATGAATGGGAGGACGACCTCCCGCCCGGCAAACCGCGTGTGGTCTCCGTTGTGGTCATCAACGATCTTCAGACCGACTGGCAGGGTGTGCTGCAGTTCCGCTGTGAACGTGGGAAGCAGACCGTCATCGAGAAGCAAACGGCCTGCCGCATCGCACCAATCGGCAAGGAAGTCTTCCGATTTGAAGTCCAGGTGCCCTCCAAGCCCGGTCGCTATCAGTGGGTGGCCGAGATTCCAGGAATCGATGGCCGACCTGTGCAGAGTCTCCGCGATTTCGAAGTACTGTCCGACTCAGAGCGTCGAAGCCGCGCCGAACGACGAGCGACCCACGACGGCATCGCCGCAGGCAAGGCCGTCACGACCTCGTCGAGCGTGTCTGATGCCCGTGGCCACTTTCCGCCCCAACACGCCGTCGACGGGGATGCCTCGACCCGGTGGTCTTCTGAATTCTCCGACCCCCAGTGGATCGCCGTGGACCTCGGGTCGGTAACGCGGATCCGTCGCTTGGTGATTCTCTGGGAGGCCGCCTATGGCAAGGCCTATTCGATCCAGGTGTCCTCGGACAGCAAGACCTGGAAGGACGTGTTCCACACCGAATCGGCAGACGGCGGGACGGATGAGATTGATTTCTCGCCCGTGGATGCTCGCTGGGTTCGGATGAACGGCACCCGGCGTGGATCAGAATGGGGCTACTCCATCTGGGAGTTCAAGGTCTTCAAGTAGCGGCTCCTACGGCACCTCGTACGGCGAAAGGAGAGGACGTCTCGCGATCGGTTCTGCCATCAACATGTCCGAGAACTCCACAACTCTCGTGCGTCGTGCCATTGGCATCCGAGCGATGAGCGCCTAACATGTGCGGCGTGATTGACCGCATTGTCAGCGTGATCATTCGGCGTTATCGCGCGATCCTCCTGCTCTGCACGTCATTGGCCCTGGTGTCAATCGGCTTGCTGATACGGCCCGGCCTGCCCAAAGACTACCGAATCGAAGCGCTCGTCGCTGCCAATGACGCCGAGTACTATCGCTACCGCCGGTTCGGCGAACAGTTTGTCAGTGGCGAGATGGCGCTGATCGTCATGGATGTGGGCGATCCTCTGGAACCCAACAACCTGGAGCTTTCGCACCGCATCTGCCAGGAGTGCAGGCGGATCGAGGGCGTCGAGTCGCCGCTGGCCGTCAGCGAGTTCCCTCGACTTAACGTGGGGGCGATGCTTGCATCGGGCAAGGGCGTTCAGACGGTCTACGAACAGCTCCGCCAGGACCCCTCGGCTCGCCGTCGGGTCGAAAGTGAACTGCGGAACAACCCCCTCCTCCAGGGCAACCTGCTGGGAGTCGATTCCCAAACCGGTAAGCCAACCCACGCGAACGCCGTTCTCGTCCAGGTGTCGGGGGAGAGTTCCCCGAGCCTCCGCAAGCACGTCGTGGATCAGTTGCGCCGGGTGGTCGCCGAGGCCCAACAGCTGAGACCCAACACCACGATCCTCCTGGGCGGACCGCTGATCGGCCTGATGGAGATCTTCGAGGCCATTCACCGCGACCTCGTGATCTTCTCGATTGTCATCTTCACCCTCATCTGCACGGCCCTGTGGCTGATCTTTCGGCGGAAGGCCATGCTGATGGTCACGTTGACCGCCGCGGGCATCAGCACGCTGACGATGCTGGGCGTCAGCATTGCCTGCCGCATGTCCACGTCGCTGGTGTCTCAGACGATTGTGATCCTCGTCGTGATCGAATGCGTTTCCATGTGCGTCCAGCTCCTGGTGGCCCACGAGGAAAACCGACGGAACATCGATGGCCAGGGCACGGCTCCCCTTCAGGGCGCCCGGTACACGATGACGTCGCTCTTCGTCCCCTGCACAATGTCGGCTGTATCAACAATGTTCGGGTTTGGCTCGTTGCTGGTCTCGGAACTCCTACCGATTCGGCACCTGGCGATCCTCGGCAGCGCGGGCGTCGCCCTGGGCATGCTTCTGGCCATGTCGGCCATTCCGGCGTTCAGCGGCTATGCCGCCCGAACAATACCGGCTCAATACGACAAGGGGCTTGTCAACGAAGCCCTGACGCGAATCGCCCGACTGAGCGGCACCCGTCGAATCTGGTCGGTGGCGGTGGTGACCGTCTATTGCAGCCTTCTGGTATTGTGCGCCGTGAAAGTGCCCGGCGCCCTGCGCAACTTCGAAAACGACTATGTGAAGAACTTTCGAGAGAACAGCAACGTTCGGCGCGTTTACCGATTCGTAGAGCGCAATCTCTGTGCGGTGGGCAGCATCGAGGTCATCCTCCGCCGCAAGGACGGCCAGCCGGTACTGGGCCCAAAGGCGACGCAGGCGATTGAGTCGCTGCAACGCGGCCGGAAAGGACAAGAGGATCGAATACGCAGGACCGTCGAAACGCACGTACCGCCGGTCCCGACAACCCGTCCAGCCGCAACCATGTCCGGGCAAGTCATGACCGGCCTGGCGCTCATGAACGTGATCAATGAATTCCAGGGCCGCGTTGAAAGAGAGCTGGCCCCGCCGATCCGCAAGACGCTCTCGTTGGCCGATGTGGTCAAAACCGCCTACGTCGGCAACGTGCTGGGGCTGACCATGCCTCAGTTGCCCGTCTCCGAAGCGCAGTTCGCGTCGACCATGGCCCTGATCCAATCTATGCTCAGCCCGGAGCTTCTGCGTCACTTCATCACCGAAGACCGCAAGGCCCTGCGAATCAACCTCAGGGCCACCGAATCCGACGACGTGTACCGCAAGCTCGACGTCGCGCGACGGGTCCGGGAGATGGCCCTTCAGACCTTCGGCTCGGAATACGAAACTGAAGTGACGGGGTTGTACCCGCTCTATGCCAAGATCAGTGTGGACATCCTGCAGAGCCAGTTGGGGTCATTCACAACGGCGTTTCTGCTCATCGCGGGGCTCATGTGTGCGGGCCTTCGATCGATACGGCTGGGGCTCATCAGCATGATTCCCAACGTGATCCCCATGGTACTGTGCCTGGGCCTCATGGGCTGGACCGGCATACCCGTGAACATGGCCACCGCCATGATGCTGTCGATCGCCCTGGGCATCGCCGTGGATAACACGGCATTCTATCTCTGGCGATTCCGCCGTGAACTGGCCAAGGACAACGACTATGCGGCGGCCATCGTCCGCTCTCATGGTAGCGTCGGCATCGCCTGCACCTTCAATTCGATCGTGATTGTGGGTGGGTTCTGGGTCTTGTGCCTGAGCGAATTCATGCCGACGATCTACTTCGGCCTGCTGATCGGACTGACGATGTTGGGTGCACTGGCCGGCATCATCTTCCTTCTCCCGGTATTGCTGATCACCCTCAAACCCATTCGGGTCGAAAGACTCACCTGATGCCGAGGATGGGAGGATGCCTCACTGAGCAGGCGGCTCCGAACCAACGCAGAAACACGGCCGACATTGCCCCGTGTCGCCCTGTGTCGTTTGTCATGACGCTATCCACCAGGCCCTGCACGGTAGTTGCCCACGGCCTCTGAGGTCCGCAGATACCGGTTGTAGATTCGCAAGGCCCGTACACAACCGTTCATTCGCGGCGCAATGCGGAGCGTCGACGAACCGTTGGGGGCGCATAGGACGGGGCTGAACCGCCCCCAACCGAACTGCCGGTCCTCCCCGCCGTCGCACAAGACACCATTGACCACAAAGGTGATGATCTTCGGCCCGCCGTCCACGATCACAGCCATGTGTTGCAGTTTGCCGACCTCGATCGCACCTCGGTCGCTGTCCCAACACGACTCGCTACGACCGTCATTCAATGTCAGCTTGAGCGTCTGGCCGTCCGCGGTTGTCAGCGCGATACCGCGACCGGCTCCGTCGCGGCTGTCCAGAAGGGCCTGACCCGCCGCCGGCGAGTCGAGTTGGAACCACAGGTCGATGCTGAATCCGCCCCGGAGGTCCTTTCCACGGTGATCGGGTGCCCTGTTGTCCCGTTGATGGAAATCCGGGAGTCTCGGCATGGGCGTTTCGCGCGGCATGGGTTTGCTGCCCGGCAGATTCAAGACCCGACCGGCAGTCGCCACCGTGCGGTTGTCCCATTGATTGAACAGACCGTCGAGGAGCGTCTCGGATATCTCATGGACGCGACCGACGTTCTTCTGTGTCTCCGTCACATAAAACATGCCGCCGTCCTCGACAAGATCGGGGTAGCTCATTCGGATGAATGGATCGTCGTCATAGAGCAGGATCTCCGGCTGAGACCAGTGGATTACCTTGCCCTCGGGCGAATCCCGTTCGATGCCGGCGACGATCCACGCGGGATTCCGATCCTCGTAGGGCCCCCCCTCGGCCATCTTGCGGATCACCGCTCCCCCGTGGTTGTGGAACCAATAGAGGAACCGGCCGTTGGAACACCGCCAGACGAAATTGGCCGCACGCGGATGCTTGACCCGACGACCGCCGGGCGTGTAGGCGGCGTAGGCGGGCGAGGTCCAGTGCCGTGCCCCGTCGCGACTGTAGGCACACGCGGGCCAGCCGTCGATCGTGCGATAGACGCAGTACAGCGAACCGTCGCTCAGTAGGGCGACGCTCTGTTCCTCCGCCACGCGTCCGCCGCCAGTGGGTGTCCGCAACCCGACATCACCCTCGGGAAGCGTCTCGAATCTGATCCGCTCCGGATCGCGCTCATCGAGAATGCTCTCACTGCGGAGAAATGAGCCCTCCGACTGAGCGAAGAAGCCCGCTCCCATCGCACCAACCTTGTGGAGGACGAGAATCGCAGCGTTTCCCAACACGAGCGGCCGACCGACGTTCCAGAAGAAGCGGAGCCGGCCGCCGTAAACGTTCGTCCGGTCACACTCGAATTCGCGGACTGCGATGGGGTATCGCCTGGACGACCACGAACGCCCATGATCGTCGGAGGTCTTGAAGACGTAATACCCCAGCGAGTCGACCCGCTTGTAGACACCTTTGTCCTCACGTCGGACCTCGCGGACGTTGTCGGTATTGTGATTGTAGAAGCAGTAGATACGGCCATAGGGTGCTTTGAACAGCACCGCGTAGGAGGCCTCCGGGCCGTTGACCGGCTCGACATCCACCGGCCTCGACCAGGTGCGCCCCCGATCGGTGCTCCGCATCGTAATGACATGTTGACCCGACGCGCCCTCGACCCCCCTGCCCGTCGTGATCGCACACAACCAGGCACCGTCGTCGGTCTTGATGATGTAGGGCTGGTCTGCATACCCCTCGCTGGGGATGATCCATCCATTGACGATGTGTCGAGGATCGGACGGAACGGCCTTGGGTGGAACGACGGAAGCGGAGGTCGCGGACGAAAGAGCCGCCGCCGACCCTGCATCGGCCGCCGCACACAAGAGCGTCAAGGCACAGAGAACCGTCCTTCCCACGAGATGTCCTCCTCAAATGAGATGCCGGAATTGCGAGCATTCTAGCTGATGGTGGCGATAAGCGCAACGGCTCGGCGCGAGCCTATGCACTGCTTCGACGCTTACCGGAAGACGTCGACGGACAGGATGGGCCTGCGCTGCGGAGCCTGTCAGAAGTTGTCCAGCGATGCTGGGGCGATATTGGCGCGTCGGATAGCCCGTCTCTATGATTGTGGCATTCCGGCATCAGACTCGCGGTGGTACAGGCACCCCTCGGACCGGTGCTTGGCTTTCTCTCTGTGAACGTGCCCACTGCCGGTGAAAGGAAGAATGGCATGAAACGGACTCTCTGCCTGCTGTTGATCGCAACGCTCTGGACCACCGCCACATGGGCCGCTCCACCGGACAACCTCGACCGCTACATCGCCCAGAAGGACACAAGCTACCAGTGGCGAATGATCGATGAGAAGCCGGTAACAGCCGATGTGACGTATGAGGAGATGATTCTGACCAGTCAGACGTGGCACGAAACAAAGTGGAATCATCGCGTCAAGATCTACCGCCCGAGACAAGCCAAGGGGTTCGACCAGGCGTTCCTGTACGTCACCGGTGGAAGCTGGAACGACGCCCGGGAAAAGCAGCGTGAGGAACAGCTTCAGAATGGGCGGGAAGCCCGCCGGAACGCCCCCCCCCCTCCCCCCGCTACCGCGAAGAATTCGGCATTCGGGTTTGATGAGGGCATGATCGCCACACACGTCGCGGGCAAGCTCGGGCTGCCCTTTGTCATTCTGGAGAACGTCCCGCTTCAGCCCATCTTCGACGGCAAGACGGAAGACACCGCCATCGCCTACACCTTCGGCAAGTATCTGGACACGGGCGAATACGACTGGCCGCTACTGCTGCCGATGACCAAGAGCGCGGTCCGTGCCATGGATGCCCTTCAGGAACTCGCCGAGAAGCAGTGGAAGACACCTCTGAAGAGCTTTGTGGTCAGCGGAGCCAGCAAGCGGGGTTGGACCACGTGGCTGACCGCGGCCTCGGACAAGCGGGTCGTCGCATGTGCACCTGCAGTCATCGATGTGCTCAACATGCCCGAGCAGATGAAGCACCAGGTCGAAATGCTGGGCCACTACAGTATCATGATCATGGCCTATACCATGCTCGGCATACAAAGCAAGATGGATTCGCCACGAGGGCAGGAGCTGACCCGGATCGTCGACCCGTACACCTATCGCGACCGGGTGACCATGCCCAAGATGATCATCCTGGGCACGAACGATCCGTTCTGGACGGTCGATTCGCTGAACCTGTACTGGGACGGTCTGGTGGGCGAGAAGTACATCCTTTACATCCCCAACAAAGGCCATGCGGCCATCGACATCCCGCGACTGCAGGCCAACATAACGGCCACAATGGCCCTGGCGACGGGCAGGGTGAAATTCCCCAAGATGACATGGGAGTATCAAACCGCCGAGACGGGTGCCACATTGAAGGTGAAAACCGACAAGCCCGCACAGCGTGTCTGGGCGTTCGTCACCGACAGGCCTTCTCGTGACTTCAGCGTCGCCTGGTGGCGCCACGAACCCATGCAGAAGCGCGACGGCAGCTACGTCTATGAACTACGCACCCCCGAAAAGGGTTACATGGCCCTCTACGGCGAAGGCTTGTTTGACCTGGGAGATGGGATGTCCGTCTACCTGTGTACTCAGATCAAGGTAATCGGGGCAAAGTCGACAACTGCGGCGACCACCCGGGGAACGGCCGCCCTGACTCGGCCATAGAACGAGACGGGCCGTCGCAGCAAGGCGGCGCAGACCCGACCGTGACGGCTGCCGACGTACGGCTCAACGGTTCATCCGTGACTGCCCCAGGAAGCGCACAAAGTCCTGAGCTGTCATGGCTCCGGCCTGGCGTCCCACCGCGCGACCTACCGCGTTGAACACCACAAAAGAGGGGGTGCCATCGAATCCGTACTGTTTAGCAAGGTCCGGATGCGTCGGAAGGTCCACGCGAATCAGCACGTAGCTGGACAGCTCCTCACGTACCCGGACGTCCTTGAAGACCTCCTTGTCCATCTTCCAGCAACGCGGGCACACGGAAGCAGAGAACATCAGGATCGCCCACTTGTGATCGAACTGAGCCTCCACCATGGCCCGCTGCCAATCCGATCGCCAGGACACGCGGTCGGCGCAACCTGCCACGCCAATCGTCGCGAAGATCACACAAAGTAGCCAACGGGCCTGCGACATCATCCCTGAATCTCCCTGGCCAAATCCCCCCGCCTCACTTCGGCTGTTCGCTCCACCACTTCTCCCACTTCTTCTGATCGTAACCGTATCGCTTGCCGGAAAGCCCTTCAAGGGCTCCGGCAGCCTGACCCTGCACCTTGGCGTCGGGATCGTTCAAGGCGCGAATGAATACCGGCACGGCCTTGCGACGGCCGGCAGAGGCCGCCAGGGCCTTGAGTGCCGCCAGGCGAACGCCGGCATCTTTGTTCTCGACGGCCTTCGCGATACCGTCGCCAAGGGCGTCGACGCGTTTGTCCGCAACGGCAGCGAGAATCGCCGTGCGGGCGACCAATCCGTCGGCATCCGCGGCACCCGCCGTCAGAATCGGCACGACAGAGGTGTCGTGCACATCCCGAACGCCTCGTATCGCCCTCCGCCGGACCTCAGGATCCGCGTCGTGCAATGCGAGTGAAATCAACTCGACCAATTGCGGGCTGGAATGGTGTATGAAAAACCAGGATGCGTTGCGGCGTACCACCACATCCGTATCGCCCAGCAGCTTCTTGATGTCCTCAAGCTCATCCGGCCCGGAAGTGCGAGCAATCGCCAGGGCCGCTCCGCGGCGAACCTCGGCGTCCGCATCGCCGACCAGCTTGAGGGCCGTTTCGCGCCCGGCGGCCATCGCCAGGCGCCCCAGGCCGCCGGCAACGGCCCGGCGCACCGCCACATCGCCGTCGCCTGCGAAGTCGGAGAGGATCCCAGGCATTCGTGGCGAGAAGAAGTAGCTCAGACGCTCGACGGCCTC
Organism: uncultured Planctomycetales bacterium; assembly: GCA_964446835.1. Classification (GTDB taxonomy): domain Bacteria; phylum Planctomycetota; class Phycisphaerae; order UBA1845; family JAFGLZ01; genus CAYUQT01. The sequence continues at coordinate 35,686 of CAYUQT010000073.1, read as the reverse complement.
CCGACGAGCGGCATCCTTTTCGGATCTTGCCTGATCCGCCAGCTTCGTCAGGTGCGACGGATCCTTGCAGAGCATGAAGCGATCCAGTACACGCCCGTCCGTAGTATAGGCCACGAGCGTCAACTCAACGCCCTGGACATCCAGAACACAATAGTGGTTGACGGACTCAGCCGTCACGGTGAACCAATCGGACTGAACCGGATACAGCGGAGCGCCGCCGCCGCCGGTGATGATATACGGTACGCCGGCTTCGTCGTCCCGCTTGCGATCCTTCATCGGGTAGATCCGTTCGTAGTTGTGGTTGTGCCCATTGAAAACCAGGTCGACCTTCCCCTTCTCCAGAAGTGGGCACAGTAGCGCGACGTGACTCACGCTGGATCCTCGGTCGGGATGGCTGGAATAAGGCGGATGGTGGAACACGACGATCGTCCAGGCGGCCCCGTCGCTCTCCAACTGCTTCACGATCCAGCGATTCTGCTCCGACCCCGAGGCCAGGTAGTTGGCCTGTCGGAGACTCGAATCGATCGCAACGAACTTCGTGTTGCCGTAATGAAACGTGTAGTAGTACTCGGGTGCCGGCAAACTGAAAAAGCCCGTATAGAGCTTTCCGCGCCCCTCGTGGTTGCCCGGAACAGGATAGTACGGCACCGACGAGATCAGGTCTGCCAGGGGTTCGAAGAACATCGGCCCCCACTGACTGTAATCGTCGCCATTGCTGACCAGGTCGCCCGTGTTGATCAGGAAGGCCGGCTTGCGTTTGGCGATCGCCTGAACGATCCCGCGATGGATCGTCGGGTTGTTCCGATTGTCCCCATACACCACGTATCTGAAGGGGCTTTCAGGCTTGACGGCGGTCCGGAACGTGAAGGGACCGGCGGTGGCATCCCCCGCCACGGCTCGGTACTGGTAGCTCGTCTCGGCGGTGAGTCCCTCAATCCGAACCTCCTGGATAACCTTCGGTTCGGTCACCTCGGCACGCCCCAACCATTGGCCGTCACGACCGTATTCGACCCGAGCGGGCGAGGCCTCGTCGGTCTCCCACATGACCGTGATCCCGTCTGTGGTGACGCCCTGCAGATAAGGACCCTTGATGAACTTGGCCGCGGAAGCCGGTGGCGTCCACAGCAGACCGCTCAGCAGAACGAAACTCAAGGTCAGCCGGCGTTTCATGTTACCCTCCAAGGGCTCGCGGTCCCGCCATAACCGTCGTAATGCCGATCCTGGCAAAGCCGTATTATATCGCCAAGGACTCGGGAGGGTTCAAATCGCCTCCCGTGGGAGCGAAAACAACGTCACCGTTTCCTGATATCCCCTTCCTTCGATCCCCCCGAAGCCGCTAAACTGACGGTTTTGCCTTTGGTTGTTTAGGTGTAGACAATGACAATACCGAGCTACGGACGGCCGCTGGTTCTTCTGAATTGCATCGCGATAACGCCCTTCCGACGTGAGGACAACTGCACGCTGGTTCTTCAGGACGGCAAGATTGCCCAAATGGGAGAACTCGCCGATCTGTCGCCTCCCGCGGACGCAGAGCGGATCGACTTGGCGGGGCAATATGTGTTGCCGGGTTTCATCGACGTACACGTCCATGGCGGGCGGGGCTACGACTTTGCGGACGATTCGCCGGAGGCGTTCGACCAGATCAGCCGCTTCCACGCCAGTTGCGGAACGACGTCGTTGATCGCAACGATCTACCCGCAACCGCCGGAGAAACTCGAGGCCTCCATCCGACGGCTGAGAGATTATTGCGAGACCGCCCCGCCGGGCCGCATTCTGGAAGGAATCCACCTCGAAGGACCGTTCCTGAACCCCAAAATGCCCGGCGCGATCCGTCCGGAGTATCTCTGGCCGGCTACTGTCGAATCGTTCAATCGGCTCCTCGAAATCGCAGGCCCCTGGGCCAGGGTCATGACCATCGCACCGGAGATTCCCGGCGCGATGAGCGTTCTGCGCGCGGCAGCCCTCCGCAAGGTCGTCGGAACGCCGGGAGATGGGATGCCCCACCCCCTGCACATGTCCATCGGCCACTCCAACGCGCCCTATGAAGACATCGCCGAAGCCATCGACAACGGGCTCGAGGGTGTGACGCACATCTTTAACGCGATGCCGCCGATGCACCACCGACGGCCCGGCGTGCTCGCCGGAACGCTGCTCCGTGATGAACTGTTCGTCGAAGTCATCGCCGATGCCGTCCACGTCCATCCCGCAGTGCTTCAACTGCTCCTCAAGGTCAAGGGGCACGACAAGATCATCCTGGTGACGGACGCCATAAGGGCAGCCGGACAACCCGACGGCACATACGACTTCAGCGGCCAGCAGGTGGTCGTTCGCGAAGGGCGGGCGTACTTGGCCAACTCACCGGATACGCTGGCCGGCAGCACAGTCACATTGGATCGGTCGTTAAGAACGATGGTCCGTCGCGCGGGAGCCCGTATCGAACATGCCGCTCAGATGGCCAGCCTCAATGCGGCTCGCATCCTCGAATGGAAGTATCGTCGCGGTATCCTGGCGGTAGGCAAGGATGCCGATCTGGTGGTCCTCAACCCCGATCTGCACGTGACCCTCACCATCAAGGCCGGGCACAGAGTGTACACGGCCTGAAGAAGAACCGGAAGCAACACGGGGCAGCCCCCCTCGAGTGCTCCCGCGATCCTCACAACCGTCGGCTCAGCCTCCGGCCGATTTGAATACGGGCAGAACCCAGGTATCGCCTGTGATACGCCGGTTCAGAGGGTTGTTGGAGTCTTGTTCGCTTCCATTGACCCACCAGTAATCCAGTTTCCAGCCCGTACTGGGGTTGGCCTGGATGACATAGGGAGCACCATCATCCATCAGGCAGGAGTCCCCCGACTCCGACACACAATCGGCCGTGGTGGTCACCGTCCCATATCCTGTGGGCTGCGGCTGGAAGACGGTCAGCCATCGCCATTTGATCTCCTTGAAGACCGGCTGAACCCACGTATCGCTTGTGATCCGCCGCGTCAGCGGATTGTTGGGATCCTTCTCCGTTCCGTTCACCCACCAGTAATCCAGTTTCCACCCGCTCTGAGGCTCAGCCTTGAGCGTATACGTGTCTCCGTCTTTCATCAGGCTCGAGTCCCCCGACGTCGAGTAGGTGCTCGCGGTTTTCTTGAAAGACCCATGCCCCTTCGGCAGCGGTGAGAAGACCGTGAGCCACCGCCATTTCACCTGCTTGAAGACGGGCAGAACCCACGTGTCTCCAGTGATGCGCCGGGTCAACGGATTGTTGGCGTCCTGTTCCTGTCCATTGATCCACCAGAAATCCAGACCCCACCCATCGCTCGGTTTGGCCGCAAGCACATAGGCATCCCCTCCGTTCATCAGGCGGGAGTTGCCCTGCGTGTAGAAAGACTGCGCCGTGGTGGTCGCCGTCCCGTGATCATTGGGTTCGGGCTCAAAGACCGTCAACCAGTAGCGAAGCGGGACCTCTTTGAAGACCGGCAGAATCCATGTGTCTGCCGTGATCTTCCTCGACAGGGGATTGTTGGAGTCGTATTCGTTTCCGTTCACCCACCAGAAATCCAGCGTCCAGCCACTGGCAGGAAGCGCGTTCAGTGTGTACGGATCGCCATCCTTCATCAGACACGACTCTCCCGACGTCGAGAGACAATTCGCCGTCTTCTGGAATGTCCCGTGTCCGGTGGGCTCCGGCTCGAAAACCGTCAACCATCGCTTGGGTACGGGGTTCGCAGCCAGCTTGGCCGTCACGCTCGCGTTGCCGGCTATCGTGATGACGACGGGGTTCGTCGTGCCCGATGCATCTCCGGTCCATGACTGGAACTGGTACCCAGTCGTCGGCTGCGCACTCAGGGTCACCACGGTCCCCTCGGTGTACTTGCCATTCGGATTGGGAGGGGGATTGGCCGTAACCGTCCCGGCCCCGCTCGAGTTGACCGACAGTGTTAGCGTGTATTCGTTGACCAGTGCGTACGTCGCGGTTTCTGATATCTGACTCGGCAGGCTGACGGTCTTGATAAGATCCGCTGGCTTGGTCCATCCCACAACATCGCTGAAGGAAATCGTCAGTGTGTAGCTACCTGGGGATTGTGACAGAGTCTCCGCTGCACCGCTGTTATGCCATGATCCACCATTCACTCTCCACTGAGCTCCGGCACTAACGGCCTCGGCCGGACCGATCGTCACGGTGAGTGACCCAACTACCTGCTGATAGCTCGCCGGGAACTCCGTCGTTACACCTGCGCTGATCGTCACCGTCTGGCTGTCCGGCTTTGTCCAGCCCGTGACATCCTTGAACGATAGCGTATGAGATCCCACCGACAGACTGCCGACCGTTGAGTTGCTGTCCTGCCATGCCCCGCCATCAACCGACCACTGTGCACCGGCGCTGACGACCTCAGACGGCGAGATCGTAACCTTCAACGACCCCGTCTCAGGCGGGGGCGTGTAGGTAACGGTGAGCTTAGGCTCGAACCCGGTGTACTCTCTGCTGCCAATCGTGAAGATCTGATCGTTCCACGGAAGCTCGTCGTTGAAAATGCATACGCCGTTGTTCTGCATGGATCCCGAGAACCATGTCTTCACGATCTCCGTTGTCTCAGCATCCACCGCTGCCCACCATCCTGTCGAGGATATTCCAAGCAAGCTGGTGCTCGCCGGCGTCAACGCGGGGAAGAATGCATCGGTGAAGGTGTTCCAGCTCAGAGCGGCCTCGCTCCAGGAGTTACGGAGCATCGACACACGTGCATTGACCTGACCAACAGTCTTACCATTGACATACACTTCCAACCGCGCCGTCTTGATCACGGACCCCGCCGGGATTGATGAGAGGTCGAATCTCAGAACGGCAGCCCCAGACATCGAGAACCCGCTGTCGCTGTCAATACTAAGGCCGACAGTCAGCGAAGGAACGCCTCCAGCCGTCTGATTCGGTGCATAATTGGTGATACACGTGTCTGCCACCGGATTCAGAACCACCGTCGTATCGGAACGCACCACAGTGGTATAGAGAAGCCCAAGTACTGCCGAATACGTCAGCGTGCGGAAACCGAACATGGCATACTACTCCTTCCCAACCAACACATCTGAGAACATGTCAGGTGTGGTATGCGGGTGTCTTTGGCTTCGATCCACAAAAAGGGGCTGAGTCTGGGCGGTGAAATAGTGTCGAACCCCGATCGGGTCACCGAAAGAGTCCTCACCCACTACTCCACTCCGCATCCTCCCAACCGGAAGCACCGTCTTTGACACAGACCCGTGCAGCGTCTTGCCCGAACGTTCCCACATTCACTCGCCCCACCAGGTCGTTCTCAGATTCTCCAAGCCTCGACATCGGCTTGTCCAACAAATAGCCCGCCCGTGTATGGAGACTACTCACACCATGAAAGGCGGAGCGAAATCTCTCGGAGAGGGTCTTGCATACACATCACGCTCAAGCCGCAATACACATCACAACTCGCGTGTGCTGAGCGTCACTGTCAGCATACTACTTGAATGATGAAGTTCAGATAGATGTTCTTCCCTAGGCCTTATCAGGGTCCCCGCCGCTGACAGGCTATAACATTGAATTGTATGCCTGCAATCATCAGAGTACAGAAACCGCCCACGAAAATCAGCAATGACGTGCATGGCAAAACCCCACTATTGATAAGGCTCTGTGGAGAGATGACATTCAGCAGATGTCAACGAGCGAATAGCCGGACGCCAGTCAGGTATTCTCAGTTATCGGTCGTATACGAACACCGCAAAGCCTGATTGGTCAGCGATTGTCTTCATCCGAAACATCTATTCGCATACGCACCCCACTGAAGTGATGCCCCTGACGCTCAACATCCGGAAAGTCGCATAGATGCCGAGACGCCCATTGCAGGTACGTCCGAGAATCCCCGTTCATTCCACACAGCGGGGTCCGCAAGAGGCCAACGATCTGCAACCAACAACATCACCCGCTTCCTCAGCACCGCAGACACCGCAACAGGCGCCTTGCCAGAAGAACCCTATGCTGGTATACGAGCTCGCATGCCGAAACGAATATCGATGTTTCTGCGTCGCAAGTTCCACGATTGGCAAAGCGGCCGCTCCAGAGTCCGCGAGGCCAGAACTCGGATTGCTGAACTGGTGGGTTCCCAAGGTGTTCTGGAAATCGGATGCGGCTTCGGACCCAACGCAGACTACTGTTTGGGACCGTATGTGGGCATCGACATTGACCCCGAGGCGATTCAAGAGGCGCAACGGCGCCATCCGACAAAGCGGTTCCTCTGCGCTCGTTTTGACTCTCATATCAAAGAGTTGAAGGGTCTTGAGACGATTCTGCTCTGCGCCGTCCTTCATGAAATGCCCGACCGCAACGATGTGTTGCATCGACTCATGAAGTCCGAGATTCGTCGGATTGTGATCTGTGACTACAACCCCAATTTGAGGGGTTGGCTTCGCTGGTGGATGGCCGTGCTGGAACCAGAGGCCAAGCACTGGTGGCACTGCGATCCAGTGGCGGTGTTCCCGGCGTCGGAATGGTCCATTGAAGGAGGGCAGCTCACGCCATCTCTCCTCTGGTGGATTATCCAACGACGATGATTACGGTTCACTAAAGAAATAAAAGAAGATCACAAACATTCCAAGCGTCACTGGGTCCCCTTCGATGAGCTGTCGCTGTCTGCGGTGATCTCCAATCGCAGAATTCCCCGAGGAGGCAGAACGGGCAGAAGCGTCAACGATCGCCCCGTACCTGCACCGGTGAGCGGCTCGCCAAAACCCCGGTGACTCTCAAAAGTCTCCGCGCTGAGGACGCCAAGCGACCATCGAAACGTCGACACGCTGCTCCAGGGCAGACCGATGACATCCAAGGTGATGGTTCTGGCCTCCGTGGGATCCGTATTGGCCATCATCAAGACTACCCCGTCTCGTTCTGCGTTGACACCCGCCAGTGCAACCGTCCCCTCCGGAAGCACCTTGAGTCGATCGCCGCGAGTGGAGAAGCCCCGCAGGGCCTCCACGGCCAGAGCCACCGGCTTGAGTCCGTCACCTCCGCGCGTGAGCAACCCGAGATTGAGCCCCCCCTTCTGATCGATCATGCCTTCATGCAAGGCGGCCGACACGCCCAGTTGGTTGAACCAGACGAACGCGGTCAGATAGTGGACGGCATGCTGCATCGCGTCGAATTTCGATTGAGGTGTCACAAACTGCTGGTCCGGACTGATGCCCGCCACGGGCAATGCCAGATTCCACCCCGACATGATGATTTCCACATTGGCCAAGTCGTGCTCGTCGAGCACCTGACGGGTCACCGCCACCACAAAACCCACATCGGTCAGGGCATCGGTGGCAGCCACCAACGAAACGAAATCGGGGCGAAGGTTCAGGGTGGTCAGTGCGTCGGCGAAGGCCCCTACCGATTCCGGCCGGGCAAAGGCCGCACCTCCCCATCGGACGGCCTCGCCGAAATGCCCTTTGACCGCCTGTTGGCACGCGGCGAACATGGCCACATAGTCCTCCCACGAACCAGCCCAAAACGTGTACGCCGCCCCGCCGAAACGGAGGTCCGTATCCGGCGCGTGCCACAGCTCCCAATAGGGCAGGTCCAGAGTGCGCCCCTGGGCCCAACCCTGGATGCAATGCATGATGATCCGCTTGACCACCTCAGCAAACACGGCGTTGTCCGCCGGCGGACTGTTGCGGACATTGTCCGACCAGGACAAGATCGGGGCACGATAGGCCACATCCCGGTTTCGGGCGAGCGAGCGAGGCATGGTGTCGATACTGACGATGGGTTTGGCCCCAAGCGCCAGGACGCCGTCGATCACGCGATCGAGGTAGCCCCATCGATAGAAATTGGGGTCCTGGGCATCTGCCATCGTGGTGCCTACAAACACGTCCCGCTCGGCAATCTGAGCCTCGCTGAGCATGTCAGCCGCATCCCACCGCCCGAGGCCAACCCGCCACCATCGAGTACCCAACCGACCAAGGGCTGCCCGCACGTTGGGCTCGGCAAAGACCCCATCGGTAATCGTCAGGTCGGAGACGCCCAGGATGCCGGGACGAATCGTCCCGGAGATCTCACCGGCCCGGACCACGACCTGATTGGCCGCAGGCGGCAGGCCACCGGAGACCCCTTCGGAGCGACGCCCCTCGCGACCGAATCGGTCGGTACAGACGACATGGTAGTAGTAGGTCAGACCGGGCCGGGCGGTCACATCCGAATATGCCAGTTCACCGAAACGAGGCACCGCCTTCTGAATGGTGAAGCTCGCATTGGGATCGGTCGAGCGATAGATGTTGAATCCGAGAATGTTGGCGGTGTTCGGATCGGCCTCATCGACCGTCCACTCGATCCGGAAGTAGTCGCCCTGCACCTCAGACTTGAGAAGGGTCGGGATAGGAAGCATCACACCGGAATCCGGATCGTTGTCGGAAGAGTGCGGTCCCAACCATTCGCCTAACTGGTCGACCAGCATGTTCATCAGGGGTGAGTTGGGACACCCACAAATACCCGCGCAGAGCACGGAGAGAACCGCTGCAGAAAGTACCCCGAAGGAATGCCCCGCGAGAATGGTCTTGCATGGTTTCATGGCTGGCCCCGATCCGGCACTCCGAACACATCCTGTATGGTAAAGAAAGCGGGCTTGGGCTCGCCCGTGGTTGTCAGCAGACCGACATTGTTCAGATCGTCCAGACGATCGGCAAAGACCTCGGCGGAGAACCCGAAGCGGGCATAGATACCCTCTCGCTGGCTCTCCGTAAGATACCGAGGATCGAACGCCTTCGAGTCGTACAGAGACGCCCAGCAGACGAAGGCCGGCTTGACCAGGCTCATGAACTCCGGCAGGCGATTGACGAAGAGCATCTGGTTGTTCGTGCCGTAGTCTCGCGACGTGGTCCACCCCAGCTCGGCAAAGCCGATCGGCTGGTCGGGAAATGCTCGGCGCAAGACGTCGTAGTACTCCACAGGAATGTCGGCCGGCGAGGTGTACGGAGACCCCTCATGAATGACCATGAAGTCGGGATAAGACGTCAGCCCGATGAAATCCTGTCGCCCCATCTGGTACGCCAGATCGAAACGACGCGTCATGAACATCACGCCATAGTGATATGAAACACCGACCTGTGTCTGAGGGGAGACTTCCTTGATCCTATTGTAGGCGCGGGCGTATAGCCGGGTATAGGCGTCGTACTCGTTCGGATCGGCCCACACCAGCAAGTCGATCTCGGTGGCCGCGATGAGCCACTTGGGCTTCAGCGAAGCCAGTTTCGCGATATCGTTGAGATATCGTTCCTGAAGCACGGGATCGTTGAACGAATACGCCTCCAATCCCGGCGGCGGCGTGATGTCGCCGATCATCTGCGGGCTGAACTGAAGGAGCACATCGAGCGATCGCTCCCGGGCGGCCTCGACGAGCCGCGTAGCCTCGACATAGCCCTCCTCGCCCTGCTGCCAGCTCCAGATGTAGCTCACGAACGACATCGTTCGGCGGGCCGTGTCAAACGCCTCGCTGATCTCCACGGAAGTACTGCTGGGATAGTTGGGAGTCGTGAAGATGGCCCCCAACGGCGTGTCCTTCAGAGACGCCGGCCCCGGAGGGGCCTTGAAGACGTCTGCAATCATGTCGGCCAGCGGCGAATTCGGACATCCCGCCACACCCGCGCAGGCCACCACCACCGCGAACAGCCCCCCCGCACCGCGACGGATTCTGTCGGGACACCTTTTCATTAGCTGGCGGCTGATATACAAATGCACTCTCTGGAAGCCCGGAGGATTCACCCATGGGAACCCGCCCCCAAAAGGGCGTGAACCAGGTCTGATGAACGACGAAGTGTCCGCTACCGCCGATCGCCACGTCTCTGAACTCAGGGGCCGTGCAAGACGAAACGTCCTTGCCACCCTGCTCGGACGCGCGATCTCCATTGCACTCAACCTTATCGTGACCTTGTGGGTGATTCAATACCTGGGCCCTGGACGCTACGGCGTATACGTGATGGTCTTCAATATCATCACCCTGCTGGACCTGGCCACCGAACTGTCATTGTTTGAGATCACCGTACGGGAGATTGCCAAGTCGGACGACGCAGCGGCGGAATGGCTTGCGGCAGCCACCCACCTGCGAGCCCTGTTCGGCGCAATCCTCACGGTGGGGATGCTGCTGGCCCCGACCCTGGTGAAACTGGAACCCGAGGCGAGCAGCGTCGTCCGGATGGGGGCGATGGTCTTCGCCATCAACTCGATGCGCACACCGGTCACGTGGTTTCGAGCACGCCTGATGATCCATTGGGAACTCGGACTCTGGGCCCTGTCGCGAGTGATCGAGCTCTGCCTGATTGCCGTCATCATCCGTCGCGGAGGAGGCACCCCCCTTCTGATGGGCGCCAAGGTCGTGGCCTCGGCGTTCTTTGTCGTCGCCGTCTGGTCGGTTCTTCTGGGAGGCTACCACGTGCCCCTGCGGTCGGGCCGAGCAAGGATGAGGGAGTTGATCATCCTGTCGATCCCCGTGGGGCTGACGGCCCTGCTGATGCAGGTCCAGCTCAAAGGCGACATCTTCATGATCGGCAGCCTGCTGGGCCGAGCCGATGCGGGGGCATTCGGGGCCGTAGCCCAAGTCCCCGAATTCGTCCTGGTAGCCGCTTCGATCCTGGTCGCCACGGTCGGGCCGGTCTTGGCCAAGCTCGTGGGCCAAGGCGACGTACACCGCTTCCAGGGGGTCTTTCAGCGGGTCTTCGACGGATTGGTCCTGACGATGCCGCCGGTGTGTGCCTTGTGCGGAGTGCTCGCTCGACCACTGGTGCGGCTGGCGTTCGGCCCGGGATTCGAAAACGTAGCCCCCCACCTGACGGTAGTCGTCTGGGTCGGCGGCATGATTCCGATCGCGGCGCTGATGGGCGTCACGGCCATCACGCTGAACCTGCAACGGCGGCTCGTAGCCATCGAGCTGTTGAACGTCGTCATCTACCTGGGGGCGAACGCCCTGCTGCTGCCCGTGGCGGGCTCAATCGCCTCGGCCTGGATCCGGCTGCTGGTCGTGCTGATCGGACCCAGCCGCACCTATCGTGTGATCCGGTCGTCGTCGTCCTACCGGCTGTCTCTGCGGGCGGTGAGACTCGCCGCACCGGCCACCGCTGCCGCGACGCTCACCGCATGGCTACTGGTGAGCGTTCACCCCATTCTCGCCGCGGGAGCAGGGGCGGCGGTGTACGCGTGTATCGTGTTCGGGTTCAGGGGAATGGCCCTGTCGGAGGGGTCAAACCGGCGACCTTGACAGACGCCGCCGGTTCGGCTCTTGTGTCTGGAGAATATGCCTCGAAGCAGTACTCTTGTTCACTGAAGAAAGGAGCATGTCGATGAAACCCGGTATCCCACGACGAGTATTCCTGAGAAACACGATGGCCGCCGGCGCGGCGATGTCGCTGGCCGGTCGGGTCCTTCGAGCCGAGGAAGAGAAAGCCCCCCTCAAACGCCGCGGATCGGCCAACGAGAAGCTGAACATCGCCATCATCGGTGTCGGCCATCGGGGCAGGGACAACACCAATGGGGTGCAGGGCGAGAACATCGTGGCCCTGTGCGATGTGGACGCTCGATTCCTGGAAGAGGGCGGCAAGCGGTTCCCCAAGGCCAGGCAGCACCGAGACTGGCGAAAGATGCTCGACGAGCAGAAGGACATCGACGCCGTTGTGTGCAGCACCGCCGACCATCATCACGCGTTCATCAGCGTGGCCGCGATGGAACTGGGCATGCACGTCTATTGCGAGAAACCCCTGGGGGTCTCCGTGCACGAGGCTCGAAAGGTCCGAGAGACTTATCTCAAGCACAAGGACAAGGTGGCCACACAGCAAGGCACCCAGATACACTCGACGGAGAACTACCGCCGAGTGGTCGAGCTGATCAAAGGCGGCTGCGTCGGTACGGTCAAAGAGGCACACGTATGGTGTGATCGCGTGGGACCGGGCGGTGATTATCCCGCGGCCGAAGAGCCGCCGGCTTGCCTCGATTGGAATCTGTGGATCGGGCCCTCACGGATGCGGCCTTACAGTTCAAAACTGGTCCCCAAGGAAGGCAGTTGGTGCTGCCTGTCATGGAACTGGATTTGGGATTTCGGCAACGGCACGATCAGCGATATGGGCAGCCACCTGATCGACCTGGCCTGGTGGGCTCTCGACTTGGACGCTCCGATCACGTGTGAAGCCAAGGCCGACCCCTGGCCGGCACATCCGGATAGCTGCTCGAAGTGGCTGGTCGCCACGTGGGAGCATCCCGCCAAAGCGAACCGGGGCCCGGTAAAGGTGCTCTGGTACGACGCTCAGAAGCGCCCCCCGTCACCCGCGGGGATCGATCTGAGCAAGTGGGGCATCGGCGCTATGTTCATCGGAGACAAGGGAACCCTGGTGGCCGACTACGGAAAGCACTACCTGCTGCCCAAGGGCGACTACCGCGCGTTCGTTCCGCCGGCCAAGGAACTGGAGATCCCGCCGTCACCGGGACACTACGCCGAGTGGATCACCGCCTGCAAGACCGGCTCACCCACGCTCTGCAATTTCGATTACGCGGGCAAGCTGATCGAGCACAACCTCTTGGGTGCGGTGGCCCACCGAGCCGGCAAGAAGCTGGAGTGGGATGCCGCCAGCCTGAAGGCCACGAACTGCCCCGAAGCGGATCAGTTCATAAAGCGCGAATATCGCCAGGGCTGGACGCTGTAGCATCGCTGCCCTGCGATAACATATGGTTCGAACGAAAGGGCGAGGTCTCCAGAGACCTCGCCCTTTCTCTTGATTGGAAAGCTATCGCGTGCGGCTGAAGAGAATGTTCGAACGTTCTTCGCCGACGATCTCGACCTGGGGATTCAGGTTGTACAGAAACTGGAAGCCCAGACCGCGAGGCACCACTTGGTTGATGTACTGTTCGACGAAGAGGTCGATGTTGCTGATGATCGTTCGGGGCACGTAAACCACATCGAAGGCACATAGCAGGGCGTCGTCCACGCCCTTATCCATCGTGCTCTTGAGATTGAGCTTGATCACGTAGCAGCGATTTCCCTCCCCACGACGGATCAGCAGTACCTGGTCCATCGCCGCGGTCGGCATGGGCCCGCCGGCCGCCATAATGCCGTTCAGAACGCTGAAGCTCGCCTCCAACGGGATCACACCGGGCTGGCGAACCTCTCCGCCGATGAACGCCCGCTGAGTGGCAAACTTGCGCACGATCACCGTCAGGTCGGGCTGATTGATGATCTTGGCGTACCGTTCGGTCAGAATCTTGTCCAGTTCGGCAGGTGTCAGTCCGGCTGCCGGCACGTCGTCCACCGGCATCAGACTGATCATCCCGTCCGGCCGCACGGTCACCTCATCATTCATGCTGGCCATGTGCTGGAACTTGACGGCGACCGAGTCTCCGATCTGAAGGCGATACGGAGCCTGAGGAATAGAGTCGGTCCACTTGCCGGCAGAACGAGAGGTCGGACGGCTTGTGGGCAGATACTCCTCGGAACCCATCGGGGACCGCGAAGGCCGATCGCACCCCCACGGCATCACCATCAGACAGGCCCAGGCAATAAACCCCAGGCGAGACCACCGAGCAAGACCAGTGAATGAGGTCGTATAGCTCATGGCTGCCGATCGGCTGCAAGAGCGGCCCGATGGCCGTCGAATCCCATGAAGCGAGCAACGAAAATGAAGTATTCGTCAGAGGGCAACGATTCCACCGCGATTCGAATCATCGCACCACCCTGCTCCTGCGGGGGGAGTGTATACGAGCCCTCGAACAAGGGCAAGCCCCCGATCCGTTTCCCCAAAAGCCACAGGAGAGGGGCACCTGAATCCATGTTGGACGAGGCGCCGCAACGTCGCTCACGAACGCACGCCCAGTACCACCGCCCCACTGACCAAGACGGCCGCAACGGCCAGTTCGACGCCGGGTACATGATGCAGAAAGACGCACAGCCACAACGTCGAGAGAATGGGGGTCATGGCGCCAATGAGACCCAGCGAGCGAACGTTCGTCCGCGAAAGGGCCAGTTCCCACAGCAGATACCCCCCGCCCTGGGTCCCCAACCCGCACAGAAGCGTCGCCGTTGCCGCCGCAGGCGTAGCGGTGAGCGAAGGACCGTGCGTGGCTAGACCGACCACTATGGCAACGACTCCCGTGGTCAGAAGGCCCAAAGGAGCCGTGGCATAGAGCCGCGCCCACTCTCGCCATCTGGACAGCAAAGACGAGTAGATCGCCCAGCTCAGCGCACCATAGAAGGCCAGCAGATACGAGAGGGTCGCCCTGACATCCCACGGAACCTCGCCCGGACCACCCGCCGAGAACAATCCGCCGAGGGATCGATAATTCGCCGCAGCCGTCCCCATCAGCGCGCACAGAACCGCCAGCACCACCCGACGGTTGAATCGAACCAACGGAACCCACAGAACACCGCAGACAACCGTCAACGTCGGCCACAGGTAATTGATCAGATTCACGGCGCATCGCTGACTGTCCGACCGGGCCGTCATCAGCGCCAACGGATAAGACAGCACGTTCAGCGAGAAGCCGAACACCGTCACCAGCCACAACGCCGTGGGCAGGGCCAACACTCCATGAAGGTGACCGTGGTAGACGCGTCGAAAGGCAACCTGCACACACGCCCCGATCATCGCCGTGATCCCGATGAAGAACCACACGCCCATCGGGCCGCTGCCCACGCACGTCAGCGCCCCCCCGAAAGACCAGAACAACACCGCCCCCACGCCGAACAGCATCCCCCAATGAGATCGGCCTGCCTCCATGCATCTGACTCCGCAGGGGGAGAATCCCCGCCCTTCTCAACCCGCCCAAAACTCGCCCGAAACCGTCCAGGTGGAATTGTATCACCCCCGTCGGCTGCCGATACACCCGTGAGTGATGCGAGAAGCGATGTCATCCGGCATCAGCCCACGACCGGCAGCATGCAAAGACACTTCCCAGGCACCATTGCCGAGGGTAAGCTCTTACCCACGGGTTGACCGCCGAGCGGTGGTTGTCGACGCTCTGAAGACGACGCACAACGGAGATACCTCATGAAGACGCTGGTCTGTCTTTGGGTCGGTGTATTCGGCTGTGGGGTCGCATGGGCGGAGGATAACGTCCTGACACAGAAAGAGAAGAAGGAGGGAGGGATCCTGCTGTTCGACGGCAAGACACTCGACGGCTGGACCACCAGCAGCCTCAAACAGAGCAAGACGCCCGTGGAAGACGGCTGCATCAATCCGCATGGATGCGGCGACTACATGATGATCCACGAGAAGACCTGGGGCAACTTCATCCTGTCACTGGACTTCAAAATCAGCAAGGGATGCAACAGCGGCATCTTCCTGCGGACCTTCCCCCTCAAACCGCTGCCCGGCAAGGACGTAGGATACAACGGCATTGAGATCGCCGTAGATGACACCCAAGGGGCCGGCTACCACGATACCGGAGCGATCTATGATCTGGTCAAACCCAGACTGAACGCCGCCAAGCCCGCAGGTCAGTGGAATCACATCGTGGTCACGTGCAACAAGAACATCATCGAAATCGAACTCAACGGAGAGAAGATCACCCGCATGGACCTGGACGAGTGGACCCAACCCCATCGGCGTCCGGATGGCTCCGAGCACAAGTTCGACATCATCTACAAAAACCACCCCCGCAACGGATACATCGGCCTGCAAGACCACGGGTCGCCCTGCTGGTATAAGAACATCAAGCTCAAGCCCCTGAAGTCCAAGAAGCCGGCATCGAAGTAGCCTGAAGGACCGGACGCCGCTGCCGAGCGAGTCACCAGAAACCGGCCATTTGTCGATCTGTCCATAGCCCCGGAGCGACCGTTTGACATCCAAGTATTTCGGGGTAGTATAAGGAGTTGAGTTTAGGGCGAGGAGACGGTGGGGTAGTATCGCAGGTACGTCATGAACGGCGATCGGGAACGCGCCCAGTTTGCGGCCGACGAGTTGGCTATAGTCCTGAGCCACTATGATCTCGGTACGATCCAGGAGATCACACCCTTCAAACGTGGCAGCCGAAAGAGCCCCAAAGTCTTCATCAAGAGTGGTCGCGGGGCATTTGTCCTCAAGCGTCGAGCCCCCGGTCGCGACGACCCGCTCAAGGTCGCCTTCTGCCACCTGATCCAGAACCATCTGGCCCGCCAGGCCTTTCCCGTCCCCCATCTGATTCCCACACGTCGACACCGCAACTCGATGGTTCGCTATAGGCACTGGACCTACGAACTGTTTCAGTACGTCTCCGGAGAGTGCTACGATCAGTCGGTAGCCGAAACGCTGGACTCCGGACGTATCCTCGGCCAGTGTCACAAACTCCTGGCCGACTACCAGACAGACTACGAACCCCCAATCATGGGGTATCACGCCAGCGAATCCGTCAAGTCCTCGCTCAACCACGTCCCGACGCGCCTGAAGGGGCACGACAGTGTTCACGGTCGCGAGGCCGAACTCATTACCACAACCCAGTGGCTATTCGAGGCCTACGAAACGGCCACCGAACAGGTTGAAACGGCGGGTCTGAAGGACTGGCCGGTGCAGATCGTCCATGGAGACTGGCATCCCGGCAACCTCCTGTTCCGCGAACAGAGTGTAGTGGCCGTGATCGACTACGACTCCGCCCGCGTTCTGCCCCCTATCACCGACCTGGCCAACGGCGTCCTTCAGTTCTCAATCATGGGCAGCAACGACGACCCCGACCAGTGGCCCGACCACTTCGACGAGGAACGGGCCCTGGCATTCCTTCGAGGCTATCTCCAGACCCAACCGATGGAGGAATCGCAGATATCGGCGCTTCCCGCCCTGATGCAGGAGGCGATCATCGCCGAGTCGGCCTTGCCGATTGCCACCGCCGGTTCGTTCGGACGCATCCAGGGCTTCAGTTTCCTGCGCATGATCAAGCGAAAGGTGCAGTGGCTGCAGGATCACCGAAACGAATGGTTGGAAGCCTTCCGCCACGTCCAGGAAGAGTCGGGGCAACCGGCCTAGCGAACCTCGCACCTTGCCGTCCTGTAACCGCGATACGAATCCCCTCCCGAATTGCGGATTCACGGTAAATCCCTATTGCTCGAACGCCGGGGATCCGATCATTATGATCGTGGCAAGCGGTCGAATTCACCTCGGGAGTATGGCCTATGAACCCTCGGACCGTTCGACGTGTGGACACCTATCTGGGTCGGCCCATCTGCGGTGTTCTGAGCCTGTTGTGCCGACTCAAACGTTGGACCAGGCTGAGCGCGCCCAACCACAAACCTCCCCGGAAGATCCTCTTCGTCAAGCTCATCGAGATGGGCTCCACCGTGCTGGCCCACAAGGCATTCACCGCGGCGGCGCAGATGGTCGGCCGCGACAACGTGTATCTGGCGGTCTTCGAAGTCAATCGCCCAATCGCCGACATCATGAACCTGGTCCCGCCGGACAACGTCATCACCGTGCGAGATCGCAACCCGATCGTCCTGGCGATCGACATGCTCAAGGCCTTCCGCCGCTGTCGCCGCCTGGACATCGACACGGCCATCGACATGGAGGGTTTTGCCCGCGCATCGGCCATCTTCGCCCTGCTGAGCGGCGCATCACGCCGCGTCGGATTGCACCGCTTCACGAGCGAAGGCCCCTATCGCGGCCGCCTCATGACCGACGAGGTGCAGTACAGCTTCTACACCCACACCAGCGTAGGATTCTTCTCGATGGTCGAGGCCCTCAAGCGTCCGCCCGGCGAGGTCCCCATGCTCAAGCAGACGCTGCCGTCGCCCGATGACTATCCGCCGAAATTCCAGCCCACGCCGCAAGAGCTGGCGGCCGTTCGATCGCGCCTGGACCATGTGGCGGGCCAAACGGTGCAACGCCCCATCGTCCTGCTCAATCCGAACGCCAGCGATCTGCTGCCCCTCCGACGCTGGCCCACCGAGCGGTTCATCGAGTTGGGACAACGCATCCTGGCCAAGCGGAATGATGTGACCGTCGTGATCACCGGTGCTCCGAGCGAGCAGTCGGCGGCCATGGAAATAGCCAAGGCCATCGATCCGACCCGCGCAATCTGCATGGCCGGCAAGACCACCCTGCGAGAGTTGTTGGCCCTTTATGGAATGGCCGATGTGATGGTCACCAACGATAGCGGCCCCGCGCACTTCGCCGCACTGACAGACATCCACGTCATCTGCCTGTTCGGTCCCGAAACCCCCGTCCTGTACGGTCCGCTGACGCCCCATGCCGACTCGGTCACCGCCGGCCTGGCGTGCAGTCCTTGCGTTAATGTATTCAACCACCGCGACTCGCCGTGCAACGACAACCGGTGCATGAAGGCCATCACGGTGGATCAGGTGTTCGATCTGGTGGCCCGTCGCCTGCCCACAACCTAGGCAAGAAGTCCCCAACCGCCGAATCTCCGTGCCCATGAAAACAGACAAGCCAAGCGACGGGGCTGGTGCCCGTTGCCTGGCTTGCCTGTCATACTGTGGGGAACGAAGATCGTCGGCAGATTACTTGCCGAGGATCGCGTCCTTGGCCGCTTTCGCGACGCGGAACTTGACCACCTTCTTGGCCGGGATCTTGATCGCCTGGCCGGTCTGCGGATTGCGACCCATGCGGGCCTTCCTCTGCACCAGAACCAGCTTGCCCAGACCCGGCAGGGTGAAACCATTCTTCGCCTGACCATAGGCCAGTGCCGACAGCACGGCGAGGAATTCGTTCGCCTGCTTCTTGGTCACTCCCACCTTGGCTGCCAGGGCGGCGGCAATCGCCGACTTGCTCATAGCCTTCGCCATCACTAATTCCTCCACTCTTACCTATACCTTTGATTTGACAGGTCTCTCGTCGACCACGCAGTAAGAAGAGTAGCGTGTGGACCGCAGTCTGACAAGTCCCTATCCTGCATGGAGGGCCGTGAAGTGACACGAACAACTCAGACACTTCAGTGATCTGAGGCCTGCGGGCAATGAAGAGCATCGAGTCATCGTCGCCCGCATCGACCGTCGAGGGGCTCGGTCCAGGACAGATGCATCAAGAGCCCCAATTCGGGCGGAGACCCGATCGCTCGCTCCGCCCCACAAGGAGCCGACTCCATGGAAATCCTGTTCATGGGTACCTCTGCCTCCGAAGGCTGGCCCGCCCTCTTCTGCACGTGCCAACACTGTCAGAGGGCCATCGCCCTGGGCGGAAAGAACATCCGCACCCGTCCGTCGTTGCTGATCGACAACCGCATCCTGATCGACCCGGGCCTCGATCTGTACCACCATGTGCTCACCTACGGCCTTCGCCTGGCCGATCTGACGGGTATCCTGATCACGCACGCACATGCCGATCACCTCTCGGCCGAGCAGTTCCACTACACAGCACCCCCCTTTGCCCATCGCGACCTGAACCGTCCTCTGCCCATCCGGGGAACCCCCGAAGCACTCCATCGAATCCGACAGGCGGTGAAGATGGAGAATGATGACGACATCCGCCTCTGCTCGGGCATCGAGCTCAAACCCATCGTCCCATTCGAATCGTTCACGCTCGGCCAATACACGGTCACACCACTGGACGCGTTTCACGCCGAGGACCAACTCTGCGTGTTCTACTGCATCGAGCGTGACGGAAAGGTGTTCCTCCAGGCCAACGATACCGGGCATTTCCCGGACCGAACCTGGGCATGGCTGGAAACCCGAAAGATCGACGGCCTCAGCATCGAATGTACCAACGGCCCGCTGACGGGCTGGCCGCGACATCTGGGAATCGACGACGTCATCCACATTGTCGAACGGCTTCGCCGGCAACGATGCCTCGCCCCCGATGCCCCGGTAATGACCACACATTTCAGCCACAACGGCGGCCTGCTGCACGATGAACTGGAGATGATCTTCCGCCCCCACGCAATCGGCGTTGCCTACGATGGGTTGAGGATCGTCGTGTGAGACACGTCCCGCGGTTGTGCCGTGGAACCTCCGGAGCCGAGCCCCCCGCAGCCCCCCCGGACAACCATGAATCACCAACGAAGAACGGGCGTCCAGTCATTCCAGGACCGGACGCCCGCTGTCATGAGTTCTACTCGTCGCTACAAGATGGCTACTTGGGCTGGGAGGTAACCGGTTGCTGCGGACGCCACCGCTGCCCCATGCCTTGTCCAGGTCCCTGCCCCATGCCTGCACCGCCACGGAATCGACCCCATCCCGGCCCGCCGGGGCCCCCCATACCGCGAGGACCTGGACCCATTCCTCCCGGCCCCCCACACCAGCCCATATTCTGTCGAACGCCGCGGGCACACAGTCCCAGAAGCTTCTCCTGCTGCTCAGGCGTCAGGGAGCCCCGAACGCTCAGAAGATGCTTGACCACGCGACGCTCGAGTTGATTGCCCTCCGAGATCATCTTCTCGAACTGCTCGCTGATCTGCTGATCGGTCGCCTTGGGATCTTCCAGGAGCTTGGCCAGCTTGTCGCGTTCGCCGGCCAGAGACTCGCGAAGGTCCATAACCTCCTTCCAGAAACCACTGTCCTTCTCGACGATCTGGCGACGCTGATCCTCCGTCAGGTTCAACCATCGCGCCAGCATCTCCAGCCGGCCCCATCGAGGCCGAGTGTCAGCCGGCACCGAAGCCGTGCTCGTCCCCGTGGACTGTCCGTGGGTCGAACGCGTCGTCACAAACGTCCCGGCTCCCACCAGCAGAGAAACCGCCAGAATGCCTGCATTGGTTCGCGTGATCATCCTCTATCCTCCTGTTCTGATAGTTCCGTCTCGTCGTCCAGAAACGTAGAAGCCACACCGGTGGGCGTCCCACCGGTCAGGGCATATAAGGCCACATCGTCGGCGACCACCTCTTCGGAAGGCTGCGCCGCCAACGGAATTTCCGATGGAAATGGCGCCAACGCCGGACGAGGCATGGCTCTCGCAGCGGACCAACCGATTCCGGCAGCCAGCAGTATGCTCGCGGCCGCACGGATGGGAACCGGCCACGCCCACGGGTACTTCCATCTCGCCACACAATCGTTCTCCGATCGATCGGCTGCCGCCGCCAAAACGCGAGGCAATACGTCATGTCCGCCGACATCCACCCGCCAGGCGTCCATCGAACGCCACATCGCACCGAGTTCGGTCACCTGTCGCGAACACTCCGAACACTCCGCAAGGTGGGATTCCATCTCGGCTCGGGCTGAACCTGTCAGCTCACCCGCCACCCAGCGCAGCCGCTCCGATTCCGACGGACACCTCGCCATATCGAGGGCTCCTTCGAATAGTCCCACACGCCATCGATCGTCTTACCGACGCATCCACGTCGGCGGCGTGCCCGCATCACGAGAGAGTCATCCGGCCCATCCCGAGCGACTCCGGAACATCTGTTCGGACATCCATTAAACGAGCCTCAACAACGGTCCCTGCGATGAGCCGGCCATTATGACGGTTTCACGTGGCTCAGAGACCGCCTCAACTGCGCATAAGCCCTTACAAGGCAAGATTCTACAGATGACACGCTCCAGCCCGTAACCTCCGCGATTTCCTGGTGCGAAAGCCCAGTATATCGGTGCAGAATGACCGCCGTCTTCTGACGATCGGGCAGCGCCGCCACGGCGCGACGAACGATGTCGGCTGTCTCCTGCTGAGCCAGTGATTGACCGGGAGACGGAGCCCGCCCGTTCGCCAATTCGCTCGGGAGCTCCGATGGCCGCCGTTTCTTGCGTTGGATATCGAGACAGAGGTGGATCACAATGCGATACAACCACGTCGTGAAGGCCGCCGTCGGTTTGTAGGAGGAGGCCGCACGGAACACGCGAACGAAGGCGTCCTGGGCCACATCCTCTGCCTGATCCCATCGGCCCAGCAGACGGTATGCATTGGACAGCACCACCGACTGATGCCGACGCACCAGAACCGCCAGCGCCGCGGTGTCACCGGCGGCGATCTGTGACATCAGATGGGCGTCTGTCTGCTCGTTGGCCGGCGAATCCGACATGAAACAGTGTCTCCATCACTCGTATAGACGAGATTTGGCACTATCCCATTATCGGTCAAAGACGGACAAATGTGTGCAGGGACTCGTAGGAGATGACGCAGGTAGATGGAGGCTCGTGCTGAACCTGCGAGACGATCACATGAACGGGACGGCGGCCACTAACCGCCGCCGAACATCGACTCGGCCAGGGACAGTTGTTCGCCGAGTTGCTCGGCGATCTGCCCCAGACTGTCCGGTTCCAGGCCGATGATCGCCAGTTGCTCGGGTGTCGGCGATTGACCGTACGATTGCAGATAGAAACCTTGTTTGGCGTTGCAGCAGATGATGTCGGCCACCTGAATCATGGTAGCCAGACGCAGATTGTCCTCGGTGAGGTGCTCGGGATTGTGATGGTAACCCATCGCCGCTCGGAGATGCCGCGGGAACTTCCATTTCGCCGCCAGGCCGCTGCCGAACGCCTGATGGTCGGCTCCCAGAACGTCCATCTCGACAGAGCAGTAGTCTTCGTGTGTCTTCAGAACGCGATTGATAATCTCTCGCATCTTGTCGCCGCTGGACTGGCGTATCGCCAGCACGCCAAGATCGTGAATCAGACCGGCCAGAAACACGTCGTCACCCCCGTGACGATGGACCTGCTTGTGCAGAAGGCGACTGGCCACGGCCACCGCCAGGGAATGCCGCCACAGATCCTTGGCCGTGAATTCCTTGGACAACTGGTTCCCTTTGAACAGCCGGGTAATGGACGCTGCGATGGCGATGTTCTTCACGGCCGACAGCCCGAGCAGAACGATCGCCCGATCGATCGCTCCGATCTGTCCAGGTAACCCGTAAAAGGCGGAATTGACCACCTTGAGGATCTTACTGGACAGCGCAGGGTCGTTCTTGATGATGTCATGAAGGTCGCGTGCCGTGCTCTTGGGGTTCTCCACCGTCTCGATGATTCTGACGGTGATCTCCGGCAAAGTGGCGATCTCGCCGATACCGGCCAGGGCCCGTTCGACGATGGCCTCGGAATCCGTAGCGATGGTGGGCATGACACGTTTCCCTTGATGATGAGAAAGACTCACTGCAGGTCCTTCGCGAACCTGCTTGCCGTGATATAGGTCGTCAGCCTACCGGCCACTCTTTAGCAAACGTCCGGTCACGCGGGAGATAAGGGGCGATGGTCCGATAAAAAAGCCCGAAGCCGAGCGGCAAAGCCACGCGCTTCGCCACCCGGCTCGGGTGGTGCTGGCAATTTGGAGCGGCCCGCGGGGCTCAGTGAGCCGAAGTGGCCACGGGTCGCCTCGATGGGTCTATCCGAACGGCGGGAACGGTCTCAGGAACTCGCGCACCGGCCGCTCGAATAATGCTGTTCAACAGATCCGTCAGGTCTCCAACCTCCAGACGAATCGCCACCTGATTGGCCTGCTCGATCGTGTACACGACCATCGGTCGTACAGGCCTGAGATCCATGGCGGGCAATCCCTCCAATGCCCGGACGCCGTTGCTGATCTTCTCGGGTCGAAGCAAGAGAACCTTGGAGGCTGACGACGGAACCATCTCCGCCACCCAACGCCCCATCTCCGATCGATCGATCACATCGCCGGCAACCTGAGCTCTCAGGGTCCGATCGAGGTTCTCACGACCGGAGGAGAAGAAGAACACGCCGCCCACTCGGGCAACTCTGAGTTCGTCCTGTGGCGATCCCTCGCGAGAGAAAGACCAGCTCTGAATGCCGCCGGGCTGTTGCCCCTGAACCTTTCCCTTCCCTTTGGCGACCGATCGCCCCAGAGCCAGGGAGAAGTCATCCGGCTTGTTCATCTGAAGAGCCAGCACCGCACCGGGAAGCGGAACCCCGTCCGAAGTCGGCAGGGCCGACGCCACATCCCACAGAATCAGAACCAACCCCCGGCAGTTGCCGACGATCTCTTCACGAAACGACAGACCCGTCAGGCTCTCAAACCGCCCGAAGTGACGCCCGAGGTCCCCCAACCTCCAGCGGCCCCGCGGTCGATCCATGCTCGAGAGGCGATCGAGGAATTCCCGCACGCGAATCCACTTCTGCCCACCTTCATCCACAGACATCAGCAGCGAAGCCGACGCCTCGGCCGGAACCAGCCCCAACAACGAGCGATCGACCGGCGGCGTGCGACACATGGTGTAGAACGGGTTGTCCTTGTCATTGAACATCAGACTCAGCTCGACGAGCAGGCCGTCGTCGAGCAGCGATACGCGTGCCATACCCCTTTCGACGGTGTCGAGCCCCAGAAGTTCCCGACCCGCCTGATAGTTCTCACGATCCGCAGCCTTCATCTCCTGCTGAACGCGAGAGAGAACCCTCGGTACATCCACGTAGAGGATCATCGCGCTGTCCCTGCGCCGAGCCCCCGCCTGACGGCGAAACTCCGGATGGGACGCCAGCCCCTTGGCCTTAGCGCCGGCCTGATAGCGATCGATCGCCTCGCACACGATCTGCCGATCCTTGCCCAGAATCATCGCCGCGCTGAGCCCGGGACGATCCGGCAGGCTGGCGAACGTGAGCACGCCATCCGGCCCATCGGGAATGTCCCACAGCTTGATGTCATGGTGAAACCCGGAAGGCTTGCCTGCACCCTGTGCCCACATCGCCAGGAACCCCCGGGCCGCCAGACTCATGCCTGGGTGAACCACCAGCAGACACTTGGCCTTGACCGATCCCGGCAGGTCCTCATACGAGATGACACCTAACGCCGCCGAGTCGATATGGGTCAGATCCTCGCGAACGACGCTGTTCAGCATCCGGCTGATGTTCTCGTATTCTCGGGCGCCAATCAGCCGCTTCAGCAGAACCTCCAGACCGTCCACATCCAGCCCCTTCAGAGAGGCGATGAAACGTCCCGCCTGAAGCCCGGGGCGAATGAGTTCGACGTAAAGGGGCGTCTCATACGGCATGAGCGTCGCCGGGTCGCTGGCCGAAATGGCCGCCAGACGATCCCGGACCTGCTCGACCACGTGGGCGTGGTCCGAATACTGCCGCAGGATCATCTCATACTGCCTGCGAGCCTGGTCGGTTTGACCCAGGCGCTGGAGACAGATGCCCATTCGCAGATGTGCCTCGACACGAACGTCCTGGACCGTCTGCGCCGCGTCGATAAGGTGACGGTATATCTCAATCGCCCGCTCAGGCTGCCGCAGCGTCTGTTCGATATAGAGCGCCTCGCGAAACACGGTCTCCGAAGACACCTCGCCTGCACAGGGCGCAAGAAGTCCCCCGACGATTAACGTCGCAAGAACCCGCCCGCGGGTGAGGCCCATCGAAACCCGATGCACGATTCGCATGATGGGAGTATAGCCGTCCAACCGATTCGAGTTGTCGCGTGCGTGCCGGAAGTTGTCCGAAGTTGTCGCTCGGCCCAAACCCTTGCCAACCGATGACCCCGCCTTTACATAAGGATCCGCTGGCCGATCCGAGATCCGGGTGATGCTGATAGAGCCCTGCCTCGATGACGCCCCCCATCGCAACCCTGTACACTGCGATGGAGTCTGGGATGCTCCTGTGAAGCGGTGAGGACACAAGACAATGGCAAGAAGTCGCTCAGTGTATGGCTGTCGCACCCTGTGGATCCTGTTGCTCGCCATAGGATGGATGGGAATCGGAATACCGCAGCCCTCCGCGGCAGACACATCTCCGCGATGGGCCGATAACCTCACAGACTCCGGCGGAGGATCGTGGGACTCCAGATGGATTCTCGACGTGGAAAACCTCACGCCGAAACCCCTCACAGGACACCTCTGGCGCGTCACAGCCGGACCCCAATCGGGCAGCGTGAACCTCGCGGGACATCGCACTGAGTCCGTCCGAATCTGTGATCCCCAAGGGCGCGAACTGCTGTTCGATCTGATCGACGCCGCCGGGTGCACCAGGCGGTCCGGCACAATCACCGAGGGCGACCAACTCGCCTTCTGTCTTGACCTGCCCGCCGCAAAGGTCACCGACGGCAAGACCATCCCCTCCACCGGGTGCTATGTCGTGTATTGCGGAAACCCACAGGCCCAGGCCCCGGCAGACTCGCTCCACGCGGGCCTGTCCAACGGAGGCTTCGAGGCCGGTGCGAAGGAGCCGCTGGACTGGCAAACGGCAACCGTCGACGAGCGACATCGGTTGGATTGGGTCGGGGAATCGCCGCACTCGGGCACCCGCTGCACACGGACGATCGTCGCACCCGGCGCTGAAGCCACCTGGGTCCAGTGGAAGCAGGAGGCCATCTCCGTCGAACCCAAAACCCAATACCGGCTGACGGCCTGGGTGAAGGCCAAAGACATCCAGGGCTCGGCCGGCTGGTATGTCCACGTCCACGCCCAACAGCCCATGGTCGTCAACCAGCTCGCCAACGCAGGGGCGGGCTCGTACGACTGGCGAATGGTCACGATCGACTTCCAGACGCCCGACAACGCCACAACGGCCACCGTCGGCACGGTCCTGCACGGCACGGGCACGGCTTGGTTCGATGATGCCGCATTGCAGCGGATGGCAGGCACGGCGTCCATCCGCCTTTCCCGAGCCCAAAGCGAACAGCGCCGCATTCAGGAGGCCCCTGAAGACTCCAAGTGGCGTCTGCCTCGCGACAGATGGCCGGGCCGGATCATCGTCCATGCCACCAACCCCGACGCCGAACCCGCCGACCATGTCGTCGTCTCCGCCGACATCCACCGATGGATCCGCCTGATCGCCCCGCCGGGGCAAACGGTTCGCACCACAGTCATCGATCCGACCGTCTCGCTCGGTGGAAAAAACGACGGAACACTTCTATCGACTCTGCTGGACAAACGGCTGCTGTTCGTCGCCTCGATTCCGCCGCAAACGCGTAAGGCCTTCCATGTCTACCTCCTTCCGTCACCCGAAGTGCCCGACGGAGACCGCACGGCCTACTCCAAATTGGTCCTCAGTCCCGCCAACCGCGTGAAGAACCCGAGTTTCGAGGACGGCGGCGAGAGACCCGAAGGATGGCAGTCCGATGCCGAAACCGCAGAGAAGGCAAAGCCCAACCGGCTCGTCCGGGAGAAAACCGGCCTTGTCGGTCCGTGGTGTGCACGATTCGATCTGGCACCCGAAACAGCGGGGCAATGGTTCGGCTGGAGACAGGGAATCATCCCGTTGCAGCCGGGCGCGACATACCTCTACGCCGGCTGGATCAAGACGCAGAACGTTCGGACGGGCGGCGCCACCCTTCACGGGCACTTCTACGGCCCCGACGGGCAACTCATCAAAGAACAACCGTTCATCTCGACCGTGGGACACGCCACCGGCGACTCGGGCTGGAAGCTCCTTCAGACGGTTACACGCGCACCCGATACCGCGGCCGGAGTGACCCTCCACCTGACCTCCAACGTCCCCGGTACCGTATGGCACGACGGCATTCTGCTGTGCCGGACGATTGAAGCAACTATTGGAACGATCGAACGGTCGGCACCCGAAGCCGAATCGGTGGACGCCCCCCTGCGCCTCTGGACCGTCAACCCGATCGTCAAGGTCTTTCGCGAAACCGCTCCGGGCAAGCAGGTCACCAGCCTGAATGCCTGCGCGGCGGCCAACGAGTATGAACCGATCCAGTGTGTGCTTCGATCCACGCGATTGCTGAAGAACGTCGTCATCGAAGCCACAGCCCCCATCGGTCCCGGTGGTTCGCTGCCACCCGTGCAAATCGACCGCGTCGGCTACGTCCCGGTCGACAGACCTAGTTCCTACTACCAGAGCCGCGCGCCAGCATGGTGTCGCGTCGTGCCCGTGGGAACACCGATGTGCGACGGCTGGGCCGGTGACTGGCCGGACCCATTGCTCCCCTGCCGCCCGTTCGATCTTGCCGCGAACCAGAGCCAGCCCATCTGGCTGACCGTTCACGTTCCCGCCGGCACGAAGACCGGACGCTATGTCGGCGAGGTCACGGTCCGGGCCGAAGGCCTGCCCGACATACGACTGCCTCTGAACGTGGAGGTGTGGCCGTTCGAACTGCCGGCTCGCCCCTCGCTGAGAGTCATCTACGACCTTCGCAGCGGACCGGGCTGGCCGGGAGTCGCCGAAGGACCGATCGACATGCTCCGGAAATGGTATGAGCTCCTGGCGAGCCATCGCATCTCGCCGGGAATTCTGCCGCAACCGGGGTTCAAATACGACGGCGGCAAGGTCGCGATGGACACCGAGGCCTTCGACCGATCCGCCAAGGTCCTGCTCGACGAACTGAATGCCGGTGTCTTCTACTCGCCGGACATCTTCTATGCCTTCGGCTGGGCCTACAAACCCAGACCCTTCCTCGAACGTCAGGCATTCACCGATGAATACCACAAGGCCTATACCGACTGCCTGCGGACGTATATCGAGCACCTCAAGCGTCACGGCTGGTACGACCGGATGGTGCTGTATCTGTCCGACGAACCGTTCTACACCAAGGACTTCGTCCTCGACCAGATGAAGAAGCTGTGCGCGATGATCAAGTCGGTCGATCCCAAGCTGCCCATCTATTCGAGCACGTGGGTTCACGTGCCGGCCTGGAACGGTGTACTGACGCAGTGGGGCGTCGGCCAGCACGGCTCCTTCCCCACCGAAGAATTCCGTCGACGGCTCGATGCCGGCGAACGGATCTGGCTGACCACCGACGGGCAGCAGGTGCTGGACACACCCTATCTGGCCACCGAACGCATTCTGCCCTACTACTGCTTCAAGTACGGAGCCACAGGCTATGAATTCTGGGGAGTCGCCTGGTGGACCCACAATCCATGGGACAAAGCCTGGCACACGTTCATCCGCCAGAGCGACGAGGGACAGGACGTCTACTGGATCCGCTATCCCAACGGCGATGGCTATCTGACCTATCCCGGAGAACGAGTCGGACTCGATCGCCCCGTCAGTTCCATCCGTCTGGAACAGGCCCGCGAAGGCCTGGAAGACTATGAGTACCTCTGCATACTGCAGGATCTGATTGGAAAGGCCCGAGGCAAACTTCCGGCCGAGGCAGTAGTGGCCGGCGAGAAAGCCCTCGAGCGGGCCAGGGCCATCGTAACCATCCCCAACGCCGGCGGACCGAAATCCACGATGATCCTGCCGGACCCGGAAGCCGTGCCGAGCGCCCGCATGGAGATCGCCAGGCGGATCGTCGCGATCAAACGGTGCATGCCGTGATGTGCCCGATGGGGTCTTCACCCCGCTCGAAGAAAGGAGCACTGGACGTGTGTCATCTTCATCACCTGATCTCGCTGGTCGCAATGGTCCTGGTCGCCCAAGCACCGGCGGAACAGAACGTTTTCATCGATCTGAGTAAGGCGGTCGTCGTCGTTCGTCCCGCAGATCGACCCGCGGCCGAACAGATGGCCGAGACGATCCTCGTTGACGAAGTCGCCCGCCGAACAGGGATTCGACTGACAACGCTTTCCACCTGGCCGGACGATGTGCCAACGGTGGTTGCCCTCACCATCCGAAACGCTGCATCGCCGTGGTCCGGACGGATCCCGCCGTCCGCACAACCGGCCACGCACGAGGCGAAACCCGAAGGGTTCGTCGCGACAGCGTGGACCACTCAGGGCGCATCCCCTCAGACGGTCGTTTCGATCGTCGGGACTGACGCCCGCGGAACGATGTTCGGCGTCGGTAGGTTGCTGCGGAACCTGCGGATGAAGAAGGATAGCGTCTCGCTGCCGACGTCGTTTCGAGCGGCAACCGCTCCGGCGTTCCCGATCCGGGGGCATCAGATCGGCTACCGCGCCACGGCCAACGCGTACGACGCATGGACACCCCGGCAATACGAACAGTACATCCGCGATCTGATCGTCTTCGGAGCAAACGCCATCGAGAACATCCCCTCGCAGGACGAACGCAAGAATCCCCTGATGAAGGTGTCCCGCCAAGAAATGAACCGCACGCTCAGCGAACTCTGTTTGCGGTATGACATCGACTACTGGGTCTGGACGCCGGCCGACTTCCCACTCTCTGACCTCGCTCGCCGCCAGAAGGCCATCCAGGAACACGAAGACCTCTACCGCCTCTCGCCCCGTCTGGACGGCGTGTTCTTCCCGGGCGGAGATCCCGGCGACAACCCCGTCGAACGGGTCATGCCCTATCTGAAGGATTTGTCAGCGGTCCTGAGCAAGCACCACCCCAAGGCAGGCATCTGGATATCGCTGCAGGGTTTCGATCGCAAGAAGGTCGACGCCTTCTATGATATCCTCGACCGCGAGAAACCCACCTGGCTGGCCGGCGTCGTCTCGGGACCGTCGAGCCCATCGATCAGCCAGACCCGCGCCCGCCTGCCGAAGGCCTATCGATTGCGATGGTATCCGGACATCACCCACACCGTGCGATGTCAGTTCCCGGTGGACAACTGGGACACCGCCTACGCCCTGACGCTGGGACGCGAACCCGCCACCCCCCGCCCGCGGGCCTACACCGACATCTTCCGCCTGTTCGCGAACTGCACCGACGGCTTCCTCAGTTACTCCGACGGAATCAACGACGACCTGAACAAAGCCCTCTGGAGTTGCCTGGCCTGGAATCCCGACCTCGACATCCGCGACATGCTCACGGAATACGCAAGGTTCTTCTTCGGCCTTGATGAACAGAGAACCCAAGACAGTGCCGATGCCCTGCTCGCCCTGGAGAGCAACTGGGTCGGGCCCCTGGCCCTCAACGGGGCGGTCAACGCCACCCGATCCTGGTGGCTGCGGTTGGACGATGCCGTCGGCAAGACAGACCGTCCCTGGCGATTCGAACTGCATCTGATGCGAGCCTGCTACGACGCCTACACAAGAGCCCGCCTGATCCACGAGACCGAGCTGGAACGGCAGGCGATGGAAGCCCTGGACGACGCACCTCGCATTGGCGCCCATGCCGCCATGGATCGGGCCCTCCAGGTACTCCGAAGAGCCGACATACCGTTTGAATCGAAGCAGCTCCAGAGGATCGAAGCACTGGCCGACTCCCTCTTCAAGTCGATCGGTTACCAGACCAGCGTGAAGAGGTACCATGCCAGCGGCTCCGAGCGAGGGGCCGTGATGGACTTCATCCAACACCCCCTCAACAACCGCTGGTGGCTGGAAGATGAGTTTGCCCGCATTCGGGGCCTGCCCGACGAAGCAGCGAAGATCGAACAGTTAAGGGTCATCCGAACGTGGGAAGTGCCGGGGACGGGAAGCTTCTACGACGACATCGGTCACGTCGGCAAGATGCCGCACGTCGTCTGGGGTGAAGGCATCAATACCGACCCCGAAGTCGAACGCCACGACACCGCCGATCACGCATGGTGGGACAACGGCATGAACCGCTCGCGGCTCTCATGGCTGACGTGCCTGCGGTGGCCGGTGGGGCTGCGATATGAAGGGCTCGACCGCAACGCCCGTTACACAATCCGCCTGACCGGCCGGGGCGATGTGCGGCTGCGAGCCGACGGCGTCTTGCTGACCCCGACGAAGTACTCGAAGAAGATCGGCGAGTTCAAAGAGTTCGACGTCCCGCCCGAAAAGGTCGCCGACGGACAGCTCCTGCTGACATTCGACCCCATCGATGAGGACCACCTGAACTGGAGGCAGCAGTCCAATCTCGCCGAAGCGTGGTTGTTGAAGAGATAAGAACCGGGTGCAGCCAGAGGGCTGCGTCCGTCCTTCGCCGACAGGTCCGTACGTCGGACGCGGGCAGCCTCGCGTCAATGCCTACTCTTCGACGAGTTCGTACGTCCCGTGCCCCGCCCGCCGCAACTTGCCCTGTTCGGCCAAGGTGTCCCAGACGGCCCGGGGAAACTCGAAGGGCGGCGTGATGGCCACGATAGCGGACTTCCCGCCCTTGTGCCCCAGACGAGACTCATCGTCCAGACGGGCCAGCTTCAGACGTTTCTTGAACGCCTTGAGCGCCTTGCGGAGTTCCTCAACCGATGGCGAACCCGGCGGAGGGGACGGCGGCGGTGTGACGGCATCGGACATGGCGTGACCCTCGTTCGATAATCGGAACGGCAGCCGTTCCGCGCCGAGGCATCAGGACCCCGACTGCCCACAACCTAGGCGCCACGTCCTCTGCTGTAAAGCCCCCGCAATATGATTTGCCCGCCGGATGAACCACTCCCACGCCCACGGAACGCCTCCGCCCTTCATTCGAGAACCCGTTTCAGCCAGTCACGAAGCACCCGACGCTCGGGCAGGTCACGCAGAACCCAATCATCACAGTGGTTGCGGTAGGGCAGTACCTGGAACGTAAACGGTGCCGCCACTCCACTCTCCAAGAGATGGCGCCGCACGTCGTCGACCGCCCCCTCGTGGCTGATGAATACCGGCCGCCCCTTCAGCCGCATGAGACGTCGGATCGCCGACGCCCGATCCCCCTCGGCATACCCCCACTGCTTCACCCCGTCATAGTGGCTGTGGGCGACGAAACCCCGCCAGAGCGAGGCGATGTCGTCGTCGTGCAGGCCGATGTAGTTGCAGGCGATCGCCCCCCTCGAGAAGCCCATCAGGATGACCGCCGAAGGATCCCCTCCGTACTCGCGGCAGACCCAAGGCACCGTCTTCTTGCAGTAATCCACCGTAGCTCGAACGTCACCCCACCAGATGAGTTCGTTTCGCTTCTCCCCGCTGTTGACGAAAGGCATGCAAACCCAGATACACCCCTTGCCGCCGGAGATGCCGTAGCCCAGGTGGCTGTCCTCGGGTCGCCCCGTACAGACATCCCCGTAAGCGTTCCGGTATCCCCCGTTGCCGGCGTATTCCACGAGCACCGGATACCGCCCCCCCGCCTTCCAGTCCCTCGGCAGGTAGAGAACGTGGTACACTTGCGTGCCCCGATACTCCGACAAGGCCTGACGAACCCGCTGACCCGCCGAAGCCCGGCCCTCTGTCATCGCCGGGGGCCGAAGGTCCGAAGCAATGGTGCGAACATCAGGTAATGTCGCGTCCATGGCCCGAAACCCTATAGTCCACAAGATGGCGATCCAGTTCGTCATAGCGAGTGCGCAATAGAGAGGTGAACAGGCCCCGAACTGTTCCTCCCGCGTCCACCTCTGCAGACTGCAGACGCGGAACAGGGGCACACGGCTATCAATGTTATCGGCGGTGACACCGGCTTTCCACTTCTCGTATCGTCATGAGCACCCGGACAGACACCTCGTGGCTGAGACAATCGGACGTACCACAAGACCAATAATACACCGATCGCAAGGGCCCCCAAGCGACATACACCTGGGCAGGCCTTCGCGCCCGGCAAGCTCCCACCGTCCCAGGTGAACACCTTAACAAGAAGCCAACACCAGCAAACCGCCATCCGTATCCGATACAGGTGATGTGACAGAACATGGCGACACATTAGATTCACAGAAAACACAATAACCGCTGATGAGCTGTGTGGCACCTGTAGAAGACTCGATGTCGATTTCGTGACCAAAAGAAACCGTGCTCTTCGTCGAAGCCCAATACAGGAACCCCGACGGCAAGAAAACCGCTTAAGAGATGCCTCTCAATTCGGCAACATTTCTGGTCTTCCTACTGGCGGTGGCAGGCATCCACTTCTCTCTGCCACTGCGATTCCGCCGGGCGTTCCTGTTGATCTTCAGCTACATCTTCTATGGTCACTTCGGCCCCGAGTACATCACCGTGCTGCTCGTGGTGACGCTCAACTCCTACGTCTGTGGTCTTCGAGTGGCCCGAGCCGCCGACCCCAAACACCGGAAGGCCCGCCTGGCAATCGGAGTGACCGTGAACCTCATCGTGCTGTGTCTCTGCAAGTACCTCGGCACCGAAATTCTGCCCATTATCGGTGAACCCTTGCGACACATCCTTCCGGACATGTGGGACTCCCCCATCAGCTTCATGGCCCCCATCGGCATCTCCTTCTACACCTTCCAGGCCACCGGCTATCTGGTCGACGTCTATCGCCGCGACATTGAGCCGGAATTGAGCCTTAGCCGTTTCGCCCTCTTCGTGAGTTTCTTCCCGAACATCCAATCCGGCCCGATTGCCCGTGCATCCTCTTTGCTTCTTCAATTGCAGCGTCCAACCCGATTCGACGCCTCTCGCACGTGGGAAGGTGTTCAACTGATTCTCTGGGGGCTGTTCAAGAAGACGGTCGTGGCCGATCGACTGGCCCAGTTGGTCAACGCCGTCTATGACCATGCGCCCGACCACAATGGCCCGACCTTGATCGTGGCCACCTATTTCTTCGCGTTCCAGATCTACTGTGACTTCTCAGGCTACACCGATATCGCCATCGGCTCGGCCCGAATCCTCGGATACGATCTGCCGCCGAACTTCGCCAGGCCCTACTTCGCCAACACCGTCCTGGACTTCTGGCGCAGATGGCACATCTCGCTGTCGAGCTGGCTCCGAGACTACCTCTACATCTCCCTGGGAGGCAATCGTGTCAGGGAATGGCGACTCCACCTGAACCTGATGATCACGATGGTGCTCTGTGGCCTGTGGCACGGCGGAAGCTGGACGTTTATGATTTGGGGGGCCTACCACGGTGTGCTTCTGTGTCTGTCGCGCCTGACGCTGAACCTCCGTGATCGTCTCTGGTCGACGCTGCGCGTCCCGCAACCCGTCGTGCAATTCACGCGAGCAGTAATCACCTTCCACCTGGTCTGTCTGGGGTGGATGATCTTTCGGGCGAACAGCGTTCAAGACATCGCACTGATTCTTCGGAAGATGACCGGGCATTGGGCTCGCCTGTTTGTCGATCCCCCGACAATGATACTGGGAGCCATCGGCATCGCTCTCGTGCTCGCAGTCAACCTCGTGCAGACACGAGTCTGTATTCGAAACATCCTGGCCAGACGATCGGCCCCACTGCGATGGGCGGTTCACATGTTCGTCGTATTCTCAATCATTCTGTTGGGTGTTAGAGATGGAGAGGATTTCATCTACTTCAAGTTCTGACCAGACCGCCAAGACATGCTCGTGGCGGACTGCGATCCTCTATACGTGCCTCTATCTGGCTACGTTCCTCGTCGCCGATCGAGCACTGGGAGGGTTCCTCCATCTGGTGCTGACACGGAACGAGGTGGGACAGCGTACCGACCCCATCGTGGCACTTCGAAAGGCCAAGGCGGAGGTGGTCATCATCGGAAACTCTCGAGCACGCTACCATTACGATACGACCGTGCTCCAGGAAATCCTCGGGAGAACGGTGTTCAACGCGGGATACGACGGCCAGACGCTCTTCTACGACTTGGCGACCGTGGACTTGGCCCTTGGCACATATCACCCCTCTCTGGTCATTGTCGATATCTACCCCGATCTGCTGACCGAACAATATGGAGACTTGGGTGGAATGCTGGTGCTGGCCCCCCACCTCAACGAATCTGCCGTCCTGCAGGCAAGGCAAGGTTCGCTGTGGGAGGAATCACCGGCTGAATGTGCAGGGTTGTTCTTCAGAACGCCTCGATACCGCAGAATCGCCGTCGAACTGATCGGCAATTCGATCTTCACCAAAGGAACGAACGTGGGCTTCCATCCTCTGAGAGCCAGA
The DNA here is from genome assembly GCA_964446835.1 of uncultured Planctomycetales bacterium. GTDB lineage: Bacteria > Planctomycetota > Phycisphaerae > UBA1845 > JAFGLZ01 > CAYUQT01. The sequence goes on along the minus strand of CAYUQT010000073.1, from coordinate 356 downwards.
ACCACGGAAAATCGGTTGAATGCCGAAGCGGCCTCCAAAGCCCCCTTTTCGGGCAAGCTCAACCCACGCGCCCTCGCGTACCTCAAAGAAATGATCCTCCTGGCACGGGCGGCCGGAAGCAAGATCGTCTTCGCAACCTCTCCCCAATGGCATTCGAACAGCTCGACGTATTCGGGAGCCACCGGGCCAACCAACGAACTCAGAGAGTTCTTCAGGAAAGAACGGGTGACCTATGTGGAGGTCACGCAGGAGAACCTCCCGTTCTTCCGCGATCCGAGATTGTACGTGGACACCCAACACCTTAGAGCGGTTGCCAAAAGTTTTTTCCAAAGAATCCATATTTAGGACTTGCGCGG